>CAYONX010000031.1:21631-48013 GCA_964405425.1 uncultured Pirellulaceae bacterium | reverse complement strand
ATTGTGCCACCTTGGATTGTGCCACCTTGTACCACGGGTCCCTGAATCGTTCCGCCCTGATAGGCTGGGCCACCCTGAACTATTGGGCCAGATTGAAAACTACCACCGCCATAGACAGGACCATTGGATTGGTAGCCACCACCGAATCCAGGATAGCTGGATGTTCCCGAACCTTGCGAGTAGCTGGAACCATAATTGCCCAAGCCGGCTGAAGGTGAATAGCCGTTAAGGCCGGATTGTGACAAAATGGATTGGTAGGTACCACTCCGCGAGCCAGATTGGGCGGCCAATTCGCCTTGATCAGCAGCCCAGAAGGCTATGGCCGCCAAGCAGATCAATAAACGTTTCATTGCAACTCCTTTGCAAATGTTTATCAGCGTTATCATTGTGATGAGACGGCTGACATGATTTTTCCTTAGTTCACTCAATAATGGTTTGAGCCGTCTTTCCGATTCGATGCTTCAAATCCATACGAGTGCTCGCAAATGTCATCGTCATTGGATTCTGAATAAACGTAGCAAACATTACTGTAGAATCAGGATAAAACGAACGACCGCCGGACCAATCTGAATTACCCGAACAGCAAGTACGAACCGGTCATCTGGAATATCAGATAGAAGCGATAACACTTGAAAAGTTGAGCTAACTGTCGAACTGGATGTAACCGTTACAGTTTGAAAGAAACGAGATTCACTGACCGCGAAAAACGCGATTTATTCGCGTCTACTGCGTGATGTTCAGCTCGTCCAGTCCGACCAGCGAATGCAATTCGACGCCGATGCTGCGAAAATTCTCTTCGGCGCCTTGCTGGCGATCCACGACCGCAAGCACCTTTTCGACCGTCAAGCCAAATTCGCGTGCGTATTCAATTGCCCGTACGCTGCTGCCGCCGGTGGTCACGACGTCTTCGACGATAACCACGCGGTCACCAGAAACGACTGGCCCTTCTACTTGTTGTCCAGTGCCGTGTTCTTTTGGCTCTTTGCGGACAATAAATCCTCGCAACTGCAAATTTTGTTGCCAGGCGCAAGTAACGATAGCTGCGGTAATAGGGTCGGCCCCAATCGCCATGCCTCCAACCGCGTCCGGCAAATCGTCTTTGATTAATTCCAGCATTCCGGCGGCAATAACGTTGGCACCTTCACCGGTAAGCGTCAATTTTCGACAATCCAAATAGAAGTTGGCTGTTTTTCCAGATGCCAAGGTGAATTCGCCCAGCTTTAATGCATGTTGGCGAATCAACTGGATAAGCGTCGATTTGTCGTAGACACCTGTAATTGTCATCGTTTACCTTGAACCTGGATTGAATGCTAAGTGAATCGAAAACGAAAAGTGATCGACAACGGAAATAATGGACCAACCGAGAAACTCAATCGTTTTACTGGCTGATGGCTTGCGTCCAAGCGTGCTTGGACCCTATGGCAATACCTGGTTCGACACTACCAGAATCAACCAATTGGCATCTCAGTCATTAGTCTTTGAGCAATGTATTTCCGATTCGCCAGATGTTCAACTCGGGCTACGTGGAATTCTTAAGGGCATTCACGCGTGTGACAAGCGGGCAACCGAATACAACTTGCTAAATGGGTTGGTACAAAGCGGTGTAGGCGCGACTTTGGTGACTGGACGTGTTGAAAAATTTTCTGATTTTCAAAATGATTTTTCTGAAATTTACGAAGTAGAGTGTCCGGCGCCGACAAAACTTGCAAACGATATTTCTCAAACTTATTTGGCCGGTTTTTTTGCGGCCGCGACCGATGCGATCAAGGCAATGAACGGACCCGGTTCGCTGATTCTCGATTGCGATGGACTGACCCAGGCATGGGATGCTCCGTATTTGTACCGAGAGCAATTGGCTGATCCCGATGATCCAGAACCATCGTCGCGCGCTGAAGTTCCTGCTATAGAATTTGTTGAAGCCGTCGACGACCCAGATCAATTATTGGATTTTCAAATCGCATACGGCAGTCAGATTCGATTGTTTGATGAGTTACTGGAGATAGCGCTCCAAGAAATCGACCAATCGAAGTGGGGGCGTGAAGCACTTTTTTGTCTGACTGCTACTCGTGGGTTTCCGTTGGGTGAACACGGCGTCGTCGGTTTCTATCGACCAACACTTTACAACGAATGTGCTCAAGTCCCGATGCTGATTCGCTGGCCCGGTGCCTTGCGACGATCAGGACGAAGCGGACAGCTTATTCAACCGGGTAGCGTATTTGATTTTCTTGCGGATTGGCATGCGTTGAAAGTTCCTTATCGTTCGCCGTTTCCAAAAATTGATCCAGATGTGTTGATGGCAAACAAAAGAGAGATGGCGGTCGTTGGCCGCAGCGAGGTCGAAGATGTGATTCAATATTCGTTGCAAACGGCATCGTGGAAGTATTTGTCAGGAACTTCGCGTCAGCTATTCGTAAAGCCAGACGACATCTGGGAATTTAATGATGTCTCGGATTTGTGTTCGCAAGTGGCCAATGATCTGGAACTGCAATTGACCAGCGCGATTGAACATTTGACGGAGGGGCGAATTCAAGATTTTGAATTGAGTGATGCACTCGCCTTTGGAGTCGAATAGTTTTCCGCAGCGATTTAGAAACAAGGCTACAACGATTGGCTGCCTTCATTGCTTTTGCTGTAGGCGATGTAGTTCAACCGCTCGATTTCAAATGGGCCGTTAATTTGATAATCGATCTTTCGCCAACTTACCGTTCGTGTCGAAATGGTTTTGACGACAGCAATAAAGTAAACGCACTGGGTCACCGGCATCAATGCGAACAGCTTTAATTTCTTTTTCAGTGTGAGCCAGTCTTTGGAGGCTCCAGTTTTGGCTAATTGGTTCTGAACGCAGCTCTGGTTTGAAACCAGCATCAACCAATTGGCAATTTGAAAACCGCACAAAGTCGCGATCGACCACAGAGCGGAAGTACTGTTTCCAAGGGCCATCGCGACAATCAACGTTATGACTGGAGCCAGCCAGGCAAACGTCGTTATCGTGGCATGGGCGATGATCAGCGGCCATGCAGAATGATAAAGCTTTGTCGTCAGTAGCTGACGGCTCACCCAATTAATGAAATCAGCGATCTGACATGATTCATGGTTTGGTAATACCAATGATGGTGCAATGCAAACTTTTAAATTATGTTTTGTTAACAAGTCCGCCATCATCGTATCTTCGCAAAACGCACGACTCCATTTCGTTTTTAATTCCAGTTTTTCAACCAGGCTTGAATGCATCGCCAACGTTCCTCCCCAGGGAATTCTGTACAGAAACATTTGTACCGTGGCTGCAGAGTTCCATTGATGTCGGATCAACGAACCAGCATTGGAAGCCGACGGTGTGAAGCAGCGAATACCCGAAACCAATCCCATGCCTTCGACGGCCAGATGGCTGGCCAGACATTTCAGCCACTGTGGGTGGGGCACCGTGTCAGCATCTAAAAACGCAAGTATTTGGGCTTTGCTTCCGACACGGTCAAAAGCCTGAATCAAACTGTTGCATTTCAGACTGCAGGTTTTCAGTGGATCGGATAACACATGGATGTGCGCGTTATTTTGATCGGCGAATTGACGGACAACTGGCATGGCTGAATCCGATTCATGGTCAACCATGATATGCAAATCGAATTCAGGATAGTCCAGATTGGCAATCGCAGTCAGGCAATTTTGTAACGTTGGATCGTTGCCGCGAACACACAAGATGATGGCTGCGGCTGGCAGATTCGGTTCGTTTAAAATTTCACAAGTCGAAGCCATGTTCATGGCTCTGGCAAACAACGCCACATAGATCGCCTGGCCGATCGATACGGCAAGCATCAAGCAAAACAGGAAAATTGACCAATCAATCAAAACGAAATCCTGTCGCCTCCGATTTAGGCTGTCCAATATTCATCCAAGCAAACCCGATCCTGATCATAATTAGCAGGAAGAATAGGAGGAAGTGGTAAACAAGGAAGCAGTTTGGATAAGACATTTTGCGTGTGCTAGCTTCCGCGATCTGGTCATTGATTTACCAGACTGATACTCTTTGCATCCCTTCCAATGGGTTTTTCTGGAATAGCTTCGGAAGCAACTCAGATGGAAACCAGTCAACTGAATTGACCTCGATTGAAATTACTCGGACACGGAAGTCCGATCAATGTCGATAAGTAAAATAACAATAACGATCGTCAGCATTGTTCTGCTGTTCGGAATGGAATCTGAACCAGCCAGTGGCAAGCTATGTCAAGTCATCGATTCATCATTCAATGGCGCGGCTGAATCTGACTCATTGGCCAGTGATCGGCTGCGGCATCGATTGCGTGTTACCTGGGGCGGCGGCGAGCCAAGGAAATGGCAGGGAACGATCCGATTCCTGGACGCTGAAATTTCGAACCCGGTCACGCTTGGTTTTAGTCGCGATTCAGCTGCGTTTGCCAAATACGAAAAAAATCAGATAGCGATTCGACAAACTTCCGTTTCAGCGTTCGAAGGAATGGAATTTGATGTCGTTGCCGAACCCAATTGTAAAATTGTCGTCGAATTGTCTGGCGACGACAGTGATGACAATGCTGATCAAGAATCGGTTTTTGAATTTGATCTATCGAATGTGGTGAGCCAGGACCAAATTGTTGTCATTGATCAACAAAACAATCGACTTTCGATCACGCGCGCTCCAGGCGACTTTGTGCAATTCAAGTCGACTCGCAAGCACATGATCTTTGAACCTGGTGAAAGGTTCGAGTTTGAATTTCGCGCCAATCAATTGCGCACGAAAAATCATGTTGATTCCTGTAAGATTGATATATATACGGCCCGCAACAATCAACCGTATGTCGAAACGCAAACGTTGCCGCTGCGCTTGAATAATCAAAAATCGACATCCTATGTTCCTTTCAGCGTCGATGTGCCCAAAGAAGAAGGGGTTTACAATCTGCGACTGCAATTGGATTCCGGCGGAGACGGGGGCCTTACACGATTTGTTCGATCAAAAGCTTTAGAGGTTCGCGAGATTCAGTTAGTCGTGGTTGATCGCAACATCAATCAAACTGCAACTGGCACCGAACAATTGATTGCGGAATTCAATCCTTCCGACTTGCGTCACAATCTAGTGCCGCAGAAGTTTAATCAATTTTCCCGTGCGGTTGGCTTGACTTCCGCTGCGACCACGATCGGCAATTATCAATTTGACCGGGACAGGAATCAAATACTTCTTCCGGTCGGGGGTTGGCAGGCAATTCCAATTGAGATCCGTGAATCTGGAAGACAACATTTCATTGAGGTTGAGTATGCGTCCAATCAGCCAATGACGATGGGTTTTAGTATTCTTCAGACCGATACATCCGGGCAGGTGCCTCATTTTGGTGCCGAATCAGGAGTAAGAGTTCCATTGGAAGTGAGCAGTCGCAATGCTGCTGCAAAACCGACGCGACACCGGTTTTCGTTTTGGCCGGAAAATGAGCAAGTGTTTTTGTTGATCGCCAACCGTGACCAAAAAGCCAGCTGCCAGTATAGAAAAATTCGTGTCTATTCAGCGTCCGAAGCTCAGGATTCAACCCGTACCGAGCAAACCAGAAAATTGGAAACTCGCAAACGGATGTTGTTTTATGAGCAACCGATGTTCGCGGCCAATTTTTCGTCGCATGACTTTTTTGATCAGAATTTTGGTCAATCAATTACGGATTGGAGTACGTTTCTAAAAGGAACGCGCCGTTTGGCAGACCACATCAAGGCAATAGGTGGAGGTGGTGCATTCATCAATGTTTTTGGTGAAGGCAGTTCTTTGATGCCGTTGGAATCTGTGTCGTGCAGTCCTCGATATGACAGTGGCGTATTCTCAAGCAGCGGCCACGATCCCATCCGCAAAGATGTGGTTGAGCTGATTTACCGGGTTTTCGAAAGCGAGGGCTTATCGTTTATTCCCGTCATGGCTTTCAATCAACGATTCAGCGAAATCGAGTTTGGCAACCGCAGCGATGAACCTTTAGTGAACAACCGTTTGGCAGTTGTATCGAGCGATTCAGCTAACACGCCAGCCTACAATCCGTTGAGCGGTGCGGTTCGACAATCGGTCAACCGGGTCATTGCTGAATTTGTCGATCGCTACCAGCAAAAAGATTCTTACCAGGGCGTCGCTGTCATTTGCAGGCCAGATACATGCACGTTGTTGCCCGGTAGCAATATTGCCGGCTATGACGAAACGACTCTGGCGCGATTCTGGAAATGGAAAGAGCAGGGCGGTGAACATTCGGCGAAGGAAGTCACTGATGTTTTTCAGGATCAACACTTTGATGACTGGTTGGATTGGCGCGCTCAAGAGATGTCGAACTGGTATCAACAAATGGGTCGGATCGTTGGTGCAAACAATTCGCGGGCGAAATTATATTTGGGATTTGTTGATCTATTTCGAAATCAGGAAATCGCATCAGCGTTGTCGCCTTCGTTACACCGACCCGCTGACATTGGTCAGGCGATGCTGCGACTGGGGCTCGATTCAAAACTGCCTGCACAATCCGATCAGATTGTTTTCATGCAACCCGATCGATTCGCCCCAATCCAATCGCTGGTGAGCAAGCGAAGCGACACCGTCGCGCAAACGTCATCGGGTTTAGACGAGTGGTTTAACAATTCGCTATATCCAGCCAGTTTGTTCACACAGCGAAGCGCGTGGGCGCGGTTTGAGAAACTTGAAAACAGTGGTTTCTTTTCCGAACAGGATCAACCCATCCTGCGTTTGCAGCAATTGGACCTTGGCGGATATTGGAATCGAGAAAGATTTGCACAGGCGATTTTGAGTTCGGATTCCAGAATGTTGGTGGACGGTGGAGTGTTGCTGGGCACTCGCGTTGATCCAGAATTGCGGCAATTTATGATGACGTTTTCGGAATTGCCCGCTCGGGCATTCGAAAACGTTCCCCACATGAAGTCGCCTGACGAAAAACACCCTGTGGGCGTTCGCTATTTGCGAGTTGGTTCATCGTTGTACGTTTATCTAGTCAATGCATCACCATGGACAGCCACGACTCAGTTGGATTTTCGGGGTGATTGGGGGTGGTTGGAAAAGAGCAGGTTCCTTGGCGGCAAGGTTGCCGATGCAAGCGAAGTATCGTCTGTAAATTCTGAGTACAGCGTTCGTAAGATTGGTAAGCAGAAAGCGGAACTAAAAATCCCGCCGTTTGGTTTAATCGGATTGCTGTGCGACGATTCTGCGATGCGTCTAACCGGCTACAGTTACTCCTATCCGCAACAGGCACAAAATGAACTGCGTGATTCTTATTACAAGTTGCGGTCACGGTTGATTGCGTCGGGGAACGCCAAGGATATCGGAGTGTTGCGTAACCCTGGTTTCGAGAATGGCGATTTTGGCAACGGATGGACCAGCAGCGATGCGACAAATGAACAGGTGAAATTACAAACGCAGGATGCCTATCAAGGTCGCGTGTCTCTCAGTGTCCACAACCAAAGCTCTGACAGTTTGTGGGTTCGCAGTAATCCGTTTGATCAATCGGAAACTGGTCGATTGTCGGTTTCGGTTTGGATGAAGACAGAGAATGAACAGAACCAACCCCCGCTACGAATCTCAGTGGAATGCAATGATGCTGGCTCGGAATATTATCGCTTTGCCGAGTTGGGCTCGTTGGTTGTCGACAAGAGGTTGAATCAACTGACAAGTGGCTGGAAGCGATATGCGGTTCATTTTGATGATTTACCGCAGGATTCGTCTGGTTCGGTTAGAATTGGTTTTGACATGATGGGGCCGGGGAAAGTCTGGATTGACGAGGTACAGATTTACGATCGTTGGTTGGATGAAAAAGACTTGAAGGCGATGACTCAGATTTTCGCCAGCGTTGGGCCGATGATGCGGCAACAGGAAAATTTTGATCAAGTTCGACGATTCCTGAACGGTTACTGGCCACTTTTTCTGAGAGAGTATTTTGACGAGTCCTTGCCAGTGGTCGGTCAACAGGAACAAATCAACTCCAACATCATGCTGCAACCGGCGCAAAGCAAGAACCCGATTCGATCGTCGATGCGGAGGCGATTTCGAAGAATGGTTTCGCCGGGCATTTTTCAGTTTCGATAATGGCTGCTTTGGATCGCACTTTTCGGTGCGGCGATGTCTTTAGCTGCGATCCATGGTTTCAGCGATCATTTTTATCAATCCTTCGCTGCCGCCAACCATTTGCGTTTTTGTTTCCAACGCGTAAATCGGAACATCAAAGTCACGGTCCTTGGGAAGTTTGACGAGATCTTTGACCGTACAAACGATCGCTTCACAGTGGTTCAGCTTCGCCGCAGAAACGATGTCGTCGATGTCCTGATGTGAATAGTGATGGTGGTCGGGAAACGGTAACATATGTTCGATGTTTAAATTCGCATTTTCGAGCGTCAATCGAAATCCTTTGGGGTTCCCAATCCCGCAAAACGAAAACAACTTCGACGAACGTAGCGCATCCAACGGCAATGTGGATCGCGTGTTGGAAATCCAACCTTGGCAAACCAAATGAGATTCGGCCCAAAGTACTGCCGGAGTGGCTTGCCGCAATTGCGACTCGATAGAATCTTTTTGTTCACTGGAAATCAGGTTTGCCCGCGTCAGGATCACTGCATCAGCACGCTTTGCTGATGTTGTTGGCTCTCGCAATAAACCGCGTGGCAATAAATATCCGTGACCAAAGGGCGCAGTCGCATCAACGATCAAGATATTCAAATCGCGGTGCAGTCTGCGATGCTGAAACCCGTCATCAACAAGAATGGCTAATTGCTGCTGGGCGTGGTTGCGGAATGACTGGATAGCTTGATTGGCGGCGACGACACGATCCTTATCCTGAATCTGAAGAACGTTGGGAAACTGACGAGCGATCTCGAGGCCTTCGTCGTTTAATTCACCAGGCAGTTTTCGATAGCCTCGGCTGACAACGGCGACATTATGATTCTCACTCAATTGTTCGATCAGCCATTTAACAATGGGTGTTTTGCCCGTGCCTCCAACGGTGAGATTGCCGACTGCAATGACTGGTGCATCGACTTGGTTTACTGGCAAAAGCCGATGATCATAGGCCCAATTGCGGATGCCGACTGCCACACGATACACTAATGACAATAGAAACAGCATCAGACGAAGGAATTGACGCAGCGGATCATTGCTTGGATCAGCAATGATTTCTAGAAGCCAATTTTCATGTTGTTTCATATTAGCGGCGATCTTGGATGCGTTGGTGCGAAGCTAACAAATTCGATATCGCTGGTCAAACTGAGTACCAATTATGTGGCGGCGAAATGTTGGAAAACGAAAACATGGAAAAAAAGTGGCGTCCGATCGGAAAGGTTTTGCGTCGTGTTGTCGGGGTACTGGTAGAGAAAGCGAAAACGACTCCAGATTCGTACCCGATGACTCTTAACGCGATTACAACGGCATCAAATCAGAAAAGCAATCGCAGTCCGCAGATGCAGCTCGACCACGACGATGTTGATGAAGCACTCGATGAGTTGCGAGAAATGGGTGCGGCTGTGGAATTGCAAGGCGATGGTCGCAAGTCGAAGTACAAACATCGACTATATGAGTGGATGGGCGTCGAAAAGGTGGAAATGGCGGTGATGGCCGAGTTGCTGTTGCGCGGCCAGCAAACGCTGGGTGATTTGCGGGCGCGGGCATCGCGGATGGAAAAAATCGAAGGATTGTCGGAATTGAAACCCGTTGTTCAGGGTTTGATCGAAAAGGGTTTGATCATTGAATTGACTCCAGCTGGACGCGGTCAAATCGTGACACACGCGCTCTATATGCCTGAAGAGTTGGCAAAATTAGAACGGAATTTGAAAAACGACATGCCGTCGATATCAACCCATGCGGCATCGACCTCACCAGCGACATCACCGAATTCGACTTCAAACGCGACCGCAAATCACGAGCGAAGATTGGATGAGTTGACGCAAAAGGTCGAATCATTGACCCAGCAGGTTGCTGAGCTTAAGAGCCTGCTGCAAATGCAGCAGGCTGAATAATCAATACTTGCGGTAATCGCAACCTGTTCATTTCGGGTGTCATAGACGAATATTGCGTTTTAACAGGCGCTTCGATCAGCCGCGCTCATATCGAAACTATAAAACCTATCGCATCAATCGGAAATCTTAGCGGCAGCAGAATCTACGGCTGCAATTGAATGAAGCGTTGCAATCGGCATCTGAGGTCAGGCTGATGCAGTCAGAATCGGTTTTCAAAATTGCTTGCATTTTTCAGGGATGATGCGGTGATGGTTGCCCGAAGTCACCGATGGCGAAAGTAGCGAGATGCATCGTTGACCGCCTTGCGCTTGTTTTACTCCGTGCGTCGACGGAACCATTCCAATTCGATAGTCCGCCCGAGTTTAATTACGAAAACGATATGAGAATCCAAATCCAATACAGACGTTACTACCTGGCGATGGCCACAATTTGTTTGGCGTTGGTCGCATTTGGAAACGAGTCGATTGCCCAATCGGGAAATAATAGTCTAGGTTCAGGAAGTACACAGGGATCTAGTGCTAAGCAAGGCTCTGACAGCAAGCAGGGTTCTGACAGTAGGCAAGGCTCTGACAGTACCAATCTAACACCCAACCAAGGTGGCGATCCGTTTCAAGGCTTAGACGAACTTGATGACGATAAGTTTGATCTTCCAGGCGGCGTTCCTCCGTTGCCCGGCGATGATGAGCAAGCTCAACAACAGCAACAGCTAGGTGAAAATACTTTTCAAAAAACGACCGTCAACGACAAATTCGCGGGCTGGCGTCAAATCAGCGACGGTGCTGATGGAAACCGGTTAACTGACACGTTGCGTGCGCATTGGGTCATGGCGGATGAGCAAGGTACATTGGGCGGGATCGTCTACGGCATCGAAGGTGCGGATGTCGGCAACCTGAAAATCACGCTACTGTCTAACGGTCGTGAAGTAACTTCCACTCGTCCTAAAGAGGACGGAACATTCTCGATTGCGAATATTCGACAAGGCACCTACGCGGTTGTGGGATGGGGCGACAATGCATTCTTTGCATTTGGAGTTAACATCCTTCGCTACAACCCGGAAGCGGATGAGGACTTTCCTCAAGAACTTAATATTACAGCAACACCCAACGAATCCACAATCAATACTGACTGGATCAAGTTTTACTCGGGTGACGTTAAGTTTCCAATTTACGGTAAATATATATTCGGTGAAGACGAATCCGATCCAGCAAGACTGTACGGTTTGTCAGGTCAGTCATTGTTTTTGCCTGACGCACGACCAGCAACTTCGATTTCGAGTCACCAGGTGACTCCAACTTCTGACGGCCGGGTAATGGGCCGTGTTCACCAGATCAACAGCCGCGATGGACGTCCGGTTGATTTGCGAAGTACGCGTATATTGTTGCTGCGAAACGATGATGTATACGCAGCGGTTACTTCGGATGCGTACGGGGCTTTTGAGTTCCCAGAGATTCCGTCGGGTGAGTATTCTGTCGTTGCAATTGGTAGAGACGGAATTGGTTGTATCGGCATGTATCTTGGCGAAGCTGGCAGTGGTGACGAGGACTTTGCACCGCTGTCGTTTGCAATGATGCCTTCGGAAACGACGGGCTGGTTGAACGACTTGGCCATCGAACAAGCATATTTGAGAGTTATTTCACGCCCAATGGTGGACTTCAACCAGCAGCAACAACAGGTTTGTTCTTCCTGCGGACGACAGGGTTGCAATGGTGGTTGCGGCAATCAACGCGGTTCACTGCGTCCGGGCGGCTATCGACCGGGACCTCGTAGTGCAATTCCAAGTGACCAACGATTCCTGAAGCGAGCGAATCGTTTCGTCGACGGTTTGTTTACCCGCGACGCTCCAGTTCCGCCTTCTAGTGGTGGAGCGCTTGGTTCAGGGCTTGGCACAGGCACCAGAGGCACTGGTGGCACTGGGGGATTCAGTAATCCCGGTGGTTTCGGTGGGCCGACAAATTCCGGGTCATTTGGAGGAGCCGCTCCGACGCCAATCTCATCACCCGGGCCAACGGGCGGATCGGCTACCAGGATTAAAATTCCTCAACCCATCAATCGGTAACGATTGAAAATTGATGCGAAAAAGAAAAAACGGCGGCTGGTTTACCAGTCGCCGTTTTTTGGTTGTAAGGCTTCTTTAAGCAGCACTAAAAATCGGCGCCGCCTCCGGCCATGCCACCCATGAACTCACCAAAGATGCCAAGCATCTTGAAAATACCATCCTGCGTTTCAAAGCGAAACGTCATTTCATCATCCTTGACATCGTAGGAGAAGCGAATCCGATCCTGGCCGGATTCCGAAATTTCGTCGCTCATCGCTTCAATCATTTCTTCGTCCTGCATCGAAGCAGCCATTTTCATGATTGGGGTCATGAAGAAATTGTACTGTCCAAGGATGTCAGGTTTATTGGATGGTGACGCATTGGCATTGGCATCAATCGATTTCTTAAGTGTCGCTTCAGGATCCTTGCCGACGGCGACGTAGACCTGGGTGTTATTGATACCCAGAATCACGTTTACTTTGTCTCCTAGCATCTGCTCGACAGCGTCATCGAGTTCATCAACTTGCAGAGCGATTGAAATCTTGTGCAAATTGAAGCCGCTGTGGCTACCGGAATTCAATTCAAACACAATCCCTTTGTCAGCGAGTTCTGATTTCGTTTCATCCACAATTTCCTTGATCGATGTTTCCAGGGATCTTGCATCCGCGATTTGGGCAGCGAATGTCGCGTTCAAGCCGTTCTCGGTGAATATCACTCCGCCCATATCCATCAACCCGTTATTAAGTGTTTTCTTGATGACGGAAGAAAGTTGGTTGGTGATTTTGGTCAATACCGCCGCTTTGTCTTCTTCGGATTCTTCGACAATTTCGTCGAGCATAACGTCGCGAATATTGTCAAAAGCATCGACGTACATTTTGGCGTCTTCTGGTGAAATGCCACTGCAGTTATGCATTGTCATGGCAGCGTTTTCCATCAGAAATCCTGCGAACTTGGTTGGCTCGGTCGTTTTAGAAGCGATCAGGCGCTTCGACATGTCGGAATTATCGACTCCTTTCATCTTGGTGTCGACGAAGACACGCTTGGCGTCTTTGTCGATGCCCAGTCCGATGGTCACTTTTTCGAATTCATTGACCATCATTTCCATCTGTCTCATTTGCAGATCGAATTGAGCCTCTTGAATGTCGGCTGACAACTCATCGAGTTGGTCCATCTGGGATTCAAAGCCTTGTCGAATCAGCTCAATCGCCTGCTGACGTAGCTCTTCTGGAATCCGCTGCGGGTAAATGATTGCTGAGGCGTTGTAATTTTTTGCCTGATCTGCAACCATTCCAGCCGGGTCGGCAGGCAGATTCTTGAGCAGCTCGGGCTTGTCCGAAACGAATGCGTAGTTGCCCTGACTCTTAAGAGAAAGTTGCTCTCCGTTGTCAGGCAAGATGTTTATGATGTCGGCTTCTTCTTCGATTTCTGCAAACTCAGAAATTTTGTCCAGTACATCTTCCAATTCGGTGACGGGGAAGAATCCAATCGCGTTGGGTTCTGTTTGTCCTTCGGTAAAATAAAGTAATGCGCCTGAGGATTTGCTGAAGTCGACGCCGGGCATAAAGCCTTCCGCCTGTAGCCTTGCCATGCCGCTCATATTGCCAGCCATTTCACTGGTTGCGGCGGCCAGATATTCAACATCCTTCAGTTGTTCATCAATCGGTGCGAGGGCGATGATGGCTGACGGTTCTGGTGCCTGCTGAGCAGCGGCCGGACAAAGCGGCATCGTTGCTGTAACTATAATCAGGCCCAACGCTAACAAAGTCGACGGCCCAAAATTTCTATATGTCACTATTCTCTCCAAAAGTTGCCTGATGATTCGCGAACAAAGCATTTGCAATACGGCATTGTCTGTTGCAGCGCACCAGCCCGCAATGGGAGATCGACGCTGGGGAACAAAAGGTACAGCTCCGCCCGCACGTTTGTAGAATATAACCCCGCATATTCAGGCAAGGTTTGGCGAAAACACAAGAATTGTCCAGTTGGACAAAGTGCGCGCACAAATAGCCAGCGAATTTGATGGCCTCGAACAATGGAAGATTGCCTGTTGAATTGACAAGTCAAAACAGATTGTCGATTTCGGCAGAGCTTTCGCGGATTAGCGTTCGCGAAATACGATGCGACCTTTGGTCAAATCGTAGGGTGACAGTTCCACACGAACTTTGTCTCCAGGAACGATGCGAATAAAGTGTTTTCTCATTCTTCCAGCGACATGCGCAAGAATTTCATTTCCGGTTTCCAATTCAACACGAAACCGGGTGTTTGCCAACGCCTGGGTTACCGTACCGTTGACTTCAAACGATTCTTCTTTCGGCATAAATCCTCCATTTGGGTATTAAACTCAGTAATTACTTATATACAGAAATTCCCGTAAGTCCAGATCAACATCGTAGCTTCGCCCATAGGGGCATCACAATGAGGGAAAATCTAGAGCGGCGTATCAGAAGTTACTGGTCATTTGCCAGTATCGAGCGCCGGAAGCGGGTTTCAGAAGACTATTCGATAAGAGTAACCAATTATTGAGTTTTTTTCGTAGAGGAAATTGACTAGGCTTTCATGGCGTTAAGTCATTCTGCATTGCACCGATTCTGGAAATTTGATGGAAAAATCTACTCAGGCTGGTCCACGTCGTGTGTTGAGTCTGTTCGATGCAATTTGCATCATTGTGGGAACGATCATTGGAGCGGGCATTTTTAAAGCGGCTCCGCTGATCGCGAAATCGACCAATGGATTCGCCGAGTTAATTGGCTTATGGATTTTTGGCGGTCTGATCACGATTGCGGGAGCGCTTTGTTTTGCCGAATTGACAACGCGTTTTCCGAATCTGCTTGGCGGCGATTACGGGTTTCTAAAGTTGGCGTTTGGCAAAACCGTTGGCTTTCTTTTCGCCTGGGCTACGTTCTGGATCATACGACCGGGCAATATGGGTGCGATGGCAATTACATTTGCAATTTACTTTTCGCAAATGTTGTATGGAAAAGAGGGTGGCGGGAATTCGTCGATCGAATGGTTTGCGGTTGCGGCGGTGGTTGCGCTGAGCTTGATCAATCTGGTTGGGCTGAAGAAAGGCACATGGATTCAGAATATTTTGACGCTGACCAAGATTCTGGGTTTGGTGCTGATCTTTATCCTTGGCTGCGTTGCGCCCGTGGGTCAACAAGAAATCTGGCAAACCGACGTTGCCGGGGCGAAGGCAAATTGGTTGTTGGCGATGGTGTTTATTATGTTTTCGTTCGGCGGATGGAACGATTTGTCGTTTGTGGCAGCCGAAATCAAACAGCCGCAAAAGAACCTGTTTCGTGCTTTGGTGTTTGGGACCCTGACGGTGACGTCGCTGTACTTGTTGGCCAATGTAGCTTTTGCACTGGCACTCGGATTTGAAGGCATGGTCGAAACGGAAACCGTGGCCACAGATGTAGTTCGACATGCGTTTGGTGCTGAGAGCAGTCTTGGGCAACGCGGCGCGCAGATTGTTGCAGCGCTGATTTGTATTTCCTGTCTGGGTGCTATCAATGGGATCATAATCACCAGCCCTCGGATCTATCACGCCGCTGGGCGGGATTACCGAATGCTGCGAATGCTCGGACATTGGAGTGAATCGAGCGGGCAACCGTGGATCGCAACAGCCTTGCAGGCCGTCGTTACGATTGGGCTGTTCTGTTTGTGCTTTCAATTCGATGATCCGTTTGAAGTGATTATCGTTGTGTCGGCGCCATTCTTTTGGACTTTTCTGGGCCTGGTGGGAATCGCACTAATTGTGCTGCGGGTACGAATCAAAGATGCGACAGGTTTTCGAACACCGCTATATCCGCTGGAGCCGCTGATTTTGACGGTCTCTTGTTTCGCGATGGCATATTCAAGTGCCAAGCATGTGTTCGATGAAGGCTATTTTACCGCCGCCGCGATCGTTACCGGTTTGATGGTTTTGGGGTTATTGTTTGGGTTGACCTTGCGTCCAGAGACACAAAATGAAGTCGAATCCGACGCAATTAATTCGCATAAATCGTGATTTTGGCTTGATGGCTGAGGCGTAATTGGAGTAAACTTCCCGATTCCGAAGAATTTTAATTTGTATTTTTCTTCGTTGATTATGGATCATCCAACCAAGGAGTTTTTGTAAGTGGGAACGAAAAAGACAGGAAAAGGCCGACGCAAGATTGGTCGAAAGAAGCGTCGCATGCGAGCCAAAATTCGCCATCGCAAGAAATAATCTCTAGCCGCATTGTTTGGCTATCTCATGATTTTCTGATCAGGTCGATGTAAAGCTTGCTGTAGGCATCGACCATTGAGCTGTTTATCAACATGTTTTCAACATGTTGCCGTGCCTGAATTCCAATTTGTTTGGCAGCGTCTGGCAATTCAATCAGGTATTTGGTCCAGCGAGCGAATTCATCACGGGCACCATAGTTTGTCGCCAGTGCCGTTTGCATTGGCAGCACGTATTCTTTGGTTTCATCGCCCAGCACACTCACCACGGGAACTTGTCTTTGCATGGCGAACAACATCGCGGGCGGAACCGGACAGACGGTTTGAGAATTCCAGAATATATCCAGCCCTGCGATCAATTCCATTTTCTGCTGGTCGATCGGTAGCAGGTGCACGTTGTCAGCACAATCAAGCTTGGAGATGTAATTTAGAATGCCTTGGTCACATCCGTTGCCAAAAATGATCAGATGAATGTCTTTGCGAACACAGCAAAGAATGTCGATTGCCCAAACCAGATCTTTCAATCGATATCGTGGCTCAAATCCTGTCACGGCACCTGCCAGCCAAATTCGCTCATTTGATTTTTTACCCATCAACGCCAGCAACTTGTTTCGAGCGCTGTCCGAACTGGCGTGTGTAGATTCCGAATTGTTGAGCGGAGCTGCCGAATCGATGTGCTGGGCTGCTGAACTGGTGTGCGGATTGGAGATGGTAGGACGGATCACACGATCGCATTTCGCTCCAGCTTGCTGCAGACCATCCAATATCGAAGGATGGTTGGCAACGAGTTCGTCTGAAGCGAACCAATTTGCGCTTCGCATGATCAATGATTGGTGATCTTGAGGTTGCTCGAATACCGACGTTATATGTACGGGCTCTCGGCTCCAGCTTGCGATGGCCGATTGCAATCGTGTCGCCACTCCCCAGCTGTGAACAACATTGGGTTGTATTTCTTCAATTCTTTTGCGCAGCTCCAATCCTTGCAACAATGCGAATCGAGATCGTGGCAACGTGTGCAAGTTTGCCGAGTCGCCAAAGAACGTCGAATCCTGGTCGTATGGAGATAGCGATACGACTTCCGTTTCAAAATTGTCTGACGACAATCCGCGAATCAGTTCGCGCAACTGGAAAACAGGCCCCGTTTCGAATACTTCCTCGACGATGTAAGCGATCTTGTTTTTCACAGAGCAGCTTCAACCAATTGATCCGACAGACTTTTTATCAAATCAACATAACCGGCGACCTGGCGTTCCGGTAAGTACTGATTGGCTAACTGGTTTTTCGCAAGCGTGGCCGCGGATGCTGTCCAATTATCGTTGTGCAATGCTTCGATGATTGCCGTGGCAATGGAATCAAAATCAGACGATTCGGAAAGGATTCCGTTGTGACGATTGGTGATCAATTTTGAGGTGTGTTGATTCGCTATTGCCATGGCAGGTGTTCCGCAGGCCATTGCGCGAACCAACGCTTCGCCGCATTGGTGCGGGCCCCCCGCGTGAACATACAAATTGGCGGCGCCAAAGACATCCGCAAGCTGATCAAAAAATCCTGGTAGCAGAATGCTATACACAAGATCAAGGTCGACGATTTGTTGCCAAAGACAGCCAGTGATTTTTCCTTCTCCAATCAACCACAAGCGGGCGTTGGGGAAATGTCTCAACACCGATGGCCAGGCAGCAATCAATTCGGAAATCCGGCTCCGTCGATCCATCCGAGTGCAACAAACGACTAAACGCTGGTTGGCTTCCAGACTCAATATCTGATGAGCTTTTGCCAAACCAGCACGAATCTGTGATCGGTCGTCGGTTTTTCGCTCTGCCTGGCCAATTCCGGGAAAGATCGTTTCAACGAATTCGGTCCGAATTCCAGACAAGGCATCAGCAACGCGGGGGTTTGCTGCAACGACGGCGTCTGCTGATTTCAAGATATCGATTTGTTTGCGTGTCAGGTCTGTGGGTGTTCCCAGATGGCCATCGTCCACATAGATCAAAGCAGGCGTGGTTTCATCAACGGTTTTCATTACGGCTGCTGCTTCGTCATCCATGCCAGCTACGATGACACCATCGTACGACGTGGTAGTGAAGTGACGTGCCAGTGATCGCGAGTATCGAAATGAACTCCAAGGTCCTGAAACCGGACGTGCGAATCGAATCACCGGAATGCCCTGGTAGTGAACGCATTCACTCCAATGGCGCGACCATTGGATCGTCGCGATGGTGATTTCGTGACCTGCTTTTGCGAGGTTAACAGCCAATTCGCTCAAAGCGATTTCGGTTAGCCCTGAGTGCGGCCAAAACCTTCTGGTAACGATTAGCAGATTCTGGGGTTTCATTGACTGGTTTGTTTTGATGTATCCGTAGAGGATTGAATGTCTGTTGGTTCCAGAGATGCCAGATAAGGCAGGTTGCGATATTCATCGTTGTAATCCAGGCCGTAGCCAACGACAAATTCATCGGGAATATCGAAGGCCACGAAATCTGGACGGTAATCGACTTCTTGCCGGCCGGTCTTGAGTAGCAGCACTGCTGATTTCAACGACTTTGGCCCAAGATCATTCATTAGTGCAATGACTTCATTGAGCGTATGGCCCGTATCGAAGATGTCATCCACTAAAAGCACGTCTCGATTGGTGATATCCAGCATGATTTCGGCGTTGATGGTCAAGGCACCACGTTGTGTCCCAACGTAGCTGCTGGTGTGAACGACACCAACGCGTAGCGGCATTTCAAGTTTTCGGATGACATCGGCGAGCAGAACGATGCTACCGGTCAGAACGCCGATGATCGTCAGTGGTCGACCACGATATTCGTTGTTGATCGAGTCAGCCAATTGCTGGACTCCGTTTCTCAACTCCGTTTCGTTGAGCAGGATTTTCACGGTTCTAGGCTCTTTTCGAATTCCAAAACCGACATTGTAATCAAACTTAAAGGTAACAGTAGCGCTCTTGTTCGACAATTTATCCGGCTCTGTTGGGATTGCCGTTTAATTCTCCGGCTTCAGTCGTGCAACTACAATCTGCCGGATCGATTTTGAATCTAGTCGCCGACTCCAATTTCCTCATTGCATAATCGCATCATCAACTCCATTTCATTGTGTTCATGGACTTCAAACCGACGTGCGAAGCTCTCGAAAAGATCGGAGATTTCAGCGAGGCTCAAGTCCGGACCACATTCGCGATAAAGGATTTGATTGGTTAGTTCGATCAGCTCGTTCAAGTCATGAAAAAGTTTTTCGTGTTCTTCCTGCAATTCATCGGCGCGGTTGCCTATCAGTGGATTGTTGACTCGCGCATTTTTGAAATAGCCAAAACATTTTTCCAACGCGAAATAGGTCTCAATCGCGTCGCGGTAGTCGGAAAGAAGCTCGACCGCTTCGCGGGGCGTGATTCCTTGTTGGAGCAAGCCTTGGATACGGGCGGTCTGTTCTCTGACCGGCAAATGATCTTCTTTAATTTCGCGCAGAAACGCGACATTGATGGTAATGCCGTTAGCTTGGGCAGCGCCTTGTCGAAATTCTTTCTCCGTCAGCCAAACACTCATAACATCTCCAGAAAAGAGGTGCAGCGAATCATGTTGCGAGATCAAGCAGGTATTCCATTGTCGCCTTTTTGTAGCACCAATTCAAATTTAGGTGGAATTATTCGCAAACAAAATCGCAGAGGGCGTTGAGGATAACGTGAGCCAATGATGAAGCAGGCCTTTCGCGCATTTTTAACTGCATTGGGTAAACAGGAGATAACCTGCGAATTTGAATTGGACTCAGTGCTAGCGTCGCTCGACTGTATTGCAGCAACTCGCATCCTATTGCTACTTTTGGGCCGTAGATGTTCTCGACTGTCTCGCGCGGATTTGCTCGCGCGGATTTGCCTTACGCTGAAATCTCGCAGAGCCAACCTGGTTGTTGCAAAGGGATGCCAGTCAACAATCTTCTCTAACCTGATGGATTCAAAATGACAACTGAAATTCAAACGTCGATGCTACCCTATCAACAATGGGTATTTGAAAGCATCTGTAAGTTCTCGCGGATTACCGGAACGAATGTTTTGGAGATTGGCGGAACGCCGCAAATGATTGGTATCGCATCGCATTTGATACAGAAAGGTGCGTCAACGGTTTTACAAATTAACAACCGTCGCGACCTTAAAGATAACGTGGAAGAGCAACTGCAATATCGCCGAATGGATGCAAGACAGATTGATTATCCGGACGCAAGTTTTGATATTTCGTTTAGTGCTTCTGTGCTGGAGCATCTGCTTGACATGGACGATGTTCTCGACGAGTTGTTTCGAGTGACACGGCCCGGTGGGCTGGTATGTCTGCATGGCGGTGCTTTTTGGAATAGCCGCTGGGGCCATCATCTTTGGGTGTTGATCGACGGAGAACGTTTTGCGTTCAATGGAAACAATCCATTGCCAGATTGGTCACACCTGTATTTCGATCGAAATGAAATGACGGATTATTTGTCCCAGCAAGGGTTGCCAGCTGAACACGTTGAAATAATGGTCAAATGGGTTTACGACAGCGAAGAAATCAACCGGCTGACTTATGACAACCTGGCAGAAAAATTTAACCGCAGCAAATTTGATCTCGTTGCCCTTGAGCCCAAGGACTGGAAAGTGCCAGATGAAGCGTTGGCTAATAAGCTTTTTGCTTTACATGGCAACAAAATCTCCAATTACACCATTGGAGAGGCAGTGGTTGTGATGAGAAAGCCGTTTGCCACGAATTAACATTGCTGCTTGGTGGCTCAATGGCGGCTGATTTTCAGCCGCTATTTTTGTCGCTTTTCTGCCGATTCTGGACTCCGAATTATCGAACGCTGCCCACTGCATTTCTAGAAACAGCGGTAATTTCCGCAAACGTTGTGGTTAGTTGTGATTATGATGGCGAATCGATTTACGTCATTAATGAATGGTCGCAAATTCGACCGATAAGAAGGTAGACAGCGACAGGTGTGAAAAAGCAAGCCATGATCGAAAACAACGATTCCAATCCAAAAACCGTTGGCTGGCGGGAATGGGTGCGATTGCCTGAAATCGGCATTAAGCGAATCAAAGCCAAGATCGACACTGGCGCCCGTTCGTCGTCTTTGCATGCTTACGATATCGAGATTGTTGATGTTTCTGATATTCAACAAGTTAAATTCAAAGTTCAGCCGTTGCAAAAAAATCGCGACCGGGTAATCGAAGCCTGTTTGCCGGTTGCAGAGTTTCGAAAAGTTCGAAGTTCCAATGGTCAGACAACCACCCGGCCGGTAGTTCGTACTCGGTTGGAATTGTTTGGGTGTCGTTACGAGATCGATTTGACGCTTTTTGATCGGACCAAGATGGGGTTCCGAATGTTGATTGGACGGGAAGCTTTGGGCGGACGATTTGTTGTGGATGCGTCCAGTTCTTACTGTGGTGGTAAACCGAAAAAGAAGAAAGTGACTTAGAAAGAGGTCTGGTTTATGAATCTGGCAATTCTCTCACGCAGCAAAGATTGTTACAGTACGTCGCGCTTGGTCGATGCCACCAAAGCTCGTGGTCATGAAGTGCGTGTATTTGATACGCTCAAGTTTTCGATGGATCTTGAACGTGGTGAGCCGGATTTGTATTACTACAAAGAACCACTTGATTCGTACGATGCGGTTTTGCCTCGGATTGGTGCGTCGGTTACGTACTTTGGAACGGCCCTGGTTCGCCAGTTCGAACAGATGGACGTTTTTTGTGCGAATTCTTCTTCCGGAATTACCAACTCGCGCGACAAGTTTCGTTGTTTGCAGATTCTGGCGAAGCACAATATCGGCATGCCACAAACTACATTTGTGCGTGATAGAAATGACGTTTTGCCCGCGATCGAAAGGATCGGAGGTGCACCGGTCATTATTAAGTTGCTCGAAGGCACCCAGGGCGTTGGTGTGATTTTGGCGGATACGGTCAACATTGCAGCCGCAATTATCGAGACGCTGCAAAGTACGAAACAAAATGTGCTGATCCAGAAATTTGTGGCTGAAAGTAAAGGGCGCGACATTCGTGCGTTTGTCATCGGAGATCGAGTGGTGGCCGCGATGCGCAGAACGGCTCAAGGGCAGGAGTTTCGCAGCAATGTTCATCGTGGCGGAAAAGCCGAGATGATTTTGCTGGATGAAACTTATTGTGAAACGGCCATTCGAGCTGCTCAGATTCTTGGTTTGCGAATTGCAGGAGTCGATATGCTGGAAAGCAAAAGCGGCCCGCAAATCATGGAGGTTAATTCTTCTCCAGGGCTGCAGGGGATTGAAGAATGCACACAGTTGGATATTGCTGGAGCGATCATCGATTATGTTGCGGCCCAGGTTGATTTTCCGGAGATCGATATTCGACAACGCTTGACCGTTAGCCGCGGCTACGGTGTGACGGAAATTCATATTCCTGAAGGGTCGGAGTATATTGGCCAGACGATCGATGAATCTGGTTTGCCGGAGAAGGACATTAACGTTTTGACGCTTTACCGAGGCTCGACCGTTGTTCCCAATCCGCGGCTTAAACGCCGGCTGGAGCCAGGCGATCGATTGTTGTGTTTTGGGAAACTGGAAACCATGCGCAGCATGATTCCCGAAAAGACGCGCAAGAAACGTCGACCACGCATTCACGATTTGCGGGACGAATCGCCGATCGATGCTGGTGTGCCAGCACCAAACATGGCGACTAATTCCGTTAGTGAAGTTTCGGATGTCAACACGCAGGCATGAGCCTGGTAATTGCCAATTGACTAGTCAATCCGTTTGAGAGTTTCCAGCAGATACCCCCAAAATTTTTGGACGCTGCTGATCTGAACTCTTTCGTCTGGCGAATGGGCACCGCGAATATTCGGGCCGAAGCTGATCATTTCCATGTCAGGATAATTGGTGCCGATGATTCCGCATTCCAGCCCAGCGTGACACGCAGCCACATGTGCTTTTTCGTTGAATCGTTCTTCGTACAAAGCCGACATCAGTTTAACGATGGTCGAATCGGGGCAAGGTTTCCAGCCGGGGTAATCACCGCTGGTTTCAATGTTCGCGCCGGTCAATGCAAGTACGGCACCGATCGAATTAGCCATGTCGTCACGTTCACTGTTGACGCTGCTGCGCGTGAGGCAGGCGATTTCGATTTCGCCGTCCTTGACTAAAACTCGAGCGAGATTGTTGGAAGTTTGAACCAGGTCTGGAATGTCGGGACTCATGCGGTGAATACCAGAGTGGATGGAATAAATCGTGCCCAGCAGATACTTCTGTAATTTTGGCGCGACGATTTTTTCTGGTGGATGTTCAAGCCCTTGGTAGGTGATCGAGCCATCGGGGTCAGTCGTTTTGTATTCTGACAAGATCTGTTCGGTTGCCGTGTCCAGCCACGCCTGAAACTCGTCGGCTTGATCGCTGTTGACGACGACGTTCGCAAACGATTCGCGAGGGATGGCGTTGCGTAGTCCGCCACCATCAATTTCGGCGATATGAAGTTCGAATTCCGTGGCTGCTTTCCAAAGTATTCGATTCATAATTTTGTTGGCATTGCCCAGTCCTTCGTGGATTTGCATTCCTGAATGACCGCCCGACAGACCGGTGACAGAGATTTTGAATCCCATCGTCCCGGCAGGTGCTTTTTCAGGTAAATACTTGTGAGTGGCGGTTACGTCGATTCCGCCGGCGCACCCGATCGTTAATTCGTTGTCATCTTCGGTGTCCAAATTCAGCAGGATTTTTCCGTTGAGCAAACCACCGGCCAGGCCTTTGGCCCCCGTCATTCCGGTTTCTTCGTCGATCGTGAATAGAGCTTCCAGCGGTGGGTGCGGGATATCATCGGATTCGAGCAAAGCCATGATCGCTGCTACTCCAATGCCGTTGTCTGCGCCGAGCGTTGTACCTTTGGCCCGCACCCAGTCCCCATCGATTTCCATTTCGATGCCTTGGTTGTCGAAATCAAAATCAACGTCGGAATTTTTCTGACAGACCATGTCCAAATGCGACTGCATCACAATGGGAGTTGCCGAGTCCATTCCACCGCAAGCCGGTTTTTTGATAATTACGTTGCCGACGGCATCGACGGTGGTATCAAGTCCAAGTCGTTCGCCAAACTGTTTTGCAAATTCGATAACTCGTTGTTCTTTTTTGGAAGGCCTGGGAACCGCATTCAGATCGGCAAAATTTTGCCAAAGCTTTTTTGGTTCCAGGGCACGGATTGCTGGGTTGGTCGATGCGTTGGCAAAAGTTTCGGTGGTCATGATCAATTTAAAGTTTGGCTAATGAAGCAGGTTTACTTGCCCGTCGATATCAGGCAGCCGCAATTTTAGTTTTGAAGTGCATTGAATGCAAAAGCGCCAGAAGATGGGTGAAGTTGGGCTAAACGCCGTTTTCATCTGACTGGTGAAATAAAAGACGGTTGTCACAACAGGGTATTATTACGGCATGATAGGCCACAATTGCACGATGGCGGTTCCGATAAATGTTGACAATCTAGTTCCCGGCCAAGCAAATTATATTGCAAGAACGACTTAATCGGCCCATATTGTTAAGTGTTCGTTATCGCGGGCGGGATGCATACGAATTCATTTTTATTTTGTTCCTCAGATCTTTTTCCAATCGTGAGGTTTCTATAAGCAGCCAAAATACATGAATGTTCCCAAGAGTACTTCGATCGATCTAGTAGCTGATGAATTGATTGAAGTCGTAGAATTTTTTTCAGCTCGATTAGCAGTAATGGACGATTCAGTTGTCCGAATTAAGCCTACTGAAGAACGCTGGGCGATCATTGAAGTGTTGGGTCACCTTGTAGATTCAGCTGCGAACAACCATCAGCGTTTCGTCCGGGCATTGCAAACGGACTCAATGGTGTTTCCGAATTACGATCAGAATTTTTGGGTCAAATCTCAGCAGTACCGAGAATGCTCATGGGACAATCTGATCGATTTTTGGAAGTTGTATAATTTTCAGTTGGCCCAAATTATTCGTCGAATTCCTGACGAAAAAATGCGAGTCAAATGCACCATCACTCCCAATGAACCTGTTTCGCTGAGTTTTCTGGTTGAGGATTATCTGGCGCACATGAAGCACCACTTAAACAAGATCAGCGAACGGACCGGGATTTGAATTGCGGCTTAACGGTTATCAGGAGTATGGTTTTGCGGTGTTTTACACATCACGATCATTAAATAAGCGACTATGAGTTTTACAAAAGAAAAACGATACCACTGGCAATGGACCTGGTTGAGCGCAGCGTTGCTCCTGGTCTATCTGGGGTTTTTCCACTCGTGTCTGGGTGCGAGTTATCTGACTTGTAATTTGCTGGGAATTGGTTGTTGGGTGATCTGGACGGGCATCTGTTGGTTTTGGCGTGACGTGTTCTTGAATCGATTTGAATACGGAATTCATCTGTTGGTCGGAGTGGATATATTGCTCGAAGGATTCAGTCCGATTCACGAAGGTTATGGTTTCTATATTTGTGCTGGTTGCTTTTGGTGTGTTTTTCTGACGTATCGTTTTATGTCAAACCGGAAAGCCGTAAGTGATTCAGTGAAGCCCGAGTTGGCGGATTCGTGGTCGGGCAGCGGCGCTTAACAGCACAGGTGCATAGCGCATAGAAAAGGCCCCGCAGAAAACTGCCGGGCCAATTTTGATATTTACATCGATGTCGATTAGGTGAACGCATTCAGTTTTTCGATCAAAGATTCGACAGCTGGTTTCAGCATTCCCATGATTCCATCATCGGAGATTCCACCAAGTGCACCTTGAATGGTCTCGACGAATTTACCGATGACGCCTCCTGCAGCTGACTTGGCAGGCCCAGTTAAGTTATCCAGACCCATGCCGTCAATCGAACCAGTCAGGTCGGTGATTTTACCCGCAAGTCCTTGAGCTGATTCGGCGGTGACGTTTTGAAAGCCATCGGTGATGCCAGTGAATTTTTCTTGCATTCCCGACATATCGAAATCCCCAAAATCCATATTGGTCAGATCTGGCATTTCCGGAGCCGACAGGCTTGGCATGGCTTCGCCGTCTATCACATCTGATACATTTGGAACGTTTTCACCCAAGCCCAGGCCGCCAGAAAAAATGGTGTAGCCCAAGAAGCCCAATGCTCCCAGCAAGATCAAAGGTAGCAGGAACTTCATCATCGAACCACCAGCACCGGCAACATCACCGGCGGCTCCCATAGCGGCTTTCCCAGCGTC
>CAYONX010000031.1:0-21531 GCA_964405425.1 uncultured Pirellulaceae bacterium | reverse complement strand
AACCACCAGCACCGGCAACATCACCGGCGGCTCCCATAGCGGCTTTCCCAGCGTCACCCGCAGCTCCCATAGCGGCTTTCCCAGCGTCGCCAGCAACACCCACGGCGGCTTGCCCAGCGTCACCAGCTGCACCTGTGATCGCCGAACCCGCGCCCTTTAACGCATCGGTAGCTCCGCCGAGCATGTCGCCGAACCCTAATGCGCCGGTCAATTGAGACGGCATCGAGCTGCTGAGGAAACTCTTTTGTTCACCCAGTAACGATCCAAGACCAACTGCATCGAGAGCTTTTGATTTGACGTGTTTACCGATGACCCCCATGACAATAGGAGCGGCGAGCGTCAATAGTTTGCCCATCATTGAATCGTCGAGTCCAAGGAATTTGGAAACGGCTCCAATCATTCCGCCACGATTGCCACCAAAAACCATGTCCAAGATTCCGGTTCCTGATTTTTCGAGTGCTGCGTGGTTGCCGCCGCCGAGCAAATCGCCCAACTTGTCCATCAAGCCATCGTCTTGTTTTTGAACCGCGCCAAAGATGTCCTGAGCTCCCTGGGAGGTGCCGGCTTTTTTCGTCAAGCCGCCCAAAATTGTACCGACTGCCGTGTCGAACATGGATGATGTTTTTTTTGTATCTGATTGGCCGAGCAGGCTACCAATTTGACCCATTACCTGGTCCGAAACGGCACCTTTGACCATGTCTAAAAGATTGATTGACATAGGAAAATCTCCAAGTGACTTAAAAGTTGATAGCGCGGTAATGAATTTCCGCGCGGTAAATTCTGTTTGATTGCGTGGATGAATAACAGAAGCAATCAGAACCTCATTCGCAAAAACCAGTTTGTTATTTGTTAAAATTTTCGTTCGGAAAAATTTAGGAAATGAGCACTATGGATTCATTTCATTTTGAGACGGGATTCTCAACTTGATTCCATTTTGGAACCATTTGCTGACTGTTTTTGCTTAGATTTGCGCCGGTGCGCGAGAAGTGGTCCAAGGATGGCGTTTCATTAAGCAATTCGTGGACAGCATCGAAAACGTTGTTAAGAGTCAATGAAGACGGAGTCAAAGCAAAGTTACTAAAGCATTTACATGAACACCGGTGAGAACGTTGGCGAATCGCAAAACTCTGACGGCATGCCAAAATTGTCGCCGATGAAATCGTCCATCCAGTCGCGTGTTTCTTCGGACAGCAGATCTGACATTTCCTCGATGGATTTACCGGAAATGAACGCAGGGTAAAAATCACGCTGGATCCAAGGGCCTCTACACAAAGCGACAACTTGATACTCCGAAAACATCTGGCTTGGACGATCCGATAGAATACATCTTTCGAGCCACGGATCGATCGAGTCGATATCGTTGACCTGCGACATCAATTCCAAGCGTTGGCGAAAGTCGATTTTTTCCTGAACGAAGGCCTTCATCGTATCGGCCGACTTTTGTGACATGCCTTCATCGCATTGGTTACCGCGACAATTCAGGCACATGGCCAGTTCAATGATCACCTCATTTCGACGAAAGACTTTTTCGATGACATAGTGATGATTGCTTGTCAGCAAATCCGTGCCGCATTTCAGGCACTTATTGAAAGGCATATCCTTTTCGACGCTGTGCAGAATCTTGGGGATGTCCAGGTACCGCGTGATGGATTTGGGGCGGTCAGAATCGGACTGGTAATCAGGTTGGTCGTTCATTAAAGGGGCCTGTCAAATTTGGGTGACAGCATTTTTAAGTTGAAATTGAGTTTTGCAAGGGAAATATTCAATATATTCATTAGTGCGATTGAGGCCTTAGCAAAAAACTTGCCAAAATTCGTAAAACGGGCTGGGGATAACCAGCTGTAACTCGACTCTTGGTATACCAAACAACAACATCAGCTGGAATATTTCGAATCAAATGTCGCAGATTGGCGCCGGAACAATCGATTGGACGGCCGCACTGAAGCAGCACGAACCGTGGCTGCGCAGGGTGCTGTCTGGTCGTATCGGAAATCGCCATGAGGTTGATGATTTGATGCAGGAGATTGCACTGGCGGTTTTTCGCCAGAATTCGTTGCCCGAAGATCCCGTTCGCGTTGCTCCCTGGTTGTACCGTCTGGCTGTTCGTCAGGCGATCAACTTTCATCGCAAGATGGGGCGCAAGTCCAATGCCAGGCCTACGGCAGATTTGGATGTCGTCAGCCAGGATGCGGAGCCACTGGATTGGATGCTGAATGCTGAAAAGTCAGATGCGATGCGTGAAGCGATTAACGAATTGAGTATTCGTGATCGCGAGATCCTGATGCTTAAGTACACCGAGAATTGGAGCTACAAACAGTTGGCTTTGCATTTGGGCATCAAAACGAAAACCGTTGAATACCGTTTAATGAAAGCAAGGAAGCGGTTGAGATCAATGATATTGTCAAAAGTCGGAACACCCTAAAGAAGATCTATTACAAAGATTAATGCTATGGAACCTGTTCAATTACAACGCCTTGTCGATGGCGAGTTGAATTTTGAAGAGACGCAACAGATTTTGAAATCTGCTGAAGACAATCCGGACCTCTGGCGATCGATCGCGTCATCGTTTGTCGAAAATCAACTTTGGCAATCCGAGTTTTGTGGCCAACATGGTTTCAATATGGATTCACAACTTCAAACCAAGCCAATGAGGCCAGTCGATAGCCGGTCCTATTTTCGAACGGGCTGGTTAGCGTTGGCGGCCAGTTTGTTGTTGGCGATTTCGATCGGAGGCTTGTTAGTCAACTCTGATTCTTTGGGGCCAGAAACTCAGCCAGTATCATTGGCAGATAACACTGAGGTTTTGCAGAACGCAAATGCTTTGGTTGACGACCCTCAGCTGGATGACCTGAATCAGCGGCCTGCGGTTTATCATCGTGTGCAAGTAGAAGATCCGACTGGGCATCAGTACGTAAATTCTGATGTTCCGCTGTATTCGGTGGATCCATCTGAATTACAGAAATTTGTCTCGAAGGACTATTTACCGGAAGACGTTCGCCAACGAGCGGCTGATTCCGGTTATGGCTTACAACAAAATATTCGGTTCTTGTCGGGCCGTTTGAATGACGGGCGCCGTTTTGTGATACCCGTTCGCAAATACAGTTTTTTTCAAGGACAGTAAATCCTCTTTTGTTTTTTCAAAAGGAGCAAATATGAAATCGTTTTTACAATTAGTTTTTGCATCGCTTGTGATTGGATTGGTTTCCGTCGGTAGCAGCTATGCACAGCAGAATGAACAGAAAGAAGAAAATATTGAACTGGTGGATCAGGATGGTCAGAAAGTTGACGCCCGGAAATTCAAAGTGATTGCCCAAGCCGGTAAAGCAGGTGGTAACGCAGCCGATATTCAGTCCGCCGATGGCAAGATTATTATTGTTGACAACGATGGCAAGCGTCGTGAAATCGACGTATCTGGTGCCCAGAACATTATTGTCAACAAGTCCGTTCAATCGATTATCAAAAACGGCGAAGAGCAACAGCAGGTAACTGGCAAAGCGATCATCATTGGCCCTGATGGAGAACGCCAGGAATTCAATATTGGCGTTGGCGGAAACGATCTTGTTGTGCCTGATCAGGGATTGAGGGGAGTTTTTGACATGATGCCTCGTTGGCGTGGTTTCGGCAACTTGGGAGCGGGGAATTTTGTGTTTGGGTCTGACGGCAACGTTAGCAAATTTATGATTGGAGTTAACTGTAATCCGGTTTCCGATCAGCTGCGTGCTCATATGGACCTGGAAGAGGGAATGGGACTGGTGGTTACTTCGCTTGGTGCCGATGATTCACCCGCTCGAATCGCAGGGATCAAGCTGCACGATGTTTTGACCTATGCCGACCAGGATGAACTGGCTTCGGTCAAGGATTTAAGCAGTGCAGTGCAGCTCGCCGGTAAAGAAGATCGACCAATCACGATCACAATATTGCGCAGCGGAAAAGAAACCTCCGTCGAAGTGAAGCCGATCGAACGCAAAATGATCCAGGCAGGAGGCTTTGAAGGATTTCCCGGTGCCCACCAGTTTCGGTTTGAAAAAATCGGGCCCGGGTTTGTAATGGGCGACGAGAAGAATATGGGAGATTTGTTTAAACGATTTGAAGCATTGGATGCTCAAATCCAACGGCAGATGGAAGACATGAAGAGAATTGAATTGAAATTACTCGATCGAGTCCCTGAAGGCGACGACGATTGATTTAATATTTGACGAGCTCGTTTTGATGCGGGCTCTTTTTATTCGGGAGTGAGACATATGAAATTTAGAATACTTGTTAAATCGTTGTTTCTGATCATTGGTGTCGGCAGTATTGCTTTCGCGCAAACTGAAGATGTCGAGGCCATACAGCAACAAGATGTCGAGGCCATTCAGCAACAAAGCAATGCGATCATTGTTACGTCCAGCTCAGACGAATCAGGCGCACTTGGTACGACTGTGATGTCCATGGATGCATCCGAACTGGGCGGCGGAATGTTTTTTGAACCGATGATGGCTGGTAGAACGATGGGGTTTGACGTTGCCGGTAGCAATTTTTCGTTGTTAAACGATGCAAGTGTTCAAAAAGATCTGGCTTTGGTCGACGGGCAGCTGGAGCGAATTGAAGCGATCAACAAGGAATTCAGTGAGCGAATGAAAGAGAATCTGAAAGGGATTCGCGACGAAGAAGGCAACATCAAGCTCAACAGTACCACCGGTTTTCGTGATTTGATTGCGGAAATGAAAAACCAGCAGCAAGAGGAAATCAATAGCATTCTGTTACCCAATCAACAGGCTCGGCTCAAGCAAGTTGCTCGTCAGATGAAAATGCGGCGCATGGGATCGGAAAAAGCACTGACAAAATTGCTTGCCGAAGAACTGGGACTGACGGCTGATCAGACTCAGCGAATCCAAGAAAAATCCAAGGAGCTGAAGAAGCAGATCGAGGAAAAAATAGCTGAAATGAAGGCCAATGCAAAAAAGGAATTATTTTCAGAATTGACCAAAGAACAGAAGCAGAAACTCGAAGAGTTGCTAGGTGATGATTTTCAAGTTAAGCAAGAGGATACGAAGAGTCGATTCCGCCGCATGATGATGCGCCAGCAGTCGACGACTGGGGATTTTTAGCTTCCAAGCTTCGTGTTGTTAAACTGTTTTGCGGATTGAAGTTACGACACTTGCAAGCTGAAATAGTTTTGGAAAATGAAAATTTTTTGCGTAACAAAAAACAATCCGCAGTGATTAAGAGTATAGAAAATGTGTACTGCTTCTGTGAATCCAGTTAGGTGGGGAGCCAAAACAATTTTGTCTTGGTGTCTAACGGGTTCATAGCAACCAGCCATTATTTCCGAATAATGGCTGGTTTTTTTATGCGCTTCGTTCTGCGTCAGTCATTCGAAATGCAATTCACAGCAAATGTTTTTGCCACAATCTGTTTGCTAATCCTCTTCCAGGTCATTGATTGCGATATTGATTGCGTAAACCCGATCCTGTTTATCGAGCAGAATCCAATATGGCAGCTTTGGAATGGGTGTTCGGTTGATGAACGCCTGGCTATCTGAATTTTCTTTTTGCAACGTCAGGAACTCGATTCCTCGAGTGTTGTTGGACAGTTCAACGACTTGACGCTTGTTTTTGTCATCCATATTGGCAACAGCAACCACCTGTATTCTGCGTGCTGAAAACAACTTGTGTTTTTCTGACATCTGTTTAATCAGTTTTACAGATTTTTGATTTTCGGGCGACCAAAATACAAGTATCTTGTTGGAGCTGTTCAAACTGCCGCGCGAAGTAGGCCGACCTTCGACGCTGTAAAGTCCGGAGAAGTTGAATGCCTTGCCAACCAAGTCGACTCGTTTGGACAGGTCTTCATATTTCTTCTTGATTGCATCGCGTTCAATGCCCGCTTCAACCAGGTAGATTCCTTTGGAAAAATCCGTTAACAAAACACGGACCGCTGGTACGGCTCGATGCTCAACGAGAAAATTCAGGAATTCAAGAATCGATTCCAGCTTCGCCGTCGTAATCGATTCTTCCGTTGTGTTTTCAGCAATCTTTTGACGGATTGGCTGCAATGCAACTTCTCCTTTGGTCGCGACGAGTCCCTTTAGTTCTTTGAGTAAAGAACTGGAGCTTTTCAAGTACTGTCCAGCTTCGGACCCGATCGCGGCGACCTCAGAATTGTGGCTGGCAGAACAGGCAAGATTGACGGCTCTGAATAGTTGATTGGATTCATTGGTCAGGCCATTTCCGCGAAAATGTTTCGCGATTTTCAAGAGGTTTTGTGCTGACCCCAAGTCGCCTTCGGCAAACGAACTGACTAATTTGAATTGATCCAGAATTTCTGGAAAGGATTCCGGTTGCGGGTTATCGAGATATCCACGAATCCTGATCAATGACAATCCCACCTTCGCATTGTTGGCGACGGTACGATTTCGGCTGTTAATAAATTCGCGTGCGGCGGTTTCAAGTTTGTTGGTGACCGTGGGATCCTGGATGTTGTTTTCAAGATTCAAGGTGTCCCATGAGACCAAAGTTTTGAGCTTCAGTTCGGCACCCCGATCCAATGCAATGCTTTGATCGTCAAAGGCCAGCAACTGATCGGCGACATCGATCCTAAGGTCGAACAGGTCAAAGTTTTGTTGCAGTGATTCTGGATTCTGGCTTTCGAGATCATCCGCTTGAACCAGTAGTGAGCTGATCGTTTTTTCGGCCTCCCCAGCTTTGTCTGCAGGTCGTGAGAACCAGTAAATTGCTCCAACGATAGCCAGAGCCAATACAGTGATCACAAAAGGTTTTCCAAAATCGTCTCGAAATTTGACAATCGAATCCACATCTTCGAGTAGCCCTGAATCTCTAAACGGGCTGCTTTTAGATTCTGTTTTAGGTTCGTTTCCATTTCCATCGATGCGAACGCGGGTGACTGGCCCTTTCGGTTCGACCGATTTGAATTTGATTGGTGGTTTGGCTTTTTTTTCTACCGGACGTTCTTCGATCGGTTTGACTTTTGCAATCGGGATTGCCGTGTCAGACGAAGTTTCGGCAGCTGGGTCAGCTGATTTTGGTTGATAAGGAAACTGGGGCATCGATTTTTGGAATCAAGTAGTTTGCGGGTGAGTAGTTTGTGGCTGATTTAATTTTATTTTAGCGGCGGAAACTCAATTGTCTTCTAAATGAATCAACGGAAACTCACAGAATGTCAAAGTTGTTGGGTCGCGAATTTCCGCTTGGATTTCTAAAGACCGGTTATTCCGATTTTGAGGATTCGCTTAGGTCGCTAATGTGGATGAGTAATCTTGGAGCAGAGAACGGAAATTCGTTTAAAAGCGGCGACGCTGAAAGGACGGTTGCACGAGACTTGTCCAGCCAGCTTTTGTCATCGAGAGCTTTGTAGAAATAAATCAAATTCCCAGTCGTAACACTGTTTCCAGCGGGCACCGGCCCATCATTGGTCCGTTTGGAACGGGCCAGCAGCGCTTGGTGATCCGCAGATGTATAAAAATAGCCCCCCGATTTTTCGTCCCAGAATAATTCATCCTGGACTTTTTGCAGCTGTAAAGCTTTGTCGAGCCAGTCTTGTTCCCCAGTGGATCGATGTAACGCCAGCAGGCCGTCAATGACACAGGCGTAGTCGGGCAGGTATGCGTTAAGACTTGCCTTGCCATCGGTGTGAGTGCGATAAAGACGTCCGTCTTCATTGAGCATGTTTTTGAGAATAAACATGGCAGCGTTCTTTGCTGCCTGTGTATATTCTGGTCTTTCCAGCATTTGCCCTGCATCGGCTAACCCACGAATCATCATCCCATTCCAACTGGCTAGAATTTTTGTGTCAGTGATTGGGCGTGGTCGTTTGGCTCGGGAATCGAATAATTTTTTGCGAATCGGTTTCAGTTTCTCCAGCAAAGCTGCTTGAGTCATAGAAACCCGCTCAGCCGATTGAGAAAAATTCACGCTTAATTGTGGGACGAAATATTTTCTTTCAAAATTGGGAGCATTTTCAACTCCGTAAACTTTGGCGAACAATTCGAATTCTTCGTCGCTAAGCAGATCTTTGAACTCTTGCTTGTCCCAGCGGTAGAACTTTCCTTCTTCACCTTCGGATTCTGCATCCAACGCGGAGTAAAAGCCACCGTTTTCATTTTTCAATTCACGTAAAGAAAACTCTACCAGTTCCTCTACAACCATTTTAAAATCTTCACGCCCGGTCAGCTTGTACGCGGCGCTGTAAACGGTTGCAAGTTGAGCATTGTCGTAGAGCATTTTTTCAAAGTGAGGGATCTGCCAAAATCGATCGACGCTGTAGCGATGAAATCCACCGCCCAGATGATCCAGGATGCCGCCCATCATCATCCGTTCGCAAGTAGTGATCAGAAATCTGTTTGCTTCTTCTTTTCGTGGCGATTCGCTTTGAATTTGATCGATCAGAAACAGTAAATTGGAAGGCTCAGGAAATTTTGGACGGGTGGGATTCTGAGGCGAATACCCGAAGCCGCCGAATTCTTTATCGAAACCAGTCTTGAGACTTTCAAAGCACTGATTGACCCATTGGGAATCGATTTTTGCGTCTGCAGCAATGGTTTGCCCCGCCAGTTGTTTTCTGACAATATCTGTCACCAGATCCGCGTCTTTGCGGATTTTTTCTTCCTGGGTTTTCCATGCGTTCTGAACTCGATTGACAATCGTCAGGAAACCGAACCTGACTCCACGGTCGCCATCACGGGCCGGAAAGTAGGTGCCTCCGAAAAACGGCTTTGCATCAGGCGTCAAAAACATTGAAAGCGGCCAGCCTCCATTCATTCGCCGATTAACCACTCTGAGCGAATCCATATAAATCGTATCGACGTCGGGACGTTCTTCGCGATCTACTTTGATGCAGATGAAGTTTTCGTTCAGGAAGTTGGCAATTTCCTCGTCCATGAAGGATTCGCGTTCCATGACATGACACCAATGGCAACTGGTATAGCCGATGGACAGAAAGATCGGCTTATTTTCTTTTTTGGCCAGTGCCAACGTTTCTTCTCGCCAGCCATACCAATTGACTGGATTGTGAGCGTGCAGCAGCAAATACGGACTGGTTTCTTTAACTAAGGCGTTGCTATGTTTGTGATCCGATTGTGCATCGGACAGATTGCAAAGCAGGAAAACAAATAGCAGTGAAAACGACACCCTTTGGGCGGTCAAGCTTGAGTACATGGATTGTTCCGGCAAGGCTCGCAAAATCGTGAAACTGAAAACATAATCTGTTAATATTGTATCCGTAAGTATTTGGATTCTTACCTCAATTTACGATTTCGTTGAATTTGGATTCTTAAAATGGGTGAGTCTTTTGATCCCTATCTGAAATGGCTCGGTATTCGAACATCGGGCCGCCGCGTCAACCATTATCGATTGCTCGGTCTGGATTTGTATGAGGCGGATGTTGATGTGATCGCCAACGCTGCTGGCCGACAAATTGGTCATGTGGAATCATTTGCAGCTGAACATCCGGTCGAAGCAAAGAAGGTTCTTGGTCAGTTGAAAGCGGCCAGAGATTGTTTGCTGTCTGAGGAGCTAAAAAAGCGATACGACAAAAAGTTGCGAAATGCGACACCGGCCAAACAACCATCGCCCCCCCAAGCCGCCGGTTCGAAAGCTGGCACGGTCGATTTGCCAGATAGTCAATCGCAGCCAGATTTTTCTGGATTGCAGATTGGGTCCAGCCAGGGGCCCGTTGATTCGGCGCCGAAGATTAGAGCCGCTTCAAGACGGCCGCGACGACAGAAATCGTTTGACATTGCTGGCTGGATACTTGGAGCGATTGGTGCGGTTGCGTTTGCATACGTGCTGCTCAACACCAATCTGATCGACGTCATCAAAGGACGTGCGCCTCGGGAGGTTGCTAAAGCAGAATCGCCTGACGCAGTCGAAGAAAATGCCGAATCTGCGAAGACTTCAGGATTGACTGCGCCGCCGAAATCAAAGCCAAAACCGATCGAGCCTACTGATGCGACTGAATCGGTCGAGCCGCCGCCTGTCGGATCACCGAGACCCAGAAACGAAAATGTCGAACCCTTGCCGACCAAAAACACTCCACCACCAGCAAGCATTGTTAAACCTCAACCGATTCCAAGTGCTGCGGACTTGGAAAGTGCCCGGAGAGACTTTCAGCAAGAATATAAATTGCATTTGTCCGAACGTGACGTCAACGTGATGCGCGTCCTGGCAAACAAGCTGGTATCCAGGATTGATAATGAATCGACACCGGAAGTTCAATTTGTTCGGCTGACCAAAGCGCTTGAGTTGGCTGGGAATTCGGGTGACTTTCAAACGATTCAAAACGCAGCCACTCAATTGCAGAAGCGATTTGTCGGATTTAATTATTGGGAAGAGATCCAGGAACCGGTCGCAGCGGCGCTTGCGACAAGCGATTCACTAGAGCCGATCGTTGGCGAACTGGACCTTTTGTTTGAACGGGCAAGAATGGAGCAGCAATGGAAAATTTGTTCTGATTTTTCAATCCGTGCCGCAAAATTGGCTGACAAGTCTGGGGATCGGTTGCAACAGGATATGCTTCAGCGTTTCGCCAAAGACATGAAAAGTATGGACGCGCTCCAACGTAAATGCGAAACGTTGGGCAAGAAGGACGTTGGCAAATTGTCGACCAAAGAGAAATTTGAGTTGGGCAGATATCTTTGTTTTAGCAAACAGAACACGAAGCAGGGATTGAAGTTGATTTCAGAAGGAAATGATACGGCGCTCGCAGCGGTTGCCATGTCGGATCTGGAATCGTTTGAGGATTCGAACAACTCATTCGAGGTGGCTCAAGCTTGGGCCAAGTTGAGCAAGAAATCGAAATACAAGCGCATGGATCGTCGATTTATGTTGGAAAGAGCATTGCAACGGATTGATGAATCGCGCGAGAGTATTTCCTCGCCAGATGCAGAGCAGGCGACGAGCGCGATAATAGATCGGATCGCAATCTTGAAACGCTACTCGGACTTTAATTTGTTGCGCAACAAAACGGTGGTATTCGAAGTCAAAGGATTCGCCACTTTTGATCAAGCCTCGCTCGAAAATGGTATGACGTTGAGACTTGGCTTGGGTTCACGAACCAGAAAGTTGCCGGTTCGAATGCAAGATCAAGTTGGTATCGCCCGTACGCTCGACAACCTGATTCGTTTCGAACTTCGGCGGCTCGAATCCGGCATGGTTGAAATGAAAATGTATGAAAAAGCTACAAATGTGCTGCGAAATGTGCTGTACGGAAAATAATATTAGGAATAATTAATTGAACCAAAATTGGTTTTGTGTCATAAATAAAGAATGAGTCGTCTTAACAGTAGAGATATCCGGTGTTGAAGAATCGCAGCATACGCTCGATTTTACTCTTGTATTTGGCCCTTTTTATAAATTTGGGGCCATCGCTTCATCGCGCACCGATCTTTGGGCTACACGCCGATTCTCTCCAGTCTTCTTGTTGCTGTGGATGCAGCCATTGTTACAAACCGCCAAGCTCCAGTGATTTCGGAATCGAAAAACAAGCTTGTGATTGTGCTCTGTGCAAGTTTTTCAAGTACTCACACGTAGATTTTGAAGATTCATCTACAGATTCTGTATCTCAACTATCTGCGCCGTTGTGCCTACGGCTCTCAAGTCAGCCGTCATTCACGACATTCTCGAAACTGGCGCGCGGTCCACCTGTTGCCTAAGTTGAATGCGTTCAAGAGTTGCTAACCCAATTTGATTTTTGGGCAAACGTGTGCGCATTTCTTTCTGTAATTGCTGTCAATGAGGCGGCCGAATTGAACGATCTCCTGGTTGGAGTCAATTGGCTACGCGTTTACCTCGTTGCAAGGCAACTAGATTTGGTAACCAGAGGCGAAGTTTTGTGAAAGAACAAGAATCCTTGAAATCGAATTCTCTACTGAAATCGGGTCACGTTCTGGTGCAGCGATTTGGTGAGATTCTGAATTACGACTACTTTCCCTACTTCAATAAGTATGTGTATTGGCTGAAGCAACCAGTTGGTTGGATCGTGTGTGCGACTGGATTTTCTGCACTTGTTGGAATTTTGATTGGGCCACAAGGCTTTGTGTTGATGTGGTCGTTGATTGCTTTTTTGATGGTCGGGGCGATTTGGCCATGGCTTGGAATGAAGGGCATTAAGTGTCGTCTGGAATTTGATTGGAGTAACACGGTTGAGAAGCGACCAACGACCGGACGTTTGATCGTTACCAACCGCTGGCCTATTCCCGTTTTCGGATTAACGGTCGAAGGTCAATTTCTTCAGGATATTTTTGCTGACGAAGATAATGTTGCGGTTGGCTTACAACGAATTTCTGGTTTGAGTGAAACGGAATTTCAATGGGAGTTTGAACCTGAGAGGCGAGGTGTAATACCATCGGATGTCCCAACTATTGGAACGGGATTTCCATTCGGACTTTACAATTCAAACCGTGACATTGAATTAGGCCAACAAATGATTGTTTGGCCGCACTGCGAAAAGCTCTCAGCGTTAAGCAGCCTGAACGGAACCAATTTCAATATCGAAGGGGCGCTCAGTGATCGACCAGGTCATGACGGCGACGTGATTGGGGCGAGGCCATTTCGACAGGGCGATTTGCTACGTCATGTGAATTGGGCCAAGACCGCTCGGACAAACAAATTGGTCGTTTTAGAGCGACAGACCGCAGCCAGTAAAACGTGCCGAATTGTCATCGACCTTCATCCTGAACAACATTTTGGCCGAGGGAGTCAAAGTTCATACGAATGGTGTATTCGAATTGCTGCGGCAATTGCCAAACACTTACATGTTGGCCATTGCGTTGTTCGTGTTGAATGCATCGGTGTAGCAGCGGAACTTGGAAACGAATCCACAAATCAGCGTGGGTTGAGCCCGTTAATGGACTTCCTTGCCACGTTGCCAGATTTTGAGGTGGCTGCTGCGGCTGCAAAAGATCCAGAAACGTCAGGCGCAATTGATTCGGCCAACGTTCGGCCGGGGGAAGAAATTTATTGGATTCGCGCTGGTACGGCGGCAAAGTTTTGCTTACCACAATCGGCGGCCCAAGTTCGAGAAATTGTTCTCAAGCCTGATTCTTCTGAAATTTCTGGCAGCACGAAAAATGGCTCGCCCATTGGAACGATGAAACGGCTGGTGATCGATGATTGGAATGCCCCTTCAAGACAATTCCAAGTCGGCTGGGAAAGGTTGTGCGGCGATGGGTAGTTTGCAGAATTCAACGTCGCATCCTGTTCAGAATCGGCCGACTGTGGAGGCGATTTTACTGGGGGCGATTGCAGTGTTTGTCGTCCAGATGTTTCGAGCTGGTTACCATCCAAGTGTCTGGTGGATACGTTTGGAGACCTGTGTCTATTTGGCGATTCCGCTGTTTAGTTTTGGTTGGGTGACGCGGCAGATTGAATCCTGCGTAACGCATGCGGGCGAGATGAAGTGGAAATATCGAATACAAATTGGCGCCTTGGCTTTTGCGCTGCTTCCTGTTTTTTCGCAATTTCTGTCACGCCAGTTTGGCATTGGTGACGCTAACGAAGTGATCGTTCTTGTCATGATTCAAAATGCAGCATGGTATGCGACTGTGTTTGCTGCTTTTTGGAACTTTCGGCGTGTGGGTTTTCTACTTTCGAGCGTCTTAGTTCTGTTCGTTGGCCTGTCGTCCGAGGACTGGAAGATTCTTGGACTTGCGCTGTTGTATTCGTTGGTCGCGATTTGGTGGCTGATGGGGAACTACTGGAGTCGACTGGAAGCTAAAGTGATCGATGGTAAAGCCAAATCTTTGCCAGTCCGCTGGTCCTTTCTGACATTGAGCGGCATTATTGTCGCGACGGTCGGCTGTTTAGCCTGGTCTTTTGAGCCGGTGATGCAGACCATTGGAGTTGCCGGGTTTATGCCGACTTCGGGCGGGCAAAACTGGTCAGATCAATACGCTCGGTCGGGAGTCGGAGACGGCGAAATGCTCGTTGCCGGTGATGACGCTACGACAACCGGAGCGGTCGATTCTGATCAGTTCATTGAAGATAGCCGTCCATCGATGTACGACGCATTCAATGAAATCTTCGATGACCCTGAAATCAAAAAGAACAATCGAAGAGATCGAGCTATCGCGCTTTCACAAGTTGCCAAACACATTCATGATGTAAAACAATCAGAACAATCTGGTAGAAGTTTTCGAGTTGTCAGAAAGCCTGGCCGAAAGCTCAAAACCGAAAGAGAATTGGAAAGTGTAATTTCGAAGGCACTGTTTTATCTTGAAGGAACCGTTCCGGTCCGGTTGAAAACCAATACTTTCAATCACTTTGACGGTTGGGATTGGTCGAATCGTGAAATTGCCTGGGATGAGCAACCTAATAGCGGTCTCCAGGTGAAGTCGATTGATTCGGAACCCTGGTTTATAGTCCAAAGTCCAAAGCGACATTTTTTGTCCAGCTCTCGCAACCACCGTATCAAAATAATGCGACTGGAAAGTAGCGCCATTCCTTCCCCTTCTTTTCTTGAGCGTTGGCACATTTTTAAGGTCGGGAAACGCAAAATGTTTTCCTGGGGTGAAGGAGGGGTTGTTGAATATTCTGGAAAGCTACCACGTCAAACGATGATCGATATCGTAAGCAGCGTTCCCAATTACCATGTTTTGCGTGCAACCAATCGTTATACAAACAGCGTCACAGAAGATTCCAATGGAATTTTGAATTGGGTTGATGGGCTACTTGGGATTGTTCACAACATGCCCGTGAGCAAAAAGCAAGAATTCAAGACGCTGCAGGATTCGGATTTGCAGTTGGTGCAAACGTCGGATGAAACGACAAAAATGCGACTAAGGGCAATTGCTGATGAATGGACTCGTGGAATTGACCCAGGTTGGAATCAAGTTGAGGCAATAATTGATCGCTTTCGTACAGATTATTCTGTTGATCCTGCGAACGTTCCTGAAGCAGATTGTGAAAACGCTATTGAACATTTTTTGGATGAGGAATCTAGCCCTGGCTATTTGTTTGCAACCACTGCGGCCCAGATGTTACGCGCTGCAGGCTACAAGACGAGGCTGGCGACGGGGTTTCTGGTCGAAAAGAAAGACTACTTTTTACAGGCCCGCCAATCGATTGCTACCAGCGAAAACGTCCATGTGTGGCCAGAAGTTTGCCTCGATGGATGCCACTGGATTCCACTCGAACCGACACCAGGGTTCTCAATCCCGTACAGCACAGAGACTGTTGGCCAGTTTCTGGCGAGGAAATTTAATGAGGCTTCGGCGTGGATACTGAGCAATCCAATTTCATCTTTCGTTTCAATGTTTTTCTTGGTTTTCGCGGTCTGGTTCCGTGCAAAATTGTTTGCAGGTTTCTGGTGGTTGATTTGGTTGGTGGTTTTTAAGATTTCATCCAAAAGCCGTTTAAGGATCACTCGCCAGCTAATCGATGCTCGATTTCGTGTGGCTGGTTATGCTCGCCCGCCTTCGGCTTTGGTCGCACAGTGGTTTCGACAGGTCGACCAGTCCGCTGGGAAATGCTTTTTCCAGCTGTGGCAAGCAGCAAATTTCAGCAGTCTTTCAAGCGACATCCCAGACCATGAAGTAGCAGATGCTTGTTGGCAATTGGTTGCGGATTTACCGTATCAAAAAATCGAACTGTTCGCGAAGCAGGCAAAAGTTCGGAAGGAATTCAATGATTGAAAAGATGTCAAATACCAGCCCTGAAAAAACAAATTTGCTGACAGCTGAAAAGCTGGCACCTTTACGTTCGCAATTGAACAAGGTTCTGGTCGGTAAAGCGGATGTTGTCGAATTGGTAATCGTGTGTCTGATTTCAAAAGGGCATTTGCTGTTTGATGATTTGCCCGGCCTTGGCAAGACGACTTTGGCTAAGGCTCTTACGCAATCAATTGGCGGGCGTTTTTCCAGAGTTCAATGTACGCCAGATCTGCTGCCGACGGATATTACGGGCTTCAATATTTACAATCAGGAAAACCGTACATTTGAGTTTCGCGAAGGGCCAGTTTTCTCAGATCTGTTATTGGCTGACGAAATCAATCGCGCGACGCCACGTACACAAAGTGCACTTTTTGAAGCGATGGCAGAGCGGCAGGTAACGATCGATAACCAAACGTTGCCGTTGTCGAATAATTTCATGGTGATCGCAACCCAGAATCCCGTGGAAAGCCATGGAGCCTATCCGCTACCTGAAGCCCAATTGGATCGCTTCGCAATGAAGTTGAGTATTGGCTACCCGCAAGTTTCGGATGAAGTTGCGATGCTTGGAAATTATGTTGGTGACGAGCAACCAAATTGTCAAATCGAACCACTGCTGTCATTGGAGGAACTGTCGCGGATTCAGGCCGATGTTGTAAACGTTCAGGTTTGCCAGGCCGTTCGCGAATACATTGTTGGTCTGGGAACGGCGACACGTGAGCACAAGAATGTTGAACTTGGATTGAGTCCTCGTGGTCTGATCACCTGGCAGCGAGTCGCTCAAGCATGGGCCTATTTGCAAGGACGAAACTTTGTTATTCCTGACGACATTCAAGCTGTTGCAACGCCCGTGCTTAAGCTCAGAGTTTCAAATGATCGAATGAATTCAGAAGTTACCATTAGTGAAATTATCGAATCGGTAACTGTGCCGGTTGAGCCAAAATAAAGAGAGAGCGTAGTGATGAACTTGAGAAACAGGAAAACCACAAGGCAGTATTTGGTCTTTGGGGCTTTATTGTCTTGCTTTGTCGTTGGATGTGCGAAAAGTGAATTAGATGGCTTTGAGGGATCCAATAATTCTGGCTTGCCAAAACTTGACTTTCATAAACCGAAGACCCTTGCCGATGCTGTAGGGCGATTGCGAATAATTCATGATGCTGTGAATTCCGATCAAGCCATGCCAAAACCGAAAAAGTTCAAGGTGCTGGAGGTAATTCATGGGACAGGAGCCAGCGCGCACTCGCATTACTATCTTGCAGGTTCTGATTCGCAAAGTCACGACGACCACGACGACCATGGCGGCGAAGTTAACGAGAAGCATCACGAAATTGTGGTCGATACTTTTGCTGAATTTCAGGACATTGCGAATTGGTTGCCAAAAATTGCTGCTGCTACAGATGACATCAACTCACAGACGTGGGCAGAGGTCAACAAAGTTGGAGCTGGTTTAACGCAGTTGACTACAAAAGTGATCGGTGACGAAAAAGACCCTCAGGCTGTTCGAGACTCGTTTCGTGCGGAAACAAAGACGATCGGCGGATTGATTGAGAAACTTGAAACGATCGTTGCAAGTTTGGTGACGGCGGAAAGCCAGGAAAGCTCTTGATATGTTGGAATTTTATTGGGCCGGTGCCTGGCTTCGTTTCGCACAAGTTGTAATCTATGCGTCTTTATGGATTGTGATTGGTTGCTTTGTGGCAGCTTTTTTTCGTCGAATCCTTGGGCCCGCCAAAACCCGAAAATTCTTTGGCGACGGTACACGTCGAGGATTGTTGACGGGGTGGGTCATGGGAATGCTTATCCCGGTTTGTTCGTTGGGCGTGATTCCGATCGTCCGAGAGATGCATCGAGCCAAAGTTAAGGGCGGTACGATTATTGCGTTTGGATTGACAGCTCCTTTGTTCAATCCGTTGTCGGTGCTTTACGGCCTGACGCTCTCAGATCCGATTGCAATCATTGCGTTTTCTTTCTGTTCGCTGATTATCGTGACCGGCCTGGGTTTCCTGTGGGACAGGCTTTTTGATCCGGAGCCTTTCGAAGAAGAAGTTGAGAAGCCTGTTGCGTATGGGATCAAAAGAATGATCTCGATGTTTGATTCTTGCGCACGTGAAATGGTAGGTCCGTCGCTGAAGTATATTTTGATTGGGATGGTTTGTTCGGCGATCGTGGCTTCTTTGCTGCCTCATGGATATTTGCAATCTGGACTGGAGCAATTTGACCAGTTCGCGCCCGTCAAAGTTACGATGTTAGCGGCTCCGATTTATACGACGCCGTTATTGGCGATGAGTCAGATTGGCGGAATGTTTCAACATGGAAATTCAGTGGGTGCGGCGTTTTCGCTTTTGATCCTTGGAGCCGGCGTCAATGTCGGACTGCTTTTTTGTTTAGGTTCGGCGTTCGGCTGGAAACGTATCGTTGCCTTTTTCTTAATGCTTGTTGCGGTCACATTGGTGTTGGCCTATACGATCAGCGGCCCGCTTTATCCGGAGGGTATTGAACCCGCCGGGCATTCACATGCATTTGATGTTTATTCCAATCCGTTTCCGCCTGGAATGTCAAATGCGCAAAGTAGTGCCTGGAACAAGGCCGCCGATTTCTGGAAGACCAATGAATATGGTGGAACTTATCTGTTGGCTTTTTTGATGGTCAGCGGTATCGCGTTTAATCTGATTTCACGCTTCAAGGATTTAGAATCGTGGTATCGAACGACTGGCAACGAGGCTCCAAAGTATGATGCCATTTTGCCTGGCTGGGTGCTTAGTATTGTGATGATTGCCGTTTTGATAGGGGTCAGTATTGTTTCGTGCTTTGTGTATTACCCGCCACCGCAGGAAGTTATTGAAGACATGATATTCATCAATACGGATTGTGTAGTTTTCGCTCGCACCCAAAAATGGGAAACAGCGGAGAAACGGATTCAGATGTGTGATGACCTGTCTCGGCGATTAGAGATCGGAATTTATTTGCGTAAAGGAAATGTTGATGAATTCCTTTCAACACAGGGCAAGTTGTATCGGGAGAAATTGGATGCTCTGAAGCACTCAGTTGAAGCCAGGGATTCTGGGCGTGTTGTTGCCGAGTCCTTTGAGGTCCAAGCTGCATTTACCCGTCTAAAGAAGGCCATCCAGGAAAAGTAGTACGACTTAAAATCCAAAAATCAGGCTTCAGCTAAAGAAATCGGCCCGTGCGGAAATTGAAGCTAGCCAACCAATTGGTGGAGTGTAGTTTTCCTAACTCGTTGCAAATCAGTAGTTTGTAGATTGCATTACAAATCTAGATTGTAAATTTGCCGATTTTTTAATAACTGTGGTGGTCGTATTTGTAAGTTGTTAGAATTGGCTGCGTCCGAGAACAATACAAAACATGTTTGTTTAGTGTCTTTTAATTTGAATTTGAAACAAATTCCGGAGTTTAAAATGAGATTAGTTAGTTCAATTTGCCTTGCTCTTTTGGTCGCCCTGTTCGCCAGCGTATCTGTTGCACAGGAAACTGCAACAGAAGGCAAAACATGCACACAGTGCCCATCGTCTAAAGCAATGGCTTCTAGCCAAGAATGCAGTGGTTGCCCAGTAAGCGCAGCAATGGCGAAGTTGCCGAAAATGACTTACAAGGTTGGTGATGAAGCAACTTGTTGTAGCGAATCAGCAGCTGCATTGGCAAAAGAGCACAGTAAACCGATTCATTTCGTTGTTGCTGACAAGACCTTCGAAGATAAGCAAAAGGCTTACACTGCTCTTGTTGAAACAACAGAGAAATTTGTCAACGCATTTGTAACTCCAGCCAAATGTGAAAAAAGCGGCAAGACTTCAATTGCTGGCAAAAGCTGTGGTTGCCCAGTAGAAGCTGGCAAGCACGCTGAATTGGTCAAAAAGGCTGTTGGCGAAGTCAAAATGACTTACGTTGTTGGTGAAGAGAAGTGCAATTGCCCAACACAGGCAAAAGCAATGGCTAAAGATAGCGACGCAAAAACCACCTATGTAGTAGCTGGTAAAGAAACTTGCTGCAACTTGGAAGCTCGTCTAAATTTGGCTAAAGCAAAGTACGCTGCTGCTGTCAAAGCATTGGCTTCAACTGAAAAGAAAACAGAAACTACTTCAACTGATTCATAATTGTCGTCGCAATTTTGCGATTTTAAGTTGATGTTATCTTTGGCCCGAGTGGTGCTTTTATTTGCCACTCGGGCTATTTTTGTATAGTGTTCCAGAGATGATGCCTATTGAATCGGAACATGCAAAGTACTCGACGCCGCTGCGCAGCTTGATGGCGCTGCTCATTATTTTGATTTCTTTGATCGCCTTGTGGTTTCTTCACTTTGGCGGAATCACGATCTTTCAACCGATCCTTGATTTCTATCTGACCATTGGTGTCATGAATTTGAGTTTGTACGTTTGGTTGCTAGGATTTTCTGGCTTTCGTCTGAAATCTCAGTGGTGGTTTGGCCTGGCAATTGTGACCGTTCAGCTGGCGATTTTTTCGGCGTTTCGATTCGATGGTTTTGACGGCACCGGTCGATTTATCGCCAAATGGAGATGGACACAGACTCCAGAACAACAAGTCGAAGAATTCCGAACTGCTTCTTCCATTCGTTCCAGAAGTGATGTCGTATTGACGCAGCTGCCGTCGGCCGGTGAATTTGATTCGCCAGCGTTTCGAGGAGTGAAGCGTGACAGTGTTTATGAATTTCCAAATGCCGAAGTTAATTTTGCTTCGTGCGAAATTAAGGAAATCTGGCGGCGGCCGATTGGACGCGGTTGGTCATCGTTTTCCGCGATCGGTGAATTTTGCTTTACTCAGGAACAAATTGGCAATAAAGAATTAGTCGTTTGTTACAGTCTGTTCAATGGAGAGCTGGTTTGGAGCCAGGAACGAGTTGTGCGTTTTGAGGAATTCACCAGTGGATCTGGCCCGCGTGCTACTCCGGCCCTTCACAATGGCAACGTTATTTCGCTGGGCGCTACTGGCTGGCTGCAATGCCTGGAGGGCGCTGGTGGCGAGGTTGTCTGGGAATCGAATTTATGTAGCCAACAGAAAGATGTAATTCTGTTTGGATTTGCAAGCTCTCCGTTAATAATTGAAGACACTGGTTACGTCTCGATTGGTAACCCCAATCCTTCCATCGTTGCGTTTGATGTCGCAACCGGTCGCACCAAATGGTCGATGGATGACCGCAAGGCTGGCTATAGTTCTCCACAGCCTTTTCAACATTCGGCAGGCACTTCGATTTTGATTTTTGATGCCGTTGGCTTGCATGCCTACGATTCAGGTACGGGGCTCCGGCAATGGAGCTTCGATTGGGGTGACAATTCGGACGAACAGGTGAATGTTTGTCAGCCAGTAGTACTGAATCAAAATCAGATCATGATTTCGTCGGGATACGGTCGAGGCACGTGTTTGCTGGAAGTCGCACAGAACGATGGTGATTGGAGCGTCAAACAGATTTGGAAAACGAAACGGCTGAAATCAAAATTTGCTTCGATCGTTACCAGAAACGGATTTGCATATGGGCTGGATGAAGGAATATTGACCTGCATCGACATAAAAACCGGGCAGCGAAAATGGAAGCAGGGGCGTTTCGGTCATGGGCAACTGATTCGATGTGGTGACGCTTTGTTGATTCAATGTGAATCAGGTGATTTGGCAATTGTTGCTGCTGATTCAGAACGGTTCGTGCAACTGCAACGAATAGAAGCGTTGGCGGACCGTACGTGGAACTACCCAGTATTGGTGGGCGAATACATTTTGATGCGAAATGATCGTGAAGCTGTCTGTATGAAAATCAATTGATTGTGTTGGTGTTGGCGACGATTCAAAGTCTTAGCGCGTCGCTAACTGAGTGACGTTTGGCGATGTGCAGAGGGTAATCTTCGCCCAGCCATTGCTGGTGAGTG
>CAYONX010000030.1:0-48555 GCA_964405425.1 uncultured Pirellulaceae bacterium | reverse complement strand
AATCTCCTTGGGCTTTTAGTAGTCACCATCCAGGTGGGGTGTTGTTCAGTTTTGCGGACGCATCTGTTCGGTTCTTCCCCGACGGCGGAGATGTTGAGTTGTTGCAATTATTAGCTGTACGCGACGACAGAACTCAAGTAGAAATCGATTTCTAACGGACAATTTTAAGGGGTAGCACTTGATTGCGTGCATCAAATTAATGCTACTAATCTGCCCAGCTCAAGTAGCTACTCAAACTGACCGTATTGCATGCAGGCCGTGAACAAAAGCCTAAGCGTCGCAGTTACGGCAACCAGTGCGTGCGTTTGCCGTAATTGCGCTTTGCTTGTTACGGCCTACTGTACTCTCATTCCACAGAATTGGAGCTGATTGATCTGAGTGAGTAGAGACCCATTCCAGGTTCACCCGAGATGCCAGTTTTCTCTTCTCCCAGCGGAGCAACCTCAGCAGCCAAGCCGCTATTTTGATTCAACGAATTTCTTCAACCCGTCACCAAACAGCAAATTCCAACCATCCAGGAAAGTTTGCGTTTGCTGATCGTCAACATTTCCAAATCGAGCGTCGGAAACTTGCAGTAAACAGCCCGCTTCCGTTTCTTGAAGCGACAGGCTTAACGTGCTGGTCATTGGGCCTCCCCAATCCTGAGCAATATGGCCAAACGTATAAATTTTGAATTGACTGGGCAAGTACATTTGAACGGTAAACCAAAGTAAGCCGCCGTCTTCGGTACTCTCGACCAAACCTCGACCTCCTGGTTGTGGATCAAACGTCACCGTCGAATTTTCGCCCATTACTCGAAAGGCCGGATGCCACCACAAATTGACGTCCTCAAATATGGCGGCCCACACCGTTTCACGCGGCGCATCGATCGCGATCTCAAGCTCAATTTTCGTACAAGTGGCTGGTGTTATCGTGGTGACCATTGATTGATTTTCCTCTACCTGGTTGTGGACTTCTTTTTAGAACGTGACCGTTCACGTTCCTCGACAAGATCTTTCAATTGCGACATGGACGAAGCTAAATGTTGCACGTGCTTGCTGATCCATCGATCACAAACCGCTTGAATCGGTGCTGGATTCAAATGGTTCCAGCGGCGGCGCCCCTCACGTTTAACAATGACCAGGTTTGCCTCGACCAACACATCGATATGCTTCATTACGTTGGTGCGACACAGGTAATCAAACCGCCCAACCAACTCGCCAGTAGTTTGGGGCCGTTCGGCCAACACGTCCAGAATCTCCCGGCGCGTACGATCCGCTAACGCTTTCCAAATAGCATCCGATTTTTCCTGTCGCTTATTCATGTCACCAAATTGTGACATATCGCCACTGAACGGTCAACCCAATGTTGCCGGGACTTGAGCAGATCGGAGATACAGTGCAAGCGAGTGGATCCAAAAAGCCACAATACCACTCGTTTGTGAATCGGCGACGGTTCCAGGATACAAAGTCGTTACACTCACTCGGCAATCCATTGGTTACGTTAATTCATTGCAAAGTTCAAACCTAAGGTGCCACATGAAACTGCTTTATACATTTTTGCCAAGCCTCGCTGTTCTAGCTGCGATAACCACTTCGTTCGATCAGCATGAACCGAAATCCAACAACCTTAAGCCTGAACCAGAATTGCGATCAAATATTTCACCCACAGAAACACTCGTAAAACCACTAGCTGCAACCGAGCAGAAACTTGTCGTCACGATGAAGCGAGTGTTCAGGCCGCTTTTCGATAATTTAAAACAGGAAATTGGCACTCAGTCAAAATCGGATGACGTTGACTTTAAAGCTGCCTCCAGAGACTCACTAATGGTGGCTGAGTTAATGGCGAGAATTCACCAATGGCCTGATATAGCAAAATTTGAATCCGAAAAGTCGCGGACCAAGTATGTTGAAAACCAAAAAGAACTTGCGACTGAAGAAACCCAAGCAGATGCTGTGGCGATCTATAAAGCGGCTAACGACAAGAATTTCGAATTGGCAAAAAAGCACTTTGTTTCGATGACAAAAAATTGCAACATTTGTCACGTGAAGAAGAAGGTCAGCTGGGTGCCGGTAGCGTTAAAGCCTTGAGCGTTCAAAGTTCCGCTTGATCGGCGAATTGCTGATCCGGAATGCGAATGCATTGCTGCCGCAGTGAAGATTCAAAGGAGGGGTTGTTCTGTTTTTTGAGTCGTGGACGGATTCAAATTCAAAGTACAATAACCCCTATTGTTGCCACCGAGCCTTCTAACTGATCCACTAAAAGTGGCAGGCTCGCAAAGACAGTTGATGTCACGGCAAAATCAAAAACGCCGAATCACCTTCCCTGATTTCGCCTTCTAAAATGCGACAAACACACTTGTCTTGACTAACAAATGTTGAAACTCCAATTCCTTGTGACAAGTTCTTTCTGAAAAAACCAAATCTCTGCCCTACTTTGACGCCATCTACGGAACCGAGTGAAATCGCGACCAGATTACTCTTAGCCCGAACAACTGCCCCAGATTTTCCATAATTCTGTGCAGGCCTGTCTGTGTTCCGGTTAGTCAGCCATCCCCAGCAAAAACAAGCGACACAAAGTGTTAACCAAAACAAAGTAGCAATATAGAATTTTGGTTTATCTCGGAACATAATTCACCGTTTGGGCGTTTCAACAAAGATGATTGTAAAACACCGACAGCTTGTTGATAAACTGAAGGTTCGACAACGCAATTTTCATTTTGATTAATTTATGTGCCTCCGAAAATGCTTCGGTTCGTTTTTTGTTCATAGCCTAAAGTGAGCAACCACAATTGTTCATCACCGATGAACTGTACGATGTGTTTTTATGCCTCGTTCGATTTTGTGCCGGACAAGATTTTCTTTTTTCGAATCAGAATTTGTTGTATCCAACCTGGATCTTTTGGTGGTGCGACTTCAAAATTCTTGACGTTGCGTGAAACCCAAAATGGCATTCTCGATTTTTCAGGCAAAGGAGCTACTGATTTCTGCTCGATGTTAATTCGATATGATTCCAGACGATCAGAAAAAGTGCCTTGGGATTCCTGCCTTTTGGGTGGTGGTAACCGCTTGATTTTTAGCTTGCGAGTATTTTGACGATGTACATAGTTGACTAATTCCAAGCTCACTAAATTCGCAATGGAAAATACGATTGCAGATACAGTGATTGCACTGAGATCGGACGGGCCAAATGTTATTGCGCCAATCGCGGCGCCGCCCAGAAAACCGGTACTTAGTATGATAGCAGCGATGATTAGTCTCATAGTTAGCTGCCAATACGTATTAGATAGCCGAATTATGGAACGCCATATGTGAATTTATCAACTACCGAATTGTAAATTGAAACACTGCAAATGCAAAACCGCAGTGTCCATTGGAGTTCGAAAAACACATGCCCATCCCAACGATACCTGCCGCAAACATTCTCAAAACTCAGGGCAAAAAAGACATTTGAGACGATGCCTGAATATTGCCGACTCGCAGCAACGGCAGCACAGAACGAATCTGGGTATTTGGATGAGCAAGCCGCAACAATGCTTAAGCATATTAAAAGCCCGGAAAAAGGTGTCCGCTGGGACAACACTCTTCAAAAATGCATTCCACGCCAGAAGCAAGGCAGTTGATTCCAATACGAAAATTGCAGAAAATTTCGCAAGTTTTGGCAGGTATAATTTATCAGGTTGATTCTGAACCCCGAATCTGGTCGATTGACTCATCTACCATTAGCAATTTAAAAACATACGCATGATTAAAAATAACGATTCACAGTTCACGATTTATCTCGACGGCAAACCGTGCAACGCCAGGGCTGGCGAAACGGTTGTCGATGTCGCTCGCCGTGAAAATGTAGATATCCCTACACTTTGCCACGACACCCGACTTGACCCAGCTGGTGCTTGTCGCGTTTGTCTGGTCGAAGTCGAAGGACAACGACGCTTGCAACCAGGTTGCGCCTGGCTCGTACAGCCCGACATGAAAGTCACAACGCAATCCGATCGAATCGCACGCCATCAAAAAGTTCTCTACAGCATGTACGCTGCCGATCATCAAACCGATGAAACAGGCTTGCCGATTGAAACTGCAAACTCCAACCAATTGCGTCAACTTTGCCAGCAAACAGACTTGATCCAACTCGAACCCGTTGAAGCACCTCGTGTTGGTAGACCGGAAGACGAAAACCCATACATCCAATTCAACCCGGAACTGTGCATTCTGTGTGCACGCTGCACACGGTACTGTGACGAAGTTGAAGCCGTCAACGCAATTACATTGGCCTTTCGTGGCAGCGAGACGACCATTTCAACAGCCGGCGAAAGAAGTCTCCTGGACACCAGTTGCGAACTTTGTGGCGGTTGCATCGACACATGCCCAACTGGAGCGCTCATTGAAAAGAAAGCCCCACCGCTATTGCCGGGCGAAACGACACAAACGCGAACAACGTGTAATTTCTGTGGCGTCGGTTGCCAAATGGATCTGCATGTCAAAGGCGATCGACTCGTCAAAATCACCAGCCCAGAACCGGGCGAGACGATGAACGATGGAAATTTGTGCGTGAAAGGACGGTTTGCGTACGATTTTGTTCATCACGAAGACCGAATCACTGAGCCGTTGATTCGAGGCGACGATGGAAAACTAAAGCCGGTTTCATGGGAGGTTGCTTTAAAGTTTGCAGCCGATGGAATGAACCGCGTGAAAGAAAAACACGGAGCCGATTCTCTGGGCTTCATTTCGTCAAGTCGCTGCACGGGTGAAGAAAACTACTTGATGCAGAAACTTTCGCGTGCAGCGTTCAGCACCAACAACATTCATCAATGTGCCGCCACATGACACGCTCCTACAGTCGCCGGTCTGGTGACAATGTTTGGCGCGGGTGCGATGACCAACTCGATCCCGGAAATTCGTGATACCGATCTGATGTTTATCATCGGTTCGAACACTTCAGAAGCCCATCCAATCATCGCGATGGAAATGAAGCGGGCACGAAAGCGTGGGGCGAAGATGATCGTCGCTGACCCACGCGAAATTTTCATGGCAGAACATGCTGACCTTCACTTGCAACTCAAGCCCGGTACCGATGTCTGGCTATTACAAGCGATGGCTCATGTGATCGTTACCGAAAATCTGGTCGATCAAAAATTCATTGACGAGCACACCGAAGGTTTCGAGGCGGTTCGCCAGCGGGTTCTGAATTACACGCCTGAAGAAGCGGAGAAAATCACGGGGGTACCCGCCGATGACATTCGGACCGCCGCTCGATGGTACGCGACCACACGAAAAGCTGGTATTTACTACACCCTTGGGATCACCGAACACACACACGGAACCGACAACGTGTATTGTCTGGCGAACCTTGTGTTAATGACGGGCCATCTTGGCGTTCGATCCGCTGGAATGAACCCGCTTCGCGGCCAAAACAATGTGCAAGGTGCCAATGACGCCGGCGCAACGCCAGTCTTTTACCCTGGCTATCAAAAAGTCACCGACGACACGGTTCGCGAAAAATTCGAACATGCCTGGGGTGTTCCGCTTTCGCCTAATGACGGCTTGAATCTGAATGTGATGATGAAGGAACTTGCCAAAGGCACCATGAAGGGCCTTTACGTGATGGGCGAGGACATCGTCATCTCCGAACCCAATGTAACGCAGGTCGAACTTGGTTTAAACAAATGTGAATTCTTGATTTGCCAGGAAATCTTTCACAATCTCACAACCGAATTCGCCGACGTTATTTTCCCCGGTGCATGCTTCGCAGAAAAAGATGGCGTTTTTACAAACAGCGACCGACGCGTGCAACGAGTTCGCAAAGCAGTCAACCCGCCCGGCAACGCCAGAGCCGACTGGGAAATTTTGTGTGACTTCGCCCGAGCATCTGGTTATGCCATGCCAAATTATTCAGACCCCGGCGAGGTCTACGATGAAATGGCCAGCCTCGCTCCAAAATTTGCCGGCATTTCACACCAGCGACTGGCAGAGCGAGTTGCCGGCTTGCAATGGCCGTGCACCGACAAGCAACACGATGGCACGCCAACCATGCACATCGGTGGACCGGCGATCGGCAAGGCGCCATTTCAGACAGTTGATTATCGCCCCAGTGCTGAATTACCAGACGAAGCATTTCCGCTGGTACTTTCGACCGGCAGAACGTTGTACCACTACAACGCAGCCACTCAAACTCGCCGCGATCCAGGCCCGGTTGCCAAGCAACGATCCAACTTTATTGAACTGCATCGTGGCGATGCTCGTAAACTTGGAGTCGAACATGGCGAGACAGTAAGAGTTATTTCTCGACGTGGCGAGATCCAGGCCGAGGTCTGGGTTTCTCCTCGGGTACGCAAAGGATGCACCTGGATGCCGATGCATTTTGCTGAATCCCGTGCCAATATACTTACCAACGATGCGGGCGATTGCGTGACAGGAACTGGCGAATACAAAGTTTGCGCGGTGCGGGTCGAAAAAATTCGGTCTTCATCCGCCGCTGGTGCCACGGGCGCCGAATTGCCAATTGAACAACCTGCACTTAGCGACAAAGAAAAGTAGATAGCTCAGTGTTTCAAAAATACCTGCATTCCTTCGACCATCTACCCGTTTCTCGTAAACGGATCTTAAAAGTGCTCGAAAGCTTACCCGAATTGATCCAACAGGATTTTCTGGCCGATGCGAATTTCAAAATCGCGGTCGACGATTGTGAGCCGGGACGTGGCCGAACGGTGCTGATGCCGGACTTGAGCCCCAGCGGAACCAGCCGTTGTGTCGTTTTAAAGCCGCGACTGGAAAAATGTTCTGATGCTTTTGCTTGCTACATTATTGCCCATGAACTTGCACATTCTTTTTTACATAACGGCGGCTGGGGCGAGATAACCGATCCAGAAGAAGCGGCGGATGCACTAGCGCTAAAATGGGGCTACGAAAAATGCCCCTTCGAATGGGTTGAGTGGTAGCCAGACGTGAATTCCGCAAAGAATTAACTCCCCAAGACGCAAGGTGCCTGCGTTGAATTAGTTCGGATCGCAACCACCGAGAAGAATTTCGAAGACCAACGAAACATCGTTCGCTTTCCAGTGTTAATTAACACACTGTCTCGTGAAATTAACTTGGAATGCGAAAATGACCAACCGATACGCTGTTTCGTTGTGCACTGCTTTTCTTATTATTTCGAACACCATTGCTTTTGCGCAAGAGTCTCCATTTGATTTCATACAGCGTCCCGATGTCGGTCGTGAAATCAACCTTCAGCCAGCGCAACTGGAACTGATACAAAGACTTGCACCCGTTTGCGATGCCCAATGTCAGGCTCGCGTAATGGATATCTTGATGAACAGTTCTGTAGAAAATCAGTCCCTGTTTCTGAGTGCAAGCGAAACCGAGCGTGCGCAAATCGCCGCCAATCTTGACCAGACCGCGCGAGAAAACATCGAGAACCAGATGCTCAACGAAAACGTGCTCGCCGGTGAACAAATGGATCGGTTTCTGCAATTGCGAACTCAAGGCCTTGGCAACGATGCATTTTTAACCGATCGCGTTTCCGGTCTCCTGGGATTGTCAGGGGATCAAGTCAGCCAGTTACGTGCCGTTCAGGATACCGGCTCTGCTTTAATCAACGCCTGTCAGGCGCTTCCCGGACTTTCGGAAGCTCAAATACAACAGGGAGTACAGCTAATTCAAAACAATTTGATTGATCAAAGCATTAATATTCTAAACGGCGCACAGATTGAAATTTTTGCGAACTTGGCTGGCTCAACATTCAATTTCAACAGCCCGGGTCAAGCGACGGACCCAAATCAGGACACCAATGGCGAAAGCCCCACCGCACCGGCCAACCCTGACGGTGAAGGAGTCGCAGAAAATATTGGCGGAAGCAACACGCGCAACGCCCCCGTTCAAGCCAGAAATCAAGGCTCGGGCACCACAACAGCAGCCGCCCCAAACAACGGAAGTAACTCTCGAACCAGAACTAGTTCTCGAACCAGAATCAATTCTCGCACTAACCCTGTGACCACTCGCGGCCAATCAAATCGATCGGCAACCCGCACAACAACTGGAAGAAACTCTCGAACCGGTTCACGAAACTCACGAGCGCGATCCAGATCTGCCCAGCCTTCTCAAGGCTCATCATCACGTTAGTAATTTTCAGTGTGGACGCTTTGCTACGGCAACTGATGGTTTTACTTACCATTCATGTTGCCAGCACGAAAAGCGTCCGCCATGGCCTGCGGAACATCGGCTTCAGCCAGTACAAGTTGAGCTCGATTGTTGGCGACTTCAGCTTTCATCTCTTGTTCAGCCGCAACCGCTTCAGCACGACGCTTTTCTGCGTTGGCACGAGCAACACGAGTATCCGCTTCCGCTTGATCGGCCTGTAGTCGAGCACCAATATTTTCACCGACATCAATATCGGCAATATCGATCGAGACAATTTCGAACGCAGTATGAGCGTCAAGCCCGCGCTCCAAAACTGCCTTGGAAATTCGATCCGGATTTTCCAAAACGTCCTGGTGAGTGCCTGAAGATCCGATCGATGAAATAATACTCTCTCCTACGCGAGCGATAACCGTATCTTCGGTCGCACCACCGATCAATTGTTCAAGATTGGTTCGCACCGTTACACGGGCACGAACTTTCAATTCAATACCATCCTTTGAAATCGCACTTAAAAAACTCTTGCCGCTTTTTTGCGCATCCGGACAATCGATCACAATCGGGTCAACACTGGTCGTTACGGCCTTAAGAACATCACGGCCCGCCAGATCGATAGCCACCGCTTGATCGTAATCCAAATCAATACCCGCACGTTGAGCAGCAATAATTGCTCTGATAACTCGCTGCAGTCCACCACTTCGACCACCGGCAAGATAATGAGCTTCTAATTTTCGGTTCGTAATCCCGTCCTTGCCCTTAGTGTTCATGCCCGCTTGAGTCGCCATGATTTTCGCCTGAACAATCTGTTCTGGCTTGACGTTACGCAAATGCATTCCAACCAGATCGACGATACCGATCTTGGCACCCGAACTGAACGCTTGCAGCCACAAATTTCCGTATTTGGCAAACGCGATGATCAGAATCAAACCAAATATCAGTAGCAGCACAACGCCGGCACCGATCAGCAATGGTTCCCATTCAAACGCCTCTGGATTTCCGTTGTTCTGCACTGCAAGAATTAACGAGTCAAACATAGTCTTCTTAAATCCGCTAAAGAAAAAACTGGTGCAAATCCATCGGTCGAATCATAACCGATTTTGCGATCAAAAAAAATCAGGCAAGTTCCGACAAATCGGCCGCCGTATACGTTTGGTCAATCCAGCCACCACCAAGCACCCGCTCATCGTCATAACAAACCACCGCTTGCCCCGGAGAAACGCCTGTTTGGGGCTGGTCGAACGTCACCTTGATCGAGCCGTCATCCAAAATTTCCGTCGTCCCCGGCGTCGCAGCACTGTTATAGCGAAATTGCACCAGACCGCCAAAGCTATTTGGCAAGCCGCCAGAATCAACAAGCCAGTTGGTCCCCGATGCGACCAGCGCCACCGTCGCCATGTCCTCTTTTTTGCCGATCACAACATCAAAGTTGTCCGGATCGATTTTGACGACAAAATATGGCTCTCCCATCGCCACTCCCAAACCTTTTCGCTGCCCAATAGTAAAACGCTCAATTCCCGGATGGGTTCCAACAACGTCACCTGCAACGGTGCGAATATTTCCAGAAGTATCTTCATCGCCGCGGCGTGCACGGACAAACTCATCGTGCTTTCCAGAAGTCACAAAACAAATTTCCTGGCTATCTTTTTTCTCGGCCACATTCAGCCCCAGGTCACCCGCGATTGACCGGATCGTCGACTTGTCGAAATGGCCAACGGGCAACATCATTCGCTGCAGCAATTTTCGCTGGATGCCAAACAACACATACGACTGATCCTTGCCGTCATCGATCCCTCGCATCAAATGCAAATCGCCATCGCGATCCTCCAATCGCGCGTAATGCCCCGTCGCCAGGAATTCAGCATTCACGCTATCGGCATAGTCAAACAACTTGCCGAACTTGATGCGATTGTTGCACATCACGCAAGGATTAGGAGTTCGGCCAATCGTGTACTCATCAACAAAGTAATCAATGATGCCCTTGAATTCTGATTCGAGATTCAATGCGTAATAGGGGATCTCCAGCCGCTGTGCGACGCGGCGTCCGTCTTCGGCGTCCGATGCGCTGCAGCATCCTTGCTTGTGATCGGCCCGTTGGTTCAGCACCGGCAACAAGGGCGACGAATCCCGCTGCCCGTCCAAACTGCAGGCAGTGATAGCTTTCTCGCCATGCCGCATGAAAACGCCAATCACCTCATGACCTGATTCTTTCAGCAAATGGGCTGCAACGCTGGAATCCACTCCACCAGACATCGCCAATACAACTCTAGCCATCAAACGTACTTTCTATTGATTGTGTGCAATTTATATCTTGGGTGTTTCATCTTTGGTTCTTCTCATCTTTGGTTCTTCAAAACGCAGTTTCGACTTACTTAATAAAGTCTCGCCAGTTATCATTCCCCTTTCGTTTTTATCATAGGCATATCATAGCGTTTTATGTATCTGGTTATATCAACAAGCTTAAACCCGCAAAGCCGAAGCCGAATTCTTGCCAGATCTGCTCATCAGACACTTCAAGACAATGATATTGACGTTGATTTCTGCGACTTGTCGGAACTGCAATTGCCGCTTTGCGACGGGGCCAAATGTTACGGCCATCCAGATTCAGTACGCGTAACCGAAGCCGTCCAATCCGCAAAAGGCATTCTGATCGCCAGCCCCATCTACAACTATGATTTATCAGCTTCAGCAAAAAACATGATCGAAATCACTGGCAAAGCCTGGACCGATAAAGTGGTCGGCTTTCTTTGTGCTGCAGGCGGGCAGGGCAGTTTCATGGCCCCGATGCAAATGGCCAACAGTTTAATGCTCGATTTCCGGTCGCTTATCCTGCCGCGTTTTGTTTACGTTACATCGGATGCTTTCGCAGGCGACCAGATTTCCGACCCAAATTGCGAAGAACGTGTAAAAGAACTTGTGAATCAATTGATCTTAGTGACCCCGGCATTAAACCCTCAAGCAGCCCCTTAGCTATGCAACAACGAACCGACATCCGCAACATCGTCATTATCGCACACGTTGACCATGGCAAAACGACACTCGTCGATTGTCTGCTTCGACAAAGTGGACAGTTTCGCGATGCCCAACTGCAAGGTGAACGAATCCTTGATTCGGGCGACCTGGAACGAGAACGCGGAATCACGATTTTGGCCAAGAACATTGCGCTGCCTTACAAAGACGTAAAGATCAACATCATCGACACGCCAGGGCACGCGGATTTTGGCGGTGAAGTCGAAAGAGTTTTGAAGATGGCCGACGGTGCATTGCTGCTCGTCGATGCCGCCGAAGGACCAATGCCGCAAACGCGATTCGTTTTGGGCAAGGCTCTGGAAGTCGGACTCAAACCAATCGTTGTCGTCAACAAGATTGATCGACCCGACTCTCGAGTCGCAGAAGTCGTTGATGAAGCAATGGAACTGATTCTGGAGATGGGCGGCGAAGAATTTCTGGATGAATTCCATCACATTTATGCCAGTGCCAAAGACGGCTATGCGAAACTGGACATGGATGACGATTCCGATTCGATGGTTCCATTACTCGATTTGATCCTCGAAAAAGTTCCGCCACCAACGATCGAAGATGCAGAATTCCGAATGCTTGTTACCACGATGGACTGGTCCGAATACGTTGGGCGTATAGCCGTTGGAAGGATCCAAAGCGGAAGTGTTACAAAAGGACAAAGCATCCGCGTTCTTGAATCCGACGGCAGCGTCACCAGCTGCAAAATCGCGTCGGTACACCTCTTCGACAAACTGGGCCGAATGGAAGTGGATTCCGCGAGCGCAGGAGACGTTGTTGCGCTGGTGGGGATCAACAAAATTGAAATTGGGGACACGATCTGTCACCCGGACAACCAGGTTGCGCTTCCGCGGATCGCTGTCGACGAACCAACCCTCGAAATGATTTTCACTATCAATTCATCTCCGCTGGTCGGAAAAGAAGGCAAATACGTTACCGGTCGGCAATTGCGTGAACGACTGTATCAAGAACTCGACCGAAATGTCGCTTTGCGAGTTCGAACGGTCGAAGGGGCCGATGCGTTCGCAGTATCCGGGCGAGGCATTTTACACCTGGCAATTTTGATCGAAACAATGCGACGTGAAGGATTCGAACTTTCCGTCGGCAAACCTACGGTCGTAATCAAAACGATAGACAAAGTCACATGTGAACCTTTCGAAACGCTGGTCGTTGAAGTTCCTACCGAAAAATTTGGACCCGTTATGGAAATGGTTGGTAATCGTCGCGGCGAATTGCAGGAGATGTCAGCGCGCGGTGAATTTACAGTTGCGAAATTCATTATCCCGGCGCGTGGCTTGATCGGGCTTCGAACCAAAATGCTTAATGCGACTCAAGGCACGGCCGTTATCAATCATCGCTTTAATGAATTCAAACCTGTCGAAGGCGATATCCCTCGGCGTCCCAACGGCGTGATGGTATCGATGGCCAGCGGCAAGGCAGTTGGATTCGCATTGTTCGGATTGCAGCAGCGCGCCGAGATGTTTGTCGAACCCGGCGATCAGGTCTACGAAGGCATGATCGTGGGTGAAAACGCTCGCGACAACGATCTGCCCGTCAATCCTTGCCGAGAGAAGAAACTGACCAACATGCGTGCTTCGGGCAGCGACGAAAACATCCTGCTTAAACCTCCCATCAAATTCTCGCTCGAAGAAGCACTCGAGTATATCGAAGATGATGAACTGGTCGAAATCACACCAACTCAAATTCGTTTGCGAAAAGGCCTGCTCCGCGAAGCTGACCGACGCCGCATGGCAAGAGTCGCGGTCGGTTCATAGTTCGTGCTTTTCGAAACCAGCAACAATCAAACCCAATTCAAATTGAGTCCTTAAGCAGACCTCGGCGGTTTGATGTTAACTCAAACCTGCCAGGGGTTCTCCCAATCGGTACAGCATTCCAGATACTCTTTGTAAATCGGATGTTGCTTCGAATTGTCATCGAGCCAACGTTTCGTCTGTCCAATCAATTCCTCTTCCTTTTCCAGACTCAATTCTCCGAAAAGCACCTTGGTCCGTAGAAAAACGAAATACGAATCAATCACGTCACAGCGGCAATAATCATTAATCCGCTGAATTTCTCCGTCCCAATAAAGATCCTGTACCATGTGTCCGGCGACGCCCATTTTGCCTGGCTTAGCGATCAGATTGGCCAGTAGATTCAGCCCACCATTCAACCGAGTCGCTCCAAAATTGGTAATCACTTCCTGTAAATCAAAATGGCTCTTCGCATTAAATCGGTTACGGGGCTGTTCGTACGTTGGCACTTTCGTATTCATCCAGTCGCCAATATCAATGCCAAACCGATAAGCTGCCAACTCCAGCAGCGGTACGTCGAAAGTACGGCCATTGAAGCTAACCAACGTTAATTTCGGACGACCATTGCTGGTGCTAAGCTCGCGATAATGACGCCAGCCATTCCAGAAATCCTTCGTAATTGCATGCGGTCGATATTGTTCGTCATCCAGAGTAACTAAATCGATCAGTGAAAGGTCTTCGCCAACTTTTGCGATCGCGACAGAAACCGGAACCTGGAAAGTGTACGGAATGAATTCGCGTCCTGTTTTCTCCATCCGATCAATCTGACACTGCTTAATCGCCTGCATCGCATCGAAATTGGAATCTGGATATTCGATTCTTTTCAACAGCTCGCCGTCGGTCACACTTTCGACGTCAAAAATAAGGTAGCGGACTGGAGCAGATGGCATAGGATGGCTCATTCATTTTTAAATTCAGTTCAATGCACTGGTTTTATCCAAGAATTTGCGATTTGAATACGGAGCGTGACAAAGAATCACGATTTATCGCGACCGATTGCTGGAAAGATTTCTTCGCTACGTCCAAGTTGACTCGACTATAGACTCGCCGGCGGCGCGTTTGCGTTAATCGGTTTCGATGGATGGTTGCTCTGAATGTGGTTCTCCGGCCTGAATTTGTTCTGCATCCCTTTCAGTCCAAATTCGGCGGATCAAGTTCAATTTGCGCTCAACGGTTCGTTTGCCACAATCAAGGTGTTTTGCGATATCGTCGTTGGAATATCCGGCCATCTTTAATTCAGCAATTTTTCGAGCTGTTTTGTCATCCAATGTGCATAACAATCGTTCACTCTCTTCTGCAACTTCGGCGGCGAATTGTGGAGTCGGTTCTTTGCCAACGACATTTTTTACGATATCCAGTCTGGTATCGGGGCCTCCAGCCGATACCTGAGCTTTCGCGCCACCTCGCTTTTGAGCAGAACGATCCCGCAATCGATGCGACACCTTTCGAGCCGTGATGACGACAAGCAGAGACCACAAATTGTTGCGGTCATTTAGTCGAGGGAATTTACCATCTTGAATACCTCGATAAAGACAATCAATTGCACTTAACGCAACATCCTCTTCGTCGAATTCTCGGCGTACATGAACCGGTAACTTGTGCCTGGCCAGCGTACACAATTCGGTGAAATATCGCTGCCAGATTTGTTCGCACGCGTCCTGATCCCCATCTTTCAATGATTCGATCCACTGCGTAACTGTTTCGTCGACTGACATCTCAGTTCAATTTCTCACATAGATCAAATTGTATGATCTTATTAGCTTGCAGAAATTCGACAAGGGAAGAGGAGGGGACAATCATGCACTTCCTTAGCCAGGTTTCTCGTTGGCATCAGAAAGTTTATAGCACAACACCACTAAATCGAGCTGTTATTTTCCCGTTTTTTGTGAGCGACAAGGCGCAAATTGTCGTTTCGTCACGTCACATCTTATAGCAGGCACTAGCTATTAGCGTTTAAAAGTCATTTCTTCGAGAATCGTCTCAAATCGGTCAATGCTTCTGAAAGCATCGAAGAAAGGGTGGACAAAAAGATTAGGTGCCAATGCACCGTTCTTTTTCTTGACCGCATCCGCAATCAAGTCAATCGCTTTTTCGTCTTCTCCAATTTTGCAAAACGCATGGGCGAGAAAAACAGGCGAGATCGAACGAATCCTGGATAGATCGTCATTGGATTCAATTCGCTGTGACCAATATCCTGTTTCGCCATTTTCCCTGTAAGCTTTTTTTAGCTTTTCAACAATCAACTGATCTGATCTGGCAAGTGCGGTCCACTGAATCAGCGCGAGCTTGTATTGGTTGGTCAACTCGAAAGCATCAATCAGGTATCCACGCGCACGATCAAAGCTTGGGAAATCATCCAGTACTTTGACCAGATTTTCGATCGCCAAATCAAACTCACCAGCTTTCAAGTGAATCACGCCTTCGATCGTGCGGATGATCGCAGAGGTCGGGTCCTGCTCAATGGCTAGACGGATTTCAGCAAGTGCTTCTTCGTATCTGCCTGTGGCAGAAAGAAATTCGGCGAACCATTGATGCCCTGTCGGATGGTTGATCGCGGCACCCGAATTGTTGGGATAAAGTGCATCACGAAACCGTCTTTCTGCTTCGACGAAATCCCAGTCATATTCAAAGCTGATCATCGCCAAACTAATTTGCGCGTCGACTGAATGTTCGTTAATATCAATCGCGGATTGGGCATATTGCCGCGCCAGCTCATAGCCTGCCAATGGTTCAATAACGTTTCTTTCCGATTGCACAATAAGACAATTGGAAAGTCCGACGTAGGCCATGTCGAAGTTTTTATCGAGCGAAACAGCCTTTTGAAAATAGTCCTGAGCCATTTTCACTGACTCCGGATGCCTTTGATTTAAAGCGATTTGACCATGAATATATTGTTCATAGGCAGCAAGGTTGGTAGTCGATTTGCCTCCTTCATTCAACGTTTCTTCATCCGTAATCATCTGCAGCTGCTGGCTTACGTCTGAAACGATCTGTTTCTGCGCATTCAGTACTTCGGCGATCGGCTGGCGATAATCTGTGCTCCAAAGAACTCGATTCCGCTTTGCATCAATCAGTTCAACATGGATACAAACATTGCCCGGTTCGCCGTGATTGACAAAACCTGACACCAATGCATCGACCATAAGTTTGCCACCAATCTGATCGAAGGCTGGCTTTTTATTAGAGCCATGAATGTCGTGAACCACACTGAAGGGTCTAACGTTAAGACCATCTATACGTGACAAAGAATTTGTCAGTGAAAACGTCAGGCCTTCTTTGATGTAGATTTCGTCAATATCTCCATTGAACGGCAACACCGCTAACGATTGAATTTTTAAGCCGTTTCGTCCCGCAGCGCCCAGGAAAAACCAGATATTCCATAATAGTGCAGCCACGATCACTGCTGAAATTGCTACCCGAGTTCCAGTTCTGGTTTTCGGCAACGCTTTCGAGCTTGCCTGTTGAGACATGCCCAGTATTTTTCGAGCTTCGCGAGAAAATTCAGCGGCCGACTGAAAGCGTTTGCTCGGCTGCTTTTCCAAACATGTCATTAACAGCGTTGCAACATCGGCAGGAATGTCATCGTCACCTGTCAAATTGGGATCTTCTTTCAGAATAGCCGCTTTGGTATCCGCCAGTGTTGCTCGACCAAAAGCTTTTCTTCCGGTAACCATCTCGAATAAAACGACTCCGATAGCAAACAGATCACTTCTGGCATCAACATGTTCACCACGCAATTGTTCTGGCGACATATAGTCAACCGTCCCAACGACCGCACCAGGTCGAGTGTCGTTTCTGGTCTGGTCAAAACTAATTTCTTCTGTGTCTCGAAGACGAGCGATTCCGAAATCAAGAATCTTTGTATTTCCTTGATTGGTTAGAAAAATGTTCGCTGGTTTAATATCTCGATGAACAATTCCCTTCTTGTGAGCAGCACCCATCCCATCGGAAACCTTTAGCATGATTTCCAATGCTTCCCTCCAGGGGATTTTCCCGGATTGCAGACGCTTGGAAAGATCATCGCCCTGCAGCAATTCCATTACCGCAAAGGCAGCACCGTTTTTGTTGACAACGTCATACAAAGTGATGATGTTCGGATGGGCAAGGCTTGCTACCGATGTCATTTCATTCTTGAATCGGTTTAGCCACTGAGGGTCGCGAGCTGATTTCGGCAAGAGCGTCTTTATCGCCACCTCACGTTTGAGCTCTGAATCATGTGCCCGGTAAACCTTGCCCATTCCGCCGATGCCGATTTCGCCTCGCAGATGGTAACGGCCAATTTGCAAATCCGGTAAACAGATTCCCAAATCGATTGCCGTCTGACTGGCCAGGCTGATTTCGTCTTCAAATGCCGGGAAGTACTCCAAGTAATACTCTTGCGGCTTCAGGCAGTCATTTTTGTGACGCTGCTCGATATCTGTGATAAGCAACTCATGCAGCAAAAGGCCCCTCGCCGATTCCGGAGCTTCTTCGAGGTAATTGCGTATTTCTGGAGTTTCCTTTTCACTCCAGTCGTTTTCAAAGCGAGCGCATAATTCGTCAATCACAACTAAATGCTTTAGAGGGATCGAGTCAGTCGATTGGTTGTCGATAGTCATGGCTGCACTTTGGTTTTATTCGTCCTGCAATCCTATACGGTAAAGACTGTTTTGAGTGCGGAAAAAAAGTGAGTCGTCAACAAGCGCCGGTGTCGCTTGTATATTTCCATCAAGACGGTTGGTGGCAATGATCTGACATTTATCCTGCGATGGCGACACTACCGTCACCTCGCCTTTGTCATTTGGAAGAAACAATTTGTTATCACCGTAAGTTATCGAAGCTGCGTATCCCCCCTTAAGTCGTTTTCTCCAGTGATATTTTCCTGAAGCAGAATCCACACAGGATAAAATTCCGTCGTCGCTGACCATATATAGTTCCGAACCTAACACAATGGGCGTCGGTATGATTGGCACGTTACGTTTGATCGTCCAGACGAGTTCCCCCGGCTTGCGATCCTCGGATTTATCAAGCTGGACAGCCATCAGGCTGATATCCCCATAGCCGCTTGCTACAAAGGCAAGTCCATTGGCGACAATCGGAGCCGCAACGCCGGCGTATCCGAAAAACTCCTGGCTCCAGTTCTCTTTGCCGCTGGCGGGTACCAACGAACTGAACTGGTTGGCACCGGAAGTTAGAAGCACGCGCTGTCCATCTAAAGATGTGACGGCGGGAGTCGAAAACGATTTCTCAAAAAACGGACCCTTTGTTATTTTGGCTGTTCGCTTAGTTTTCCAGGCACGTTTACCCGTTTGAGTGTTCAATGCAATCACGTAACGAACATCTCTGCCATCGCAATTGAATACTAACAAGTCATCAACTAATACTGGCGAGCTACCCGGCCCCCACTGGTGGTCGATAACGGTCTTCTGGTTTTTCCATTTGATTTCGCCAGTTTTCCGATCCAGCGCCGCGGTACCGTAGGAACCAAAATGAACGTAAACCGAACTGTCGTCGATCACTGGAGTTGGAGTCGCGTGACTGTTGCGAGCATGTTTTTCAATCAGCTTTTTTGGCTTGAAGACTTCCACATCAACGCGGATCTCACCCGAATCTTTTTCTATACATACGGCTCGAAGCGATTTGTCCTTCTCAATACAGGTTGTCAGCCATATCTCATTGTCGAGTATCACTGGCGACGACCACCCAGCCCCTGGAATGTCTGTTTTCCACACCACGTTTTTGGTATCGGACCATTCGGATGCCAGCTTGATCTCTGCTGACGCATGGCCTTGGTTATCCCCTCGCAATTGCGTCCATGAATCTTCTGCCGACACAATGTTCGTCAGACATAACAAACTTGCGGCTAACCACGTTGCGCTGATTGCTGTTGTGGATTGTTTCATGGACCTACTACTCCTGATAACACTTTGAATGACTTGTTGGTCTTCTACTGATTTATATCTTGCGCCGACAATTCGCTGCTCGCTTGCACGAGTTATTCCAATTTTGTCTTGAGCGCCGACGATATCGTCTTCAAGAATTGATCGCTGTCAGGTGCAACGCCTGAACCAAGACGAGCGAGAACATTTCCGTCGCGACCAATGATGAACTTTTCAAAATTCCATTTGACATCGCCAGGGCCGATCGGTGAAGTCTCCTGAGAGGTCAAATATTTGAACAGCGGAGCCTGGTTCTCGCCATTGACATCAACTTTTGAAAACATGTCGAATGAAACGCTGTAGTTTGATTCGCAAAAATGCTGGATATCTTTATCGGAACCCGGCTCTTGTCCACCGAACTGGTTGCATGGGAAGCCAAGAACAGCCAAGCCTTCGCTTTGATAATTATTAAACAGCTTTTGTAATGGCGCGTACTGAGGCGTGTAGCCACACTTGCTGGCGACATTTACGATGACAACCACTTTTCCTTTGTAGTCTGCAAGTGACACATCAGCCCCGTCAATATTTTTGACTTTGAAATCAAGCGCCGTTGTTTTGTTACTGGTCATTTGTTTCGTCGACTCCTTCCATACGGAGAGCAATTTTTCAACATTGTGACGAGCACGTGTCGTCGCAGAAATTTTCACTCTTACCGTTCGATCTTTGTCAATCAAAATAGTCATCGGGCTGGCAATTCCCTCATGCTGCGTGCCTGGTTTCCCAGTACCGTCAAGCAAGCCAAACGATTCAATAACTTTACTGTCCGGATCGCTTAACAGGGGATACTCGATTTTGCTTCTGACAGCGAATTTGTTCAATTCCTCAACCGAGTCGTTGCTGATGGCAACAACCTGCAGCCCTGCCTCTTTAATTTCCTCAATACCTGATTGCAACTGAACCAGTTGCTTCATGCAGTGCGATCACCAATCTGCGGACCGATGAAAAACGATAGCTACCGGTCCTGCTTTGACAAGGTCGCTGAGCTTTCGGCTCGTGTTGGTTTGATCCTGTAATTGAAACGACTCAATTTTCGAACCGATTATTGGCCCCGGCAAATCTTCGTTGGCAACAAGCGTTGTTGAAACCAATAACGCCATCGCAATAAAGCAAATCATTGAAGAATTCAAAGCTAACTTCCTCCCCATTTAAATATCAAGTTGCTCGACAAACAAGTTTCGTAGATCAGCCGCAATGGTGAACATGAAACCGTACGCTAACCAAAAAAAGATGTAGCGAGTCCATCGAATTCAATGCACTTCGCTACACCACGCCAAGGGATCACTAATATCTAAGCTGAGAATCAAGCTGTTTACTGGCTTTCCCGAGTCGCACGGTTGTTGGGTACATTTAATAAATGCCCAAACAATAATTTCGTCCGCCAGAGTTTTAAGAAAACATTTCTTGTTTTAACGGACACGTAAAAATTCGATACAATTCGAAAACGTTACGAGTTAGTCGCATACGGGCGGGTTGAAAAACAACCCGCCCGCATACTGGTTCCCACACTACACTGATCGTCTTCGACGGCCTGCAAAGAACAAGCCCGCCATTCCAAGAACAGCAAACGTGCTTGGCTCAGGAATAGCAGAAATGCTGACACTTCCTCCGACCAGCAAATCGCTTGTGTCGAATTGAATTCCTCCAGAGCGAATCAAGTCGAATTCACCGACAGCAATGCCAAAATCAAGAAGATCGAATGACTGACCAATCGATGGCAAAAAGCCTTCGCCGAAGTCAATGTCCAGAATTCCATCCGCTACAATCGTTCCAGTGGTTTCGACAGTTTCAAAATCTGTCAACGAAGAGATCTCCAAAGAGAGGACACTGGTTTCACCCAGAAACAAGTCTCCGTCGCTAAGCAGAATTGAACCATCAATTGATCCAAAGTTTTCCAAAGAACCATCGAATCCAACAGCAGTATCAAACAAGACTGCTGCGGCATCACCTGTGGTACCGATAAAACCACCTTCTAAGTTCACGATGTCACCGCTAAACGTAGTATTGAATGCGCCCGAAAAGAACCGGACACCAGCGTCTAGTGACTGATCACCGCTACCGACGATCAGGCCAGAGTTGACGATCGAGCCGGTTTGAACAGCGCCGGCTACGCTGCCAACCTGAACCGAAATACCAGATCCAGCACCACCGCGAGCGTCAATGGCACCCGAGTTGGAGATAGTAAAGTTGTTCGCAGTACCATCAGCATAAACAGTACCGTTTCGTTGACGTCCCGTTGCCAGGATATCGCCGGTGTTGTTCAAAAACAGTCCGTTGCCGTCGATGTTGACCGCACGACTGTCAGAGCTGATCGTTCCGCTGTTGTTAACAACGCCACCAGTGTGATCGGCACCTCCAGCAGCAACTGCGTTACCAAAGTAAACACCGTTTTGTGTGCCAGAAATGGTCCCACTGTTGTTTAACTCCCCTTGGAAGCTTACACCATTAACAGCACGAAATCCTCCGACCGTGCCATTGGCTCCCTCTGAGCTAATGGTACCGCTGTTGTTAATTTCGCCAGTGAACAAACCAGTAGTCGATCCGTCCAGCGCTCCGCCAACTCGTGTTCTTTCCAAGCGGATGCCATCGCCGGCAGTCGCCACTCCAGCACCTGCATCACCACGACCAATGATTTCGCCAGAGTTGTCAATCGTGAAGTCGTTACCAGCTTCAGACAATTCAGCTGCAAAAGCTGAGCCCAGGTTACCTTGGCCAGCGTCAATCGTTCCACTGTTGTTTAGTGTGAAATCTTGAGCTGTTGAATCAGCGTAAAAAGTACCATTTCGCTGATCACCGGTTCCAAGAATGTCACCACTGTTGTTAACTTCAAGACCAGTGCCGTCGACGTTAAACGCACGACTGTCTGAGCTGATCGTTCCGCTGTTGTTAACAACACCACCAGTGTGATCGGCCCCGCCAGCACCAACTGCGTTACCAAAGTAAACACCGTTTTGCGTACCAGAGATTGTACCTTCGTTGTTTAACTCTCCCTGGAAGCTTACGCCATTAACAGCACGAAATCCTCCGACCGTGCCATTGGCTCCTTCTGAGCTAATGGTACCAGTGTTGTTGATTTCGCCAGTGAACAAACCAGTAGTCGATCCATCCAGCGCTCCGCCAACTCGTGTTCTTTCCAAGCGGATGCCATCGCCGGCAGTCGCCGCTCCAGCACCTGCATCGCCACGACCAATGATTTCGCCAGAGTTGTCAATCGTGAAGTTGTTACCAGCTTCAGACAATTCAGCTGCGAAAGCAGAACCCAGGTTACCTTGGCCAGCGTCAATCGTTCCACTGTTGTTTAATGTGAAATCTTGAGCTGTTGAATCAGCATAAAAAGTACCATTTCGCTGATCACCGGTTCCAAGAATGTTACCGCTGTTGTTAACTTCAAGACCAGTTCCGTCGACGTTAAACGCACGGCTGTCGGAGCTGATCGTTCCGCTGTTGTTAACAACACCTCCAGTGTGATCAGCTCCTCCAGCACCGACTGCGTTGCCAAAGTAAACTCCGTTTTGCGTACCAGAAATGGTGCCGCGGTTATTTAGCTCCCCTTGGAAGCTTACGCCATTAACAGCTCGAAATCCTCCGACCGTGCCATTAGCACCTTCTGAGCTAATGGTACCGCTGTTGTTGATTTCGCCAGTGAACAAACCAGTAGTCGATCCATCCAACGCTCCGCCAACTCGTGTTCTTTCCAAGCGGATGCCATCGCCCGCAGTCGCCAAGCCAGCACCTGCATTGCCGCGACCAATAATTTCGCCAGTGTTATTAATGGTGAAGTCAGTACCTGATGCAGACAGCTCGGCTGAGAATCCAGCACCCTGGTTGCCTGCACCAGCATCAATCGTTCCGCTATTTGTAATCGAAAAGTTGTTCGCGGTTGAGTCAGAATAGATAGTTCCGTTTCGCTGATCGCCCGTTCCGAAAATCTGGCCAGCGTTCGTCAAATCGACCGAACCACCAATGTTGACAGCACGACTGTTGCTGGAAATGGACCCAGTGGCTCCATTGTTCAGAACTCCTGAACCAAAACCATTGCGGAAGTCTACTCCATTGAAGCCGCCAAAAATGTTACCGAAATTGTTGATCGTTGTATCAGCAGAAGTTTCGATTGCAGTCGCATCAGCAGAAGTTATCACACCCCCTTGGCTGTTGTTGACCGTCACACCATCAGAACCCGTTCCGATAGTGATCGCGTTAACAGGGCCTTCCTGCAGCCATGTACTTGAATCTTGAGTGACCGTTACTGTGTCACCCGATTCTGGTTCAGATTGACCAACAGCTGGCGGTGCCGCAAAAGCTACCACAGCCAAACCAACGGCCATCAGCTCGCACTTCCCGACAATTATTTGTCGCAAGCTGGCAAGCTTATTTTTGTAATTTTCAAATCGCTTTGTCGAATTCATCTCTAGCTCCAATAGGGGTCATTTTTTTGTAGGCGTGGCGTCGACATTGGCCACATCACTAAATGCCAAAACAACAAGAGCTGCCGCCACAAAGAATTAAGAAAAACATTGTGGTGGCGGAGCTAACAAAACTACTTCGTTCGCTTGTGTGACAACGAACACGCTTCGTCAAGATAGCTTTACAGGAACCAACTCTGTGAACGCCCTTGCCTTCGTAACCTGAAACAATCAACCACACGTTCGACGTCCAAACAAAGGTGGCGGACTGGTGCAGATGGCATAGAATGGCCCCTTCATTTTTAAATCCAGTTCAATGCACTGGCTTTACCGAAGAACTATTTGCGATTTGAATACGGAGCGCGACAATAAGTTATGATTAATCGAGAGCGATTGCTGGAAAGATTTCTTCGCTACGTGCAAGTTGATACGACAGCCGTCGAAAACGCTGGCAAGTACCCCAGCAGTAACGGACAACTTAAACTTGGCAAAATATTGCTTGAGGAATTGAATGCCATCGGAGTGTCCGAAGTTTCGCAGGACGAGTTTGGAATCGTTGTCGGCACGATCCCTGCCAACAATGACTGCACCGAAACGATCGTTTTCAATTCTCACGTGGATACGTCCCCCGAAACTACCGGCGCCAATGTTCAGCCCAACGTCATCGAAAACTTTGACGGTCAGGATATTCAGCTAATCGGCGATCCAACTAAAGTAATCACGGCGGCTTCATGCCCGGAACTACCGCTGGCCAAAGGAAAGACGATCATCACCACTGACGGCACAACCCTCTTGGGCGGCGACGACAAAGCTGGTGTTGCGATCATCATGGAACTCGCAACCGTGTTGTTGGAAAATCCTGATATCCAACGAGGCCCAGTCAAAATTCTGTTCACTTGTGACGAGGAAATTGGCAAAGGGGTCGACCATGTCGATGTCCAATCGCTGGCCGCAACCGTCTGCTACACCTTTGATAGCGGTAGCCATGACATTGTTGACCACGAGACTTTTTCAGCCGATCTCGCCATCGTCAATGTACATGGCATCAACATTCACCCAGCCATCGCCAAAGATAAAATGGTCAGTGCCATTCGTGGCGTCGCAGAATTCATTGCGCAATTGCCACCAGAATTGGCGCCTGAGCGCACCGATGGACGAGATGGCTTTCTGCATCCCTATACCATTGAAGGCGGAGTTGCCAACGTCCAAGTCAAAATTCTGTTGCGCGACTTTGACGCCACTAAATTCGATCAATACAAACAGATCATTAATGCAGCTGCAGAATCCGCGAAACAAAAAATCGCCGGGCTCGATTTTGAAATTGAGTTTACAAAACAATATCGCAACATGGCCGAAGGGTTGAAAAAAGAGCCTCGTGCAATCGATTTGGCGGTCGCCGCCCACCGCAACCTGGGACGAGAACCAAAACTTCAAATCATCCGCGGTGGGACCGATGGCTCGCGTTTTACAGAACTTGGCTTGCCTTCACCCAACCTTTCTTCTGGTCAGCACAACATTCACTCGCCTTTGGAGTGGGCCTGTTTAGACGAAATGATCTCAGCATGTGAAGTCGGAGTTCAAATAGTGAAAGAATGGGCTCGTCAGTAGCAGTTTTCCTACGGTATTCATGATTTTGCGCCGCTATGGTGCATGGATTCCACCTTTCGGATGTCCGCCAAACTACGCATTTTTTGTTCTTTTATGGCCTGAACAATTGATATAGTCGTCACAACAAGTACAATCGATAATTGAATTTGAGATACAAGACGTCGCTTTTTATTCAACAAAGCTTTACAGAACATCATGAAAAACACACTTAGATTGGCAGTTCTTTTTGTTGCTACTGCATGCATAGCCGGATACGCATCGGCCGACGAAATTAATTACGGAGATTTCGAAGGCGATACCGTTACATACGTAGATGTGTCCGAAGCTTCATTAGAAGATGGTGCATTGTACGGAGCTCCTAGTGTTACCGGGAACTCACTTAGTCTTCCGGGCACGGGCTTTATTAGTGAATCAAACAATGGCGAAGTTGATTTCCTTGACGGACGTTTGAGCTTTATGATCGAAGCCGATCCAAACTCAACCATCAGCTCAATAACAATTGAAGAATTCGGCGCCTACTTCACATTTGGTGAAGACAGCATTGCTTCTGTCAGTGCTATCGCATTTGTCGAGACTCTTGAAGGCTCACTTACATCTGGCGATTTCAGCTTTTCTACAACCGGCGTGGCAGGCAACCAACCCAATAGCGGGCCTTGGCAACAAAGCCTGACGATTTCGTTCCCTGAAACGACGAAAATTACGGTTACATTAGACAACCAACTGTTTACATTCGCAGATGACCCCGGCGTTGCCTTCATCGACAAGAAAGGTATCAACGTTACAGTTGGAAAGAACGTTGTTCCTGAACCAACCGCAGCAGCTTTACTTGCCGCTGGATTCTTAGGCTTGGCAGTTCGACGACGCAAGCGTTAAGTTTTCATTCATCTCAAAAAACATCACGCCGCCATTGAGCGGCGTTTTTTTATGCGCGAAGGCCTTTTTTGCCCAGCTTCTTTCCAAAACCGTTCGAGGTTTTGCCGAGTATTACTGTTTGTCACACCCAAACCGTTTTCGTTTCGGCAATTTGCCTGAATTAGTGCTCTTTTGCATTGGCATATCGCAACATGCACTAGAATGGTGACGGCAATTCCGAATCCACGTTCATTCTTAGGACCGATTGATGCAGAGAATTCATTGTTATCTTATTCTGGCAACCTTCCTCTTCCCGTCACTCCAGCTGGTTGCACAAAATTCAGGCACGCTTACCAAGCCAAACCATCAACAACAAAAAACAGAACGCAAGAAAAAAGCTTCCGACAACGCAATCAACGTCAAATCGTTTAATGTTGTTTGGCAAACCATCAAGGACTCGCACTGGCAACCTGAAAAAGTAGGTGCTGATTGGGACAAAGCCCGCGAGGAACTTTACCCAAGAATCGTTGCGGCAAAATCGATCCAGGAATCACGAGACATCATGTCAGAGCTGATCGGCCGACTCAACCAATCGCATTTCGGGCTGATTCCTGCTGACAGCTATTCAGTAATCGAAGACGAAGACGTCGGCGGTAACAGTGACGTTGGCCTGACCGTCCGGCTCGTCGAAAACCAATTAGTGGTTACCGCCGTTCGCCCAGAATCCTCGGCAGCGTCCGCCGGTGTTCAACCTGGATGGAGCATTTTGAAGATCCGCGACAAGGAAGCTGGCAATCTGATCTCTAAAATCGCAAAGGTCGATAAGGGACCACAGCGCTCAGACACTACCATCGGTATGGCCATGCAAAATTATTGTTCTGGTTCCACAGACTCCGCGATTGCGTTCGAGTTCACTAACAATAACAACCAGCTTGTACGTCTGGAACTACCGTGCAAGAAAGCGCCAGGAAAATACACCAAGTTCGGAAACTTGCCAGCGATTCGAGTCGCAGACAAAGCCAGCACCCTCGAAGCTGACATCGGCTACTATCATTTCAGCGCTTTTCTTGATCCGATTCGTATCATGCCGGCCTATCGGAAAGCCGTTCGCGATGCCCAACACTCTGGCGGGATGGTTATCGATTTGCGTGGGAACATCGGCGGCATTGCTGCGATGACCATGGGAATGGCGGGCGAGTTTGTCACCGAAAAAAGAAAGCTTGGAACGTTAATGATGAAAGGCACTGAGTTGGATTTCTTTGCCAACCCAATGCCCAAACCCTATCCCGCACCGGTTGCCGTTATTGTCGACGAATGTTCAATTTCGTCAGCGGAAATTTTTGCTGGTGGCCTGAAGGATCTTGGATTGGCAAGGATTTTCGGTCGCAGAACCGCTGGACTCGCGCTACCGTCTACAGTGATCAAATTACCAAACGGAGACGGTTTTCAATACGCGTTCGCAGACTACCATTCTGCCAACGGACAAACTTTAGAAGTGAATGGTGTTATTCCTGACGAAAACATCGAACTGACCAGACAAAACCTCAAGGACGAATCCGATCCGGCTTTACGGGCTGCAGTCCATTGGATTCTGTCAAAAAACAGTGGCTAATCCGGCGTGATTTTCGCCAATTGTGGATCGCCAAAACAATATTATGGTAAAACAATTTCCAAGACTGGCTTGGTCTTTTAAAAACATTTATCTGCCGCACCAGGCAAGTACATTTCAAAAAAGGAACTTTCTGTATGAGAAACCTTCTAAATACACTGATGATAAAAACAACAACCATTGCCATAGTTTTTGGATTGGCAATGGGTGCAAACGCTGATGATCCGGACAAAATGCCCGAAGCCATCACCGTCTTGAAGAAATTTGCTGACGCGACTGGCGGCGCCGCCAACTACAAGAAAGTCAAAGCGCTGAAGATGGTAGGAAAGGTCGAAATTGCTGCCGCCGGGATCAGTGGAACTTTGGAAGTGATTCAGGTTGCTCCAAACATGATCGCTACCAAAGCAGAAATGCCTCAGGTCGGTTCTCAATCACAAGGTACCAACGGTGAAGTTGGCTGGGATATTTCTACGATGATGGGCCCACGCCTGCTGGAAGACAAAGAATTGGAACGACTACAGGACCAAGCTAATCTGGCACGAATCTACGAGCCAGAAAAGTATTACAAAGAAATGAAAGTCGTCGGCATCGAAGAAATCAGAGACCAAAAGTGCTACAAGATGAAACTCACCAAGAAAAATGGTGACCAATCGACAGAATACTATGCGGTCGATTCCGGCATGCAAATTTGCAGCGAAAGCACAATGGAAACTCAGATGGGCGCGATCGAAATCAAGTCTTTCGTAAGCGACTACAACGAAGTCGGCGGTATCAAACTACCTCACAAAATCGAAGCTGAATTTCCTAACGGAATTTCTCAACTCGTTACTTTCGAAACCGTCGAAGTTAACCCTGAACTTGACAAGTCGGCGTTTGCAGTTCCAGATGAAATCAAAGCCTTGATGCCCAAAGAAGAAGGTTCTGCTGCCAAAGAAGGATCAGGCGATAAAAAAGAAGGCTCTGCAGCCAAAGAAGAGGGTTCAGGAAACAAGTAGCCAACGCTTCCTGTTATAAACATTCATCACAACCGCCAGTCTCTGGCGGTTTTTTTATGCCCCATCAACTGGTGGTTACCGAATTCTACTATACTTGTCTTCAGTTTATCATCGAAACAACTTCCCAATTACTACCCATTCACTAACGGTGTCTGATGTTTCAGAAATCTATCCTTCTTGCGATCGTGGCAATTGCGCCTTTGTTCTCAACTAACATGGCTGCTTTTCAGCAAACGAAAACTGAAATTGAACCAGACAAAAAATCTACCGAATCCGTTACGGAAAACAGTAAATCCAAATTAGAAAAACTGACCCAGGTCGCCGTCGACAGACTGATTGAACTCCAACATGAAGACGGAGCATGGCCTTATGAAGGCGTCTATCGCGTTGGTGGAAAAATTCCAGTTGGATATCGCATCGGTGGAACTTCGATCGTTTGTTCTGCATTAATATCAGCCGGCGCCGATCATGAAGATCCAAAACTAAAGCAGGCGATTGTCGATGGCACAAAAATGATCATCGAAGAACTGGATCATCGCCTGATGAAGCCCAGCCGCACCAATCGCTACGACGTCCGGATTTGGGGACACATTTACGCACTTGATTATTTTTGCCGCCTAAAAAACGCAAACGGCTTCGACGAACTGAAAGAATCCACTAATCCGAAAATCAAAGAGTTAGCAGATGCGGTAGTGTTTCAGGAAATCGAATCCGGGGGTTGGAATTATTCAAGCAAAGAGCGTCACTGCTGCTTCGTTACTGCTCCAGCGGTTCACGCGTTGTTACTGGCCAAAGAATTGGGAATTGAAATACCTAATGAAGTTTTCGAAAGAGCGCTCAATACGCTGTCGAAAAGCCGACTGGATGATGGTGTATTCCCCTATTCTGGCACTCGCAGCCGAGGAGATACCCAGGCCGGTTCATCAGGCAGAGCACCTGTTTCCGAAGCAACATTGATGATGCTGGGCAAGGGCAAGCCAGAGCTGTTGCAAGCTTCCATCGACAACTTTCATAAAAATTGGGACGAGCTTGAAAAGCGGCGCAAGAAAAACGGCACCCACTTGCCGCCTCACGGCATCGCACCTTACTACTTTTACTACGCTCATCGTTACACCGCTCAAGCAATTCGGATGCTGCCCAAAGAGCAACAGGATGACCAATTCAACAAGTTCGTGAAAGTGCTGCTCAAAACCAAAGACGAAGACAATACCTGGAACGATCGTGTTTTCGAACAATCAAAAGCTTATGGAACCGCGATGTCGTTGCTTGCGTTATCACGTGACAATGTCAAATTGCCAACTACGATCAAGCTTGCCGAAGAAAAAGTCCAGCAGGATACAAACTAGCAATTCCCGAATATCTGCAGCAGATATGCCGAATCCATTCCTAATCGTTCGATCGCCAATTCATTGAATCGCCGAATCGTCTGGGCACCGACTTCACCTAAATCCTGTGTCCATTGATTGACGTACAGATCGACGTGTTTAAACAACACCGCGTCGTCAAACTCTTGAGCGTATTCCCGCATCGTTGGAATGGTTTCTTCACGATTGGCCATCGCGTAACGGATCGATTCATGAATTAAGGATTGGACAACAGCGATTTGGTCCGGCGGCAAGTTTTTTCTTGCAACGATTCCACCCAAGGGCAACGGACACTGCGTTTCTTGTTCCCAACGCTTGCCTAGATCTTCTACCAGATACAGTCCCGAGTTTTGGTACGTGAATCTGCCTTCGTGAATGCAGACCCCAAAATCCGCGTTACCGCTTTCCAGAGCCGGCATAATTTCAGAAAAGACCTGGTGCTCCACACGTGTGCAATTGTGAAACAACCGAAACAGTAGCGTTGCCGTCGTGTTTGGCCCGGGGCAAAGCGTCAGCTGCTCTTTGCTTGCCGGCACCGCATCTTTGCAACCGGCAAGCAGCAAAGGCCCGTTCCCAAAACCCAATGCGGACCCGGACGGCAACACGACATATTCATTGGCGATCTTCAGTGCAGCATGAAAACTACACTTGGCCACATCAAATTCACCAGACAACAAACCGTCGTTAAGCTCGGATATATCCAACAACCGTATCTCAAAATTCAATCCACGCAGATCGATTCGATCTTTCAGGATCGCATGAAAGGCGAACGTGTCGTTGGGGCAAGTCGAAATCGCCAATCGAATCGGTTCTGACATTACCCCTCTCCGATGATTGACTGTGCAAGTTCACCAGCCGATTCCAAAGCAGCACAGATTTGCCATTTGGAATGATCTCGATCGCCCGCAACATTGGAAATCCCACGCACGACGTGCACTGGAATCCCTGCCAATGCGCCCGCCAACGCAACTCCGTAGCCTTCCATGTCTTCCGCAACTGCTTCTGGAAATTTCATCGTTCGAGCTGAAGCGTCTGCCTTGTCTCCGCAAGCGGCACATACCGTCAACAGCAGTCGTGAATCACTTTCGCCATGCGAACATTGCAAACTAAGCCGATCGCCAATTTCAGCCGGCGAGTAATGCATCCACCCGGCTTCTTCAGCACTAACATGCTGTGTTCCAAGGCCGATTCCAATTCCGACCGACTGAACAAGACTGAATTCATACGCATTGCCGACATCAAACCTTTGGTCATACACGCCGGCAATTCCGACCAGCATGATCCGGGAAGGTCGACATTTGGCGATCAGCGCTGCGGTTCTCGCTGCTGCGGCCACTGGCCCAAACCCGCAAAGCTCAATGCGCAAACGATGATCAAGATTCAGAAATCCCAATTCCTTTTCAGTCGGCACAAGCACCAACCATTCATTTCGATTGCTCATGTGGGATTTCCGACGGTTTCATGAACCAACTTACTCGATAGTTTTTCAATCCTTTGCCAAACGAAGGATTCACGGGCAGCCAAATAGCAAGTCGTCAATTCCATCAACAACATCACAGCCGTCCACACGATTGCAGTCTTCCGCATCGTATCGGGCAAATTGATGTAATCTGCGACCTTCGATTCGGACTTCCCCAACAACAATTCCGAAAAAACAAACACAAAAACTGCTGCAAAAATTAACACGACAATCGCAACCGCTCGCAAAGCAGACCAATCTGAAATCTGAAAAGCAAACAACGAATACAACAAATGCAAGGCCGCAATAAATATCAGCATGAAAATCCATTTTGGAAAAACGACATTCAACGTATCTTTCGACCATACGTGCCAGTGGTAAATCGCAGGGACCAAGTTGGCCAATCCAACCACTAAAATCAAACACGCAATAAACCACGCTGCCAGGTTGCGATCGCTACGAGAACGTTCAATCTGAGCAAGCAATTTTTCACTTGGAGAAAAATCAACGTTCACTCTGGTTGAAACTTCAATATGCACGTCGTCTTCGATTACCGGGTCTACAGAAACACCACCCGTATCAATATGAATCTGAGATAGTTCATTATTCGAATCGCCAACCAAGCTACTCGGTTGAACGTCGGCGTCTGGTACCTGAATTGCGGTTTTACACTTGGGGCACCGAATTTTCTTGCTGGCGTACTTGCCAGGCACTTTCAATTTGCAACCGCAAGTGCATTTAACTTGAATCGGCATCGCTGGCTACCGCCCCATTGCTGCCTAGCGGTTCAACCACTTCACCGGCTCGAATCAAGGTGAAAATATGGTCGATGTAATCAACAATCGAATGGTCCGAAAGATGATCAATGCGAAACTTTTGAACGAGCTCACTGACGAATCCCTGCATCCGGTCACTCAACCGCCGCCAACCAGCAAGCTTCTTTAATTTTCCATGACGATTGAGGTACAGTTCGTGACCGCAATGACGATAGCCAAACCAAAACGGCGGCACGCGAGCAACAATATCATTATTGTTAACCCAGCGATAATGAGGGACGTTGGTGTAATTGACGTAACGTTTGTCACCCACACGCGGGCTTCCAAATGTGTACAGTCCTTTCGGTTCTGATTTGATGTGTGACAACAAACAACGACCGGCGCAAATGGTCGCCATCGCTCCACCCAATGAATGCCCTGAAAACCAAAGCGGTTTCGAATTTTCCTGCAATGCTGTCTCAATAAACGGCCACAGATCATCCACTTCCTTTTTGAAGCCCCGATGAACCTTGCCCACCGTCTCGGCCAAAGCCGTCAATGCGTTGACGTCGGCTTGAATGTCGTTCCATTCGTCAGCTTCGGTTCCGCGGCACACAATTACACTGTCGTGGTCCGTTTGAAACCAATACGCTTGAGAGCCATCGCATTCGAAAAACTTTCCATCCTTGAAACCAAGTTTCCCCGCCGCCACATTACATTCAGTCGGCGACAAATAGCTCATCATGGCTACCTCGGCAAAAAACAAAGACTGTTCCAAAACCGACATTTGATTTAACGGCCGATCGCAGACTGATTTGAACGAAATTTCGCTCGCTTTTTTGGTGGCAATTCGATCCTTGGATTTTTTCATGGCTGTAGAATTCGGTTCCGATGGTTGTTAGCGTTTATTCTCAACCTGCGATGCGCGATGGTAGATAATCAAATTGTAGTATTCGAAAGTCGATCGGAAAGGTCTGAACTTGATTCGCGTAATTTACTTTGATTTGATTTCAATTACGCCATCAAACTCATCGCCAAGATCATTATTCCTGATAAAGTCCGCCAAGAAGCGGGAGGCAGGATCCAGATCCTCAATCTTCTTCAGGACTTCCAGCGAACCTTTCCAATCCCCGGAACCCAGACATTGGATCGCCTGCTGATGATCAGCAATTACCGATGGCTCAGGCCCCTCATTGTGCGGGAACATCTGATAAACCTCGCTGGCAGTCTTTAAGCCGAACGGTTTGAATTTCCCCAACAGCCGAAAATTGACCACACCCTGACTCGTTGCTTCAGCGCGCATCCTGGTATGACGGTCAACGAGGATAGGCAAACCTAAATAGCGAGTCATACCCTCAAATCGAGCCGCCAAATTCACCACCGGACCAAACGCCGTCACCTTAACCTGATGACTGGTTCCGATCTTACCTGCCACCGCATTACCAGTCGCCATACCGATTCCCATCTGAAAATCGTGCAATCGATGTTCTTTGGCAGCCGCAATCGCCTCCAATTCCGATTGTATGGTTAGAGCAGCTCGACACGCGTCTTCGACCGAATCACGACGTTCCAGCGGCCAACCCCAGAAACCCATTGCTGAATCACCATGGAAATCTCCAATCACACCACCAAAATCCAAAACCGTTTTGGTCATGATCCCAAGTGCCTGACTGACACGGTCGAGTAACTCTTCCAGCTGATCGGACATTTGTTCGCTCTTGGCAGAAAAACCACGCAGGTCACAAAACAGAACAGAAATCTCACACTGTCGAGGTTTTAAAACATCTTCTGGATCCTGGTCAACAAAGGCCTCCATCACGACTGGCGAAAAGAAAGGACGAAAAGTTGATTGACGCTGCTCAAGTGTTTGCACTCGCCGCAAATTCGCCAGGGTTGCCCCCATCAGTTCGGCAAATTTCACATCGCCCTGCAAATCATTTTCAACGTCATTGTCCTCGCCGACCAATTCACCAAGGTTTCGATTCACGCCGGCCACGTAAATCACCCAACCCTTGTTGGACGGTCCTGCCAACGGGCAAACAAACGCCCAATCATTGGTTAGGTCCGTTGTCAATTCCGAATCACTGACACTTGGGTCTTGCCACAAATGCAATGTACTTTCTCGCTTCTGCAACGCTTGATCAATCAGTCGCGCACATGGATTGAAATTTCCGCCGGTTAATTTGTTGCCACTCAGATCACGCTTGTCCCACGCGACAACTTCCACCGATTCGTCATCAAGTTGCCGACAAATCCCGACTCCCGTCGAAGACTTAATTCCACCCAGCAGCAGATTAACCATCTGAACCTGCAACTGATACTCGTCGTTTGCCGCAGAAATAATTTCCGGCAATCGGTTCAACACTGAAATTCGACGGTCCGCATCCTGATACCTGAGCTCTCGCAAAAACTCTGCCGAAAAGCCACGTTGCGCAACGGGTGAAGGCAACTCCAACGTAGCCAAGGCAGAATCATTAGTCAACAAAAACGTCGTATCGCCAATCGCAAAATGCTCACCAGGCTTAACTTTAAAATCCTCAGACTCACTGCCTTTAAAGAAAATCGGATTGGCGGCTTCTTTGAATTTCTCGATATGCAAAATCGATTTATCAAGTCGCAACATCGCATGGTTGCGAGAAATTTTATCGTCCCAGTCTACCGACCAGTCCTTGCTGGTTCGGCCCAGCACAAACGGTATGCCGGTCAACAAAATCTTCCGCCACCGATCGGTTGAAGTTTTTCCCTGGGCAATCAATTCCAACATTTCGCATTCGTCTTCCAGTGAGAGTTAAATGACTCAAGAACGCAGGTTCGCAAAGGCATGGCTGAGTATAGCCTCGGGTTCAAATACGCGGAACCAGCTACAACAAACCAATTGAAGAATTACCGACAGCATTCGGCCAGCAAGCATATCAAATCTAAATCAGCTGTAAGCTAATCAAATACACCAAAAAAATTAACGCCAGAGCCAAGACCAGCGAACCGGTTTGCAGCCGCCGAGAGTAGAATCCGCGCGTTGCATTTTCCATTTTGAAATACCCAAATGCAACCGCCAAAAGCCCCAACACCGAACCACCGACGAGCCCGCTCTTGATCAATCGCTTCTGAGTCCTGCATTGGGCGACTTTCTGCCGCACATATTCATCGAATGATTCGTCAAAGTGCAATTGGGCGTAGCCAAGAAAGAAGCTCAAGTCATCGCCCATCTTTTCGGATTCTCGCTTGCATTCCAGATCTTCAACAAATTCCATCCGCTCGCGAAATAGAAAATCGTTCAAAATTCGATCGCCTTCCAAACCCAGCGACTCAGCATCGGCGATCTCAAGCTTTTGTTCAATCACACTCTTGGCCAACTTCCTGGCTTCCGATGCCAGACAGATTTCCGCCTCCGCTTTGGTCAAAAAAGAATCCGGCGTTTTAATGAAAGCCATCCTTGTCGTCGAATCAAACTCGTTTTCAGTGCTGAACCATTCAGGAATCGCAGTCGCAGTCGCATTGGAAGAATCGCCCTCAACATCAGCATCTTTAACTTCAGCGGCTTCAATCGAATCTGAACTATCTGACTCCAGTTCCTGACCCAAAACTGAAACTTCGATATTCAATAGACATATCAACGCAACAGCTTTCAAAACCACATGCAATGCACCTATTCCAAAACTCCTCATCGTTTCGCGACCCCAGCTTCCAAAATTCGCCCGCGATCTTCATGACTGATCCAAGGTGTTGACAATTGACACGCAACTGAAATCGTGACCACCATCAAGGAAGACAGAAGCGGCACAAAATCCAGCACATGACTGAAAAGCGCCGCACAAATCAGACACAACCCTATTGACCAGACACTTAACCGGGTTCGACGTGCGGGGTCGACTTGTAGCCACCAGCGAAGCGACACGAACACCGCCGAAAAAAACAAAACATTGACAAGCATCGGATTGGCACCCGAATAAGCCAGCTCGTTGGAAGCCAGCGGGTTAAATGCAATCTCTGATGCGATTGAAAAATCAATATTGAAATAGGCAGACAGTAACAAACCGAACCCGCCGACCAGAATACCAGCGATCAGCATCGACAATCGCTGCGACACCCAATCAGAAGCGGAAGTCTCAAAATGCTTCCCAATCGAAATCACAACCCAGCTGGCAACCACACACATCACCGTCGACCACATAAACAAAGCCCATGCGTCAATCGAGTTCGCATATACAGAATCGGTTATCGCCAGCCCAAGTAAGTTGAGCGCGATACAAACCACTGCAGCGACCAGGTACGAACCGGTAACCGACGTCGCCCGAGTCAAAACGTCCTGGTCAGCCAGTCTCTTTCGAATCTCGGTTTCAAGAATCTGTTTCTGCATTCTGCGGTTGATTTTGCTTGCCTGCAATTCGCCTTCGATTGGCGACAGAAAAACGTTTCGCACGCCAAAATACAGCAGATAAACGAAACCAACAATCAGCGCCGTTGGCAACAACCATTCTGAATTTAAAACGACAGCTACACCAGCAACGATCAAACAAAAGAACTTAAGCGGCGTCGATACCGAAGTGTCATTCCACCAATCCGTTACACCATCCCAACCAACGCGAACCGCTTCTGCAATTGGTTCGTTATTCCTGGCCGAGTCTGCAATCGGCTTTGCTGCTGCACTTGCCGTTGCTCGCTCATGATTGCTGTCAATATAAAGCACTTCCTCTTGAGCGGGTTGAGTTCCCGCCTGACTATCACGAAGCGGGCCAAACAAAATACCGGCTTCGGTGCTTGAACGCTCCAAAACGTCCGGAATCTTATTCTGTAGCGGCGCTTCCGCATTTTTATCGGGAGTAGTACCGACAGTATCTTTCAAATTGAATCGCTCAGAATTCAATATCGTTCCAGCACGTCCGTTAGAATTCCAGGGCAAATACTCCTTCATCTCTTCGATCGAACCGAATCGCTGATTAGGATCCTTCATCAACGATCGCTGGATGGCTTCGCGAAAATCAAACGGCACTTCACGCATATCCGGATCGGTGGTGAGATGCTTCATGATAATTTCCTGACTCGATTCGCCAAGAAATGGAACCTCACCGGTGAGCATTTCAAACAACACGATTCCCATCGCGTAAATATCAATGCCTTTGCCGTAGATGCCTTTGCCAATTTCCGGTGCCATGTAATGAAACGTGCCGACCGTTTCAGTCTGCCTGCTACCCTGGCTGCTGGAAATATATTTCGACAAACCGTAGTCGCCGATTTTGATAACGTTGTCGTCTTCGTCAAGAAAGATGTTTGCTGGTTTTAGATCTCGATGCACGATCCCTGAATCGTGCAGATACCCAACACCGTTGGCGATCGGAGCAAACCATCGTTCGATCTGGTGGCCCGGCATTCCGTTTTCGTGGACTTCGATGATGTCATGCAAGCTTGGACCAGGAACATACTCCATCACGACCCAGCTATCACCCGCTTGATCCGTTCGGATATCCCATAGAGAAATGAGATTAACGTGTTTCAAATTCAGACAGTTTTGAACACCGCGCAATTCAACATCAAGATTACGCTGAATGCGTTTGAGAGCCACTTCCTTGCCGGCATCGCTGATCGCAAAATAGACTTCACCAAAACCGCCGATGCCGATGCCACGCATGATTGTGTAGCCAGCAAGGGGTTTTGAATTGGGTGAATGTCGGAATCGTGCAGCATGAGCATCCGCTTGAATGTTCTGCTGTTCAGGATTCATTGACTTCCCCACAAAGTGCGCCTGTGACTCTAAATCGCCAGCCGATTTCTCCAATCGTCTTCTATGACGTGCCTCTGCTTCCAGACTAATTGCTTTTAGTCGCATTTGTCCAGTTTTCCCAATGATAGGGTAAAACGATTTTCAAGCGATAGCGTTTTTCTTCGGATCGAAGCAGAAAAAGGGCCTACCTGCATCGCAGGCGGCCCTATCGATTACCAAATTCTATTGTTATTTGGCGACAACTTCGTCTGTAACCGGGTCACCAAAATAGGTATCCATCTGTTGCAGAATGTTCGAATTGTCAACAATTTCGTCGGCAGTAACCGGGATCTGGCCGAAGTATTTCGGAGCCAGTTGAAGCATTTCAGTATCCGCTTCAATCCGTGCACTGATGTCGTCGATCATGTTTGCGGTGCGAGCAAGTTCGCTATTGTCCATGTCAATCTGACTGGCCGTCTTCGAAACCTGATTCACTCGATCGCGAGCACGCAGGTTCTCAATTTTAACTTCCAATTCACGTTGCAGCGATTTGGCTTCATCCAATTTTGCCAGTGCCGAATCAACAGCCGATTTGCGAGCTATCAAAACCTGCTCCTGGCTCTTAACCGTCTGCTCTGATGTTTTGTACAATTCAAAACGATGGCTCAGGTCTTCCTTAACTCTCTGATTGGTGTAAACCGATGCGTTTGCAGCAGTGTAAAACTCTTCTCCTGATGAAAGATGATCACGCAGAGCCATCATTTGGTCGCGGCTTGATTTCAAATTCTTCTGGTTGCTGGTCAACTCGTTTTCCATGCGAGTGATTTGTGCCTTTTCCTTGGCGATCTGGTAAACCATTTGTTCGATTTCCGGATCAATCTTTTGCAATTGTTCTGTAGCTGCGTCAATTTGAAAACTGATTGGTACTTGTTGCTTGGCCGCGTCACGGGCTTTGCTTACTGCGGTCGAAACATAAGGAACCAGGTTACCTCCGAAGAGAAATCCACCGACCAAGGCCAGTCCCAAAACCCCAAGGGTCAATTTTTTAAACATGCGTTCCTCCAAAGGAAAAAATGTGCTTTTCGTCTCAGATTGGACTTTCGTATAGCTTCTGTCGCTTCTGCATTCGCTAATTCGCTCTGATGCTCGATTTGCAAATGTGAGAAAAACAGCGGCTACACTAAAGTCCAACTGGGTTGGTTACACGGCACCATCGCCGTCATATGAAGAAGTTCGCCACGGCGAATCTGATATTTAGAAAATTTGAGAGAATTTCCGGTGGCAGTCGAAAAAAGACAAAAACCCGCTTTTACACGGGTTCAACACGCATTCAATAATCGAAATGGACGCCAACCGCAGCCAAAAAACAAACAATTTCAAGATCTATTCGCTATCGTTTCGCACTGGCTTCGCGATAGTTTAGCGACGGATAACGGCGACGAATAACGATAACTCGTTTGCCCGTGGTCACTAATCGCCATCCAACATCCCACCCAAGGCACCCAGCACCGAGCCTTCGCCCTTACCACGCGACCCAACATTGGCCAACATTCGGTCCGCCAGACGTGAAAACGGCAAGCTTTGCAACCAAACTCGACCGCTTCCCTTGAGTGTGGCCAGAAACAGGCCTTCGCCGCCAAAAACCATACTCTTTAAGTTTCCAGCTCGCTCAATGCTGTATTCGATGTGCGGTTCAAACGCGACAAGACAGCCAGTATCGACTCGCAAGGTTTCGTTATTCAATTCTCTCTCGATGACCGTTCCACCGGCATGAATGAAGGCCATCCCATCGCCGACCAGTTTCTGCAAAACGAATCCTTCACCGCCGAACAATCCGGCTCCAAATTTCTTGTTAAACGCGATAGTTACCTGCGTACCCAATGCCGCACAAAGAAACGCATTCTTTTGACAAAGCAAATCATTGCCGGGTATCGATGCCAAATCGATCGCAACGATTTTACCTGGATAGGGAGCCGCAAACGCGACGTGGCTTTTCCCCATCCCTTTATGAGTGAAATGCGTCATGAAAATCGATTCACCAGTAATGACGCGTTTACCAGCACTTAACATTTTTCCGAAGAAGCCTTGTTCCGGCTCAGAACCGTCACCCATTTTTGCTTCGAAATCGATGCCTTCTTCCATATAAGTCATCGCGCCGGCTTCGGCAATCACCGTTTCCTGCGGATCAAGCTCCACAATCACCATCTGCAAATCGTCACCAACAATCTGGTAATCGACTTCATGGCATCTCTGGCTGGTCTTGATCGGAGCACTCGGCATCGCTTCAACCGCTTCAATGATTTCTGGTACGCCAATAATGCTTTCGCATCCAGGACATTTAACCTGTTTGCCTGCATATTCATCTGGAACTGAAAGTTTCTTGCCGCAAGAACACGATAAATTCATTTTGTCCCCCACCGAAAATTTGCCCGCCTCAGTTTACTACAAGACCAGAACAGTTTGAAACGACCTTGAATATTTTCATACTCGCTTCAACAAGTTGCAGTTTCGCTCAATTCGCTCAATTCGCTCAATTCGCTCAATTCGCAGCGGCTGCCGAAACAAGCTTTGCCTCAGCTGATCGGATGGACCGTAAGCCGATCGCCGGCAGCATAAGTGCCTTCGCCCGGAAAGAAAATAAGTGCGTTTGCGCTGCCGAGGGCACGTAAATCGGATGAGCCCATCCAGTTCAACGGCGTAACGTCGCGAACTTCCGTATCCGATTCCCGCCAAACCGCCGGCCAATAGGTTGGTCGATCGCCGCGCGCTTTATGCTCGCAAGTAAGATTGGCCTTAAACTCCATTGCTGAATCAATGCTTTGACCATGGATTTTCCGAATCGCAGCTTTGACAAACAATTCAAAACCAACCAGGCTACTTACTGGATTCCCCGGCAAACCAAAGACAAAACATTTCCCGTTATCTTTTTCCTTAACTCCGAACCAAACCGGCTTACCTGGTTTCACACGAACCTTGTGAAACACTTGCCGCACTCCGTTGTTTTGCAAGATCTCCGGCACCAAATCCATCGTCCCGGCAGAAACGCCACCACTCAAAACTAAAAAGTCTGATTCTAGCCCCTGCAAAACTTTTTTCTCCAGCTGGTCACGATCATCTCTGGCAACACCAAGATCGTTAACCACCAACCCGGCATTTCTGATCAACGCAACCAACATTGGCCCGTTGCTGTTACGAATCTGGCCGGGGCCGGGGAGTGAATCTGCACTCACCAATTCATTTCCAGTTGGTAAAACCGCCGCCGATGCTTGTCGCTTTACGACAACACGATGAGCACCCACTTCTGCCAACAAGCCAACATCCAGCGGACGAATTCGGTGCTGAACATCAAAAATCTTATCGCCCTTTCCAAACGAAGCCGCCTTTTCGAGTGTATGTTTGCTCGCATCAACAGCATCGATTTGAAATGAAACGCTGCCGCCGTCCAGCTTGGCGTTTTCAATCATCACGACAGCGTCAGCACCTTCGGGCATTGGAGCGCCAGTCATGATACGTGAGCAGCTGCCAGGGGTAAGTGATTTACCTGGAACGGCACCGGCGATAATCGTTTCCAAAACTTCAAGGCAACACCCGGGCACGATATCGGACGATCGCACCGCGAAGCCGTCCATCACGCTCTTGCGATGAGGCGGACTGTCGACATCAGCGACGACCCGTTCAGCCAAAATTCTTCCGACCGCATCGGATAATTCGACAGACTCGTTCCCGAGCACATTAACATGGCTCTCAATTTCCTTGAAAGCTTGTTCAATCGTGATCATGGCCTACAACTTCAAAAAGTTTTCAAGCAAAGTAATACCGTCCACCGTCAAGAAGCTTTCGGGATGGAATTGAACTCCGAAAGTAGGATGATCTTTATGAGCGATGCCCATGATTTCACCATCGCTTGTCGATGGGTCGGTCCACGCGGTTATCGCGAAATCGTCTGCTAAAGTATCACGCTGAATCACCAGACTGTGGTACCGAGTCGCAATCATCGGATTGGGCAAGCCTGCAAAAACGCCTTTTCCGTCGTGATGAATCTCATCCGTTTTGCCGTGCATCAAGTTTTTGGCAGGCGCGATTGTCCCACCGGTCGCCTGACCGATCGATTGGTGGCCAAGACACACGCCAAGAATCGGCAGCTTGCCGTGAAATTTTTCGACGCATGCGACACTGACGCCGGCTTCGTTTGGAGTGCATGGTCCAGGCGAAATAATTAGATGGCTTGGCTCAAGCGTCTCGATCTCTTCCAATTCAATTTTGTCATTTCGAAAGACTCGAACGTCAACCGACGCATCAATCTCACCAAGCCTTTGTACAAGGTTGTAGGTAAACGAGTCGTAATTATCGATCAGCACGACCATAGATCGCTGCCCCAAGCTAAACACATATTTCGATTACACGATATTTGGTTTTACTTTCACCCTCAACCAGACTTGGCCTCACGTCAGCGAAATTGCTGAAAATCGAATGAAATGCAGGTGCTACGGGTCGGTGCCTCGGCCATATAACAAGCAGCATTGCAATAATTCAATACCATTTGTTTTTTGACACACAAATTAAACACAACTATTTACTGTGCGTATTTCGGTATTTCACTAAGAATGTTCCGCCAATCGATTGAAGGCAGCTTCGGTACTGGGATAATTGAACGAGTAATCAGCAGGCGAAATTGGAAATCGAAATGCAAAGAGATATGAAAACGACAAGCCTAATTTTGATAATGGTTCTGGCGAGTGGCCTCGCGGCGCACGCCAGCCCCCAATCCAGCAACTATCGACCGAAGGTTGGAAGCATACATCCAGATTTTTCCTTACCGTCGATCGATGGAAATAAGATGGTCAAGCTGTCTGATTTTCGCGGAAAGAAATTATTACTTTTCCATTTCGCGTCCTGGTGAGCGGGCTGCCGACGAATCTTGCCCGTGTGGCATGAACAAGCCAAACCATTTGTTGAGTCAGGCGAACTTGCCGTGCTGGGAGTCGTTCAGGAACAGCACGCCGATCGCGCTCAACTGTACAAGCAATGGAAACAATACGACTTTCCCATCATTCAGGACGCGACCACTCAATTAAACTTGGCCGCAGTCCCTATTCCGATCCTGATCGATGAGCATGGCGTCGTCAGAAACAACCGCCCTAAGCATGGCAATTTGAAATCGTTTTTGAAAGAAACCTTTGACGCACCTGCGGATCAAACAGCGACGTCAGCTGATAATCCGTCGGCTGCGGCAAGTGCCATTGCACGTGGAAACGCCGCGTTGCATTCTCGTGACAACCAACAATTGACATCCGCAATCCAGGCGTTCACCGAAGCGGTCAAACTTGAGCCGAAAAGCGGCAAAGCGGTTTTTGGCCTTGGTGTCGCGTATCGAGCGCGCTTCGATAGCCCTCTGTCTGAAAAAGATGACTTTGCAAACGCATCACGTTATTGGAGCGAAGCCCTATCCATCAATCCGAACCAATACATTTGGCGCCGCCGAATAGAACAATATGGCCCACGGCAAATCAAGCCTTACCCATTTTACGATTGGGTTGGTAAAGCGATCACGGAAATCAAACAGCGTGGTGAGGAGCCTGTAAAAATTGTCGCCCCGTTAACCGATTCTGAGATGGCAAAGCCTTCTCGAGAATTTTCAAAGACCGCGACCGCCGAGAATCCGGACCCAGAATCAAAAATCAACACCGACGATACAGCCAGTGTGAAAATAAATTCCGCCACCGTTCCCGCCATCGTGGCACCGGGGAAAACGGTCAGGGTGTATCTGAATTTTGATATTGATGCTGGCAAGTGGAATGATGAAGCTACGCCATTGAAGGTCTGGATCGACGAATCTTCGACGGGCACTCCCGAAATGCGACTACTACAGCACAATCCAGAAAACGCTAACTCGAACAACACCAAACAAGTTGATTTTGAATTTGCGACAGCAAAGGATTCCGCCGAATGTACGATTTCTGGCTACGCTCTTTACCATACGTGCGACGATGACGGAGTGTGTTATTATTACCGTCAAAATTTCAAAGTCCCGGTGATGACAAAGTAGTTGATGAATATTCGAATTTTTGTTGCCGGATTCTACGGCGTGGCAGTTATCGCCAGTGGCTTGATGCGATACCTTTCACAGCCAGATGGTGACAAAGGCCTTTGGTTTGGTGTTATTTTTGGGGCAGTCGCACTTTTGGCTGCCTTTCTTCTGGCCAGGAACAAGCGTTTGGTGTCAGCGGCGTTGTTGTGGACGTCCATCGTGTTTGTCGGTGGCTGGTTCGTTTATGAAGCTTTGATCAAAAAAGGCATCTCAAATTCAGAGCCACGCCAGTTGGTGATCATTGGTTTGACAATTGCGGTTGCGGTTTTCAACTTGCTGCCAACAACAAAATCTTCTGACTCCAAAAACGCGGATCCTTAGAACCCGCTGTCCAGACGTTGCTTTCACATCGTCAATCCTTCATAATCTCGACGCAAAGAGGTAGTTTATTTCAATTCACGTCGTCGATCACTAAAAAGAGCAAGCCACCTATGCGCAATACCATTGCACTTGTTTTGGGCGGAGGTCGAGGGACGCGTCTCTACCCGTTGACCAGCATTCGATCCAAACCAGCGGTCCCACTGGGTGGAAGCTACCGTTTGATCGACATCCCGATTTCTAATTGTATCAACAGTGATTTGAATCGAATCTTTGTGCTGACACAATTTATGTCGACCAGTCTGCACGGCCACATTCGCCGTACGTACAATTTTGATTACTTCAGTGGCGGATTCGTGGAAGTACTGGCTGCCCAGGAAACGATGAACGAAGGAACGGACTGGTATCAGGGAACTGCCGACGCCGTTCGCAAGAACCTGGTACAGATTGACAAGCCGGGAGTCGATCATGTGGTGATCCTGTCCGGCGACCAGCTGTACCGAATGGATTACCGTCAGCTATTACAAACGCATGTCGAAAATGACGCCGACGTCACCATTTCCTGTATGCCGGTTACACGAAAAGAGGCGCGTGGGTTCGGGATCATGCAACTGGATGATACCGGTCGCGTTAAAGGATTCATTGAAAAACCAGAATCCGATGAGGTCATCGATACAATCAAAACGGACCCTGCATGGATTGACGCGCGCGGCATCAAGAGCAACGGAAGAGACTGCCTGGCCAGTATGGGCATCTACGTTTTTAATCGGCAATTGCTGGTTGATCTTCTGAAAGACAACGATCATGCGGACTTTGGTCGTGAAGTTTTCCCCGGGGCGATCACATCGCACAAAGTTCAAACTCACTTGTTCGATGGATATTGGGAAGACATCGGAACGATTCGATCTTTTTACGAAGCCAACATCAGCCTCGCCAGCGACCAACCCAGTTTCAATTTGTTTACGCCAGGGGCGCCCATTTTCACGCGTGCGCGATACTTGCCACCCAGCCAGCTTAATGGAGCCCAGGTAAAAAACAGCCTGATCGCCAACGGCTCGGTCATTGGCAACGGCTGTACTATTGAAAACAGCATCATCGGTTTGCGAACGGTGCTTGGAAACGACGTCACCATTCGCAATTCAATCATCATGGGTGCTGATTACTACGAAGACAGCTCCCAATCGACACGGGCCAGTATTCCTTTGGGCATTGGTGATTCGACATTCATTCAAGGCGCAATCATCGATAAAGATTGCCGCATCGGAAGCAACGTTCGAATTATCAACGAATCCGGCGTCGACGATACTCGCCAGGACAATCCAATCTGTGTTGTACGCGATGGCATTCCCGTCGTCGTGAAAGAATCCATGATCGAAAACAACAGCAATTTGAAAAAGTTACTGGTGTAATGAGTCAGGAACTCTCTAAATACCAGTATCCCGGATCGTTGATGACAGATCCTGGCTTGTCGACGCCGGGTCGATTGTAGAATCAGTTCTAAAGGCCTACACTCGCTACATTGGCGTGAAGCACATTTGAACCGCTGCTCACGCGACACATTTTGTTCATTGAGTCATATCCACTATGCCAGATTTTTTTGAACGCAGCACGATTGTCCACCGCCAACTTCGCGGCAAAATCTCATTGACTGGGAAAATGCCAGTCGAATCGCGAGACGATTTGTCGATCGCATACACACCGGGCGTCGCCGGACCATGCGAACGGATTGCCGCGGATCCAGCCGAAGCTCGGGAGCTGACGATAAAACGCAACACCGTCGCCGTTGTGAGTGATGGCTCAGCAGTTTTGGGTCTGGGAAACATCGGGGCTTTGGCCGCAATTCCGGTAATGGAAGGCAAAGCTCTATTGTTCAAACAATACGCGGATATCGACGCCTGGCCAATCTGCCTGGACACTCAAGACCCTGGCGAGATTATTGAAACGGTTCGCCGAATTGCACCCGTTTTCGGCGGAGTAAATCTCGAAGACATTTCCGCTCCTCGTTGTTTCGAAGTAGAGGCGGCTTTACAGGATCTTGGTATACCCGTATTTCATGACGATCAACACGGCACCGCAATCGTTCTTCTTGCAGCACTGATTAACTCAAGCAAAATTATCGGCAAGCAACTTGATCAGATGAAAATCGTTGTTAACGGCGCTGGAGCCGCAGGCACTGCAATTGCCAAATTGTTACGCTGCATGGGCAATGATCCCAACATCTGTGTCCCGGTCGCGGATGTCATCGTTTGTGATTCCAAAGGTGCCATCCACAAAGATCGAAACGATCTGTCCGATTACAAGAAAGACTTGCTCAAATTCTCTAACAAGACCAATCGAGCTGGAACGCTCACCGAAGTCCTTGTCGGCTGCGATGCCTTTATTGGTGTAAGCAAAGGCGGACTTTTGAAACGCGAACACATTTCGACCATGGCAAAGGATGCCATTGTTCTCGCGATGGCAAATCCTGAACCTGAGATCATGCCTGATGAAGCCAAGGCGGGTGGAGCTGCGATCGTTGGAACAGGCCGTAGTGATTTCCCCAATCAGGTGAACAACGTGCTGGCTTTCCCGGGAATCTTTCGGGGAGCTTTGGATGCTCCGGCGACAAGAATTACTGAACGAATGAAAATCGCTGCCGCCCATGCGCTGGCTGACATGGTGGCCGACCCGACACCAGAAAAAATCCTGCCTGATCCTCTCGACCGACGAGTTGGGCCTTGCGTTGCGTCAGTGGTTAGTGCGGCTTGGCATCAAAGCAACAGCTAGTCATTCCCCCTGGCTGATCGCTTCGGCAATACGAAATCAAAAATACTGCCTTGGATCGCTGTCAATTCGCGTGACTCGAAGATTACTGGACATCTTTTCGCCAAGTTTTGCTTCGAGCCATAGCATCGCCGAGTCAAAAATCTTGAATCGCTTTCTGCTTTCGTGCATGGTCAATGCAAACCAAAGGCTTGAGCAAATCAAACTCGAAAGCCCGATCGCTGAAACGACAAACACACCGGGTATCGGCAATACGATCGTCAGAACCATTAAGATGGAGATCACGCGTCTGACCATGGAAGTCGCTTTCCTACTGGCTGGCAGAATTTCGCAATCTCGCTTTCATCAGCGAAGCAGCCAGAGCGCCAAACAGAGATCGTAAAAAAAGAATATAGCTTGCTACCGTAGTAGCAGCGGAAGTCTTTGCAATCTACCCGAGTTCCTGCACACGCGATTGCGATTTCGAAAATCGATTTATCGAATATCCATGAAAAGATATGGGACTAACGCGGCCAATTGGTCATTCGCCTACCCCAAACATTCGGTTGAAATTTAACAACAGAGAAATTGGGCAGTTCATCGCAATCTGCAGGTGGGAAAATCAGGGGCCTGAGCCAATGACTGCTGGCATCTCTAACATCTTAATATTCCATCATTTCCGACAACTCTGTAGAGTGCCAGCTAAATTGATAGTCGGCGTTTTAAACGCAGTTGCTTTCCCTTCATACAGGTCAAGACGATGAAAAAAACAATGATTTCGAACTTAATCGTTTTATTAGTTGTCAATGCAACCATTAGTCTATCACTGGCTCAATCGGAACCGAATCAGTTTGACTTGTCCACGATTCTGCCGGCATCATTGATTCAGACTTCGACCTACGCGATTGCAACCCCCGTTACGGTCAAAGATTTTCAGTTTCAGTTCCAGGTTTCAACTCGTCACGGAACCTTTCCTGTGTCCGGGATCTTGCTTTTGGAGAAAAGACTTTCCGAATTGAAAGCAATCGAAGCCGCCGGCGCGATGAGTCAGGAGAACGTCGCCCTCAAAAGCGCTTGGGAAACGGTCAGAAAAACACCGCGCGGCGCTGGACATCTTCTATCGGACCCCCTAGGCGTTCTCACTCGGGCACCCAGAGGTTTTGAGAGAATGGCCACCGACTTGCTTAACCCAATTGATCGTCGTGCAGGTTCGGAATCAAAAAGAAAATTGGCCGTAAGCCTGGGCGTTGATTCGGAAACCAGAAACCCCGTTCTTGACCATCTTCTAGATAGACTGGTGGCCAGAGAGTTCGTGGGCGGAGCAGCTACAAAATTCGCATTGAGCGCCGCGATTCCGGGGCTTGGACTGCTTTCTTCGATGGAAGATGCACAACAAGTCATCTTGACTCGAGCTCCACATGAAATTGTCGCGGACCTGAATTCGGAACTAACTCAAATGGGTGTTTGGGCTCCAGTCAAAGATGCATTCATCAACAATATTCGCTGGACGACGCTGGAGAAGCTGACCTTCGTTCAATTCTATCGCAGCTTGAGCGGCGTCGAACACGCCGACGTCATGTTTTATCTCGCCAACCAGGACGCCAGCGAGGCAGAAATCCTGCAAACATTAATGGAAATGCGTCTATTAGCGGAGCTCCATTCACGCAGCCCCATCCAATCCATAACCGATGGCGGGTTACCCGTTGCCTGGCTCATCGATGGTCAAATTGTTGGCGTATGTTCGGTTGACTACCTGACCAATTCGGAACTGGTTCAAAAAGTCGCATCTGGTTTCCGCCGTGCAAATCC
>CAYONX010000029.1:47129-49708 GCA_964405425.1 uncultured Pirellulaceae bacterium | reverse complement strand
CTAGCCGTCGGTTCGTTGCGTCACGTGCTCCGGCGGCTAGTGCTCGCCGCTCATAGAATTGAGCAAGCAATTGGCCAGAAGGCGGTTCTACAAACTTTCAACCGTCCGGATTTGAATGAATCCGCTTAAAGCGGCTCACCGGTCCTGGCGCCTATTTTTACCTTTTCACCTGAATCGGATTCCCATCTTGGCGACCAATACTCCAAAGGCAATTTTGGACGGCGAGGATTTTTAGCAAACAAGTCGACTGGTGGTTGGTTGCCACATTCGCGAAATCGGAATTGGACGGTTCCGTCGTCCCATGTTCCATCGAGTTTCAATTTGACGTTCGCGTAGTACCGCCCCTTCTTGTCAATCTGCACATTGCCAACGTCGCTGGCCTCGTCGCAAATACGAAATCTACCCAGCTCACGTTTAAGATAGCCGATTGATTTGACTTCCTTTGCGGCAGCTCTGAAAAAGAGGTTGTTTCTCTGTCCGGATTTGCAGCACCCTGATTCACACTGCCGCGATTTGCAATTCTCCAACTGACATTCCTTGCTGCGCCATTGGTAATCGAGCCGCTGCCGAGCGAGTTTCAGGATTTCTTTGTTTCCTGGATCAAGTTTGTTCGCCGCTTGTAGCGATTCAAGTGCGACGTCCAGATTACTGGCCACAGTCGTTTGATCTGGCGATTTAGCCCAAATCTCATATTGAATGTCTTTTATACAAACCTTGATAACATCCTGGTATGCGAGCACCGCCTCGTTTTTCAGCCCCCAACCGTCCAGCAACTCGGCTCGCTTAAGCAGCAATGGCTTTCGATAGATTAGCAAGCCCTGCAAAGGCGGATGCATTCCCATTGGCGATTGATGTTGCGGGAATGTGGATATGACAAGTTTTTGAAAGAGCTCCCACAGATTTAAAAAATCGTTTGGATTGTCACTCGCGGGGTACGTCAGCAACTGGTTGTACAAAGTATCGACTTTGAATTCTGCGAGATAGCCTTTGCCACTGGTGCAAATGATTTCCTTGCGTTGCGCAGATTCAAATATACCTTCGTGAAAACCAACCGTAAAATTGCCGACTTGGGTACCCTGACTCCAACGTGAATGAACGGATTTCAGCAAGAGTGTGCCCTGCCCTTTTGTTCCAACCACCTCAAGATTCATATCCGCCCAACTTTCACTAAATGAGTAAAACTTCTCGTTGGGTTTTCCGATCGGTGCGACATACTGGATTTCACCGATGGTCTCGGCAATCAATTCAGATTTCGCGATCCATGTTTCAGTATGCTCCCAGAGATGACGAAATTCTTTTTCAGCCCATGCTTGTCGAGCACTGACGGTGGCAACTGGAGCACCGTTGTTGGGCGTATCCAGATCACATCCGCCAAGAAATAAGCATGCCAAAAGTAGCACGGCTAGAAATTTGATTCGCATCGTCGTTGGTCCAATATTGAGCACTACTACACAGGTTGAGTGCTAAACACTATGTCACGATCAAGGAATGCGATTCAGCTGGTTACGGATTTTCCGATATTGAGTTTGGAAAGTTGCAATGCTCACCTTGTTTGGGCAGAAGCAAAGAAGGAATTCAGCTCAAACACGCCCTGCAATGCCTTAATCGCCTCGTCAAAGCTGCGCGACACGACAGTATCGCGCTTTCTTTCTGTGGAAGGCGTGAAACGAGACTGGGCCACCATTTCACTGGGCGTCAAACAAGGCGTTCAAGTTCCGTGTAAGAAAATAATCGCGACGTTTGTACTCGGTGCCGTCATTCGGTAGTCAGCATTATTACTACAACAGCGTCATGAGATTGGAATGACGATTGGAGTGTTGAAAAACTCAGCATCACAGGATGATTGATTGGCAGTTCCACGTTGCTTGACAGTTCTAAGGTGTTTCCTTCGACAGAGATGATGATATTGTTTGCGACGTTGTATCTTTCAGACGGCCGCTTGGTCAGCTTGCCCGAGTTAGCGAGCGAAAAGAATCCTGTCGATCGGTTACTGAACTGTCCATTTGCACTTTTTGCTTTGTTTGAGGCGTCGCCCGTCGGTGAAGAATTAACCAATGATGAAATCCGGGAAGCGACAACTGGATTGGACATCTGCAAAAGTCCTTTTTCGTTCGCTTTGTCGATGGCGGATTTAAGTTCGCCGTTCAATTCCTTGAATTGCACAGCGAAATCCGCAGCGGTGTCATCGTCTTTATTTTCAAGCTGGTCAACTATAAGTATGGTTGAAATGTGAATATTCTTTTCGTCAGACTCTGAAGGTGGCTGGTCAATCTTATCGAACACTGACTGGGCAATTTTGTGGTGCTGCTCGGTTCCCTGCAGAAATAGCTTCAAACCGTTACGGTCGAAATCCATTTTGATCGGCTCGTTGGAGAGCATCGCCGATAGGATTTTAAACCCTGACTCAAGCGATTGACGATTTTCGAAGCGATAGGCCATAAAGTGCGAATTTGGTTTTTTGTTTTTGTTACGAGTCTCAGCCACATCAAGCTTTGCGATAATGTTTTTGATCAATTCGTTTCGGTCCTTTGTGCCGGAAATAATCAAGCTGTTTGTGCGGACGTTAGCAGTGATTTTTG
>CAYONX010000029.1:0-47029 GCA_964405425.1 uncultured Pirellulaceae bacterium | reverse complement strand
GTTGGTGCGACGATCTATAACTTGAACTCTTGACGATTTGTTTTGATTTAGCTTGATTGGATTTGCGGACGTTGATAACAGGATCAGGCCAATCGTGGCACCGATCAGCACCGTTGCCGCCACGGCCAGAAGGGCAGGCAGCTTTTGGTTTTGAGCACGCTGTTGTTTAAGGATAACCGTCGGCCGAGCAAATTTTTCGGGCGGCGAATGCAAAGCGAACGCATCTTTCAGATCGCTGTTATACGAATTCCAGAAAGCAACTTCTTCGGAGCATTCAGAACAATTCTTAAGGTGGCCAACAAACAGGGATTCGTCCCTTGAACTCAACGCACCGTTCAAATAATCCTTAACCATATTGCAATGGTCTTTTCGGTTCATGATTTGTTTACCTTTTGTTGTTGCATCATTTGCCTCACCTTTTTCCTGCCGATACTCAAACTTGCTTTGATGTTGTTTTCTGTTGTTGCAAGTGTCTTTGCGATCTGACTGATTGAATACTCTTCAACGCATCTCAGATACATAACCTGCCGCTGCAAGTCAGGAAGGCGTTGAAAAAATTTCATTGCCAGTGCAATCCGTTCGTTCTGGTCTTCGCAGAGCAGGTCCTTATTTGCCGAGTTGGTCTCTGGATCAAAAACTAATTGTCCCGTCATCGGTCGACGCGTTTGGCGGCGATGTTCGTCGCGAAACAGATTGGTCATGATGGTAAATGAATAAGTTTGTTTGTTTTCAATCTGGTTAAATTTGTTTTGAGTTTTCAAGATCTTCAAAAGTGTTTCCTGGAGTAGATCCTCGGCATCAAGCAAGGAGCCGGTAATCGCAATGGCGTACCGATACAGTGGCGTTACCAGTTTTTCAATTTCTGATTCAAAGCGACTGCTCATGCGTCATTCAATGACCGCCATGGGGGCTTCTGATTTGATACCTTTCGCGACACCATCTAACATCTGATTCCCTTGTTCAACCGATTAATCTGTTGTCTGTTTAAACGCCCGTTTTTCGAAAAGGTTAAAAGAGAATCCGGAATTTCACAGAAAAAGATGACTTTCGGGCGTTTTTACTGAAAGAATCTTGCGACATGACTGTGTAGATTCTTAGTAAATCGCAACCCACTATATGCAAAACCAGTGAATCATCCCGATCAAACACGAATTAGCCTGATACTGCGAGTGGCGAACCAGCAAGATATAGAGGCTTGGCGTCAGTTTGCGGAAATCTATCAGCCACTTGTTTATCGAATCGCGCTGGCCAAAGGGTTGCAGCGTGCCTGCGCGGAAGATCTGGTACAGGAAGTGATGAGTCGAGTAGCGAAATCCGTCGGCTCCTGGGATCCCGACCGCGGCAAAGGAACGTTTCGTGGCTGGATCAGCACGATTGCCAGGAATCTGGTGATTGATTTTCTGCGCAAACAAGGTCGCATACCCCGGACCAGTGACCAATCCGATATTCGGCGAGTTGTCGAAACGACTGCAGCAAAAAACGAAACGGAATACTTTGATCGTCAATTACAACGGCAATTATTTATTACGGCTGCAAAACAAGTTCGCAAAAACGTTTGCGAAAATACTTGGAAAGCGTTCTGGGAAACTGCGGTTGGAAACCAATCGGTCGATGATGTTGCGGCCAAATTGAACATGACCCCAGGTGCGATCTATGTTGCCCGCAGTCGCGTGACGGCAAAATTGAAATCAAAAGTCGAATCGATTGGTAATTCGGAGCTGCATGATGTCTAAACATACCCAATGCGACCCGACTCGTTTAAAAGCTGTGATTGCGGGTTCACTGGACCCAGGTGCCGAGCATGCCATCGAGCAACATCTGGAATCCTGTACGAGCTGTCGAAAACATCTGGAACAACTGGCAGCCGAACCGCAAATCTGGAACAGTTTGAGCGATTACTTTTCGGAGGAACTCTTTTCGGCAGATTGCTTTGATGGCCCACCGACGGTAAACATTCAGCTTGGCAAGGAAAAGTCAGGCGCCGACTATTCGGTAATCGAACCATCCGACTCGAAACGGGAAGCGATCAGCTATTTGCAAGAAGCAAGCCATCCGGAACTGCTGGGTCGGTTGGATGGCTTTGATGTTGAACGGGTTATTGGTAGCGGCGGAATGGGGGTTGTCTACAAAGGTTTTGATACGGAATTGAATCGCCCCGTCGCTATCAAAGTCTTGGCCGATCATCTGGCGACAAACGGAGTTGCCCGGAAAAGGTTTGCTCGTGAAGCGCGGGCAGCTGCTGCCGTAATTCACCCCAATGTTGTTCCAATTCACAGCGTCAATTCAAACGCAGATCGTCCTTACATCGTCATGACGCTGGTGTCGGGACGATCACTTCAGGCACATATTGCTGAAGACGGGCCGCTGCAAGTCAAAGACATTGTGCGAATCGCCAAACAGATCGCTTCTGGATTATCGGCGGCTCATAAACAAGGTTTGGTTCACCGTGACATCAAGCCGGCCAATATTCTGTTAGAGAAAGATGTCAGCCGCGTTATGATCACCGATTTTGGCCTGGCCCGCGCCGCGGACGACGCTGCGATTACGCAAACTGGCTGGTTGGCCGGGACTCCGAATTACATGTCTCCAGAGCAAGCCAATGGTCTGGAAGTCGACCAGCGCAGCGACCTTTTCTCTCTTGGCAGCGTAATCTATTTCATGGCGACCGGACGTGAGCCGTTTCGAGCCGAAATTCCAGTTGCTGTTTTGAAGAAAATAACATCTGACCGACCAGCCCCGGTTCGTTCGGTCAATAGCGACGTTACCAAGACACTTGCGAAAATCATTGAGCGTTTGATGGCAAAGGCTCCAGAGCAGCGGTTTCAGTCGGCGGCTGAAGTCGAGCAAGTGTTGACAAAGTATCTGGCGCACCTGGAACAGCCTCGCTTAAAAGCCAAACCAAAAATTCAAGCTGTAAGAAAGATCGGTTGGGTGCGTGTAGCTTTGTGTTTGGGGACGCTGTTAGCGTTCGTTGTTGCGTACTGGAATTGGCCGCTTGGCGAAAAACCGGTTGGACCAGACAAACCCCAAACAGATTTCGAATTGCAATCGATGGTTGAGTGGCAAGACGAATTGAATGCGCTGGAACTGGAAATACTGGACCTGGAAACGGCTGGCTATTCGCATGCGAAAGCCAACGGTTGGTCTGCGGATGGGGCGCCACTTGATGCTGATTTGCTACGCAACGACATTGAAAAAATGGAATTGATTTTAGATACGACTTCAATTGGAGAATAACATGAAAATCCCGGTTTATATTTCGCTCTTGATTACAATTTTTGGCACGTCAACATTGACGTTTTTCAGTGTTTATCAAGACCAGGCCATCGATTCTGAGCCCAAATCACGCAAGGTGATCAAGTATGTTCCCGTTGAGGTCACAGAAGAAGTCGCGCGTTTTCCAGCGGTCCCAAAGGTACCAACGCTCGACCAATCGGTTGTCAGGCAACCAGATGTTTTAAATCTGGCTAAGCAGCTAAATCTGGTCAAGCAGCTTGCGGGAGAGGAAGATGATGAACGAAAGGAAGAAATAGAAACGGCGATTAGGACAAGTTTAGAAGATCAATACGATTCATTTCTTGCTCAAAACGAAAAGCAAATTGAGCAGTTGCAGGAGCGACTTGACAAACTGAAAGACCAGCTTTACCGGCGACGCCAAGCCAAAGCCAAAATGGTTGATTTGGAATTCGAAAGAATTGTCAACGAATCAGAAGGCCTGGTCTGGCCTGAACCAAGATCGCGTTCGAATCTGGACAGACGGCGTAAAGGTCTCGGCGACCGACTTGCGATCCCAAACAGCTGGCGCCGTGCGGACGATGAGCCAAGCTCAGTGGATCCATTTGGGACTATGAAATAGGCGAATCTTTCCTCGGGTTAATAATCACTACTTACCCACCAGAGATGATTTGAATCAATGGTTAAACGTTGAAAAAATTAACTACACAATCTTGATTCAAATCAACCTCAGCCATGAATGTACCGCTGATGCAAGGAAAAAGGAGACTGAACGGTCTCCTTTTTTTATGCGCTCAACGACGTTCAATATTCGCTCAAATCCGTACGACGAATGAGCCGAATCAGAAATTGCGGCCGTTTAGAAATTGTTACCGTAATAGCGAATTAGAAAATCGCTCGTAGACAGATCTGAGACCATGTTTCGAATTCATGGATGTTTTCGAGTAATTCGGAAACTGGTTTGAATCCACAATCAACAATAGCGCTTTCGTTGGAGCGGATATTTGGTTGTTCGACGTCAAAGATGTGGACGATTCCCAAATGCACTTTGCCAACTTCGTTTTCATCGTCGTTGATCAAGCCGACACATTTTTGAGTATAGGCGGTGTCGATAACGACTTCTTCTTCAAGCTCGCGATTCAAACCGACTTCGTACGGCGAATCATCACCAAGGTCCAAGGTAGAAATATGCCCGCCGATCCCAATGCTGCTTTTGCTTCGTAAGCGAGCTTCGCCCTGCTTTTTGCCTCGCGTGTAGCTAAATACCGAAGTTTGGCCGTCTTCACTTCGATATCGAAAAACGCAATAAGGAATCAGTTGCTTGAAAGACGGATCGTCTTCCATTTCGTTACGCGGCAGATACTTCGTGTTGGCAGCGTTAAGAAGCGTAGGTAAAAACTTTTCCGTTTCGGAATTGAAGCCCTGAAAGTAGCCGCATTCATGGAATAGTCGCGTGGGGACGACCATTACATGTTCCGATTCCAACCTAACGCTAGACATTTTAAACTCCATTAAAGATCCATTGGTCGGCAGAATGATACCGGATATTCAGCGGATGTACGAGCAGGTAATTTGGCCAGAATTGGATGTGCTAATTCGTTAGTGTTAGGCAAGATTTGCGTGTCTTATGAATCGAGATTCCCAGGCGTTTGGCCCAATGTTTCACGGTTTAAATGATGAGCAAGCGCGACTTCTACAGTGGAGAAATGGATGTCCACGATATCTTTAACATTTGCCGCATATCCGCCTGCCATGCAAAAAGAAATCGGAATTTGAGCGGACGTCGCAAATTCAAAAACTAGCTCGTCGCGGCGTTTAAGGCCCATTTTCGTAAGGCTTAAATGCCCCAGCCGATCATCAATATATGGATCTGCACCGGCCAAATAGAAAATCAAATCTGGCGAAAAATTCACACAAATTTCGTCAAGCGAATTCGCCAATGAATTCAAGTATTCTTTGTCACCAGTGCCAGGTGGAAGTGCGACATCAAAATCGCCGTCAGTTTTTTGGAACGGATAGTTTTTGTCGCAATGCATTGAAAACGCAAAAATCGAATCATCATTATTGGCAATGGATGCTGTTCCATTGCCTTGATGAACATCGCAATCGACCACAAGAGCATTTTTAATCAGCCCTTCAGATTGCAAGACGCGAATGGCGACGCAGACATCATTGAAGACACAATATCCCTGGCCTGAATTGGCGAAAGAATGATGAGTGCCACCAGCGAGATTCCCTGAGACGCGGTCGACCAATGCCATTCTGCCAGCATCAATACTTGCACCGGTTGAATGCCGTGAACGAATCACCATTTTCTCGGACCATGGGAATCCAAGTCGACGAATCTCAAGCGGTGACAAATTCCCGGTGACTACCTTTTGCAAATAATCCTGGGTGTGTACCAGCAACAGCTGTTCATCGTTGGCCGCCGAAGCGGATTGCAATTCAATTCCGAAATCCTGAGAGACAGCGTCGATTCGATTTCGAAGCAGAGAATATTTTGCCATCGGAAAACGATGGCTTTCAGGCAACGGTAACGGAAAATGATCCGAGTAGAAAAGTTTCACGGTACGTATTCAGGGTTGGCTAAGACGCGGTGGTATCGAATTGTGTCTCAGCCAGAGGTGATGCTGCATGATTTGGCAGCGCGACCTCTGCCGACGAATTCTCAGTTTCCCAGATGACAACCTTCGTCACCGTGACGTCGTAGCCCTCGATTTGTTTGACCAAAGCCGGTGCAACTTCCAGCAACAAATACTTTGCCATGTTCTCGGCGGTAGGATTGTAGGGCATGATGAACAATCGATTCTCAGTGAGTGATTCAATGGCTTTGATTGCATCTTTATCCTGTTCCCACAACAGCAAACCATGGTCCCAGTTATCGTCGAGCCAGCCTTTAAAAAGCTGGTTGATGACCGAGAAATCGACGATCCGCCCGAGTTCATCGGTTTGATTGCCTGAAACAAAAATTTGCGCGATATAGTTGTGCCCATGCAGGTTCGCGCATTTGCCTTCGTGACCGAGCAGCCGGTGCCCCGAACAGAATTTTATTTGTTTCATTACGGTGACGTTCATATGTCCGCTATTTGGTCTCGGTTAATTTTGGGTTGTTAATGTGGCGTTTGGAATCACGCGCCGTTTTCTTAATCAGATTTTTTTCAAAAGCGGACGTCAAATCAACACCTGTTTGATTCGCAATACAAATCAACACGAACATAATATCCGCCAATTCGTCGCCAACATCACTATCGGATTCCCCATCCTTGAAGCTTTGGTCGCCGTACTTGCGAGACATAATCCGGGCCAATTCCCCAACTTCTTCAGTTAGTTGAGCGAGATTGGTGAGTTCCGAAAAGTAACGCACTCCAATCTCGTTGATCCAGTCATCAACAGCCGATTGAGCTGCGGACAAAGTTAAATCTGACATCCAGGTCCCTTGTGAACAACGGTGATTGGTTCGATATTAAAGTTGAAACTTGTTTAGCTTTGTCGATTCGCAGGTCAATTGTGTCAACTTCCAACGTCGTATTATGTTATCCGGTAACAGAAAAAGATACCGAAAAAATCAAATCGACATTTCATGATCATCGAGTGATTGTTTCCAACCAGGACGCTGTCGCTGAGGATTTGAAACAAGCGGATATATTTTGTGGCCATGCTAAAGTGCCTGTCGATTGGTCGTATGTAGCTCGGCAAGAGCGTTTGAAATGGATTCAATCTTCTGCTGCCGGCCTTGACCATTGCTTGACGTCCGAGGTGATCGATTCCGAGATTGTCGTCAGCGGGTGTTCGGCCCTTTTTGCAAATCAGGTTGCAGAACACACGTTGGCGCTGCTGTTTGGGATGTTGCGCCGATTGCCAGTGTTTATGGATGCGGCGTCCAGGCGAGAATTCGTACGCAAGCCAACCGATACGATGCACGGCAAGACGGTCGGTATTGTCGGTTTTGGCGGCAACGGTCGTCGGATAGCGGCGTTGCTTAAGGAGTTGGCTGGAAGCATTATCGCGACGGATCTTTTTGCTGATTATGAAATCCCGGAATACGTGCATTGTTTGCCGGCCGACAAGCTGGATCAAGTGTTCAAGGAATGCGACATCGTAATCGTAACATTGCCGTTGAACGAACAAACGGACAAGTTGATTGGGAAGCAGCAATTTGATTTGATGAAGCCCGGATCCTATTTCATTAACGTCGCCCGAGGGTCCGTCGTCGACCAACCGTCCTTGTGTACTGCGTTGCAGGATGGAGCGCTTGCCTACGCGGCTGTTGATGTGGTTGATCCGGAGCCGTTGCCGGCCGACAATTTGCTTTGGGAATTGCCGAACGCTTTGATAACGCCTCATGTGGGCGCGCAAGCGGAAAATCGAGTTCCTTTGACAACCGATTTGTTTTGCTTGAATTTCGAGCGATTTAAAGCAGGAAAGACACTCGTCAATCAGGTTGACAAGGAATTAAGAATGCCTCACCCTCAGATTCGTTTAAGCGTTTCGAGAAACGGCGAGATTTTGTTGCCGGATTGATGTAGTGGCATGCAGCGCTAATTACTTAAAATGGCGACAGCTTGATTAACAATGTTGTGAGTATGGATATGCGACAGACAGTCGGACTGGAATTGACTAAACCTCTTGATCACGTTCAGCAACAAGACGAAGCGATTGGTTTGTTGGTTGAAGAGTTTGACAAGCTGGTTGCCGATAATCGATTCAGCTGGTTTTCGAATGTAAGATTCATCAAACAGCTTGGCTGCGGCGGGCAAGGAAGCGTGTTTCTGGCGGAACGCTGTGGTGCGGACGGATTTCAAGTGCCCGTTGCGGTTAAGTTTTATTCTCCAGATCGATATAGCTGTCTGGAAGAATACGACAACGATATGGTGCGCGTCGCCGAAGTCGCAACGAAAGTCTCTCAAATCCGACATCACAATCTTTTAGGCATCAATCATTTTCTTAACCGCGATCGCGTGCGTGTAATGGTGATGGAATGGGTGCAGGGATTCGATTTGCGGCGATTGCTGACCGCTCGTTATTACGGCGTGGTGAAAGAACGAGTCAGCCGTAAAATGTGGGATGTATACAACAACCAATTGGTAACCGCCGGTCCCGTTCAGCCTCGCCTTAGAGCAGAAGTCACATTGTCGATCCTGAAAGATCTTGTCAATTCGCTGGTTGCATTGCACGACGAAGGAATTATTCATAGCGACATCAAGCCGTCCAATATTATGCTCACCCGAAATGGCTCATCGAAGCTTATCGATATCGGGTCGTCAGTGCGGCAAGGAGAAAAGTCGTGGCGTCATGGCTGCACGCCAGCGTATGCTGCTGTAGACGTGTTGGAAGGTGCAGCGCCTTCGGTCGAATCCGATTTGGTTAGCCTGGGGTATCTTGCTTTGGAGTTGTTGACCGGCAAACCGCTTTTCCCGGAAATCGAGGATCTGGATTCGTTGATCGAGGCCAAACGCAAGATGGAACTGGAATTTGTGGATCAATTGCCAGACGATTTGGATGACGGCCAAGGCGTGACGGACGTATTGGCGTGCTTGTTAAGAGCACAACGATTTGTCGCTCCGGCTGGCGTCAGTACTTCCGAATTGATCCAGGAAATGTTGACTGAAGTGTCGCAGGACAATTCTTCCAGCATGATCAAAGTTTGGATCGAAGAATTGTGGGAGCTGGAAGAATCTTCGCTGCTGGCTGCCGAGAATCCCACTGGGAGCCCCTGAGATCACATCACCGCTACACCCAATCGAAACCAGTCTTCTCTTTCACACGAGATTCGAACTGGCCGAGTAATCCACCGACGATCGCCCATTTATTGCTCTTTCGAACTTCAATGTCACCATGTTGATTGATTCTGACGATCGACCCTTGGGATACGCCAGCACCACTCAAGTTTTGATCATGTAGCTCGTTGTCATTGACAATCTCTGCCAATATCTCGCCTGTCATCTCGATAAATTTCATTGCCTTCTCATTGCCCATAAATCTACTCCTCTACTAAAAATTTGGCCAAAAGGAATTGCTGTTATTTCAATAGCAAACCAATGCCCTGCCCTCTCACAAGCAAGAAATTTGGCTTTGTCGTACTGGTAATAGCTTAACACAAATTCAACGGTATTTAAGGCTAGCCGTTGTTTTACAGATCGTTGTATTACTGGGAAATTTACGCCTGGCAGCCTGAGAATGGCTTACAGCTGGCGACGTCAAACGAGCATCTGTTAGCTATGTCGCGCGTTTGGCTAACGTAGGGATCCAACATGAAACGCGCTGCCGATACTCTTCATACCCGTCACCGAAACGCCGAACCATGTCTCGTTCTTCGATGGGGCGAACAACAAAGTGCCAAACAATTGCGCCAAGCAATGAGTACGTCAGGATCGGTGCTGATTGAAAAATTACCGCAATTGCGATTCCCTGACCGATTCCAGCAATCGCCATCGGGTTCCGCACAAAGCGGTATGGTCCTGTCATGACAAGTTCGTTGGTTTGGTCTAGTGGAAGAGGGGTGCCGGAACCATCGCGGACCAAAAAATATGAACTCATCAAACCTAGAACACTGCAGAGAGCAAAAGCAAACGCCCCCAGAATGAATTGCATTCCCATTGGTGGCATCACAAGTGTCTCGAAGGCATCCAAAATAACATACGGAATGACAACCAGCGCCATCATCCATATACAAACGATTTGTATCAGCGTCTTTGCAACGTTCAACGAAAACGTGGTTGATGCATTTCGGAAAAGCGATTCGTTGAAGCAAAGAAACAGGTTGTAGCCGAGCCCCATTAGCATCAATCCAGTCGGCAGATAGCCACTGCTCGTAAGGATGGTTGCGTTGACGCAATACAAGGCAGCGTAGCCGAACGCCCCAAGGGTGATGTATTCAAGTTGGGGGAGTTTTCGGTGTGCTCGAACAACGGAAGAGGCGGCAATCACAACAATATCTGGAGCAAAGAATGCCCAGAAAGCAGCTGGAGGTATTTCATCGAATTGGAATGCTTCGAAAAATGATTGACTGAGCGCAAGTCCAACCCACCAAACGCTGATCAGTGCAGCCTGAAGTAGGTAGGCAGTCTCTTTCATGTGCAATTCTTCATAGCCGGATAACGAAATGCTATTCGGGAGTGCGAGCCGAATCGGAACGGTATTCGTACCGGCCTTCGATCATATTATCGTCTTCGTCAAACTGGACTGAATCGTCAGTGATACCAATCAAGTTTGCAGCAGCGCGGTGATACGATTTGAGCAAGTTCGTCAATTCTTTGACTCGCCGATCCCGAGATTCCAGAACTTCAGCAACCCACGCCATCAAATCGGCTTCGGTTACTTTTAACTCGGTTGTCAATTGAACGATCGTTGTTTTGCCATTGAGAAGTCGATGAACTACGCCTTGGCGAAATTTCGGCGAGTAACGACTGGATCGCTTTTTTCGCAGTACCAGCGAACCATCGGATCGGATAAAATTTCCAACGCGTTCGGTACCTTCGTCGATTCGTTTTTTAGTCGGCTCAGATTTACGAATCCACGGCAAACAACGACTGCGTTTTTCGCATTGTGCACAATACCAAGGGCCAAAATTCAGCACGTACAGCGAAGCGAAATCCATCGCGCGTGAGCGAACCAGTTTTGGACCGCGAAAATGCTGCACATTGAGATGGCAGAATCGACAGAATCCAAGCTTGTACGTTACGTTTGACATTAATATTGGCTGAGCAGAATTGACCTACTATCTATGTTATCGAAAATCCTCAGATTTTCCAATATTTGGAATGAAGCAAGCACGTTTTTATAAGAATCCTAGCTACTGGAGGGCCGGTTATGACGGAAAACTCGCCATCATCTGAGCCAGAGATGATTCGCTTACGTGTCGCGGAATGTGACTCCAGTACTCGACTGGACTCCTATCTAGTCAGCCAGATCGAAAATTTGACTCGTGCGAAGATCCAGCGGGCCATCAATAAAGGCGGTGCCATGGTCAATGGCGTCGTTTGCAAGCCATCGTACAAGTTGACAGCCGGGCAGATGGTTGAATTCAGCATGCCGAATATTGAGACCGACGCACCGATCCCTGAAGACATTCCACTTGAAGTTCTGTTTGAAGACGACCACATGATTGCAATCAACAAGCCAGCGAAAATGGTTGTGCATCCTGCAAAGGGCCATTGGAGCGGAACGTTGACCGCTGCCCTGGCATTCCACTTCGAACAGCTCAGTAGCGTTGGCGGCCCAACACGTCCAGGAATCGTTCATCGACTTGATCGAGATACTTCAGGCGTCATCGTGGTTGCCAAAACCGATGACGCGCATTCAAGGCTCGCGAAACAATTTGAAATGCGTACGGTAGAAAAACAGTATTGTGCGATCGTGAGCCCGCCTCCAAACCGCGATCGAGACAAAATTGACAAACCGATTGGAGTGCATCCTTATCAACGCGAGAAAATGGCAATCCGTGAGAATCACAAGACGAGTAAGAACGCGTCGTCGTTTTTCGAAGTGATCAAGCGGTGTGGAAGGTTCGCGATGGTGGATATCCGTCCGAAGACGGGGCGGACGCATCAGATTCGTGTACACATGGCTTCCATTGAAAGCGCAGTGGTTGCTGACAAACTGTACAGCGGTCAATCGCGATTGACGAGGCGGGACGTTGATCGAATTTCGTCGGATCAAGATGTTCTGCTTGATCGTCAAGCACTGCATGCAAAGTCAATCAAAATTGCTCACCCGGTGTCCGGAGAGCAATTACATATTGAGGCTCCGTTAGCAGAAGACATCAAAGCAACATGGGAAACGATTTTGAAAACGGCCAGCCTTTGATTCGTTAATAACGCAATCAAGAGCCAGCCTCATGGCGAAAACCGATACAAACGCCGGGTAAGAGCCTAGTTGTCAGCCACTTTCATATTGGCGATGAGTTTTTCGATGTGTTTCTTATTGGCTTCCATCGTTTTGGCTGGACCGTACGCCTTGATATACACGTTTCCGCCGCCCTCTATTTCAATTGCCGCACCAATTAATTTGTAATTTTCACGTTCTGTCTTAGGACCAAACGCCCGACCGCCACCGTCCGCGAATGTCCCGGTAAGATTAAGCAATTGAACTTTCTTCCCACCAATGGTTTTGCTTGCTTTCTTGATTCCATCTTCAGAATCAGCTTTGAATTGACCGATCCAGCGATCGAGATTGGCGTCGATGGAGCCACCGACTTGTGAAAAAGTTATGCGACCGTTCTGCTCGTCACCGTCGACTTTCGGAATTTGGAATTCTGCATGATAGAAATCGAATTTTGGTTTGATGCTTTTCCACGTCCCAGGCGCGACAAAGTTCAATTTTCCGTCGGCGACATCAAAGGGTTGTTCCGCTGCATCACTTTTTGAATCCGAGCCAGCATTGCTGCTGCTTGGCGCGGTTTCTTTTTTGTCGGACCCGGATTTTTGATCGCTCTGACCAAATAAAAGTCCAGGTATCAACACCAATGAAAGAATCAAAGTCAAAGTGTAGTTTGTCATCTTAAAATTCCAGTCTGGTTTTAATTGGAAACCGGTTGGCGAGAATTCATCACACCGTTCACAATTTCGTTGTCAAAATAGTTGATTGACATCGCGGCGTCGACCACGATGCGTTGAGCGTTGATACCCGATGATCGCGGGCTTAACAAAAAGCAGGCCGCATTTGCAGCTTCCTGAGTCGTTATCGCCTCGCCACGGGGAATGACTTTTTCTGCGAACAAGTAGGCATCGACATAGCCAGGTATTCCGGCGGATGCAGAAGTCTTCAACAGGCCAGGCGCAACGGCGTTGAATCGAACGTTTGAAAAATTGCTAAAGCTTTTTGCAAGAAACGCCAGTGATGAATCCAACGCGGCTTTTACCGGAGCCATGAAACCGTAATTTTCGCTGGCCATGGTCGTAGTAGAAATGGAGATCGTCAAAACCGACGCGTTTTCGGCGAGCAGCTCTTTAAACTCGTTGGCGATTGCGATAAACGAATAACAGGAAATATCGATCGTACGCAAAAACTGTTTCCTGCCCGTCTCGTGAAACGGCTTCATTCCACCTTCGTAGTCCGCAAATGCAATGGAGTGCACCAGTCCGTCGATGACTGGAAACTTCTGGCCGATTGACTCGCGGACCGCAGAAATCTGGTCCTCATATTCCACGTCGCAAATGTAAACCGGTTTGTCCTTAAGCAATTTCTGTGAAAGCGAATCGTAGCGTGCCTGGCTGCGAACCACATAGACGACGCGGGCTCCCGCTTCTTCAAGAGTTTTAGCGATATGATAGGCAACGCTTTTCTTGTTCGCGACGCCGAAGATGACGATCGTTTTTCCTTCAAGCTGCAAAAAATCCATTGCTAGGTAGCCTTCTGAGCGGTGCTGCAAACGAAAGAAAAACGTGCCGCCGTTTTACCATCGCATTTGACTTGGGCGGACATATAAAACGCGTTTGATAGCTGCTCATCAAATTTCACATGCATTTGAATCGTATCGCCAGGGCGAACCATATGTTTGAATCGAACGTTTTCCAGCTTCGTCAATACAGGAACTTGATCATTGGACTCGATCATTTCAGCAAGCAAAATCGCACCTGCTTGAACGCCACACTCACACAAAATGACACCTGGGCAGATCGGGTAGTCCGGATAATGGCCTTGAAAGAAATACTCATCGGGTCGAAAGGTCTTCTCACAAACGATCGATGTTTCATTCTGCTCTACAATACGCTCGACCAACAGCATGGGGCCGCGATGAGGCAAAGACGAGAGTATTTTTTCACAGGCAGTAACGTTCATGGTAAATACTCAGATCAGGTTGCGGAAGAAACGGGTGAGGTTGCCGGCATGTCGGTCAAAAAGTTAAACACGTCGTTGGCAACGATGACGCCATAATTAATAGTGCCCAGCCAACCGGACATGATGATGCCGCAGCTTCCAGCGTGGTACAGGCCGCCAATTTGTTCCGGCAATCCACGACTGACTCCCAAGCCTTCAAACTTGGTGCCAAAACTCGACCCGTCGATGTGTTTTGTGTAATGCTTAAAAGTCAAAGGCGTCGCGGCTTCGGCATGAACAATACGCTCGCGGCAATTGGGTACGTATTTCTCGAGAGAATCGAGCGTCGTTTCAACCAGTTCTTTTTTGCTAGCTTCGTAGGCTTCCTCTGACAGATCCGCCCAATCTTCATAGTTCGCGTTGGTGCTGGAAACGATCAGGTATCGTCCTTTCCCCTGTGGCCGTATGTCCGGGTAGTAAAACGAAAAGGTTCTGCTGGTAATGTCGCGGCTAAGCAGTAAATCTGTTCGAAACGCTTCCGCAGTTGAACAAAATAGAAGGTCGCCAGTATCACGTTCGATTTGGTCGCCTTCGGCCAGAGCCATATAAACTTGCGTGCTTGAATTGTTCAAGCGTACGTCATTGGCCTGATCAACAAAGCCAGAATCAAAGTAGTCTTCACCGACCAGATTGAATATCGTTGATCGAAGATTTGCATTGGAGACAACGCATGATGTTTTGATCTCGCGACCGTTAACTACGACGGCACTTGTTTTACCATTTTCGATTTTGATTTGTTCCACGTCACTACGGATTCGAATATCTACTCCATTGGCAATCATTTCCTTTTCCATGGACTTGACCAGAAAATCTGTGCCACCCTGGAATGTGAAAACACCTTTGGACATGAAATTTGAGAAGACAATCCCGTACGTTAGCGCTGGATCTTCAAGCGTCGAACCGTTCGCATACGTGATCGGCTCCATTAGAAGACGGATAACGTCTTCGCGACCAGGAAAGAATTTGTCGAACAATTGCCGAGTGGTCATCGACTGATCGTCGTAAAAATTCATATTGCGCGCGGTATCGAAAAACTCGCTTACCGTTGCCAGCTCAATTCCAAACTGACCCGTCAATAGCTCAGTGAAATCTTTGCGATTAAAAGACGTTGTCAATGAAAACATGGGGTTGTCGAAACGCACATGTTCCAGCTGGACAATCGAATCCGCAATTTCTTTTGACCAATACCTGCGGCAACTTTTGACCATGCCGTACGGAAAGCCGTGCAACGAGATATCAAAGATGTGGCCTCCCGGTCGTTTGAACCACGTTGCCATGCCGCCCAGCTTGTAATGCTGTTCGAGCAACAAGACAGATTTGCCTTCGCGAGCCAGGATGTTGGCGGCAGTAAGCCCACCAAGACCGCTTCCGATAACGACGACATCGTACCGGTCGGCGGCACCTTTCAAAAAATCCTTGGGCATTACGGTCACAAACGAGGTTGAAATAAAAATTCAATCTCTAATTTTGTCGAATTCTGTTGGGTTGCAAGTCCAAAGAGGGCGATTGCTTGGCATGGCTCGGCAATCGCGGTTGAATTTCAAGAAACTCTTCAGATTCGCTTATTCTGAGCGGAACTGAGATGTTTTCTGAGGCATCGGAGCCGGTGGATTCGCGGGCGGCTGGTGCGGCTGAGGCACTTCTGCCTTGGCCACCGTAATGCCCTGAGCAAGTCTTTGCGAATCAAGCAGCATATTCAAAAGATCGACAACACTACTGGCTTTCAATTTGCTGAGCGCCCGTTTCTTGTGCTTATCGACCGTCTGGTGGCAGACGCCAAGTTCGCCGGAAATCATCTTGGTGGTCTTGCCGCGAATCGACATGTATATGACCTGACGTTCTTTCGACGTTAACTTCTGGATGCGTAAGCGCATTGAATATGGGGAGTATTCTCCCCTCGAGTCTGCAAAACAAGCTGAGCGAACGGCTTCTCGGACGCGATCATGATTCGAAAAATCTCTTAGGACCGAATGGGCGCCCTTGTGAGTTGCATCGACAGCGGCCCGGACGCTCGACGTATTGGTGACCATTACGATCGGTAGCAACCGCGACATCATGTTCAGATTCGGGAAGCTGAAAAAGTCATTGTTGGTATCAGTTACCAAACAGCCAGGTCTTTGCGACTGAAAACAATTAACAAATTCGCTGGTTGAATTAATCGAAAAAACTTCGAACGAGTTGCCATCGTCATTAAGCAACATTGGTGACAATTTCAGATTGTATACGAATACAAGAAAATGGTTCTGAACGTCTCTATTTCGGTTTGAGTGTTGTTGAAACATGTTTGCTCTCACGCGATTCCGGTTTTAAAAGATAAGACTGTGAGGAAGCCAAAACTAAATATTTTTTTAGGCTAAATATTCTTTTGGGTTGGTAGGTAGTAGCATTATTGTGTCCCTGTGTGTTGGATTCCCTTCCACGTGTCCGAGTTTACAAGTTAGGTATCCCGATTGCAAATTTATCCACCAATTAGGACTGGTTTATGGGATAAACCTCCAAAAATAAATCTAACGGATGCATTTTGCGCATGCCGATGTCAAATTGGGTTATCCCTGAAGGCAATGGACGTTTGCCATCGAAATACCACTCATCATGGCACCAATAATTCCGACGTATCCTTGGTCAGTTCCACACAGGAATAAGTTTTCTAAATGGGTACGTCCATCAAGTCGTTTGTCTGGAGCACCATACACCGCACCATTGTCATGCCAGGTAAAACGGCGAATCGTGGTCGGAGTAAACAAATCAGTATCGATGACGTAGGGACGAAAATCGGATGTGTAATTAACGCTTGCAGCGACGCTTTGATCGTACCATCGTAATTTTTCTCGTTGGTACTCATTGGCTTCTAACTGGTTCCATCGGTCGAAGTCAGCAATCGTCGTTATTCGAACAACGCCATCGGCTAAATTGCCATCATCGTCACCGTACAAATAATTGTTTGGAGAACAAATTACTCCTGTTCTTGTATCGCATAAATCTTCAGCAGGTCGATGCCAGCTGAATTTGTGGCTGTCGTTATAAAAAACGATGGTGTCATCGTTTCCAATTTGGGAAGGTTGTCGGTCAAGTATTGAAATGGATTCGATAAATGTCATTTGACCGGGTGGGGTGGGAACTTCAGAGCTGGCGTCTGAACACATTCTCATGGTTTCCAGATTTCCGGCGGACGAAAGGATTCGCTTGCCAGTAATTTGATCGCCATTGTCCAATTCTACGCCAGTGGCACGTCCCTGATCGACGTGAATTCGGCTGACACCTTTTCTTAGCAACAACTCGCCGCCTAAAGAGCGAAATCTCTTGACAAGATTTTTCAGAATCAATCGGACACCTTTGTAGGGTCGCGCAAATCCCTCCAGAAATATACTGCGAAACATGATACTGAATTGGCCCCATGACATGTCGTGTTCGGCCGCGTTTCCGTACCACATCAATGGGCACAGTATCATTTCAATCAGCAACGGTTCGCTGATGGTTTCGTTCAATACGTCACGGCCGGATGCTTCAAATGCGTCTTGATCCAGGTCATCGTAGTCAGCAACCTTCGCGATCAGGTTTTCGAAGTTGTCTCTTTGATTCGGAAAAGCTCTTGCTACTTCGCTGCGCAGTAAATCCAGATCATTGTTGAACCGCAAGTCGATTTCCGGGAATGCAATGCGCGAACCTTTTTGGGGCGACAACGCAAAATCTTCCCACTTGAATCGCAGCTGACGAAGAATCCGAGCTAGTGGTCCTTGTTTGACCCCTTTTTCGGTGTAGTTCGTTACCGCGTGCAAGCCGACATCAAAGTCGCGCCCATTCATGCGATAAAATGAATTCAATCCACCGATCGTATAGTGGCGCTCAAGAATACAGACTTTTTGGTCGTAGTGCGCCAGGCGAATGCCAGCCGCCAATCCGCTCATGCCGGCGCCAATAATAATGGTGTCATACATGAACGTTTGGCTCAAAACTTACAGCTGGATGTGATCGAATCAAGCGGGAACGTCGGCCATCTTTGGAGTCAAATACGTTACCGTCGATGTCATCGAATTGAGTTGCGGATAATCTTCTTCGGGAACCTGAACGCGATATCGTTTTCTTAACTCCATCACGATGTCCAAAAAATCCATGCTGTCGAGTTCAAGTTGATCGCGAAATGCGACCTCATCTGTCAAATCTGTCAAATCTTCATCCGGTGCAATGTCGCCCAGGATATCGATAATGGCTGCTCTAATGTTTTCCGGCGCCATTTGGCTCTCCTCTTTATCTATTTGGGCGTTGGCCCGTTAATATCAATGTTGTCTACCGTGATTCGCAGCAGTCAATGCTACAGCAATCAAAACTTTTTTACGATCAGCGCTGAATTGATTCCAAGCATGCCGAACGAATTGTTCAAAATGTATTCAACGTTTCCAATTTCTTTTGGCTGGTTGCCAACAATTTGTTCCATATGACATTCAGGATCGAATTGGTCGAGGTTAATTGTTGGGTGAACGACGCCATCTTCAAATGAGACCAGATTTCCGGCCAGTTCCAGAGCACCGGCGGCACCCATCGAATGACCGATGAAACTTTTCGCATTGTTAATGCTGGTCGTCTTGCTGTTTCCAAAAACTTCACGAACCGCTGCACATTCCAGCACATCGCCCATGCCAGTTCCGGTCGCATGTGTGCTGACAATATTAATTTGTTCTGCGTTCAATCCAGCTCGCTCCAAAGCCATTCGCATGCACTGCGCCTGGCGCTCGCTATTGGGCAAAACAAAATCCGTCGCATCTGTATTCATCGCATAGCCAACAATCTCACCATGGATCTCGGCTGAGCGTGCTTTGGCATCGGACAATCGCTCCAGCGTATAAAGGCATCCGCCTTCGGCAACCACGATTCCATTTCGATCTTTATCAAACGGCCGAGAAGCACGTGTCGGATCATCGTGACTGGCAAGTGCACCCTGGCTGGCAAACCCGGCGAAAATTCCAAATGTATGAATGCTCTCCGATACTCCGCCAGCGATCGCCAGGTCGCATTCCTGCAATCGCAACATTTGCAGACCTTGGATTAATCCTGCATTGCCAGCGGCACAGGCCGCGCCAATCGTATAATGCGGTCCGGTGATGCTCATGTTAAGTGCGATTTCACCAGCCGGATTGTTGGCTACCGTTCGCGGGTTGTGATGGTGCGACCAATAGGTTGTGTCGTAGTCAAATTCGCTTAACGCATAAACCTCGTTCTCAGTTTCTACGTTTCCGTGTTCGGTTACGCCAACATAGATGCCTACCCTGCTCTTGTTGACGTTTTCCCAATCCAGACCACTGTGTTGGATCGCTTCGTTAGCACAATAGATGCCAACGCTGCCGGCACGAGTGCCGCGACGAGCCTCTTTGCGGCCTTGGTGTCGCAACGTCTCAAAATCGCAGACGCCAGCGATTGTCTTGCCGAAATATCGAATCTCGTACTCTTTAACACCGCTGCGACCTTCCAGCAAACCTGCACGAAATTCGTCCAGGCTGTTGCCGTTAGGCGCAGTCAATCCAATTCCCGTGATTACGACTCGTTGGTCGTCTGGAAGTTGGTCGGGTTTGGCGATCGAGATCATTTAATGGTCCGGAATATCAGCGAATATTGCTTGAAGTTACCGGTAAATTGCCATATTGGCAATGGCCAATAGCGACAACGATCGCCCGATTAATCGGTGGTTTGCGGCATCCAATTCCACCCCGCAATGGCCATTAACTTACGCCAATCGACAAACCCAACCGCTTCATACCTTCTGCTTGCGAAACGGCTGGATGATAGTTGAAATCCTTCTTCGCGCGCGAGATGTCGTAGTAATGGCTTTTGGCTAGCTGAGCCGCCAGAAATCGCGTCATTCGAGGCTCACAGTCTTTGTTCATCATCTCATGATACGACTCAAGTGCGGCACCCATCCGGTACGCCCAAAAATATGAGATCGACTGCCGAACACGTGGCAAGCCAGCTAGTTCCAAAATTTCATTGATCCAACCCCAGCAGTTTACCGGATCGTTCTGGGACAAAAAATACGCGCTTCCACAGACCGGAGAACCGGGACGCATTGCCTCAGCTGCCTGCAAATGCGCAACCGCTGCATTTTCGACATAGATGTTATCAACCTGGTTGGTCCCGTCGCCGACTCGACGAAGCTGTTTCGATTTAGCTCGCTCGATCAGACGTGGGATCAAGTGCCGATCGCGGGGCCCCCAAATCAGATGTGGCCTTAGAGCACACGTCATGATGCCGGAAAATTCGTCGGCTTCCAAAACATGTTTTTCCGCCAACGCTTTGGAATGTGGATAATGTGCCAGCCAGCGTTTCGGATAGGGTAAACTTTCGTTGGCGTTGATCTGATGTTCACCATTGAATACGACGCTAGGGCTACTGGTGTAAACGAGCCTGGGGACTTTGTTTCGAATACAAGCTTCAACAACGTTTCTGGTTCCCACGGTATTGGTGGAGTAAAATTTTTTCCAGGGACCCCAGATCCCGGAAATCGCGGCGGTGTGGAATACGACCTCGATGTCTCGAGTCGCTTCAATCAGTGAATCCGCGTCGCGCACGTCACCATGAACGCAATCGACGTTCAAGCCAGTCAAAGCATCGTCGCGTTTGCGCGTCATCGCTCGGACCTTATATCCGCGCCTGAGACATTCCTCGACGATATAAGAACCCAGAAATCCGTTGGCACCAGTTACAAGTGCTCTCACCACGTTACCCAAAACAAAGAAGCTGACCTTTCAAAAGCTGTCTCTGAATTTTAATGGGAATCGAACGGTTTTTGAACAACAGGTAGATGTCGTGGTCGATTTCCAACACTTTGTGGCAGAATCGGTTTTAAGCCGTCCGGTCTGCGGCAAATCGAACCCATTGTTTGTCGATCAATCGTTCTTGTGGAAGAAACCGCTCCTTGTAGACCATGTGCGGCGAATCCTGAACGAAATATCCCAAGTATAAATATTTCAGATTGTTTTGTTGGCAAAATTCGATCTGTTTCAAAATCGAATAGGTTCCAAGGCTCTCGCGTGTGAGATGTGGATCGAAAAAAGTATAAACCGCAGAAACACTCTGCTTGCCGCGATCACACACCGCCAGACAAACCAGTCGGTCGTTGAGCCAATATGAAATTTCGAACGAATCGAAACAGCTGCGAACAAAGCCCCAGATATATTCTTCCAAATCAATGTCGTGATCACGCTTTGCCAATCCTCGCAATCGGCGATGCTGGTTGAACAGGCTGACTCGTTGATCATCAGCGATCAGCGGGCCCGTGTGAAGATCGATCGTTTTGTCGTTGCGAGTGATGATTCTTTTCTGATTCTTGCTGAATCTGAATTCTTCACAATCAATTCGAACGGGCTCGCACGCAACGCAAGTTGGACATTGAGTTTTGTAGACGAATTCTCCGGTGCGACGGTGGCCGTCAGCCAATCGCTCGTCCGCTTCGGTCAGCGTGATTTTGCCGACCGGCATGCGCAACGGCATTCGTGCCGTTTCACCGGACAGATAAGGGCAAGGCTCTGTTTCGTCAATGATGACGATATCGTTTGAAAATCTGGAAGGAGCTTTCAAAAACATAGACTCCAAAACTGGGCATGCCTAATCCTATCGACCAGCTTTCAAATGTCCAACCAAATATTTCAGTTGGCGACGGCAATTCGAAATATCTTCGTCTTTTCGTCTTAGCCGCGTTTTACAGCCGACTTTCCAAAGTCACTGCGGTAGGCCTTCTTCGCTTCGAACATCGCCAATCGATCCTTACAATCATCCACTTCTTCTTTTGGAGCGATTTCAATTGCCTTGTTTGCCATTTCGATGGCTTTGTCGAAATTGCCGGATTCAGCATTAGCGGCAGCCAGGGTATCGATATAACTCCAATCTTTCCACTGGCTGTTTTCGCAAGCTTTCATCGCGTGCGTAACGGCGGCTTTTCCATCTCGAAATTGTTGATCGGGGCAAGTTGCCAGGAACCAGCCAAGTGCATTTGAAGCGTCGGCGAGTTTCGGGGCCAACTTGACCGCCTTGCTCAGGTCGTATTTTGCCTTCTTATAGTTTTTAAGCGCCATTTGAGTCGTTCCGCGATTGGTGTAGGCAACGGCAGAACCGGAATTTAGCGCTACTGCGCGATTCAGATCTTTCAACGCACTTTTGTACTCGCCTTGATCGTGGTAGCAAACACCGCGATTGTTGAAAACGATCGATAGATTTGGTGCGAAGCGGATAGCTTTGTCAAAGTCGTAAATCGCTTCGTCCAATTTGTCGGTCTTGTATAGTGTCCACCCTCGTTGGTTGTAAGCCAAACCGTTCTTTGGGTTTTTCTTGACGGCCTGATTGGCGAACTTGAGTGCCTTGTCCAGGTCCTGTTCGGCCAGATATACGATACTTAATCCGATGTAAGCGTCGGAGATATTCCTGTTCTTTTTCAGGGCCTCAAGAAAATCGTGTTTGGCACCTTTGTAATCACCGGCATTGCTTCGCGCTGTACCGCGATTGATGTAGCTCCAGGGGTTGTCCTTTCGCATCGAGATCGCTTTGTCGAAATTTTCGATTGCTGGTTCGTATTGGCCCATCGAAACTAAAACCAGACCACGATTTTCGTAAGCATCGGCATAGTCTGGTCTCAGTTTGATCGACTGGTCGAGGTTAAGTAGTGCTTCCGGGTATCGCCCCATCGCCTTCAAAACGACGGCGCGGTTGTTGAACGTAACGGGTATGCGAGGCTGCAAGCGAATCGATTCGTTCAAATCTTTTAAGGCTAGATTGAAATCATCACGTTCAAAGTGAATCATGCCACGGGTCGCCAACGCATCGAAATCGCTTTCGTTCTTTTTGATGCGATTGGTGTAAGAGTCCTCTGCCATGTCCAGATTCATGACGTGCTGATTGGGCACCCAGCCCTTGATGCGAGTTAACGAACACCACTTGCCGTTGATTTCCGTTATGGTGTCGATATGACCGCCATAAGCTTTATCAACCACTTTGCTTGCAATTTTCGCATCAACGTCGGCCATTACAACAATCCGGTCGCCTCTTTGTTGTGCAGCCAAAAAAGCGATGTTGGAAAAAAGAAAACAGACGACAACGGTCGTAATTTTGATACTTGAATACATTTTTGATTGAACTGAACTTGATGCCGTTTAAGGCGAGACAGTCGTGAAAAAAGATGTGGATATTGGCTTTTCAACACCATATGGTAAATGACATTGGCAACAGCACAATGTCGTCTACAAAAACAAATCGACCTTTTTTGAACCACGAATTACCGACAGCACTATTTTCCGATACAGAATCGGCTAAATACGACGTCTAGGATGTCGTCAGTATAAATGATTCCAACGATTCGTCCGATTTGATCGAGTGCAGACCTGATTTCGGCCGCCACAAGCTCGTCTCCGCTCTGAGCATGAGCGGCTGACTTTGCGGATTCAACAGCCTCTAACGCCTGGTTCAGATTCTCGGCGGTTCTGAGCGATGAATGGAGCAGCGAGTGACTGGTTTCGTTCAATTCTCTGGCCGCGGTCGAGATCCGGCTCTTCAGTTCACTCAATCCAGTGCGTTCCTCTGCACTGGTTAAAATTGCATCCTTGCAGCGCTCTTTGGTGCTGCCGAGGTCAGACTTGGTAACCACCGGAATCACAATCGCATTGGAGTTGGTCGCAAAAGGCAGGTCAAATGGGAATTCCGCAGCTGCTGTTTGGCCGCAAACGCAATGGACGATAATGTCAGCCGTTTGTATCTGCTGCTGTGCCTGCTGCGTCATCTGCTGCTCAATCGAATTGGAATCCGATAGCTCTTCCAACCCGGCCGTATCGGTCAACCGAATTCTTGTACCATCAAAAACCACATCCGCCGTCAAATAGTCGCGCGTGGTTCCAGCAATGTCCGAAACGATTGCGGTGCTGTCGGCCAGTGCATTGAACAGACTGCTTTTCCCGGCGTTGGGCAAGCCGGCCAAAATGACTCGCGTATACTCACTGGCTGAACTTCGTTTGTTAAGTTGTTCAATGGTGGCGGACAATTGCGATGTCGATTGGTTGAGTGATTCCAGCATCTGTTCATTGGAAATGAACTCGATATCCTCTTCGACAAAATCGAGTCCTGCTTCAAGTTCCGCCAGTATTCTGACCAGCTGATCTTTAACAGCGGTTATAGGTTGCGCTAGACCACCAGCTAATTGAGCGAGCGAAGTTTCAAACTGTTGTTCGTTTCGTGCATCGATCAAGCCAAGTACCGCTTCCGCCTGAGTCAAATCCAGCCGCCCACATAAAAATGCACGCATTGTAAATTCGCCCGGCTCCGCAATCCGACATCCTGAATCGACCAGGCTTTGCAAGACCATTTGCAACAGCGGCAATGAGCCGAGCGTGTGGATTTCGACTGCAGGCTGTCCGGTGTAGCTGCTTTTGGTTGGCCAGACCAATAACAGGGCATCCAAATCCCGTTCGCAATCTGCCACCAGAATCTTTGTCGCGCATTGGAACTGCTGATTTCCCGCATTGATAATCGGATCAACGCAGTCCGGTGCAACAATTTTAGCGATCAACGACAGAGCGTCCTGGCCGGATACCCGGATGATTCCGCGCAAGGATTGTCCAGGAGCTGAGGCGATGGCTGCGATCGTATCTTCGGTCTGGTAAGGCATCGGTGGATGACTCGAAGCGTTTCAACACCTGGTCCATTTTGCCAGCGCCGCCGCAAGCAAAATAGATTCAGCCCAAAGTGGTGTACCAGTTTTCAAATGCCGGTTTGATGAATGCATAACTATACACCTCTTTGCTTTAGCTTCTTCTTCCTTTCCTTGTCTCGTTTCTTCTTTTCTTCCTGCTGCTCGATTCGCACTTGCTCTTGCTTCTGAGCTTGTTTCTGCTGCTTTTGAATTTGTTTCGCACTAGCGTCATTTTTTTTTGCGCTGTCACCACCAATCGTATCCAATTTGCTAGTGTCCAATTCTGGTTTAGGCAGCATCTTGCGTTCTACGATTGCCCACAAACTAGATGTGATGATGTACAAACAAAGGCCCGCTGGGACTTTAAAGAACAAGACGCCCATGAAGATCATGGCATATTTCATGACCTTCTGCATCATTTCTTGTTGTTCGTCGGTCGGCGGCGGCGTGAACAATTTTTGCTGCATCACAAACAACAAACATGCGACGATGGGCAAAATGTTCAAGTACGGTCCAAGCCAACCGGTTTCGCTGGTGAGCCAGGAGATCGGAATATAGTCTTTCCAATACCAGAACTGGTCAGGCGCTGACAGATTTGAACACCAGCCAAGCCCAGGAAATAGCGGTTGATCGCGAAGTGCAATGTCGACCGATAATCCCCGGTACAGCCCGATGAAAATCGGTAACTGGAAAAACATCATCACGCAGCCGCTGAACGGATTGTATTTGTATTTCTTAAACAAATCCTTTTGCGCCTGACCTCGCATTTCCATGTCGTCTTTATATTTGTCCGCAATCTCTTTCATCTGCGGTTGCAGGTACTGCATCATTTGTGCGTTTAATGCCGCTCTTCGACTGATTGGAATCATCAAACAACGGACAAGCATCGTCAGCAGAATGATAGGGATGCCGTACCCCAATTGAAAAGTTACCCAATGCAAGAACTTCAATACGCCGCACAAAGGCTTGGAAAACCAGGAAAACCACCCAAACGTTCGGGCACTATCCAGCCCGTACATCTGCAGCAGCTCACCGTCTTTGGGCCCGCAGAAAATTTCGAATGACTGGTTGTAGGAACCATTGGGCTTGAGATCCACGTCCTTGTACATGCGGAACGTGACATCGACCAGCTTTTGTACTTTGACGTCCTTAGGGAATTTGTCTCCGCCCAATTCTGTGGTGTCCGCAAGAACAGAATACGCGGTAAACGCAGGTTGTTTCGGATCGGGCAACATCGAAACGTTAAAATATTGAGAGTCGACACTCAGAGAATTAACTTGTTGAAGGGTTGGATCGTTGGCAGATGGAGGCGCAAGAAGCCAGAAAAATTCCGGCGCGGTTTTGCGCATGTTGGATACGATCGACGGGCAGCCAAAGAATTTGTACTCCTCTTGTCCAGTAGATCCAATAACGTCTCGAGCCCCTGCGGTTCGAAACAAGGCCCAGGTTTCTCCATGTATTTTAATTTGATACCACCAGGTTTCGCTTGGCGTACCAAGCGGCCCGTCCATCTGATAGCAAACCTTTTGCGGCTGATCGGATAGGTTTTCGATCTCGAAATCCATGTTGATATGAAAATCTCGAGCGAATTCAGTTTTGTCTTCTTTCTCCAGCGGAGGCAAGCGAAATGTCTTTTTGAAATTGAAGGGCCCAACGAGGCCACTGTTTGCCAGGCTGTTGTTCTGGCTGATCGTTGCCGCTTCAACCTGGTACTCAAACGTTAGCAGGTCTGCTTTTTTGTTGGCGATTTTCCAAACACCGCCACGCATGTTTTTATCCAGTTCTGGCCAAATCGCTTTTTTTGGGCTGAATTCCAATAACTTGGTTCTAAAGGAAGGTAGCGCCGGCCAGCCCTTGTTCAAAATGTCCGGCTGTGGCCTTAGCAGCTCGATCGGCTTGTCAGTCAATTCGACGTCGAAATATTTCTTCGCTTCGCCACGCGCGATCGAGATATTTAACGATTGACCTGGCTTGGTGTTTTCAAGCATGTTCTGAAGATCTTCAGCCGTAACAACTGGCTCGCCATCGATCGACTCAACAACGTCTCCTTTTTTGATGCCTGCCTCGAACGCTGGTGTGCCGTCGCCGACGACACGAACAAGGCAGCCTTTGCTGGAGTCGACACAGTCCAGTTCCCCAAGATATCCGCCTTTAAATTCAAGGTCTCTGTAGCGGTGCCGATTCTTGGCGTTTCGGAAATTCAATTCAACGCGTCGAACCGTTCCGCCGGCTGAATCGAGCGTGACCAGGTACCGATACGGACTGTCGGGAGCAAGCGATCCGATACTATGAAGCTCACTGGCTTGCTTCTTGTCGTCCGGTTTTGAAGATTCATCATTGTCGGCTGATTCTGCTGCTTCAGTCTCGCCCGTCAATTCGGATTGCGCCAGCTCATTTTGTGCTGAATCGCCAACCGCGGATTCGATTTTTGTTTCGACGTTGTCGTCAGCGACTTCAGCGGGCTGGTTTGATTCTTGAATCGCATTTGCTGGAACCGCTGGATAGTACAGGTTTTGAAAATACGAGAGCGTTAAAACACCAACTAACGCGAACGCATAAAAAACCAGAAATCGGGTACTCACAATTATTGAATCCTGAAAATGCTTCGGACAAATGCACCGTTCCATTCTCAATCAGGGTACGCCCGAATTTACTCAGATCATGCTAGCCAACCCAAACCGTTTTGATGAATGCGGGTGAGCTAATTGAGAAAGAAGCTGAGCAGTTTACTACCGCCCAGTATTTTGAATATTCTCCGAATATCGCCCGATATTGAAAAGGGGGATTGGAAAAAAGAAAATTTTAGACGTGAGAATTGTGCCCCAATGGTTCTGGTCGTGCTGACGACACAGTTTAACGCGGCCTCGTTGCGTCGCCGCGAATCCGGCAATTTGCCAGAAGTCTGCCCATTTACCCTGAAATACTCGCAACGATAGTATCGCGAGCGACGCTATGCCGAACATGCAGAAACATAGATGCGCAGAATTTCATTGCTGACGGCTCCGCTCAGATTGCACTATTGGCAACGTTTGTTTGCACCGTATTCATTTCAGCTGGGACCACTAATGTCCAATCAGCAGCCGCTCACCTAGAAAATCGTCCAGTTCCGCAATGTCCAGGATCTTTTGCCGAGTCGTATCTATTGGATATTCGATGCGGCGGAATTCGATATCTTGCCCATCGACAATTACGTAACAGCTGCGCGGGTCGTTGTCGCGTGGTTGTCCAACGCTGCCGACGTTAACCATGACCTTTTCGTCGCTAAGTGTGTAATTGAAGCTGATATCTTGTGGGTTATAAAAGCGACAATTTTCTGTGAAAACGCCTGGTACGTGAGTGTGACCCTGGAAGCAGTACTTTTGAATGAAGCCAAAAATCCGTTCGATCTTCCGCTGGTTATAGACGTCTTCTGGAAACACGTATTCGTCAAGCGGGCTGCGCGCCGAACCATGCACGAACATAAAATCGCCAGAGCGATGCGTTCGAGGTAATCGGGCAAGAAAATTCCATCGGTCTTCGCACCCTTCAATCGTTGAGTTTTCCAGCTGCTGACGTGTCCAGAAAATTGCCTGTTCAGCTCCGCGGCTGAATCCGTCGGGATCAAAGAGAGCACCATTGTCGTGATTGCCGAGTAAGCAAACATCAAAATGGCGAGATTTGTCGATGCACTCACGAGGGTTGGGGCCGTATCCAATGACGTCGCCCAGACAAATGATCGATGTGATTCCCTGTTGCGAAATATCTTCTAACACTTTGTCGAGCGCTTCGATATTGCCGTGGATATCACTGATGACGGCGGTGCGGTTTTCTAATGTCATGGCATTATCAGACAAGTGCAGAAAGTGGCGCTCATTAATTGAGCGAAGAAACAGTATGACGAGAACGAAATTATACTACTTTTGAAATTCCGCCATAGCCGACAATCATAAACCGCTGACGATTGCTTAGAGGCTTAGCTGCTTAGCGCCCGGTTAAAAGTCGGTCGCCCAACATGTTATCCAGATCAGGGATGTTGTGAATTTTTTCTCGCGTTTTTTGAGCATCGTATTCAACGCGGTGATATTGAATGATATTGGATTCAGTATCTTGCACGACAAAACAAGGTCGATAGTCTTCGTCACGAGGCTGACCGACACTTCCCACGTTGATCATACATTTTTCGTTTTCCAATTCGAAAATGTAGTCACGCTGATCGGGCTGAATGAATGAGCCCGTTTCGGTGAATACGCCGGGAATGTGAGTATGGCCTTGGAAGCAAAACTTCTCGAACCGCTTCATCAATGCTTCCATGCGATTCTTTTCATAAACGTGTTCCGGGAACACGTACTCGTTGGTTGGGTCGCGAGGCGAACCGTGAACGTACAAGAAATTCCCTTCATCGTGCCGACGAGGTAGTTCGCCCAGAAAATCCCAGCGAGCGTCTGCTTGCTGACCAACGTCTTTTTCAAGCTGTTCGCGAGTCCAGAAGATCGCACGCATCGCTACCGGGTTGAATCCGTCGGGGTCAAATATTGCGGCCTGATCGTGATTGCCTAGAATCGTCAATTCGCATTTTGCCATCACCAAATCCAGGCACTGCAGAGGGTCCGGGCCGTAACCGATGATATCTCCCAGACATACAATTTGATCGACATTGAGCGTTTGGATAAATTCGAGCACGGCCGACAACGCTGCCAGGTTGCCGTGGATGTCGCTGATGATGGCTCGCTTCACTACGTTTTTATCCTTAGCGGTAATCTCGGCACCGCGATCATTTGTGGTTGACCGGCAACCAATATTTTAAGATTTTACAAGCATAACAGTTTACGAGTTTGCAATAATTCTGCAATTCTTCCAGACTGTTTAAACGACCTGTTTTCTGATCATTAAGAAGTTGAGGGATTCATATTGCGGATTCTTTCAATTGAATCATCAACTCGCTGTGCATCGGTCGCGGTTGCAACAAACTGTATTTCGAATTTATCGGATGATTCTAACCAAATCTTGTCAGCACATTTGCCAAGTGCGGGAAACAGTAACGAACTAATTGAGTTCCTTGCGTTTTGCGACGCCGAAACAATTGGGAAAACTGGTCCAGTCGGCGCATCCGCTGCTTTGCCCCCGGTTATTGAGCAGGTTTTGCGGGTTGCCAATACTTCGGTTTCGGAACTTGGTTTGATCACCGTATCCTTGGGCCCAGGCTCATTTACAGGGCTGCGCGTTGGAATCGTTACCGCAAAAACGCTCGCATTTGCAACAGGTTGCCCGGTTGTCGGGGTTCATGTAGCCGATGTGCTTGCTTTTCAGGCTTTGAATGCATTGCAAAGCTCAAAATCCGCACAAAATTTGGCCATCGGTTTGGATATCGGTCGCGGCGAAATTCTGTCATTTGAGTACGAGTTAAGCCCAGATGGATTTCAAAGGACTCGAGAAGGGAAGATATTAAAGCCCGAAGAATGGGCCGCTGACTTCGATGCGGGGCAATGGGTTACAGGCAGCGGGCTGCGATTTATCGCCGAGGATGTCAAAAACAGCTGGAAAATACCACAAAATCTTCAACCCGATGCGCGGGCAGTTGCGATTCTCGGTGCCGACGAATTCGCAACTAAGGGTGCTGCCGATTTTTGGGGGCTAGAGCCTATTTACTCGCGACCTAGCTCCGCCGAGGAGGCGAGAAAAAAAAAGTAGATGCGCAAGTAGACTCATTGGCGTTTGCCCAACGACTTCAAAGAACAATGGATCTGTGAAATCGTCAAGTTTGGCCCGATCGCCTTAAATTCCGAGATCGATTGTCAGGTCAATGAGTTGTTCTAGTTCGCCATCGAAACTGAACACATCGTCTCGCAGATCATCGTCGCCCAGAGTTAAGCTGGTTCCACCGGTGTTTGTAACACGGACATCTTCAATTTCCTGGAAGCTGACGTTTCGAAGCCCGGCAGTAAACGTCAGGAATCCCAATGCGGGACTTCCAAACAACTGACTTTCTGCGTTTGCGAAAACATTCAAAATGTCACCATTGCTGTCGGGAGCCTGGCTATTGCCATCGACGCGAATAATGGTTGAAGCACTTGCGGTAACGTTAAAGATGTTGCGACCATCGGTCCCAGATGCGAAAACCGATTCTAATCCCGAATAAGAAAACGAATCGAACACGCGTGCAATGTTATTGGGTCCAGTTGCACTGGCGAATTGACGATCCGTAATCACGTAGTTAAACGGTACACCAATATTACCGCGGTCATTTACTTGAAGTGTGTCGGAACCGTCTGCCGCTTGCGAGCCACCACCGATGGTCAGGTTTCCGCGAATCTGGTTCAGATTGCCATCGTCGGTAATGAGCGTAGAGCCAACATTGAAACTGTCACTTCCGTCCTGGCCAAAAATTCCAACGGTAGCGTTTTCGGATACACGAAATACGTTACCGACATCAAGGCCGGTTGCCAGGCTGAATTGCAAATTGACGTTGTCTACTTCGTTTGATGTCGAGAATATATTTACCGTGTCGTTTCCAAAGCCTAAATTGGCATTGAAAACAGCGGCATTGGTGCCAAAGACGTTCGCTACATCGTTGCTGCCTAACGACTGGTAATCAATGGCTTCAGTGTTTTCATCGTAGGTGATGAATTCGCCTTCACGGTCAAGAACTCTTGGCCGAATGTCAACACGATCTGCTGTCGGAGTGCCGAGTACGTTCAATTGATCGGTACCGCCGCCAGTGTCTCTGGCATTGATCCGTCGACTATCGCGACTGGCAAATTCGACGGTGACGAAGTCATTGCCTTCCTGCCCATCAACTCGGCTGCGAGCAAATGATTCAGCGAAGACTTCAAACGTATCTGTGCCTTCGCCTCCAAGAGCTAGAATGAACGAATCGGCAACTGAAGAATTCAGGAAGAACATGTCGCTTCCAGAATTGCCGTCGAATCGCAGTGAGCCGATGCCGCTGGTTCCGTTGACAATTCCAACATCATTTCCGGCATCCAAAATCACTCGGATTGCCGAAGTATTGTTTCCATTGACAGTTATGATATCGTCGCCATCATTGGTGTCCAAAACCAGATTTTCTACGCCACTCCAGATGAACATCTCGCCAAAGGCGCCGAAGCTATTGTTGTTGATCGTCAATACATCTTCGGCGTCGGTTGAGCGAATTGAAAAACGGTCCACACCTTCATCGGTTCCGCTATCGCTAACGATAACTCGTCGATTTTCCAAACCAAAGGATGTGCGATAAGTATCGGAGCCATCGCGACCATTCAAGACAACATCGCCCCGCGAGCTGTTGCGTACGGTGAAAATGTCGTTGCCCAATCCACCATTGGCACGCACTGAATTATCAGCCAAAACGTCGCGGATCTCGAACTGATTATCATTCAGCGAAGAACCATCAAGGATAATTCCTTGTTGCCCATCCAGCGTGCCGAAGTTGCCGGTGTAGTTGATCGGTTGATCCGTCAGTCCCGTGATCTGATCGGCCGTGACAACGGTTAAATTTGGAATGCCAGTGGTGTTGCTGACTCGCAAGCGATTGGTGCCCAGTCCGCCATCAATCGAAAGCTCACCGTTAATTGCAGACACATCACCGGTCGTGCTCGGTGCGTTGCTGGCGACGTTAAACGTGTCGTTACCTGCTCCTCCAAAGAAAGTAGTGTCGGCATTAATAGCGCGAATCTGGAAAGTGTCGTCTCCGGCAACACCATCAAAGCTCAATGATTCCACGCCGGCAAACGAGAAGAAGGAAACATCTTCACCATTCAAAATCACCTGATCGTTGGTGACGATGATCTCGTCGTTAGCGATTGTGCCTAGACCGATCAGCGTGTCATTCTCCGATGATGGCGAATCGACGACCGTGACCGATGGAAAATTTAAAATGGGAACGCCATAGGAATCATCTCCCGTGCCACCCTGCGCGAGAATGTTGCCCGTAGCGCTGTTGTTTAACAGAAATGTATCATCACCACCCTGGCCATTGAGTTCCCAGTCGGAAGCTGAATTGGCAACCGTGAAGACGTCACCGCCAGCAGAACCAGTCAGGACTTCGAAACCTGTGAAAGTGTTAACGATGTCCAGTTGACCCGAACCGTCACCAGTAATATCAAATTGATGTCCGTTTGAGTCAATCAAATCGATCTCGTCGGTGCCTAGTCCGCCGTTGATGACGATCCCCAATTCTGTGGCAATCGGACCTAATCCATAGTCAATGCGAAGCAGATCATTACCCGCACCCAAATTCAAGGTCAGCGTATCGAGGGTTGAAATTTGATAGGTGTCTGTAACCGACCCATCGATCACGATCTCCAGCCATGAATTGTTGACGGTACTGCGCCGCAACGTAATCTCGTTGTCGGCATCGTTTGCTGCGATGACCGGAGAGATATCATTGATGCTGGCTTGGGCAATCGCTGTACCCCATTCGTCATTTCCTGCCACGAACTCCTGGAACGTGTAAAAGCTGAATGGATCGTCTGGATCAAACGTCGTAGCGCTGTATTCGCCAAATGGGTTGATGCCATTGACGGGATTAACGATGTTCGCCAAACCCTGCTGAAAGATTATTGGATCTTGAGGAAATGTGACCGTTGGTGTGTCGCTAAGGCCGTTAGCTGAAAATCCAAGTTGCACAAAACCGCTGGGCGGAATATTTGGGCTGGTTCCGGTGAATCCGATCGCGATCGCGCCAAAGTCGTTGACGGCGATCGAAGGATAAAGGTAATCGGCATCCGGGTCTTCGATCAGGCCGGTGTTAGTAAGTGACAAAGAGTTTCGATTGATCTGGTACCAGCGAATCGCTGAATTGCCGTTGGATCCTTCGACGGTGTGGACTGCCCACAGAAAATCGCCTTCTTCGACAGCACTGCCGGTGATCGCCGGTGAAATGTTATTCAAATCGTCAACGGCGTTTGGCTGGCGGCCGTCGGGGGCAGCGACGTATTCAGGAACCGTCACATTAAATTGATCCAGTAGATCGACGGTAGGATCTCCCACAGTAATCAATCGAAGTACCGAGATTTGTGTACCGCCGTCAAAGGTTCCAATGCCGTAGCTGATTCCGCCAGGTGAACTGCTTCCATCAGAATCCGATGTGAATTGGATCGTTTGACCGTATTGCTCCGGATCGAGATTGTCAAAGCGAGTGATGTTGCTGGAGTCGGCAATCGGGGTGTCGGTTAAGAGATCCGCTACCGGGATCGCATAAACCGAAACCGTATCACCAGAGTTGTCGGTTGTGATCGCGACTGAAGTATCATCAACGGCCAAAGTTGCGAAACTGTTGAACTGACCATTGATTGGATCGCCAGTAAATTGAACGCTGCGGAAGCCGTCGACTGGATTGTTGGTTCGTGAAACGGCCAGCAAGATATCGTTTCCACCTAAAGCGTTGCCGTTTCCAGCTGCGACAACTGCCGATGCGAACCAGCGTCCACTGGATTCGTCATAGACGACTCGGGCATCTTGAATTTCGCCTTGGATCGTGCCACCGAAGATATCCGTACCGGCTGATATATCCGCGCCGGCTATGTCTCGAAAGAATTCCTGAGTGGTGGCTGTAGCAATCTCTGTGCCGTCGATTCCACGCAACGAGTAGACGCCGTTGGTCAGTTGGATGATATGGTTCGGACCGACAGCACCATGAACGCTTGGATTGGCAAAAAAGGCGTTGTCGTCCTGTGTTCCTGAGACAAGGTTTAAACCAAGATCAACCGTCAGCATTTGACGAGCTTCAAGCTGCTCGTAGCTGTGCGACGTGTTTGTAGAGATTCTTGAGCTTTTCTTGCGAAAGGATTTTTTGGGTGTCGATTTTTGGTTTCGGGAACTCATCCAAATCCTCAGAGTCGTGATGGATAGTTATTACAAATGTATAAGATTGGAGTGCGCGAAAATTGCGCGCATGGAGCACCAGCATTTATTTTAATTGAGATTTTGAGACTCGAGGAAAATTAGGGTAATAATTCGACGAAAATCGAGGAAACGACGAATCGTGGAGTCTCGAAAAGGTAGATGCGGGCACAAAAAAAGCGACCCAGAAAGGGTCGCTTCGTAAATCTCAATGGATTGGATTTCTATTCCAAGCTGTCAATAACTTCACCAGATGCAATGGATGACAAACGTCGCAATGTGACTTGCTCAATCGTGTCAGCCAAGAAGCGAGTGGATCCGTCGGCAAGTGTAATGATTACGCCGCCAGCGTGATTACTGTTAAATGGAAAACTGTTGTGCAGGATCGACGTCGATAAGCTTCCAGATGTAATGATCGATGAATTTGAAAGATTAATAGAGCGATTCAGGTTGAAAGAGTTCCCGATAGTTGCACTGCGACCGCAATGCAAAATCGCCTGATTATTGTCGTTGGTTTCATATCCAAATGCCCAACCACTTCGAACAGGAATGAAAGAAAGTGCTGGGTTGTCATCGGAAATGACTTCAGATTTGCTGTTTTCCGCCAATAGAATTGTGTTTGATGTTCCGTCACGAATATCAGAATAATTCTTTGCTGTCTTTGTAGTATATGCTGCACGATGGTCCAGATCACCATTCATAGGCAATTGAGGAAGGTCGAGGCTCGCTCCAAATACACCATTGGTCGCCAGGAATCCGCCATAATTGTTCCCCGACAAAACAACAGAAGACACAACTGGGCCATCGACTGTTTCCATATGCGTCATCCCAGTAACACCAAGGTAATGCGAAACGTTGCCTGGGGCGGACGAGTTAGTATGGCTAGTATTGAGTTCGTCGTTTGTGGTAGCTGAAGGGCACAATAAGAGATCAAGTTGATTATCTCTTGAAAGAGTCAAAGCATTATCAGCACCGTTGAAGTATGAGTCATAGATTGATTGTTGCTCAATTTCGGGCAAAATCTGGACAAAAAAGCTGAATGATTCCAATCCGCCAACTTGACCGTTATTATCAATGTCCTGCCAAATCGCCCCTGGAGGTAAACGCAGTCTTGCACTTTGGTAGTTGGCAAGAGCCAAACCAATTTGACGGTTTTTGTTAATACATGCAGTTCTGCGAGCAGCTTCGCGAACCTGTTGAACGGCTGGCAAAAGCATACCAACCAAGATACCAATGATGGCGATCACGACGAGTAACTCGACAAGTGTGAAGCCGGATCGGTTAGAATTCCGTGACATCATAATTCTAAATCCTTTGCAAATACATATTTATTAGGTGAGGAGATTGGACGGTAAGACCGCAAGCTCTGTTCCGTATCATAAATCGTCCCTTCGAGCGGACCAATAGACCGCTACCGACTTATTCGTCCCATTGTACAAAAACAAGGTAAAAACAAAAGACTTTTCTATTAGTGGACGTGGAACTTAAGTGGTTATTCGCACCGTTAATTGAAATTGTGTCGTTTTTCTCCGAAAAACAGGTGTTTTGTTCTTGTTGCTTTCCAAATTCCAACCATTTCCACGGTTCGATAATTTAATCATATGAATTCGACAATTAGTAAACGCGAGAATTCCGTCCGCCCGATTATCGGAATTAGCATGGGCGATCCAGCTGGAATCGGTCCGGAGGTATGCGTAAAAGCGATACGGAATCCAGAAGTTTTAGCCGTTTGTCGGCCGGTCCTTTTCGGCGACGCACAAGTTTTGGTTCGCGCGATTGAAACAAATGCCAAGAGTGGAACGGAACGTCAGGAATCTTTCGACCGGACCCCATCAGTTGTAAGTCAAAAGCAATTTAATGAATTGGGTGACCAATTTGATAAAGCTTCTTTTGAGTTCATGATTGTTGACTTCGGAAATTCGGTTGACGATTTTCCGATTGCGAAAGTTTCTGCGGTGGCGGGCAAGGCTGCCTATCAATACATCGATGCTGCGATCGCAGCAGCACAAATGAAAAAGACAGATGCAGTTGTAACGGGGCCAATCAACAAACTTTCGTTGCATGCAGCCGGTTTCGACTTCCCGGGCCATACGGAATTGTTGGCTCAGAAAACGGCGACCAAAGATTTTTGTATGTTGCAGTATTCTTCGGTCGTGTCTTGTTCGTTCGCCACGACTCATTGTGGTTATGTGGACGTAACGAAACAACTAAGTCCAGAACGGATTCTGACAGTTATTCGTTTAACCAACGACGTACTGACTACCATCAACGGCAGGCCAGCCAAATTGCTGGTTTGTGGTTTGAATCCTCATGCTGGTGAACAAGGTTTGTTTGGCGAGAAAGAAGAGGAGCAAATTATCGCGCCCGCCATACAACAAGCCCGGGATGCCGGTCTGGATGTTACCGGTCCGCTGCCTCCAGATACCTGCTTCATCCCAAAAATGCGAGAATCATTCGATTGCGTCATATGCATGTATCACGATCAAGGCCATATTCCGCTGAAGGCATTGGCGTTTGACCAAGCCGTCAATACGACCTTGGGTTTACCTATCATTCGAACGTCGGTGGATCATGGAACGGCGTTTGATATTGTCGGCACTGGTCAAGCGGACCCATCAAGTTTGATCCAGGCGATCAAGTTGGCGGCTAAATTATGTGTTCAGCCGCAGGCGAGTTAGCTTTTGCCGGTGACCGCATCGGCAGTCCACTTGCCATCGATTCTGCGCATGATCTTGCTGGCGTTTTCGTCTTGCAAATGCTCTGGCAGTCGATGAGAGCGTACGTTGTCGTAACATTGCAGCATTGAAAATCTGCGAATGGAATCCGGCATTCCGACGGCCGTAAATCCTGGGTGGCCCGTTGCCGGAAATGGACCACCGTGGTTCATTGCCGGAGATACCGCCACGCCGGTCGGCATTTTGTCATTCAACAATCGCCCTACCCTTTGGCGCAATTCTGGTTCGATCTTTTGATAAAGCTCATCGTCGTCACCATCGGCATGGGAATAGATCGTTCCCGTTAAATTGCCTTCCAGACCGCTCGCGATTTCGACAGCTTGATCTACGTCTGAAGCGACGACTACCAGGGATGCATTTCCAAAAGCTTCTGTTTGAAAGGTGTGCGCGTTTTTAAGGAAACTCTTGCCATCGATCTGTAGCACCGTGTTACGAAATCTTATGCCTGATTCATCCGCGATCCCGCCGCCGCATTTTTTATCCGCCCCGGCGTCCACTAATTCCGCCACGGCAGATTGAAGCGAGGTTTGTACGGCTGGCGAAAGCAGAATGCCGTTGGCAGCAGCGTCAACATTGCCGACCAACGAATCAATAAATGTCTGGGTTTCCGGGCTCTCAAGCATGACAGTCAATCCCGGACTGGTACAGAATTGTCCAGCTCCTAGCAAGCAGCTTCCGCACAATTCCGTCGCGATTTCTTCGCCACGTTGCTTGACTACGCCGGGCAAAATGAAGACCGGGTTGATAGAAGACAATTCCAGATAGATAGGTTTGCCGTGTGCGTCGGCGATGTTTTTAAGTTTTAGACCAGCATTTCGACTGCCCGTATAACCGACGGCTGCAAGTCGTGCATCGGCAACCATTCGTTCACCGTCTTTGTGACTTGTGCGATAAATCATTTGAACAAAACCGGCGGGCATGCCGGTTTCTTCCGCTGCAGCCTGTGCTTCTTCGGCAAGTAACCTTGTGGTCCCCGGGTGCGAGGAATTTGCTTTGGCGATGACTGGATTTCCTGCAGCAATGGCCGCTGCAAAATCTCCGCCTGAAACGCTGCCAAACGCGAGCGGGAAATTGTTCGGCCCGAAAACTGCAACTGGTCCCAGCGAGGAATGGATCGAACGGATGCCCGTCGCGGTGTCAATGGTTGGCAATTGCCATGACGCTTCAGAAATACTTTTCGCAGCAAGGCGCAATTGATTACTGGTTCGCGGCATTTCCACACCGGCCAATCGGGGGGTGATTGGAAGTCCGGTTTCCTGATGGGCGACGCTACAGATTTCATCGCTTCGTTCGTCGATACGATCTGCAAACCGGTTCAAAAAATCAGCAATTTTTGATTGGGGAAGCTGGCGAAGAGCGGTGTATGCTGCTGCAGAAGCCGTTAAAGCTGCATCACAATCGTTCCAATCGCTGACGGGGTAATGCTCATCGATGGTTTCGCCAGTGGTTGGGTTAGTCGGTTGAAACGATTCGGTGGCATTGGATTGCATCCATTTGCCATTTATTAAGACTGGATGAGACATTACAAATCTCCCTTGAGAACTTTCAGCAGTAAGTATTGGGAGTCACCCAAAATTCAATTTGGTTGACATTGTTAGCGATAGACACTAGCTTGCAAGGCGAAGTTAGTCCTGCATTGCTTTTTTGCACCCACCTAATCACCAAGTCCAGTCAAAGACCGAAGTGGAATGGATATGAAAGAAATCTCGGTAATTGATTCCCACACGGGAGGTGAGCCAACCCGGATAATCATTGCCGATGGACCGGAGCTTGGCACAGGATCGATTGTTGAAAAGGCGGCTCGTTTTGAGAAGGAATTTGAGAGCGTCCGAAACGCAGTGATTGGAGAGCCCCGGGGTTCGGAGATCATGGTCGGTGGTCTGCTTTGCGAGGCGAGCGAAAAGGAAAACGTTGCAGGTGTTATTTTTTTTGATAACGCTGGCTTGTTGGGGATGTGCGGGCATGGAACGATTGGGTTTTCTGTGACCTTGCATCACCTTGGACGAATTGGCATCGGTGCTTACACGATCGAAACGCCTGTCGGCACAGTTCACATCGAGATGCTCAATCCCAATTTGGTGCGACTGAAAAATGTCGCAAGCTATCGCAGCGCAGCAGACGTTCGATTGAATGTACCGGGCTATGGAGAAGTCGTCGGCGATGTTGCTTGGGGTGGAAACTGGTTTTTTATTACCAACCAGTCTCCGGTTGATCTGGAACTGAAAAATTCAAAAGAATTGCTGCGATACACTCATTCGATTCGCGATCAATTAGTCGTCGATGGAATCACAGGCGACCAGGGCCACATGATCAATCATATTGAAATCCAAGGTCCAGCCAGCAGCGACGACGCCAACGCCAGGAATTTTGTGCTTTGTCCCGGTGGAGCGTATGACCGCTCTCCATGTGGAACGGGCACCAGTGCCAAACTTGCATGCCTTGCCGCTGACGGAAAGCTCGGACCTGGTGAAAATTGGCGTCAGGAAAGTATCGTTGGAAGTGTTTTTGATGCCAGCTACCAGGCGGATGGCGACAAAGTAATTCCGATTCTATCCGGGTCTGCGTATATTTGTGGTGAAACAAAGCTGATCATTAATCCTGCCGATCCGTTTCGCTACGGTATCCCGGCATGACCGCGAACTTGGGCACTCGAGTCGTCGTGATCGGGGCTGGAGTTGTGGGCGCCATGTGTGCCTGGTTTTTAAGAAAGGCCGGACACGAAGTCACGATTGTTGACAAAGGAAAATTTGGAGCCGCGTGTTCGCATGGCAATTGTGGCTACGTTTGCCCAAGTCATGTTTTGCCTTTGCCGCAACCAGGCGCGATCAAGAACGCTTTGCCGACGCTGTTGAAAACGAATTCGCCATTGGCCATTCGACCGAGCTGGTCGCCATCGCTTTGGAAATGGTTGTGGAAGTTTTCTCGACGCTGTAATTTCGATGATATGATCGCTGCGGCACGCGGTCGCAACGCTCTGTTGAACCTTTCTCTAGACTTGTACAAAGACTTGATCACTTCCGAAGGCGTCGATTGTGAATGGCGTGAACAGGGTTTGTTGTTTGTGTTTCGCCAGGCTTCTCATTTCGAGCACTTCAGGCAAACCAACGACTTGCTGGTAAACGAGTTCGGTGTTGAAGCGGATCCCATTTCGGGTGACGCATTGGTCGATTTGGAGCCCAGTCTGTTACCGGGTTTGGGCGGTGGTTGGTTTTACCGAAAAGATTGTCATTTAAGGCCGGACAAAATGATGAGCTGGCTTAAGAACAGATTGCATGAGGATGGAGTGCGGATTGTTGAAGATTGCAATGTTCAGCGATTTGAGCAGGTTGGTGGAAATTGCAAGTCGGTGATTTGGGACGACGGAGATATTGACGCGGATCACTTTGTTGTCGCTACGGGCGCATGGACTCCTTTCCTGAACGAACATCTTGGATGCGATGTTCAGATTCAACCGGGAAAAGGATATTCGATTACGATGCCACATCCACAAGTGACGCCCAGGATCCCAATGGTTTTGGAAGAGCATCGTGTTGCGGTGACTCCAATGGCGACAAAGTATCGAATCGGCTCGATGATGGAATTTGTGGGTTACGATTCATCCATTTCCCCGGATCGTTTGGCTTTGCTGAAGAAATCTACCGAATTGTATCTTCGTTATCCGCATTGTGCACCAATTGAAGAAGAATGGTTTGGCTGGCGACCGATGACATGGGATGGAAAGCCTACGATTGATCGTTCGCCCCGGATGAAGAATGTCGTTGTCGCGGCGGGCCATAATATGTTGGGTTTGAGTATGGCGACGGGAACGGGTAAGTTGGTGCAGCAGTTGATTGGAGGCGAAGTGCCTGAAGTCGAGCTAAAGCATTTTTCGTTTTCTCGATTGAAGTGATACTTCGGTTTTGTTAACCCGTTCGGCTCCACTGCCTAGCTAGCCAACTGGTCAACCTCAAGAAAGAGAGCTATGTCCAAAATTGATGAATTCGAAAGTCTGTTCAAATCTGCTGCCAAGCCGATTTTTCATGTGGAACCTGTACGAATCAAACATGCTGTGATCGTGATCGACGTGCAGCCTGATACGGTGGACGATTTTATCAAACGCACCGAGAGTTTTTTGAAAGTGCTGAACTCCGTCGACTTGACGATTGAAACGACGGTAATTGCTAAAGACGATTTTCAGTCGGTGCAGCAATTGTTAGACGCGGTTAACAGCCACAGTGCGGATTTGATTTGCACCTATCGAAATCTGCACGGGACGGCGACGGATTTTCCGTTTAGCCTTGGCGAATATGTCGACGTGTTGACGCAAGCGACTGAGATTCCGGTACTGCTTTTGCCTCGGCCAGAACAATTGACCGAAGGCATGCTGGCCAATACCGATCGAGTGATGTTGATGACCGATCATCTGGCCGGCGACAATCGGATTGTGACTTACGGTGCGATGTTTACTCAAGATCATGGCCAATTGATCCTGGCTCATGTCGAAGACGAACAAACGTTTGACCGCTATATAAAAGTCATCTCGAAAATTCAGGATATCGATACTGATCTTGCTCGCGATTCGATTATGGAGCAATTGCTGAAAGAGCCGCGTGATTTTATCGAATCGTGTAACGTTGGATTAAAGGAAGCTGGATTGCCATTGGAAATCGTACCGGTGGTAACCATCGGTCACCATCTGGCGGACTACAAAAAATTGGTGACCGAACATCAGGCGGATTTGTTGATCATCAATACGAAAGATGAAGATCAATTAGCCATGCACGGACTTGCTTATCCGGTTTCGGTCGAAATTTGCGATGTGCCGCTACTGTTGATCTAAAAATCTTTGCCGGGCCAACTTTCCCACCAGTTCTTGAACAGAGCGTATTGTGATTCAACAAAACCCTTTTGACTGGCCGATAGTTTGTCGGATTCGTTGAAGTGACATTCGTATTCGGTTTCGCCGTTTAAGACGAGCAAATATTTGTAATACAAGACCAGGTCCGGCCCTTCGTCGAATGTGGATAACACCAACAACGCTTCTTCCAATTCGACTGCCAGTTTTCTTGCTTCCGCGTTTCCAGCTGCTGCTTGTTCGCAGAGCTTGATCAAGTGCAATACTTCCCGGGGCAGCGCATTTCCAATTCCTGTAATTGCGCCCCCGGCACCGCAGTGGATGTACCCATGTACGACTTGCGTATCCACTCCGACCATCAGCACAAGTGAATCGTCACCGCTGGTAATATGTTCCGCTGCGTAACTAAGAGAATTCGCTCCACCAAATTCTTTGAATCCAACAAGGTTGGAATGTTGTGAACGCAAATCAAAGAACAAATCGGCTTTCGTTTCGAATCCATAGTAAGGGCTGTTGTAGATAACGGCCGGTACGTCTGGTGCCGCCGCAAGAATAGCCGAAAAATGATCTTTCTGTGCCGTGGCTGATGTTCCTCTAGATAAGACACGTGGGATCACCATCAAACCTTTGGCGCCGGAACTGGCTGCGTGGCGAGTGTGAGCAACAGCAGATTTGGAATTTATTGCGCCAGTGCCTACGACTACCGGAACCCCGGCTTCGCATAATCCTGCCACGCCCTGCATCCGTTGTTCGTCTGACAACAACGGCCAATCGCCCATCGAACCGCAATAGATCACGCCGTTCATTCCGACGTCAATCATCTGTTTCCCTTTGCTGATCAAAGCATCGAAATTGACTGATCGATCGGCGTTACAGGGTGTCATTAGCGCCGGTAAGCAGCCTTCGAATATAGAATTGGACATTGGATTACGCGTGAAAGAAAGTTTGCTAGTTCAAGTTGCCGGCCGCAGTAGCATCTGCAATCGCTTCTATCGTGTCGACCGTCGATTTCTGGACCGAGTCCTGCCAGCCTTGTGCGCTGGAGTACTTTTCATTTTCATAGGCGAAGATGATCGCTCGCGAGCTGTTGATAACGGCGCCTAAGCCTGCATCATCAAACGCGGCTGCTACATCCCGCGCGGTGCCACCTTGAGCACCAATGCCTGGCACAAGAAAGATGGTGTTGGGCATTTGTTTTCGAAGAATCGCCAATTGCTGCGGGTTGGTCGCACCTACGACAGCGCCTACGCAGCCATATCCCGTTTGGCCGATGGTTTGTTTCGCCAGGCCTTGTACATGATCAGCAACAATGGAGTAAATTTTCTGCTCGCTGGCCACCAGTTCCTGCAGCATTTTCCCACCCGGATTGGAAGTACGAACCAGCACGAATATTCCCGAGCCAGTTTCAATGCATCGGTTGGTGAACGGTTCAAGGCTGTCATCGCCCAAGTAGGGATTTACCGTTAACGCATCGCAGCCCCATGCACTGTCGGATTCGTTACCGAGAAACGCGGTGGCGTAAGCCTCGGCCGTCGATCCAATGTCGCCCCTTTTGGCATCCATAATGACTAGCAGCCCTTTGGATTGGGCATAGCGTACGACTTGCCAAAGTGCGGACATGCCAGATGGCCCTAGGTTCTCAAAGAACGCGGCTTGTGGTTTAACGGCTGGGACCAAAGGGCTGACGACGTCGATGATTTCTTTACAGAATTGTTCGTATATCGAGGCCAAGTCCTGAGGGTCGTGGGTCGTATCCACTGCAAAAGATTTCGGCAGGCGTTCGGCGCGGGGGTCCAGGCCGACGACCAAGGGCGTCTTTTTCTGTTGGATGGCGTTGTTGAGTCGGTCGGCAAAATTCATCGCAATTGTTCCTTTAGATCGCACTGTGGTAACAGATTCCGACGAGATTTGGAAGACGATGGGCTTCGCAGAATGCCAGGCCAGCCCGCGGCGCTCCGCTAACTTGGAACCTTATCAGGTATCTGTTCATCTTGCGGCGAAGAATCTTCGACTTTCTCTTCTTCTTCGATGCCTTCCTCGTCGTTCGGTTCGACGGAGCCACCGATCTGATTTGCGATCAATTCCTGTTGTTCACTTGTAAGTTCCGAGAATTCAGTGCCGAAAAAAACTTCCGCCCATAGATCTTCTTGTGATTCGAAATCCGGTGACTGAAGTTGTAACTTTGTCCACGGTGAGTAAACAGAATCAACCTCGAAAGAAAACGTTACCTGTTTACCATCAAGTGTAGCATCGCCCATGAGTTGGTTGGAATCACCAGGGGTGGCCAAGCGGAAATTAGTAAATTCAACATTGCCCAGGGTCACACTTCCGTCATCGGAAATCTCTTCAATAAACTCATCATGCTTATCGAATTTCAATTTTAAATTGATTCTTGATGGCGCAAGGTTTGCCGACGCATCACTCAGGTAGCTTTTTAAAGCGAAGTCGGAATATTTGACGGTTGCTCCATCTGAGGAACTGGAAATGACCATGGCTTTGTCGAACAAGCTGATAACTGCGTCTTGATCTTTAAGATCATTGCTTGTTCCGAAATCGACATTAAAGGTAAAATCCTGAGCAAGCCTGCTATCGATGCCGGCCTTCAGTGTGCCGACCAGAGCGATGGAAACGTCCTTGTCAGCGAAGTGGTTGGATTCGGTTGTCCGAATATCGACCTGGCTTGAAGTCGCAGAAAGCTGGCCAAAACTTTCAAGCTTTCCATCTTCGATGCTGAAATCTTGCAGCGTAACGTCATCGATAATCAAGCTTTCATCGGAAGTTGTGTTTACGATCTCCAGGTCATTGATCGAAGCGTTTTTGATGGCGAAATCGCCGCCACTGGAGTTGCCATTGAACTGGACCTTAATTTTGTTGTTTTTCAACGCATCACTGATGATAGGCGTTAAATCGATTTTCTGTAGCGCGGGATCCCATTTGGCATAGATCGTCCCTGATTTTACTGAAACGTCGTCGATGATAATTTTGTCCGCACCAAAGAACGACGATTTTTTGGACTCATAGCTAAGGTTGATGTCATTCAGTTCGGACCATTGATCAACATCCGTTTTGAATCGAAATTTCTCAACCGAGAATCCGCTGGACAACGAACCTTCCAGTCCATCGATTTCGACTTCACCCGTTTCTTCGATCGCGGACTCAACAATGCGCAACGGCAGACTGGAATGCAACAGCGTGAAATATCCGCCGATTCCAATCACAGCAATGACCAAGAAGAAACCAATGCAACCAATACCGACGCAACCGACGAACCCAAAACCACGTTTTGGCTTGTTTTGTGACAAACCCGTTTTCGTATCCATGCATCTCCCCCGGAATTCGATTGCGACAAACGTGTATTGGTTGTATTCGAACAACGACCGCAATTATTGGCAACGCTGCTTAAAACTTCGACAGCAATCGGTTGAAGATTCCTGTGAATTTCGAAGTGAAAAGTCTGAAAAGAACAGCGATTTAAACGTTGAACAAAAAGTGGCAGATGTCGCCGTCCTGGACGACGTACTTTTTGCCTTCGACGCGAAGCTTTCCGTTTTTGCGAATTTCCGATTCCGAATGGAAGTTTTCCAGGTCGTCGAGCGTGAAGACTTCAACGCGGATAAAGCCTCGTTCAAAATCAGTATGGATGGCTCCGGCTGCTTGAGGTCCGGTGGCACCTTTGGGAATGGTCCAGGCGCGTACTTCTTTTTCTCCAGCTGTGAAATAACTTTGCAGACCCAACGTTGAATAGGCTTCTCGCGTCAAAACATGCAAAGCCGGTTCGGCCAGCCCAACGGCTTCCAACATTTCAGTGCGTTCTTCGGGTTCGAGTTCAACGATTTCTGATTCGATTTTCGCGCAGACTTGCACCACGCCGGCGTTCACCTTTTTTGCATGTTCGCGAACTTTAGCCACCAGTGGAGATTTGCCTTCGAGGTCATCTTCAGCGACATTGGCTACGTACAGGACGGGTTTGGCGGTCAACAATCCATAACTCTTGATCGCTGCCAATTCGGCGTCGTTAAGATTCAGTGCTCTAAGTGGCGTTTCGGTTTCCAGATGCGCAATGCATTTTTCGACGACGGTCACCAGGAACTTAGCGTCCTTGTCGCCCGATCGCGCGGTACGCTCAGCTTTTGACAGCGCATTTTGTAAAGTTTCCATATCCGCAAACATCAATTCCATTTCGATGGTTTCGATGTCTGCCAATGGATCGACAGCGCCGCTGACATGAATCACGTCTTCGTCTTCAAAGCAACGAACGACTTGCAAAATCGCATCGACTTGGCGAATGTGGCTAAGGAATTTATTTCCCAGGCCTTCGCCTTCGCTGGCCCCTTTAACGATGCCGGCGATATCGACTAGCTTTAAAACGGCCGGGATAACTTTTTCAGGCGTGATGTGTTTTGTAATTCGTTGCAGACGATCGTCAGGTACATTCACAATACCTTCATTCGGCTCGATTGTGCAGAATGGGAAATTGGCGCTTTGAGCTGACGTGGAACATGTCAGCGCGTTGAACAGTGTGCTTTTTCCGACGTTGGGCAACCCAACGATTCCGGCTTCCATAATTTCGACTCTAATCAAGGGTGTAAAGGTTACGTCCCAAATCGTACTTTCCAATCGAATCTGGAAAAGACCAGTTTTGTGATTTTCCGGCAAGCTTCATTGTGGATGCGGGCATCGCAAGGCTTGGGCTCAGCAGTCAGTCGAGACATCGCGTGGTGAATTCTCAGATTACAGGAAATCAGGGTATGCAGCGGATTGGCTATGAATCGATTCCAGTTGTGTTTTTATGGAGGGGCTTTAGAATGATGGTTTGCGGGCTGTGGCGTAGTCTGGTAGCGCGTCGCACTGGGGGTGCGAAGGTCGCTGGTTCAAATCCAGTCAGCCCGATTTTGATAATGAGAATCGGTTCGGTTAGCATCAAGCCGA
>CAYONX010000028.1:0-55711 GCA_964405425.1 uncultured Pirellulaceae bacterium | reverse complement strand
TACGAAGATAAATTGGCGGGTGCGGCGGACGAGGCTAAGGAAGTAATGGCCGAAGCTCGTAAAGACGCAACGACTGCCAAAGAAAAGATTTTGACGGAAGCCAAGGAAGAGGCGGATCGTTTACGCGACCGTGCTTTGGCGGATATCGAAGCTGCCAAGAATGCGGCTGTCCGAGATCTTGCGGAAAAGAGTGTTGATTCGGCGGTTTCACTTGCCGGCAACATTGTTCGCCGTAGTCTCGATAAATCGGATCATTCGAAGTTGATCGATGATTCCATCAAAAGTTTCTCTGGCGGAGCGTAGGCGAAGTTTGATGGACGAACCGAAACAGCAAACCGTTTTTGATACCGACCAGCAGCAGATTGGTGAAACTTACGCCAATGCTTTGATTGGTTTTGGTCAAAGTGGTGGCAATACGGAAAAGTTGCTGGACGAGTTAGGTGCAGTGGTTGGTGTTCTGGATGGAATGCCGAAGCTGAATTCCATGTTGCGGTCGCCGGGGATTTCGGCGTCCGATAAGTCTTCGCTGCTTGGCAAGGCGTTTTCTGGCAAGGTGGACGGGAAGTTAATGAACTTTCTGAAGATCGTGCTTGATAAAGGTCGCTTTGATTGTCTTGGCGCGATTCATGCGTCTGGCCAAAAGATCTTCGATGAATTGTCGGGGCGAGTGCAGGCGACGATCACGACTGCTGAGCCTATCGAAGATTCAGTTCGTGTACGCGTTGAAAAGAGTCTTTCGGATAAACTTGGCAAACAAATTCAGCTGGAATCAGTAGTTGATTCTGCTGTGATCGGTGGCATGGTTATCCGGATTGGTGATACCGTTTACGACGGAAGCGTTCAAAATCATTTGAAACAGGTGCGCAGCAAGGCGATCAAGAGTGCGTCGGATGCGATTCGATCGTCGCTAGATAAGTTCATGGCGAGTTAATTTTTACAAAGGTTACAAAAGCGATTTAGCTTTACACGAGGAATACAATGAAGATTAGTGCTGACGAAATTGCCTCCGTAATTAAAAAGGAGATTGAGCAGTACGAAAGTCAGATCGACGTAAGTGAAGTCGGTACAGTATTGGAAGTTGGTGACGGTATCGCCCGCGTCCATGGGCTGACGAATGTCGCTGCCGGTGAGATGGTTGAATTTCCTGGCGGTATCATCGGTCTTGCTTTTAACCTGGAAGAAAGCAGCGTTGGTGTGATCATTTTGGGTGATTACCTGAAGATCAACGAAGGCGATCAGGTCAAAGCGCTTGGTACTCTGCTGTCGGTTCCAGTTGGCGACGCAGTAGTTGGTCGTGTGCTGGATCCTCTTGGTAACCCGATCGATGGCAAGGGCCCGCTCAATTCCAGCCAAACACGTCCTGTAGAAATCATTGCTGCCGGTGTTGCCGAGCGAAAGCCGGTATCTGAGCCGATGCAAACGGGTTTGAAAGCGGTTGACGCGATGACTCCTGTTGGTCGTGGCCAGCGTGAATTGATCATTGGCGATCGTAAGACTGGTAAGACAGCGATTGGGATCGATGCGATCATCAATCAAAAAGGCAGCGGCGTTAAATGTTTCTATATTGCCGTGGGTCAGAAAGATTCATCGGTCGCCGGCGTCATTAAAGAGTTGGAAGAAAACGGAGCGATGGACTACACCACGGTTATCGTATCTGGTGCCAGCTCCCCTGCCCCGCTGCAGTACATTGCTCCTTATGCTGGTACAGCGATGGCGGAACACTTCATGTACGACAAAGGGCATTGTTTGATCGTTTACGATGATCTTTCCAAGCAAGCCGTTGCCTATCGCGAATTGTCATTGCTGATGCGTCGTCCTCCTGGGCGTGAAGCCTATCCTGGTGACGTATTTTATTGCCATAGTCGTTTGCTTGAGCGTAGCGTGAAATTGAGTGACGATTTGGGTGGAGGGTCAATTACCTCGTTCCCAATTATTGAAACTCAGGAAGGTGAGGTTTCGGCTTACATTCCAACGAACGTGATTTCAATTACCGACGGTCAAATTTACTTGCAACCTGACTTGTTCTTCTCAGGTGTTCGACCTGCGATGAATGCGGGTATTTCAGTATCGCGTGTGGGTGGTGCTGCTCAGGTTAAGGCCATGAAAAACGTTGCCGGTGGTTTGCGTTTGGACCTTGCTTCTTTCCGTGAATTGGAAGCCTTTGCTCAACTTGGAACGGATTTGGATCCGGTTACCCAAGCCAAGCTTGATCGTGGTTACCGCATGGTAGAGCTACTCAAGCAGCCACAATACAAGCCGCTTAACGTTGTGGATCAAATCATGATGATCTTTGCCGGTACACAGGGCTACTTGGACAACGTGGCCGTTTCAGACGTTCAGCGTTGGGAAAGTGAATTCCTTGAATTCATTCACAACAAGAAAAAGGATGTCTGGAACAACTTGGACGAGAACAAGGATAAAGGCGACGCGATGAAGAAAGCGGACAACGAAACGACCAAAATGGTTGTTGCCGCGATTGATGAATTCAACGCATCGTTCAAGTAATCAATGCGATTAAACTCGAACAAATAACAGTCGAACAAATTTTAACCCCGAACTTTTGAGAATATGGCCAACGCCAGAGCACTAGATAAGCGACGCAAGTCCATTCGCAATATCAAAAAGATTACGCGAACGATGGAATTGATTGCGACAGCGCGGTTCAAGAAAGCGATGGACCGTGCGACTTCGGCTAATGACTACACCAAGCGGATTACTGCCGTTGTTGCGGATTTGGCTCGTGCAGGTCTGGAAGTTTCGCACCCGTTGTTGGAATCTCCTGCTGAAGTGAAAAACGCAACGCTTTTGGTTTTGACTGGAAACCGAGGATTGTGCGGAGGCTACAACGGAAATTCCATTCGACTGGGTGTTAAAAGTCGTGACCAATTGAAAACGGACATCGAAAATGTTCGCTTGGAAGTTAGCGGCAAGCGAGGAATCTCGGGATTCAAGTTCCGCGAGATCGATGTTGATGAATCGTTCACGAATTTTGACGACCAGCCATTGTTTACTGAAGTGGAGGCCATCGCGGATCGCTACTTGCGTGAATATGCCGGCGGCAATCTGGATCGCCTGGACGTAACGTACACAAAGTTTTTCTCAGTCGCGAGACAAAAAATCGTGACCGAAACATTGTTGCCGTTGGGCAGTATTGAAGGCGCGGACACGCCTGTCGACCCGGAAGTTGCTTCTGGCAACAAGTCTTCGGTCTACGAATTTGTTCCGTCAGCTGAAAGCATCCTGGAAGAGGTCGTGCCGACCAGTTTCAAGATCAAGCTGTTTAAGTGTTTTCTTGATGCTGCAGTTAGTGAACAAGTTGCACGGATGGTTGCGATGAAAAGTGCAACTGAAAATGCAAACGACATGATCAAGAATTTATCAAGAACTTATAACCGCGCCCGCCAGTCTCAGATTACTGGTGAGATTATGGAAGTAATCGGCGGTGTGGAAGCCTTGGAAGGCTAAAACCTGAATACTGAAAACTGAACCCTGAACAATAAAAGAAATCATGGCTAATACTGGCAAAATCACTCAGGTAATTGGTTCAACGTTTGACGCGGAATTCACCGACGCATCGTTGCCTCCGATTTACAACGCTGTAACCGCTGAAATTGATGCCGGCGGAAACAAACGTACTTTGACCGGAGAAATCTCAAAGCACCTTGGCGGCGGGCGTGTTCGTTGTGTCGCGCTTGGATCTACCGAAGGTTTGCGTCGTGGTGCGGATTGCGTTGACACGGGCGCTCCGGTTTCGGTTCCGGTTGGTGAAGCGACACTGGGCCGAGTATTTAACATGCTTGGCGAACCCGTGGATGGTCGCGGCGAAGTAAAGGCGGAAGAAAATCGCTCGATTCACCGTGCAGCGCCTCCGGTTGCTGAACTTTCGACTAATACCGAGTTGTTTGAAACAGGTATTAAGGTTGTTGACTTGTTAACGCCGTTTGTTCGTGGTGGTAAAGCGGGGCTGTTTGGTGGTGCCGGTCTTGGCAAGACAGTTATCTTGACCGAGTTGATCGCTCGTATTGCGAGTCAGCACGGTGGCTATTCCGTATTCGCTGGCGTTGGTGAGCGTACTCGTGAAGGAACCGACCTTTGGTTGGAGATGCAGGAAACAGAAATTGGTTCTACGGGTCGAAAAGTTATCGAGCAAACGGCGATGGTTTTCGGTCAGATGAATGAGCCACCTGGTGCACGTTTGCGTGTTGCTTTGTCAGCATTGACGATGGCGGAATACTTCCGTGATTCAACTGGTGCGGACACGTTGTTGTTTGTAGACAATATTTTCCGCTTCTCGCAAGCGGGTTCAGAAGTTTCGGCCCTTCTAGGTCGTATGCCTTCTGCGGTAGGTTATCAGCCAACGTTGGCTACCGAGATGGGTGCATTGCAAGAGCGTATTGCATCTACCAACAAGGGTGCGATTACATCGGTACAAGCGGTTTATGTTCCTGCTGATGATCCGACCGATCCAGCACCGGCGACGGCGTTTGGCCAATTGGATGCGTTTCTTTACCTTGAACGATCCATTTCCGAGAAAGGTATTTATCCTGCGGTTGATCCACTTGCTTCATCATCTCGTATTTTGGATCCAGCGTATGTTGGCGACCATCATTATGCGGTTGCTCGAAAGGTTCAAACGACGCTTCAGCGATACCGTGAACTTCAGGATATCATTGCGATTCTTGGTGTGGATGAATTGAGTGAAGAGGACAAGTTGATTGTTCACCGCGCTCGACGAATTGAAAGATTCTTGTCTCAGCCGTTTTACGTTGCGGAAGTATTTACCGGCAAGAAGGGTGAATTTACTCCTCTGGCTGACACCATTCGCAGCTTCGAAGAATTGTGTGACGGTAAATGGGATCATCTTCCTGAAGATGCATTTATGTATGTCGGCTCTATCGAACAAGCGGAAGCGCAAGCCAACGCAATGGCTGCCAAGGTTTAAGCGAGAACGGGACATAGAATTCGATGGCACAAATCCACGTATCAATTGTTACTCCTGAAACCACAACGTTCGATGCGGATGTTGATTCGGTTGTCGTTCCCATGCTCGACGGTGAGCGTGGGATTCTGGCTGGTCACGCTCCCATGATTGGGCGGTTGGGGCCGGGCGAAATGCGAGTTACAACCGGTGGCAACACTGAACGTTTCTATGTGGATGGCGGGTTTGTGCAAGTTGCCGATAATAGCGTGTCCGTGTTGACGGGTAACAGCGTTCCAGCCGCGCAAATCGACGTTGCCAAGGCACGCGAAGATTTGGAAAAAGCTAAAAGCCAGCCCGCTGATAAGCCAGAGCTGATGGAGCTTAAGAATAAAGCGGTTGCTCAAGCGACAGCACAAATTCGCATGTCCGAAAAGGCTTAGATCTCAAGCCGCTTTAAGCTTCGTTATGTTTTCTGGTTTGTTTTGTGTTATTTGTTTTTACGAATAGCCAAAATTATGCAATGATGTTGCCGGTCGGCTTTGGATACGACTTGCTGTGCAAATAGGCGGAATTGTCATTTGCCAGTTCTCAAGGGTAAGTTGCACTTCTTTTCTTAAGGTTTTGCTATGAAAAATTTCGTGGTGTTTCTCGTAATCTCGTTTTTGTTTGTTTCCATGGGGAACGCTCAGGTTCCTGACCTGAAGAATATGACGTTGAACTTCGAAGATGTGACGGCAACGAATATCAATATGGTTTTTGTTGAGTCGGTTAATGGAAATGAAAAAACGATGGACTTTGCAGATTACGACGCTGACGGAGATCTTGATATGGTGATCGCGATCGCTGACGGAGATTTTGGTCAACGACGAAACAAGCTCTATCGCAATGATGGAGGGATATTGAATGAAGTTTCCGGTACCGATGTCATTCCTGAATTTGAAATAGACGATAACGCGAAGACTGCGTTGTTTAAAGATTTTGATAATGACGGTTGGCCGGACATCATTGTTGCCTGTGATTCCAATAGCGGTACAGCCACATCAATTTCACCGGGAACGACAAAATATTATCGCAACGTTGATGGCGATCACTTTGTCAACGAGACATTTCGGCTCAATGGATTTAACGGAGGCGTTTCATTTGCGGCTGCTGCCGATTTCGATAAAAACGGTTTTCTGGATCTCGTTCTTTGTAATCACCCGAATCAGAATCAGGACAGAATCAGCTTCAACGCAATCAACAGTAATGGCTCAGGTGAATTTCAAGATTTGACCAGTACCCATCTGCCAATCGATGCCGAATACGGCAAGCATGTTGAAACTGCAGACATGAACGGTGACGGCAAGATCGATATTTTGATGGCGAGTCACGCGGCCGACGATTCGTTTATCTACTACAACAACAATAATAATGCCGGCTCGGGCGACGGGGACTTTCGCTATAGTGGAGTTGGTGCTGAGTACGAATTTGATTCCGCCGGTGGTGGGATTATGGAGCGAGCCATTGTTCCCGTGGATTTCAACAATGATGGCCTGATGGACCTTTATGTTGCCAACGCCGGTGGATTTGACGGTGTTCTTTCGGATGCGATTTTTGTCAACGTGGGTAATGATGCAAACAACAGAGCGATGTTTGAAACTCAAGGAACGTTGCCCGGGTTAGGCAATGAAACAATGAAAGCAACGATTGCTGATCTTGATGGCGATGGGCGCGATGATGTGATCGTCATGGCCGAAAACAGGCGTCCTTACATTTTAAGGAATACGTCGGAAAATGGATCGGTTAGCTTTGTTGAATGGACTCATCCGCTTCTTACCGCAACGACTCACGAGGGATTTGAAGCTGCAGCCCGCCAATTGACGGGGACCGAGCGAATGGATTTGTTTGTTGGTGCGATCCAAGGTGACTATCTGTTTGAGGGTACGGCAAGCACGATAACCAACATCGAAGGCGATACGACCGTGCTGCCCGAATTTCATGGTGAAGATCCAATTGCATTAACCGGAATGGTTGGTGTCTCTGGCGAAAAGACATTGGTTGCTGTCGATTTGCCGGCCGGTGCGAATGTCAGTGTATTGATGCGGTCCTTTGGTGATCTTTCCGTTACTGCTGAATTAAACGGAATTGAACTGTCGTCGTCCAACAATTCGGGGCATGGTACCGATGAATTCATGCAGTTCTTGGTGCCGGAAGCTGGTAACGTCGTATTCACCGTTTCCGCAGACGCGATCAGCATGGATGGCAACGGAGATGACATCGTAAACTTGCTGGATGTTGGATCGTTTATCAACTGTTTGACTGGTGCGTCAACAGATTGCGATGCATTCGATTTGAATGACAATGGCATCATTAATTTGACCTTCGTTGATCCGTTTATCGAAGCGATCACGGAACTACGAACTGAAGACGAGTTCGTGATCGAGTTTTTGAGCCGAAACGACTAGTCCGCTTCGCGCCAAACAGATTAACCGCACCGCCTTTTGCAGGTTCCCTGGTTATAAATGAGGCAAAAGCGCGTTCGATTCGACGCGTTTTTGCTGTTCGGTTATAATTAAGCATGGTCGTTGACCTTTCTGATAAAAAAGCTGGACGTCAGCATATTGATGCGCAAGAACTATCAATTCGTTACTCTGTCTATCGCTGTCTGTTTGTATGCGCTTGCTGTTGAAGTGGTTGCGCAGGGCACTGATGATGGGACTCCGAATTTACCGGACCTGCCATTCGACTATGTGACTTACGCAGTCGACAACCTGCCGGAACAATACCTTCCATCGGAACCGTTTGGTGATGCGGGCGCTGCGATCAACACTCCCGAAGACAACCCAATTACAAATGCTGGAGCTACATTGGGGCGAGTTTTGTTTTTTGACAAGCGATTGTCAATCAACAATTCGATTTCATGTGCTTCTTGCCATACACAGGAAACCAGTTTCGGTGATGCACGGCGATTCAGTGTTGGCCACGATGGTTCGTTGACGCCCAGACATTCAATGACTTTGGCAAATGCCGTATTTTATTTCAGCGGTAGATTTCGTTGGGATGAAACTGCTGAAACTCTGGAAGATCAATGTCTGATCCCGATTGAAGCTCCGGACGAAATGGGGCTGCCTTTGGATCAATTGCGAGCTCGATTGGCGGACGTCGATTTTTATGCCGAATTGTTTACTGACGCTTTCGGAGACGCGGAAATTACCAATGACCGCATCGCGAAATCGATGGCTCAGTTTGTGCGGAGCATGGTTTCATACGGATCGAAATACGATTTGGCGTTTGAACTTGGTCAGAACGGAGAAGGAAATTTCGAAGCGGTCTTTAATGAGTCGGAATTAATTGGGCGTAATTTATTTGAGCGTGTCGAAGGAAATGTGGGCTGCCACAATTGTCACGGTTCGCCTGCCCAAATCGGTACCGAGCCTCGAAACATCGGCCTTGATCTGGAAACGATTGACGAAGGTGCAGGAATGGGGCGTTTCAAAGTAACGTCACTTCGGAATGTAGCCGTTCGCGGTCGATTTATGCATGACGGTAGATTTTCGTCACTTCAAGAAGTCGTTGAATTCTATAACGTTGGCGTTCAACCGCACCCGGACCTTGATGCGTTTTTGACTGATAATATGCAGCTGAATTTGACTGAAGTCCAAATACAGGGCTTGGTCGATTTCATGAATACTTTGACGGACCGTGATTTTCTGACTAGCCCGATGTTTTCGGATCCGTTCGAAGTTTTTTTACTGGGCGATGTTAATGGCAATGGAATTGTCGACATATCGGATGTTGGGCCATTTGTTGATCGCCTGGTGAGCGGTCTGTATCAGGGGGAAGCTGACGTTAATCAGGATTTTGCCCTGAATTTGCTTGATGTTATGCCATTTGTCGAGCTGCTAAGCGGGCGATAAAGCGCAAGTTACGACTTTCGCGCTATCTATCTATCTAAATTCAATGTTCTTTCCAAGACGATGGAACTTTTTGATTAAACGGTCGTCCCAAAAGAAGGCGTTTGCGATAAACTGCGCGAACGTCGTGATCTAAAAGACATCTATGGAATTCGGGATAAGGCATGTTCGTACGAATCATTGCGTCGATTGTGGTAGCAAGCGGCTTGGTTTTGTTTGGGATCGAAAGTTCAATTGATATGAGCAAATTGGATAAAGATCAAAGAGACAAGCTTTGGCAGCAAGTAGAGCAGGCCAACAGGAAATCGCTTCCCAAAACAGCGGCTGAGTTGCTGGATCAGATTTACACTTCGGCGATGAACGACAAATCGTATCCGGAAGCGGTTAAGGCTATTTCGACGAAGTACACAACGCTCAGTCGCATACACCAGCCGGCTCAAGTCTATGCAATCCGGCAACTTTCGCAGGACATTGATGAATTGCCGAATGAAATTCGTCCTGTGATGAAAGTCATTTTGGCGAATTGGTTCTTTAGCTACTATCAGCAGAATCGATGGAGATTTGCGCAGCGTTCGCAAACGGAACAGGCGCCCAGCGACGATTTTGAAACCTGGGATTTGGCGCGGTTGCTTGGAGAGATCGATCGATTGTTTGGCGAAGCTTTAAAGGCTTCGGAACAGCTGAAGCAAATTCCGATTGCAGATTACGATGGCTTGCTTGAAAAAGGCAGCGTTGACGATGCACATCGCCCTACCCTGTTCGACTTTATCGCTTTTCAGGCGCTAGATTTTTATTCGCTGGACGAACAGATCATTCGCAAGCAAGGTGCGTTTGATGTGCGTGCGGAGAGTCCGGTTTCTGCGTCCATCGACGGGTTTCTGAATTGGGAAATCGAATCCGAAGATGACGATTCTTTTTTGCGTCGCGCGATCCTGCTGTATCAGGAAGTGATCGAATTTCATCAAAACGACAATGTGAAGACTGCTTTGATCGACGCAGATCTGCATCGGTTGAGTTTTGGAAATGTGGTTGCGGTTGGGTCAGAAAAAACGGCTCGTTACCAGGCCTCGCTGCAACGATTTGCGGAATCGCATGATGATCATCCAATCTCGTCTCGTGCCTTGTATCAGCTTGCTTCTCTGGCTTACGGCGACGAAGATCTGGTTAAGGCGCATGAAATTGCGAGTCAGGGGGAAGCCAGGTTCAGTAGCAGCGTTGGTGGCAAATTGTGTTTTAATTTGATCCAGCAAATCGAATCGAAAGAGCTTCAAATATCGACCGAGAAAATTTGGAACGGCAAAGAATCGGTGATTGAAGTTCAATATCGCAATCTGCAGCAGGTACATTTTCGTTTGGTCGAATTCGATTTCGAAAACTGGCGTTGGGGGCAATACCGAAACCCGTCGAATTTGCGAAATCCGATGCAGTCGATCGCCGGTATGAAAGTTGTGAAGCAATGGAAGGCGGATCTGGAGCCGACCGCTGACTATAAATTGAAAACGCAAACGTTGCCGTCCGATATGGATTTGGCATCAGGATGTTATCTGTTGATCGCGAGTACCGACGATGATTTTTCGAAGAAATCAGGACTGGTTTCGATGACGGATGTTTGGGTCAGCAATTTGGCTGTCGTGATGCGCAGCAAATGGGGCGATTTGAAGGTCGCAGGCCAGGTATTCGACGCAGATTCCGGCGAGCCGGTTGAAGGCGCTGCGGTTAACGTGTCGGCGTGGGTCCGAGCCGGTCGCGACAGCAGCAGTGTCGACATGGGCAATTTGAAAACCGATGCCAACGGAATTTTTAGTATTGAAGGTAAGCAACATTCCCAGCATCGGATTATGGTGCGCGACAATGATCAGTTGATTGGCTATATCGACACCAATCACATTTACAGGTCGAACCGACGTAACCGGCGAAGCGAGAGTACTATTTTCTTTACCGATCGGTCGATTTATCGACCGGGGCAGAGTGTGAACTTCAAAGGCGTTTGTATTTCGAGTGATCCAGACGAAGGAGCTTACAAGAGCTTGCCTCAGCGAGCGGTTCAGGTTGCATTGCGTGACGTCAACGGTGAGGAAATCGAAACCAGGATGTTCAAGACAAACGAATTCGGTAGCTTTGCCGGTACTTTCACCGCACCGCGTGATCGAGCGACAGGCAGAATGACGTTGCAAGTCAATCGTGGACCAGACGGCTCGGCAAGCTTTCGAGTGGAAGAATACAAGCGGCCAAAGTTCTTTGTCGAAGTTGAAAAAGCAGATGCCGAATTCAAGCTGAATGATGAAGTGCAGATCAAAGGGACTGCAAAAGCGTACACTGGGGCTCCAATCGATGGTGCGAAAGTCAAGTGGCGGGTTGTTCGCAAAGTCAGGTATCCCGAATGGTGGTGGTGGCGATGTTGGTGGAGTCCGCCCAGCCGCGGCGAGTCGCAAGAAATTGCCAATGGCGAAGCAGAGACTGAAGTCGATGGATCGTTCGTGATCAAATTTCAGGCTGTTCCGGACCTTTCGGTCGCTCCTGAATCGGAGCCAATATTTTCCTTTGCGATTATTGCAGATGTAACAGACACGACCGGCGAGACACGATCAGCTCAGCAGTCTGTGCGGCTGGGATACACGTCGATGCAGGCAAGCTTGGATAGCGAATCCTGGCAGACTGCGGATCAGGCCGTTGAATTGAAATTGGAAACTTCGACGTTGGACGGTGAGAAAATTCCGGCGTCGGGGACGTTGAAAGTGTATCGATTAAAACCGCCTGAAAAAGTACAGCGTAAGTCGATGGCCAGCTATAATTACCGCGTTGGTGGTAGGGCACCAAAGGATCCTGATTTGTCCCGAATTGTATCCTGGCCGCTGGGTGAGGTTGTTTCGGAGATGGAGTTGGCAACTGATGAAACGGGTGTCGTCAAGCAAGACCTGGAACTTCCAGCCGGTGCCTACAAGGCGGTTTTCGAGGCACGAGACAAAGCTGGAAAGAAAGTCAGCGCTGAGCGGCCGATTGAAGTGGTCGATTTGGATTCAGGGCAATTCGCAATCAAGGTTCCGCATTTTTTCCGGGCCAAACGCGAGAGCGTTGAGGTTGGCGATCAGTTTGTAGCTGTTTGGGGAACCGGTTACGACACTGGCCGTGCCTATGTCGAACTGGAAAATCGCGGTGACGTCTTTCGGGCGTTTTGGACTGGCAAAGAAAATACTCAGGCGGTCATCAAGATGGAGGTTCCTGAAAATTTGCGCGGTGGATTCAATGTGCATGTTACGTACATTCGAGAGAATCGTGCTTACACCGAATCGACACGGGTGAATGTGCCTTGGTCGAATAAAAAATTGCAGGTGAAGTGGGAGCATTTCTTATCCAAACTTGAGCCGGGCGGTAAGGAAACTTGGACGGCAATCGTGTCGGGACCGAACGCCGAAAATCGAGTCGCGGAAATGGTGGCGACTATGTACGACGCTTCGTTGGATGCGTACGCACAACACAATTGGCCGAAGCAGTTGGGTGTGTTCTATCAGGATTATTCCCAGGCCCGATATTCGTTTTTGAACACAAGTCTGCGGCTTCGACGGATTCATTATGGTTTCAAAGTGACCAATAAATCAGCTGTTTTTCGTTATCGCTACTTTGATCCAAGTGTAGCGCCGTCGATTCTTGCCAGTAGGGGTGTTGTAACTGCTAGTCCCGGTGGTGGCGGATTCGGTGGCGGTGGGCGAGAGATTCTCGGAAGAGGGCGTCCCGGCAAATCGTCTGCATTTTCATTCGAAAATGGGGATAGTGCAGTGGTTGTCGGCGCTGCGATGGCGCCGCGCGCCGAAAGTCTTGGAGATTCAAGTAAACAGCTCGAAATGGAACCCACCGAGAGCGAAGCTTCCGTGCCTGATGTTGATTTGACGAAGGTGTCGGCAAGAAAGAACTTAAATGAAACAGCATTCTTCTTTCCGCAATTGCGCGTCGATGAAGACGGACGCGTGCGGATCGAGTTTGAGGTTCCAGAAGCATTGACTCAGTGGAAGTTCATGGGCTTTGCGCATGACAATGAATTGAGGACGGCTTTGCTGACTGACGAGATAGTGACGTCCAAAGATTTGATGGTACAGCCCAATCCGCCAAGATTTTTGCGCGAAGGCGATGTGCTTGAATTCAGCGCAAAGGTAACTAACCAGTCAGCCACACGGCAGACTGGAAAAATCCGATTGTCGTTTGCTAACGCTCAAGACGATTCGTCGATGGATGAGCCGTTGGGCAATTCGGAAAATGAACAAATGTTTGATGTTCCCGCTGGTCAGTCAAAAAGTGTGTATTGGAAATTGAATGTCCCAGATTTTGTTGGGGCACTGACTTACAAGATCGTCGGGGCGACACAGCGATTGAGTGACGGCGAAGAAGGGTTCCTGCCGGTGTTGTCGAAGCGGATTCTTGTCACTGAGTCGTTACCGCTGCCCATTCGCGGTAATCAGACACGACAGTTCGATTTCGATCGACTGGCATTGGCCGAGTCGAGTGATTCGCTAGTCAGTCAAAGTTACACCGTCCAAATGGCTTCGAATCCTTCGTGGTACGCGGTTATGGCTTTGCCGTATTTGATGGATTACCCGCATCAATGCAGCGAGCAGGTTTTCAATCGCTTGTACGCCAATTCGCTGGGGCAGCATATCGTCAATTCTGATCCGAAAATCAAACGAGTGTTTGATCAATGGCGCGGGACCGATGCGCTGGATAGCCCGCTTGAGAAAAATGATGATTTGCGAAATGTGCTGATTGCCGAATCGCCATGGTTGCGCGATGCGAAAGATGAAAGTCAGGCTCGTCGCGATGTGGCGATTTTGTTTGATGGAAATCGCTTGGACGAAGAGACCAGGCGTTCGCTGAATCAATTGAAGCAGATGCAATATAGCGATGGTGCGTGGCCGTGGTTTCCGGGTGGACGAGCGAACGATTACATCACGCTTTATGTGACGACTGGATTTGGACGCTTGCGACATCTTGGAGTCACAACCGATGTTAGTCCGGCCATTGCGGCACTTGACCGTCTGGATAACTGGATTTATGAAACTCACCAGCGAATTTTGGAAAAGGGCGAACCGGACAAGAACCATTTGACGCCGTCTATCTGTATGTATTTGTATGGTCGCAGTTTCTTTTTGAAGGATCGCGCTGTCAACAAAAAGTACAAAGCGTCCGTTGATTATTTCCTTGGTCAGGCGAAAAAGCATTGGCCGGCCTTGAGCAATCGCCAATCACAAGGGCATTTGGCGATCGGGCTGAAGCGGTTCGGTGATTTGCAGACGCCAAACGAGATTATGAAATCGCTGACCGAGCGTTCGCAAGATTCTGATGAGCTTGGAATGTACTGGCAGGAAAGCAATAACTCCTGGTGGTGGTATCAAGCACCGATCGAAACGCAGGCATTAATGATTGAGGCTTACGATGAAGTGCTTGGCGATGCGGCAAAGGCGGAGGAGTGCAAGATTTGGTTGCTCAAGCAGAAGCAGACCCAAAGCTGGAAGACGACCAAGGCGACTGCCGACGCAATATATGCCTTGCTGTTGCGTGGAACCGATCTGCTGGCGTCTAATCAGGTTGTCGAAGTAAAGTTAGGTGGCGCGGCGGTGAAGCCAGCGCAAGTTGAAGCAGGCACTGGTTTTTATCAGCAGCGATTTTTGCGGGGCGAGATCAAGCCGAAGATGGGGCAGATCGAAGTTACGAAGCGCGACGACGGGATTGCCTGGGGCAGTGTGCATTGGCAGTACCTTGAGGATGTTGGCAAGATTAAACCGTATGAGGGAACACCGCTGACGTTAAAGAAGGGCTTGTTTATCAAAAAGAATACGGATCGTGGGCCCGTGATCGAACCCGTAAACGGGGAGGTCGAAGTTGGCGATCAGTTGGTGACGCGTGTCGAGGTTCGTGTGGACCGAGACATGGAATTCGTTCATCTGAAGGACTATCGTGGTAGCGGAACCGAGCCGGTAAATGTCTTGTCGCAATACAAGTTTCAGGACGGATTGTCGTATTATGAATCGACCAAGGATACTGCCAGTCATTTCTTCATCGACTATTTGCCACGCGGAACGTACGTGTTTGAATATTCAGTTCGAGTCCAGCATCGCGGAAAGTTTGAGACTGGGATAGCGGAGTTGCAGTGTATGTACGCACCGGAATTCAATAGTCATTCGGCGAGCGTAGAAATTGAAGTGAAGTAGGCCGACGATCGATGCGTGGCAACAAATGCAAGCTTATCCAAGTCTGACGACGTCGAGCGTTTGGTCGTGCAGGACGCGATTTGTCGCGAGCATGGTGGTGGTTTGGATTGGGATTTCATTGCCGCAGCAAGTTGTGGTTTTGCCGCCGGCTTCTTCGACGAATAGTTTTCCAGCGGCGAAGTCCCAAGGGTAGAGCTGGTATTCGAAGAATGCGCTGTAGCGGCCACAGCCGACGTAGGCGAGATCGAGTGCCGCGGACCCGAATCGACGGATGCCTCGAATGTTGTTTTCGAAAAGTCTCTCGATCGTTGCCAGTGTTTCTTTCATCATCTTGCCGCGATCGTAATAAAAGCCGGTCGCGATGATGGCTTCGTCCAGGCTGGCTTCTTTGCCGACAGAAACCTGCGTGTCACCGAGCCACGCTCCCCTGCCCCTCTGACACCAGAATACTTCTTCAGTCGCGGGGTTAGCGATCACGCCGCATTGGGCCTGTCCTGATTCATAGTAGGCGATCGATACGCTGTAGTGAGGAATGCCATGAGCAAAATTGTTGGTTCCGTCAATTGGATCGATGATCCACAGATTTTCAGCGACCACGGTGTCAGCGTACGCTTCTTCTGCCAGGAAGGCGTGATCGGGGAAGCTATCGCGGATAGATTCAACGATCGCTTCTTCGGCTGCTAAATCAGCTTTGGTTACCAAGCCGAGTTGCGTGCCGTCGACGACTTTGGTTTCCTTTGGAAAGCCGCTTTTGGCGTAAGACTGGATGATTTGGCTGGCGGACTGAGCGGCGTTCAATGCAACTTGTAGTTGCCGGGATTTGTTGAAGCTCATTTACCGTCCATGATTTCGAGTACATTGCGAATGTCTTCTTCGCTAGGTGAAGTCGACACGCCTTGCAGTTTGAAACTTTCTTTGATGCTGGAGGTTTGGAACGTGTCATGCAGAATTTCAAAATGATCGGGGCTGATCATAGCTGGATGCCTTGCACCGCAAGCATGGCTGAGTTCGAGGATTTCTTTGCGAAGTGTTGTTATATAGTTGGCAAGTCGAGTCGCTTTGTCGGTGGGGTCGAGTCCCCGCATCAACCATGAGTTCTGTGTGGCGATGCCGGTCGGGCACTTGTCGGTGTGGCAGATTTGTGCCTGGATACAGCCGATGGCCATCATGGCGGTTCGGGAAACGTTTACCATATCGCAGCCCATCGCCATCGATAGCAGCGATTCTTCCGGGAAGCCCAGTTTGCCAGAACCAATGAAAACCAGTTTTTCCTGTAGCCCGGATTGAGAGAATTCTCGGAAGACACGAGCGAGTCCGATCTTGAATGGTAGTGCGACATGATCCGAAAAAGTTAGCGGTGCGGCGCCGGTTCCTCCTTCACCGCCATCGATAGCGATAAAGTCAACAGCGCGTTGGCCGTCAAGCATCAGTTCCACCAGCTCGCGCCAAAAATCCATCTCTCCGACGGCTGACTTTATGCCGACTGGGAGTCCAGAAAGATCTGCGATACGTTCAACAAAATCGAGTAACTCGTCAACACAGCTGAATGAATAATGGAAGGACGGGCTCAGGCAGGATTTACCTTGTGGGATGCCGCGGATACGAGAAATTTCGGCGGTTACTTTTTTGGCCGGCAGCACACCGCCCTTGCCTGGTTTGGCGCCTTGGCTGAGTTTGACTTCGATTGCTTTGATGGACGGGAATTGTTCGCACGTCTGAATAAATTTTTGTTCGTCGAAATGACCGTTGGCTGCTCTAGCGCCGTAGTAGCCGGTACCCAGTTGCCAGACCAGATCACCACCGTGATCGTGGTGTGGAGACACGCCTCCTTCGCCCGTGTTTTGGCTGCACCCGCAAATTTTGCTGCCACGATTAATAGCTTCAATCGCGGCTGCGCTGAGCGATCCATAACTCATTGCCGAAATGTTGATGATCGAATTTGGACGAAACTTTTTCTTGCGGTCCCGCCACTGGCCGATAACTTTCGCACATGGGATTTTGTATGATGGGTCGTAGCCTTGGTCGCCTTCGCGTTTGAATGGGACCGGGAATGCAGAATGCTTAATGATCAAATAGCTTGGGGAGCGTTCGAGGTCGTTGTCGGTTCCAAAGCCGAAATAGTTGTTGCCTTTGTCGGCGGAGCGATAGACCCAGCTGCGTTGATCGCGATTAAACGGGCGTTCTTCATTGTTGTCGGCGACAATGTACTGTCTGATTTTCGGGCCTAGTTCCGATAGGACGGAACGCCCGTGTCCGACCAGCGGGAAATTTCGCAGGACTGGATCTTTCGTTTGAAACAGATCGTGGATAATGACGCCAACAACGAGCAAAATTATGATTGCCAGTGCGATAAGCCAGAACACAAACAACTCCGAATATAAAACCGAAACGGTGCAAAACTGAAAACGAATAGTTTAACATTGCAAACAAATTGCAGAATGCCCCAGCGAAACAATCGTGACTGGATTCAATAAAGCCGCACATACACTGAAAAGGCACTGGCCACTGTTGGTGATTTTCGGGGTTTGGTTCGTCCTGTTTTTCAAAATCAATACGGGGCAAGAAGTGGTTGGGTACCGTGATTCGGCCTATTTGTACTACCCGTATTTTCAATGGATTGATCAGCAGTGGCAAAAGGGCGAGATTCCGCTGTGGAATCCGTACTGTGATTTGGGCTATCCGGTTGTTGCGGACGGAACGAGCAGCGTTTTCTATCCGGGCAAGTTGATTTTTCTGGCGCGGGTTCTGGATTACCCGACACGGTACGGTTTGTATTTGTCGCTGCATGTGTTGTGGGCTGCGATCAGCGCGTATTTGCTGGTGCTGAAGTTGCGAGGCAGTCCAATTGGTGCCGGTGTGGCGGCGGCTTCGTATGCTTTTGGCGGCAGTGTGCTGTTTCAGGTAACCAATGTGGTTTATCTGGTTAGTGCTTCCTGGTTACCGCTGGGGCTGTTGTGTTTGGTCGGTATGGCGAAAAGGCGGAAGATTGGTCGGGTCGTGTCAGTGGCGACGGTAGCTGCTTTGATGGTGTTGGGCGGTGATCCACAAATGGCCTATGTGTTGTTAGTGATCTCGGCGGTAGGAGTTGTCATCGATGCTGTTTGGAATCGAAAGCGATACCGGACCTGGAGAATTTATAATGCGAAATTGTATTTTGGCTTTCGGAATGTTTTAGCCGTTGCTGTTTTTGCCACTGCATTGTCAGCGATCCAAGTGATGCCGACGTATCTCTGGAGTCAGCAATCGGTGCGAGTTGAGGAACGGTTGGATGTGGCTGAAAAATCTCTCGAACCGCAACAGGGTACGCATTTGCACGCGGCATATGAATTCAGCTTGCCGCCATGGTCAGTCTCAGAGTTGGTCTGGCCGAACATTTCTGGCAAGCCGTTTCCGGTCAATGGTCGCTGGGCGAGTGGGTTGCCGGGCGCGGATCGAATCTGGACGCCGTCATTATTCGTCGGTTTTTTAACGCTTCTCTTTGCCGCTGCAACTTGTCGTTTGTCTGGGCTTCAGCGGATGAGGGTTTGGTGGACCTGGATTGGTTTGTTTTTTTGTGTTGCATCGTTTGGCTGGTACGGAATTGTGTGGCTGGTTCGCGAGTTGTTGCCTGGAGCGGGCTTCGAAGTTGGCGAAGCTCAAAACCTGGGCAGCCAGGTTGGTGGCTTGTATTGGTTGGCGACGGTGGTTTTGCCAGGATTCGATGCGTTTCGGTACCCGGCGAAACTGTTCACGGTGGCCAGCTTGGCGATCAGTACTTTGGCCGGATTGGGGGCCACTTCCGCTTTGCAGAAACGTCGGACATTGATTTTGAGCATGGGGCTGGTGGGGCTTTCGGTTTGTCTGTTTTTGTTTGACGGTTTGACAGGTTATTTGGAAAGTGGATTTTTGATTGATGCAGATTTGTTATTTGGTCCATTTGCCGAAACAGCGTGTCGCAGGCAGGTTGGGATGGCGCTAATCCACACCATTTGTGTTGGCGCTTTGTTGGCGTTTTTCTGGTTCATGGTCCGGCGTAAAAAAGAACGACTGGATTCAACGTTAATATTGGTGTTTTTTGTATTGTTGGTTGAGTTGGCCGTCGGGAATTTCTGGATGTTGTGCAAATTGCCGTCCAGTGTGTTCACTGATGCGACGCGCATTGAAGCCAAATTGCGAGAGACGAGTTCAAATGGAACTATTCGATTGATGCGAATGGCTGGTATGCCTGTAAATTGGAATCACGAGAGTTCGCAAGATCGATTTACAGAAATTGTTAAGTGGCAGCAGGAAACTTTGCATGCGAAACATCATCTGGTTTTCGCTGAAGAAACTGGGTTAGAGTTGGCGGGAAGTTTTACTTCGATCGAAAACAAACATGTGCGAAAATGGCGTGAAGAAATTGCCGAAAGTTTTCTGATGTATTCAGGTTTGCGCGGTCCGTTGAGCGGTGGTCTTGCTGTCAGTTACGAAGGCGATCCCGTGTTTTGGAAGTACGGAAAACTCAGGTTGGCAAATAAATTCAGGCTGGCGAATTCGGAGGCCAATTTGTCGGAGCTGGAGCCGCTAGGCCAATTCGATGAAGAAACTTCTGCGATTTTCGAAGTCATCGATCGTTCCGCCGGTCGATATTCGGTGAAGGTTGCCGCAGAGAAGCCAGTGGCCCTTGTTTGCAGTTCATTGCCAGATGCCGGTTGGAAGGTTTGCGTGACCGATGTCGAGGGTAAGATGGTCAACGGTGCGAAGAAATTGGCTGGTGATTTTCATCTTGCCGTTGATGTTCCAAGAGGAGTGCATCAGGTGGATTTTTACTACAGTCCGATTGAGTTCTGGGTTGGGCTCTGGGTAAGCGTTGCCAGCTGGCTGGCTTTGCTGATTTGGTTTTTCAGTAGATCATTGAATGGGTTGATCAACGGATCTTAGAGTTATTCGGGTTTAGATGATCTGGCTTGTTGGTTGATTTGTCGGTGGCGATTTCGTCAGCGGCAGGCGGCGCTTCGCCTTTTTCTTTGGGCGGCTGGAAATTGTGGTAACGACGACTGCAGCGATCTTGGAATTCGGCAAGTGCGTTTGTGAATTTTGCTGCATCTGGAAAAGCTTTCTGAATCAATTGATCGAGTTTATCGTGCGCCAATTGCATTAGAGGCATGTCGGCGGCCAAAAGCTCACTTACGAATTGCCGATCATGGTCGTCGATTGTGTCGTTGCGGTTGGAAGTGTTTACGCGAACGTAGGAAAGGTCTTTGAAATCGTCGGGGTAAAGTGTTTGCAGGCAGACGCAGGTTTCATCGAATTTTTCGATCGGGGCAAGGATCGTCTTGCCTGTTTCCAATGCTCGATTGATGGCGTGGAGGTTATCGTTTCCTCTGCCGCCATTGAGGAAATTGATTTGGCTGTTGGTTTGCGGGTGGGCGTACTGTTCAACGAGTTCCATGTTGGCGAATTCGCGGAACGACATTTTTTGAGCGATGCAGTTTACTTCTTCGAAATTGCGATGGAAAAAGAAGCGAGAGATGAAGCGCTGGAGCGGATCACGAACAAAACAAATCGCATGCACGCTTGCATGCTCGCTGTCGAACGGTAGATCGAGTGACAGTTTGTGATCGCAAAAGCATCTGAGCCATGGATGACAACGGATGATCTCGCTGACGTCTTCGCGTGTGTACTGTTTGGTTTCAAGCAGGGAATTTGAGTTGTAGAAGCCGTCGCCAAAATTTCGGTTCATGAGTTGCCGGATAGTGCTGCCACCGGCTTTGGGAACGTGGACGTGTAACCAGGTTCTGTGCATGGGTGAATCGTTTCGCTAGATCTGGTAATTCAGTGGCGGGCGGAAGTCGGTTGGTGTTTCGTCACGCAGATGCAGTTTTGGTTTCTCCATCAAAATGGTTGTGAACGGTTCGACACTGCGAGTTAGCCAGACACTGGATCCGATGACGCTGTCGTGGCCGATGGTGGTTCGGCCGCCGAGCACGGTGGCGTTGGCATAGATGACGACATTGTCCTGGATGGTTGGGTGGCGTTTGGTGTCACGCACAAGTGCACCTGACCCGTCGGTTGGGAAACTAAGTGCTCCCAGGGTCACACCCTGATAAATTTTCACATGCTTGCCTATGACGCAAGTCTGCCCAATCACGACACCGGTGCCGTGGTCGATAAAAAAGTATTTTCCGATTTGCGCGCCCGGATGGATGTCGATGCCTGTTTCGCCATGGATCCATTCTGCCATCATTCGAGGAAGGAATGGAGCGGATAACTTATACAATTCGTGAGCGACGCGATGAACCAAAACGGCTTGCCATCCCGGATAGCACAAAATGACTTCGCCGACGTTTTTACAGGCTGGGTCTCCATCGTAAGCTGCTTCGATATCAGTCGATAATGTTTCCCGGATTTCAGGGAGTTGATCGATGAATCTTTGGGTCAGCTCAATCGCTTGATCGCGAAATTGGTCGGTATCGATGTTCTGATCGAAAACGATGTCGCTGTTTTCTGATGCGAATTCTTTATCAAGTGCCAATGCGATCGCGAGCTGCTGGGAAATTTGTTGCCTGGCGGTTTCGATTTTCAGTTCGAGGTATTGCTTGAGCGATTGAGTTGGTTGTGCCGTTGAGTCGCAGAAGCCGGGGAAAAGGATCTGTTTGAGCGTGGCAATGATTTCAGCGATCGAACTGCATGACGGGATGGGCGTTTGAACGAGCTGAGTGATGCGCGGTTTGGTTTCCGCGATTTTTTCCAGAAGCCGCGAAGCCGTATCGCCAGCTTTTGATTTAGAAGCTGGAATGTCAGTTTTCATCATTGCTGCAAAGATTCAAAGTTGGATTTTGATGTTCCAATCTGTATGCATTTTAGATATCAAATTCAAATCGCACAGGGTCAATTCTAACGCTCCAATTAACAAGAATCACTTATGTTGTTAGCTATTTGGACGATTCTGGGGCAGCTTTCGCCATGGTTGCTGTTGGGAATGGCGATTTCGGGACTGCTGGAATTGTTGCTGCCGCAGAATTTTATCCGCCGCCGGTTCAAGGGTTTCAGTGGCGTCATTCAGGCTGTGGCAATTGGTATTCCACTTCCGTTGTGTTCGTGCGGTGTTATTCCCGCTGGAATTGGGCTGAAGAATCAAGGAGCCGACGACGGCGCATCCATTGGGTTCATTATCAGTACGCCTCAAACAGGTGTCGATTCAATTCTTGTTAGTATGTCTTTTTTTGGTTGGCCATTTGCACTGTTCAAGATGTTTGCAGCCTTGGTGTTGGGCGTAATCGGAGGCGTAATCGCCAATACGGAATTTGTGCGAGATAGAGCCCGGTTGAACGTTTCTACTGGAGGGCACCAGCATTCACACCATGATTCAAAGCCGTGGAAAAAATTTCTCTGGCATTGTTTCGACATTTTCAATTCGATTTGGTTTTGGCTTGTGATTGGGGTTGTTGTGTCAGCAGCGATTGAAGTCTGGGTGCCGCAAGCGTGGATTGCGCAAGTCGGAGAGTTGGGCGCCTTGCCCGCGATGTTGATTGTGCTGTTGATATCGGTACCGATGTATATTTGTGCAACGGCTTCGGTCCCGCTAGCTGCTGCTTTGGTAGCAGCCGGATTTCCTTATTCTGCAGCGCTTGTGTTCTTGATGGCGGGTCCGGCAACGAATACTACAACCATTGGTGCGGTCTATTCAAAGTTCGGCGCCAAAGTACTGGTGGTTTATCTGTCTGTAATCGTTATCGGAAGTATGTTGAGCGGTTTGGTTTTTGAAGGGATTCTTCAAGCCGGTTCTGAGCTAGCTAGCGGTGACGGCCACCATCATGTTGCGGGTTGGATATCCAATCTGTCTTCGTTGGTTGTTTTAATTTTGATCCTTGTTTCGGTATTTTTGAGTATTCGTTCGAAGATGCGTGCGAAGCAGTTAAACGAAATTTGAAACAGCGGTCTAAGTGCCTGGCGGTACACTATGTGGAATTGGCGGTTTTTACGTCTATCGTGGATGCTGCCGTTTTAGCGAGCCAGCGGAGTTCAAAATGGCCGCTTGCTCGAATATGGCTGTTAAAGTTTGATGCTTTTGACAAAGCGAATGTAAAAGGGCGAACAGTTCGCTCTTAATAAGAGGCATCGGGTTTGATAAATGCCCAAAACACAAGTAAATTAGAAGCGGTAGAAGAACTTATTCAATTCGTGGCGATAGGCCACATTTAATGCTGGGCTGCGCTTCAGCTTCGCATGTACACTAATTTTTAACGGGATGAAACATGATTAAGAGAACTCTTTGGTCATTCGTGATGATGGCCTGCGTTGGTGTGACTCAGGTTTCTGCACAAGACCTGACTGACATGACGCTTGACTTCACAAACTTGACAAGCACGAACGTGAATCAAACCGTCAATGAGATTACCACCAATGAAAAAGAAGTTGAATTTGGTGACTATGACAACGACGGTGATTTGGATGTGTTGATGGCCGTTGCTCAAAGTGATTTTGGTCAGCGTCGTAATAAGCTTTACCGCAACGACAACGGTGTTTTGAATGAAGTAAGTGGAGCACCAGTGATTCCTGGTTTTTCTAACACCGATACATCGCGTAGTGCATTTTTCCGCGACTACAACAACGACGGTTTTCTAGACATCATCATTATCAACGATTCAAATAGCGGAACGGGTACCATTGATGCTCCTGGTCGCACCAAACTTTACGTTCAAAATAATGGCGTATTTGTAAACGTGTCAAATGACCTTGGTGGCCAAACAGGTGCGGCATGCAATGGCGTTTCTGCAGATTTCGACGGTAATGGTTTGGCAGACTTGATGATGTGTAACTACCCGAATACTTCTCAAGATAGCCTGTCATTGAATGGCATTAATGGTAATCCTGCTGGCATTTTCACTGTGGTAACTAACACCCACTACATCGCAGAGAATCGCTATGGCGTCCACTCTGAAGGTGCGGACATGAACGGTGACGGTTTGATCGATATTATGACAACCAACCGAGCCAGCGGAATTCAGGAAATTGTTTACAACAACTTGAATGGAATGGGATCTGGAGACGGTGATTTCCGATATACCGGAAGTCGTCAAATAATTACGGAATTTGCAAATGGAAACATCGAAAATGGCATGTTCCCAGCTGACTTTGATGGCGATGGTGATCAAGACTTGTTCTTTGCTAATTTTAATGCGAGCCGTGCGGATGCAATATTGGAAAACACTGGTAACGCTGCAAACGGCTTTGCTCAGTTTACATCTATCGATTTTGCACCAGGAGTAACGACTGAGACTCATAAGGTTTCACGTACGGATCTGGATGGTGACGGTAAAATCGACGTAGTGGTAATGGACAACGTTTCGCAGCCACGCATCTACCGCAATGTTTCAGTGTTGGGCGACATCCGATTTGTCGAGTGGACAGAGAATATGTTCACCAATACTCAAGATGGCTGGCATGCAAATAGTGCAGACATTACTGGCAATTCTCGTCCAGATTTGGTTGTCGGTGCAACTAACGATGATTTCCTTTACGAAAATAACGCTACATCGGTAACTCAGTTTGATTCACTAGCTGGTGGGGTTTTGCCAAACTTTCATAATGGCGATCCACTTTCAATTGTAGGTCAAATTGGTGCAGGTGAAACTTTGCAGTTCATCATTCTTGGTGGAGTGAACGGAGTACCTTTAGGTTCAATTTTATCCACGATTGCACGAAGTACTGCTGATATTGATATCACTTTGTTGAACGGAACCACCGTTGTTGCTTCATCGGCCCGTGCTGATGTGACACACGAAGGTTTTCAGTACACAACTCCAAGCAACGCTTCGCTAGTTATGGAAATCACAAGTAACGCGACTGGCGTTTTGCTTGGTGACGTCAATGGCGATGGCAGCGTGAATTTGTTAGACGTACAGCCTTTTGTAGACGCTGTTGCAAGTGGTAGCGATAACCCGGCTGCTGACTTGAACGGCGACGGAGCGGTTAACTTGCTGGACGTTGACGGATTTGTTGCCGCATTGACAGGTGGCGGTGGCGGAACCGGCCCAGGTGCTGACGACTTTGTTGTCGAATTTTTGAGTAACTAAGTCATTACTTAAAAGACTAAAATTGAGAATCGGCGGCACAGATTAAGATTTGTGCCGCTTTTTTTGCGCCCATACAAAATTAGGAGAGGGAGGCTGAATCATAAGCGAGACGACCCATACATCAGTTAGCATCGTCACGAAGCGTACGACTGGTGTCGTAAACAGAAGCTTGATCCAAGAAATCGTGAGAATTCAAGAATACAAATCAGGAAAGATTAGTAGGATAGAGGTTTGGAGTTCCGCGGCGCATACTGCCGACCATTTGGTATTCAGGATAAAGCATGTCTGAAAAACTTCGTGCCGACGTAGACAATAAGTTTATTCGGCGATTTCTTATCATTGCACTGGGTTGTTTTGCATTCATGCTTTGGGGGCTCTACGACGGTCTCTATACCAGCCCTACAGATGTTGAGAGGTCCATTGCCTACAAGAAATTGGCGGCTGAGGCTGCAGCGGGCGATCTAACCGAAGGCCAGCGTTCCGAAGCATGGGAAGCCATGTGTAAGGAAAACGGCTGGGCAACGGCTAAGCCAAAATCGCCTGAAGTGGCTCAGAATTACGTATATTTTCAATGGTTCGTGTTTGGCATTGGATTGACGCTTGGGCTGCTCTTTCTGTGGCATTACATGCGACTTTTGAATGCCTGGGTAGAGGCTGATGGCGACGGCGTTGAGACCAGTTGGGGACAAACGCTCAAATTTGAAAACATCCAGAGCATCAATAAGTCGAAATGGCTCAAGAAAGGAATCGCCAAGATTGCTTATGTTGACGATGTAGGGGCAAATAAGTCTATGGTCTTCGACGATTTCAAATTTCATCGAGAAACGATGGGCAAAATCATGGAGTTGGCGGAACAAGATTTGGCCGACGATCAGATTATTGGTGATCGGCGTGAGAGTGTGAAAAATGCTGAAGCTGCGAAGCAAGTTGCAGAAGAAGAATAGCCAGCGGCTTGATTGGTGTGCCGAATGGTTTCGTAGGGCAATTAACAGATTTTGCGACAATTCAGTGCCTGAATATTGTCCTACGACGGCTGATAATTGACCATTTGTCTACTTGGGCTACGATAAGCATAGTAGTAGAAGTGCCGCTTAATTAGACGGCTACTATTTCGCGAGTTGCCTTTAGCGACATTTTGCGGTTTGGTCTCGTCGCAACTAACGGAATGCAAACAAAAATGTCTCTTCGTTTTTTAACTATCTGGATGGTCCTTTGGATTGCTGTTATGCAGTCCCCTCACGTATCTGCACAGATTGAGTTTGTGGATCGGAGCGATGAACGAGGGATTCTTGAGAGCTTTATCGACTTTGGTTTTGGTGGTGGGGTTGCGGCCGCCGATTACGACAACGATGGCGATGTCGATCTGTATTTACCTCAACGACTCAATAGTCCGGACCGACTCTACCGCAATGATGGTAACGGGCAATTCACGGATGTCGCTGCGAGGACTGGTATCGACATCGAATTGGCTGGTCGAAATGCGTTGTGGTTTGACTACAACAATGACCAATTGCAGGATCTGTTGATTACTGCTGATTGTTTCAATTCGCCTGATATAGATTGCATTGAAGGCACTACGCTGCGGCTGTACGAGCAGCAGCCGTCTGGTGCATTTGTGGACGTAACCGCTGAAGCTGGTTTGGATAATGCAGAGACCAGTGAGTTTTTTGGGCATCGCGCCGGTGTCTGCTGTGGTGATATTGACCGGGACGGCGACCTTGACCTTGTGATCGGCCAGTGGGAAGGTGAACTAGAGTTGTATATGAACAACGACGGAGTATTTGTTGACGAAGCCGAAAAGCGCGGCGTCGTGAACCCGAATGCCCCGTTTGCAAATAATTACTGGCAATCCGTTCTTGAAGATTTCAACGGTGACGGCTGGCTGGATATCTTTTGTGCAGTTGATTTCTTTGAGAATCAACTCTGGATCAACAATCGTGATGGAACGTTTGTTAATGTTGCTGCTCAAAGTGGTGTCGATTTTTCATTCAACGATATGGGAATTGCTGTCGGCGACTACGACAACGACGGCGATTTCGATGTTTACGTCACCAATATTTTTGAAGACGATAAACACAGTCTGCTATTAAGAAACGAATCTACCGTTGACAATGTTGCATTTGATGAAGTGTCAGAGTCGCTGGGAGTTGATGATACTTCATTTGGCTGGGGAGTTACCTGGTTGGATGCAAACAACGACACTTACCTGGACCTTGCCGTCACCAACGGCTGGTTCAATGGGATTGGGTTCGATGATCAATCACGTTTTTTCATGGGATCAGCCACTGTCCCAGGGACTTTTGAGGAAATCACATCAACTGCGGGTTTTGATGACCAGTTATACGGCAGTTGTTTGATTAGTTTAGATTTCGATCGCGACGGCGATTTGGATATGGCGCAAGTTTGCAATCCTTCAACCTTTGAAGGCCCCTTTCGAATCCTCGAAAATCAACTTGCGCAAACTGAAAACACAAACTGGCTGGTCGTTCGTCCTAGACAGGCCGGGCCGAATCACTGGTGCATTGGAGCTATTGTCTCCGTCGAATTTGGTGATGATTCTCGTTTGATTCGTCGCATCGCTGCAGGCACTAGTATTCACGGGCAAGAGCCAGCCGAAGCCTTCTTTGGTTTGGGAGCGGGCACCGTCGTAGATCGAGTGGAAGTCCGATGGCCGATGGGAGATTCAACGGTTTGGGAAAACGTAGCAGCAGGACAGGTTTTTGATGCACACGATGCGGACTTAGATCTTGATGGTGCCGTTTCGTTGTTGGATGTATTTGCATTGGTTCAAGATATTGGGCCTTGTACAAATGCATGCCAAGCTGACTTCAACGATGATGGCGTGGTCGACAACGACGACATTCAGTTGTTTATTGACGCTTTGCTCTGATCCCTTTCTGCCGCCAGTTGTCGTTTGTGGCGCGTTACCGGCATAAACAAACTTTGGCGAGTCGTGCCACGTTATTCTGCCTGAAATTCTTTTTGTGCAATTGCTTCGATGAGTTTGGACAATTTGTCCGTAGCTTGCTTGCCGAGCGCGGTTTTCGCGTTTCTGTAATTCTCAATTGCGGATTCGTTTGAACCAAGTTGTTTTTGGGCGATTGCCAGGATGATGCCAGTTTCTGGTTTGCGTTTTTCAGTTGGAAGGATTTTCTTTATCGTTGTCAGGCATTCTTCTGGTTGGCCGGTTTGAAGTAACGCCAGTGCTTGCAGAATTAAAGAAGTGACTTCAGAATTTTTCAGTTTGACAAGGCGGTCGGTTAGCGCCAACAATTGTTCAGGGTCTGAGTCAGGTTTGTTTGTTGGGTCTTCTGTAGGATCCAATAGATTTACGATTAACGATTCTGTAAGCGGCACATTTTCTTTGTTGATCGACAGCCCATCTCGTAGTAGAGCATTTGAAAGAGGCCAGTTCTTCAAACGCCAGTGAATCGCGGCAAGTTTTCGATAGCCTTCCAGGTTTCGTGCATCGATGCCAATGGCGGATTCGAATTGAATTCTGGCAGCATCTAGTTGCTCTGCGGCGGCGTAAATGCTGCCAAGTTTGTTTCTTGCTTTTACGTAATTAGGACGAAGTCGAATTGCGTTTTCGAGACTGGCGATCGCGTTTTGCTCGTCCTTCTTTCTTGAGTAGGCGACGCCCAGGTTGTACCAGGCTAACGGATTGTCTGGATCGGCCTTCGTCGCTTTTTTCAGTGTTGCAATTGCCAAATCGTTCTGGCCGAGTCCAAGTTCGCTGATTCCAAGGTTGTTCAGGAGGTAAGGACTGGAGGTGGACTGAGCTTCTTTTAAGACTTTGTTAGCGTGGGCAAACTGTTTCTCTTGAAGCAACTTTTGGCCAAGTTGCAAACGAGCGGTTTCCGTAACGTCAGTCGATCGAACAAGTTCATCGCTCAGAAGTTGGGTTGCCGTTTCATCATCATCCAGAACGCGGGCAAAAAATTCGTAGATCTTTGAGTAGCCGTTGGGCAGTTCTTGTCCATCCAAATGATACTGGCGGATTGGCATATCGATTGGGACGTTTATTTCTTTGCGCGCTGCGATCGGGTCTTTTTGTTTTGAGCGGCGTACAATCTTGTGGTCAGTCATTGTCACGTGAATGACATCGGTTGTTCGCCGGGTTGGCATATGACACGAAACGCAATTGGCGTCTGGCAAGTGGCCGTTTTGGACGTCGCCGCAATCCTTTGGGCCGTGGCAGGTAAAACACTTTTGGCGGTAATGTTGTTGCCGATCAGATTTCTCGACGACCGCATGCGGATCGTGGCAATGCGTACAGCGAATTCCGCCTTCTGTTTCGATAAAGCATTTGCTTTGATAGAGGCGATATGGGTGATGATTGATTTCAAAATGATCCGCCAGATCGTTGTTGCGGTCGGGTTCAAAGTGGATCATGAAATCGCTGAGCGATTGGCCTGGCTTGAAGCTGTAATCCGACTTTCCGAACTTGCGAACGAAACTGGTGCGTTGGCTCATCGGCTGAAAGTGGCATTGGTTGCAAACAGCGTCTTGAAGTTTCGGTGACAATTTTGCTGAATTGACAATTGAATTCTCAATAGCCTGCAACTCGGACGGGTCGGTGGTATCTTCTGCTTCGCTTGCGATACGTACGTGCTCGCTGCCGGGGCCGTGGCATCTTTGACAGCCGATTCCCTGCGGCATTTTCCTGGGGAATCGGTGCGGCATGCCAAATGTATCGCTGCCGGTCGCTACTTCGGGGTAGGCGTTGTGGCAAAACAGGCACTGACGTGTAATGGGCCGCAAAAAATCCGAATGGTCTTTCGAATCGTATCCAGGTGCCATGCCCCATTTCTTGTCCTGTGAATACCAGACCACCGGCAATTGGAACATCTCTCCGTTTTCGTTTCGATAAAGGTATGTTCTGACGTGATTGCCGGAGCCAACGACGTATTGGGCTTTTTGACGGTGCTCTACGATCCTGGTCCCGTCGGCACGCTTCTTGAAACGTGTCAATTCGAACAGTCCGTCCACTACATTCATCTCGTAGTGATTGTCTGACAATGGATGGTAGAACTGATTATGTTCAAACGACTCGATCAGGTTTTTGGCATCGAAGTCGTAGAACGACTTGGCCATCGCAACGTGTTGATAGGTATCCATGATGTCGGCATGACAATCGGCGCACGTAGCGTCGTCGACATAGGTTGCATTGGCTAAGCGTGGCGTGTCGTGCTTGCTTCGGGGAGTTTGGTTTTCGGTTCCCGATACTGGAGTCGCTGGCGAAAGCGAATGCGACGATTCCTGGCACCCTGTCACTGCGCATAGAAACGCGACCAAAACGCATATGGATACGCTGAATCGCTTGGTGACCCAAAAAGCGGAGGTGAATCGAAGCATGAAGTTACTCATCAATGAACTGCTTGCTTCAATATACCTCGGATTTAAACCTGGAATCAGGAATTGACTGACTTTGCCGCGCTAAATTAATTCACTACGCGTCGTCTTCGTCATCGCTGAGTGAGGCCTTGGAGATGACATCCTGCATAATATTAGGCGGCATCACATCATAGTGGCTGAATTCCATTGTGTAGCTTCCCATGCCGCCGGTCATGCTGCTGAGCGTACGAGAATAAGTAGTTACTTCTCTCAATGGCACTTCGCAATGCACGGTCGTAAAGGTTCCGCCGGCGGCATCGCTACCAGAAACGCGACCGCCACGACCCGACATATCGCTGTAGACATCACCGACGTTGGCTTCAGGAACCGTCACATCGATAGTGACAACTGGTTCGAGCAAACTGGGTTTCGCTTTTTCGAATACCTGTTTGAACGCCATTCGAGCTGCAGTCTTAAAAGCAGCTTCACTGGAGTCGACAGGATGGTGTTTGCCGAAGTGGACTTCTACGCCGACATCTTGAACGGGATAACCAGCAATAACACCGCCGGTGACTTTTTCAGCGAAGCCTTTTCCAATGGCGGGCATAAAGTTGCCTGGAATTACACCGCCAACGATGGAATCGATCCACAGAAAGTTGGCTTTTTCGTCGTAGTGATAATCTTTGATGCCACTGAAATTTGCTTTTACCGCGTATTCTTTGACGTCGACGTCACGAGAAAGCGGGAACATGCGAATGTGAACTTCGCCAAACTGCCCTCGCCCGCCGGATTGCTTCTTGTGTCGGTAGTCGCCATCTGCCTTTGCTTGAATCGTTTCTCGAAAAGCGATGCGAGGTTCTTTGGTATCGACTTCCAGTTTGTCGCGACGAATCAGGCGTTCCTGAATCACATTTAAATGCAATTCGCTCATTCCGGTCATCACCAGTTCTTTGGTTTGAGCATCGCGATCAAGGTTGAACGTCGGATCTTCTTCGACGACTTTGTTCAGTGCACCCGAAAGCTTGGTTTCATCGCCTCGGCTCTTTGGTGAAACGGCCAAGCCGACCATGGGTGTGGGGAACTTGAGTGGCTTGAGTTCTGTTTCGCCCAAAATGGTTCCCGTGTGCAGGTCGTCCATTTTGGCGACGGCAACGATATCTCCAGGGCCTGCAGAATCAACGTTTTCTGTTGTTTCTCCTTGCACTTTTAATAGCGGACCCATCTTGATACCTTTGCGCGCCGAAGCGGCTGCCACGTTGTCGTCGCGTTTGAGTTGTCCTGAGTAAACCCTAATGAAGTTCAATTTCTGAACGAATGGATCAATTCGAGTTCGGAAGACACGTGCGACCAGTGGACCCGCGGGGTCTGCAGCAGCATCGGATTCGTTTTCGCCATCAATAGCTTTGGTGAGCAAGTCCGCAGGAGAGGGGCCACACATGGCGATTGCGTCAAGAACTTCCTTGACTCCTCCTTTGGTCTTTGCACTGCAGCAAACAATCGGAATCAAGCTGCCTTCTTTAACCGCTTGGACAATGAGACTGCCAAGCTCTTTTTCAGTCGGTGGCGTTCCTTCGAAATACTGCTCCATGACTGCGTCATCGATTTCAATAATCGATTCGACAAGCGGCTCGCTGATTTCTTTCGGATCGACGACGGCGCCGGCCGTGTCTTCAGGGACTTTCAATGTGCTGACCACCCCTTTGAAGTCGGCGCCCAAACCGATCGGAACGTTCAGCAACACGCATTTATTGCCCCACATTTCCTGGATACCATTGATCAGGCCGTCGAAATCGATGTTGTCACTGTCGAGTTTGTTGATCACGATCATGCGGCCGATGCCCGCGTTGCCGGCTTCTTCGAATACGCGACGCGTATTGACTTCGATACCGGATGTGGCGTTGATAACGACGGCGGCTAATTCGACGGCAGAAATCGGACCAATTGCTTGTCCGATGAAGTCAGGATAGCCCGGCGTATCGATGACGTTGAAATGTTTACCGGCATGGGTAAAGAAGGTGTTGGCCGATTCGATCGAATACTTGTGGTGTTTTTCTTCTGGATCGAAGTCACAAATACTTGTTCCGTCATCAACGCTGGGGTTTCCTTCGACGGCTCCAGCAATTGTCAGAAACGTGTCCGCAAGTGAAGTCTTTCCAGAAGAGCCATGTCCACACAAAACTACATTTCGAATCGTATCAATGTTTGCCATTGTTTACCTTCTATTTGTCAAAATGGAAATCCATGCTTGTCGTACTAAAATCGTGCTAAATTGAACTATCCGTGTGAGTCAAGGTTGTGAGCGCGTCGGGCAAAGTAAGATGACCGGCGTAAAGTGCTTTGCCGATGATACAGCCGTCGATATTTGTATTTCGTAGTTGCAGTAGATCGTCCAGAGATTTTATTCCTCCCGATGCAGTAACGGGAACTTCTGAGATTTCGATGATATCTGCCAGCGTTTGCAATTCAGGACCCGACATCATGCCTGCACGATCGATGTTTGTATAAATCAAGCCGCCCAAGGGTAGATCGCTAACACGGCGGGCAAGTTCAACCGCTGCAGTGTCTTCGGATTTCTGCCAGCCGTCGTAGGCGATTTTTCCACCGCGAGTGTCAATTGAAATCACCAGATGGCCGCTGTAGCGGTTGGCCATTTTTTCGACCCACTGCGGGTCGGTTACTGATTTGGTAGCAATGATAAGGCGTTTAATTCCCATGGCCAGGAAATCTTCGATGGTCTTTTCATCGCGAATGCCGCCACCAACCTGAAGGTCAACATCGACTTCATCGGCGATCGCGGCAATCGCTTTCAGGTTAGCAGGTCGACCCATCGCGCCGTCGAGGTCAATGACGTGCAGTCCAGTCGCACCTTCTGCAGTCCAGCGGAGCGCCATGTCAGCTGGACTGGATCCGTAAACGGTTTCGCGCTTAACGTCACCCTGCGAAAGGCGAACACATTTACCGTCTTTCAAATCAATGGCCGGCCAGATTCGCATAGATCCCCTTGTTCGTGCAAAGTATTCCGCTAACAGCACTTAATGGTTGTTAAATAGGGCGGAAAATCCATGGAATATCTCACAAAATCAGCCGATTCGCAAGGCGCTGAGCGGATTTTTGGCAGCTGGTCGCTGGGGTAAATCTCAATAGCGGCGAAACGGATGCGGTGGAACCTGCGATCATCGGCGTCAAATCTTGCACAACCGAAAGCTTTTAAACAGTCGGTCAATTTCGTCGTGTTTACCTGTTCTGCTTTTTAGTCGACAGAGACAGGGCTTCACTGTGGAAATTGATGTGGTGGAAACATTTCGTCAATTGACGGGGTTCAACCAATTCCATTGATCTGTCGTTTTGCCATCGAACAGTCCAAAGAAAGCGTCTTGGATTTGTTTCGTGATCGGCCCCGGTTTTCCGTCGCCAACTGGCATCTTTTCGACCGAACGAACGGGAGTGACTTCGGCGGCCGTGCCGGTCAAAAACATTTCGTCGGCAATATACAGAAAGTCACGTGGCAACGCCTGTTGAACGACTGGGATGCCCAAATCTTCGGCAAGCGTGATTACCGAATCTCGCGTGATTCCATTTAAGATCGATGCTGCGATTGGAGGCGTGTAAACGATTCCGTCTCGCACGATAAACAAATTTTCGGCTGAACCTTCACTTAGCGTACCATCAGCATTAACGACGATTGCTTCGTGATAGCCGTTGCGTCGCGCGTCGGCGGCAATCAATTGTGAATTCAGATAGTGTCCCCCGGCTTTGGACAGGATGGGGTTGGATGCGCTCGTGATGCGACGCCAGGAGCTGACGCAGACATCGATTCCTTTTTTGATTCCATCGTCACCCAGATACGCGCCCCAGTTGATTGCAGCCACCATGACATCGACTGGTACATCGTCGGCGGGCAGCACGCCCAGTGAACCGACACCACGGAACACCAACGGACGGATATAGGCGCTGCTTAGTTTGTTTTCGCGAATGACCGACCGACATGCATCGTTGATTTCGTCTTCGGAATATTGAACCGGCATGCGATAAATTTTTGCCGAATCGAACAAACGGCGCGTATGTGCGTTAAGCCGAAATATTTGTGGCCCTGATGGAGTTTCATAACATCGAACGCCTTCAAAAACGCTGCTGCCATAGTGCAACACATGAGCCATTACATGTACGGTTGCCGATTCCCATGGAATCAACTCACCATTTAGCCAGATCGATTCGACCGGTTCCATTGCCATTAGTTTTTCTCCTTTTGTTTAATGTGAATATGGTAAGGCAATATTGGGATTTGGTCGACGCTTAGACTTGATTTTATGTTGGAAAGCAAACGATTGGCATGAAAGACTCAATTGATGTTGACGCGAAATTTTGATCATTAAGAATTCTGTTTTCTCGTATTTGGATCGCAGAATCGTCCAGGGAACCCACGTGATTACGCAACGAATGATTGCCGCGCTCGAAGATGCCGGAACCTACTTGCCCTGTCTTGTGCAGAGCATTAGCGATGAAGATGCAAAATGGAAGCCGCCAAGTCAAAACTGGTCTATTCTTGAAATTTTCTGCCATTTGGTCGATGAAGAGAAAGAAGACTTTCGCCAGCGGATCCGATTGACGCTGAAGAACCCCAAAACTCAATGGCCTTCGATCAACCCGGAACTATGGGCCGTCGATCGGCGATACAACGAAAGCAATTTTCAGGAAATTGTCGCCGAGTTTCGCAGTGAACGAGAACAGTCCGTGGCATGGTTGAAATCACTGGAAGAACCTAATTGGTACGAGACTTATGAGCATACGCACTTGGGAAAGATCAGTGCCGGCGATTTGTTGGCTTCCTGGGTCGCCCATGATCAGTTGCATGTTCGACAAATCGCCAAGCGACGCTATGAAATGATCAATCGCGATTCTGGTTCATTCCAATTTGCATATGCCGGCGATTGGAGTTCCTGATGTCCAACATCCAAACCATGCTCAATACGATGCCTCAGATTGGGACGGTTCGTTGGCTGGGCATTCGTCCGGCTAATCGTCAACCGATCAAGATTGTTGAGTCGTTGGAAATTGATATTGCGAATTCGATTGTTGGGGATCATTTTGCAGGCAAGGCCGGAACCAAACGACAGGTAACGCTAATTCAGGCGGAGCACATCGATGCGGTTTCAGCGATTATGGGGAAAGAAGTTTTGCCAGAATTGCTGCGCCGAAATATCGTAGTCTCCGGAATTAATTTGTTGGCACTCAAAGAACAGGATTTCAAGATTGGGACGGTCGTCTTACATGGCACTGGCAATTGTCAGCCGTGCAGCAGGATGGAAGAAAATTTGGGCCCTGGCGGATACAATGCCATGCGAGGGCACGGTGGAATTACCGCAAATATCGTTGAATCGGGCATTGTCTCGCTGGATGATTCGGTGCAATTGCTGACCAAATAGAATATTTTGGTAAGCAATTGAACTGGGGGGCGTCCATACACTGTGGCGTTTTCTTGTCCAACAAAAAGAGAATCGATGAAATTGTCCAATATTGTAGTTATGTTTTGCTTTGGTTTAATTCTGGTTTCTGGCTGCAATCAGGCAAAGCTTGCGAATCAGGAATCGGCGAATCAAGAACCTGCTAACCTGTCCCTCGAAGGCGATTCCGGGTCCGTCGAGCCAGCGGATATGGGTGCAAAGCATCGCGTTCAAGGAAACAAAACAATGAAACAGTACAACGAATTGACCGCTGAAGAGCGAAAAATTATCGTCAACAAAGGCACTGAGTGGCGTGGTACCGGAGAACTATTAAAGAACAAGGAAGTCGGCACTTACATTTGTCGCCAATGCAACGCCGCACTTTATCGCAGCGAGCACAAGTTTGTAAGTAATTGCGGCTGGCCTAGCTTTGATGACGAAATCGAAGGTGCGGTTCGACGAGAGACAGACTCCGATGGATATCGCACTGAGATTTTATGTGAAAATTGCGATGGCCATTTAGGACATGTGTTTTTGGGAGAAGGATATACTGACAAGAACACTCGGCATTGCGTCAATTCGGTTTCGATGAAGTTTGTGAAAGAAGGCGAAACTCTGCCGGAGACTATTGTTCTGGAGCAGTGATGCTGATTCCAGATTCTTGCGCTATTTCGAATTCCACGCATGCGTGATAGCTGCCATTCGTTTTCGATTGGCGCCCATGTCGGAATGGCCTACTCGTGAAGCCGAACGAAAATGAATTACTCCTTCGTCCGTGCTCACAAGAAATTCGACGTCGTCAACGAACCGAAAAATCAGACTCGTGGATTGAGCGTGCAGGTAATTGTCGGATTGAGTGACGATATGGGTTCGCGGCATCTCTTTGACGATTTCAGCAATTCGTTTGATGGCATCAGCCGATGATTCTTCCAACGCCAACGCTGGCATCGTACGTTGTGGGTCGGCAGCTTGAGTAGAAACGGCGTTGGGAGACTCCGGCAAGGGAGCCAGGGAACCATTTTGGATACCGATGTCGTTGGGCACGGCTGCACTCATGCTTAACAAGTAAAGTCCCAAGGTTGCTATCAAGCCAACGATAATCAGTTTTCTTTTCATCGTTTGCAGACAGGCCTAGGTTAAGGAAGTCAGTCGTACGAATTCCGCGACGTAGCTGCAGACCAGGATTCCGCGCAAAGACCAGCAAACCGTACGAATCCAATTCGAATAGACCAGCTTTTTGTGAACCTTCACGTCGAATCCTCGTGACAATTGACTGTGACAAGGGATTTGAAGCAATGCTGTCGAAACCCAAATGATAAACAGCAGCGCCACGCCGAGCAGCAGGAACGCAGTGTTATGCAGCGGTAGGAACCAGATCAACAAGACCGACGTAAAAGCTTCTATCAACATTGGCGGGCCAACCACCAGTGTCGTTTTCTTTTGGTGTCGCTCCTGATACGCCATCGTCGATTCGTCGCCGACACTATCCATCAATGGATAGTGTACGATTTGCACGAACCAGATTAGCCCCACCATGAACAATGTGGATGCAGCGTTGAGCAGCAAAATGAAAAGTGCAATGCTCATCGATTAATTCGAGAACTGGTTAGGATTTCATGCACTTGCCAAGTAACTCCATGTCGCTTTCAAACGATTCTGGCGAAAGCGGTCCGAAGGAAAACCGGAACAGGTTTCCGTGTGTGCCTTCATCACCTCGTCTGTGCATGTCACATAACTTTCCAGGCAAAATCGCAGCTTTATGCTGATATAATCGTCGATTCAGTTCCGCCGAGGTCAGATCGCCTGGCAATTTGCCCCAATGATAAAACCCACCGTCACCGGTAAATAATTCAATGCCAAGTTTTTCCAATCCATCACGGTAACGATCTCGTTGCTGAGCGAAAAATTCGCTGACCGATTCGCGGGCATGTTGAACCCGCTCTGTTTGCAGCAATTGCGTCACCAGAATTTGGGACAGACGTGACACACCGCCCATGCCAATGGATGAGTAGTTTCGGAAGATTTCGATGTTGGATTCCGATGCGACGACCCAGCCAATTCGAGCACCGGGAACCTGTAATCCTTTTGTTGCAGCTCCGATGATGAAGATATTGGTTTCGTTAATTTCGTCAATAAATTCGATGGCGCTTTTTGGTTCGGGCAATTGGAAGAATTCATACGCCTCGTCGATAATTCCACCCATGTTATCGCGGCTGCATAGATCGACTAATGATTTCAGTTGTTCGCCGGACCAGGTTACTCCGGTCGGATTACAAGGGTTGCTTTTGATAATGAAACTTGGCCCGCCCTGCTCTTTTATCGCAGCTTCGTAGTCTTCGATCCCCGGACGAAAGCGATTGGCTTCGTTACTCGGGATCATGTAGTAGTCGCGTTTGAGCAATTCCAGTAAATCGTAGTACGGTGTGTATTCCGTTTCTTCAATGAAAATGCGGAATTGTTGTTGCAGAAAAGCAATCGTCGCAAAAATTCCTGGTCGGCCGCCCGCAAAGACACAGACGTTGTCGGTCGAAATTCCTGCGTCGTAAAACTCGTTGTAGTAGTCGGTGATCGCCTCGAGCAGCGCGGGGTTACCCGTGGCTGACGGGTATTTTAAATCGGGAGCTTCGAAGGAGACGCTGTGTGGAATCGATGGTCCGCCGGGCAGCTGAGTGGTTAGCGGAAATCCTTGAGCCCATGGGTGGGTTCCTGGCTCACCCATATAAACACCGGCACTATCCAGAAAACTGAATAGAACTTCGTAAATCCCCATCGGAGGGAAATGATTCAATACAGACGTGTAGGTAGCTGTCATCGCAAATATTCTTGTTCTTTGATTAACAATTGCCAAAACCGTTTTGTACTGGATGGGCAAAGATTCAACTAGTCAAAAAATCTGGACTAATTGGTGGACAATGAAGCGGGTTTGAAAAACCATACTGCGTTAGGGTTTAGAAACGTGTTTTAGCAGCTTTGTCCAGCCAGCCAGCCGGTGCTGAACGCCGATTGAAAATTGTAGCCCCCGATCGGTCCGTCAAGATCCAGCACTTCACCAGCAAAGAAAAGACCGGGGCAGAGCTTACTTTCCATGGTCCGGCTGTCGACTTCATCCAGCGAGACTCCGCCGGCTGTCACTTCTGCTTTCTTGAATCCGTAAACGCCTTCGATTTCAAATTCGGCCTGTTTGACTCCAGCGACTAATCGATTTAGGTTAGATTTGCTGAATTCGGCCGCTTTTGTATTTGGGTCCATTTGAAGGTGGTTCAGCAGCCCATCAACAAATCTCCTTGGCCAACGCTCGGTTGCCAGTACGTTGCTGATCGTCTGCTTTGGCTTGGTGTTTAAAAGTTCTCGCAAATGTTGACGAAACTGGTCAGGATTCAGGCTCGGTTGAAAGTCACAACGCATCACTAACTCGTTCGGCGAATTCGATTTCGATACTGCTCGTGAAACGTTCAAGACCGTAGGCCCTGAGAATCCAAAGTGAGTAAACAAGAATCCGCCTTCCGCGTTGTCCAGGATTTTTGCTTTGCGGTCTGACTGGACCTGATGGATCGAAACGGAAGCATTCTCAAAAGTTATTCCTTTGAGTGCGTTGGACCAGATGTTGTGGTTGGTGATTGGGGTGAGAGCTGCGACGGGTTGAACGATTTTATGGCCGAATGAATTGGCCCAGGCATAGCCATCGCCAGTGGTGCCGCAACCGGGATAAGATTTGCCGCCAGTGGTGATAAGGACTGAAGGTGCGGTAAAAGATTCTTCATTGCCAACAACCTGGAACACGTCATCACGCTTTGTGACTGAGCGACAAGCAACGCCCTTGAGAATCGTAGTGCCACCGACGGTCGTCGTTGGGTCGTTGGCCAAATGCACCAAGGCATCACGGACGTCGATCGCTCGATTGCTTACAGGGAATATTTTCCCACCGGGTTCGCTTTTTGTGGCGACCCCGGCCGATTCGATCATTTGGATAACTTCTTTGGGTGGCAGACTGGCGAGTGCCGAGTGCAGAAACCGCCCCTGTTTCCCGAACGCTTCTACGATACCGTTTCGATCACAATCGTGCGTGATATTGCAACGCGTGCCACCGGACATCAGGATCTTGACGCCAAGTTTGTTGTTTTTTTCGAGCAACAAGACCTGTTTGCCGGATCGAATTGCACTAGCGCATGCCATCAACCCAGCCGCGCCACCACCGATAACGATGAGATCAAACTGGTTCACTGATTTTTGGCTCGAAACTGGCAGCGATGGTGTATGTATGCCACAAAAGGCGATCTAAGGCGTGAATACATTTTCATTCGTCAGTTTGACGACGTGGTTCTTTGCGCCGCTGCTCAGAAGTTTTGCATTCCGAAACACTGTTTTTATCGGAATTATCGTCCTTGGATTCCTGACGTCGATCGTCGTCTGCTGTTCGTTTCTCAATTAGATGTAGTAATTCATCAGGAAGATCAAGTGGGTTGGTCATGGAATTCCTTTCGTCTTTACTTGCTCGCGTTTGAAATGCCGGTGTCTTGGATTTGGAAGCCCGTTTGTCGCACTGGTGGTTGTTGTGTGTATTGATGGGTTGGCTGTTTGGGTTTCGGAGCAGAGCTATGTGGTACGTAGTTTTGCAGAGTCGATGGTTTCTGTTGATGCCGATGCAGATGTTGTAAATATTGTTGTTGTTGCAGTTGATCTTGTTGCAGCAAGTGCTGTTGTTGTTGCAGTTGCTGAGTTTGCTGAGTTTGATATTGATCATAAGATGCAGCGCTCATTTGTGTTGCTGCGCCGTTTGGATATACCGCATATCCTTGTCCTTTTCCTTGGCCTTGGTAGCTGATCGGTAGATTGAAGTCGATTTTAGGTAAGTTTTGCGATTGATTTACCAGCTCTCCATTTCCCTGCCAAGGCTCGGGACCAGCTCCAGGTGGAATGATGTGTGGAACGAGCACGAAAATGATTTCCGAGCGATCCGAATTATGTGCGCGTCGCCGAAACAGCCATCCAAGTCCTCTAATGTTGCCCAATACCGGTGCCTGACTTTCCGAAAAGCTTGCTTGTTCCTGGATCAAGCCACCGATCACAACCCCCTGCCCGCTTTGTAGAACGAGATTGGTGTCGACTTCCGAAGTTGATTCTGCCGGCAGTCCGGTGGTTTCGTTGATGTTCCCCGAAGAGACTTCTGGGCGGATGTGGAGCAGGACATTGCCATCGCGAGTGATTCGCGGTGTGACGTTCAAGACAACACCAACCTCTAAAAAGTTAATGTTTTCTTGAGTGCTGGTTTCGGTAGTTGTGCTGGTCCGAAAGCCAAGCCGCTCTCCAATCTGCAAGCGAGATTCCTGGCCATTCATTGCCAGAACTCGCGGTGAAGCCAAAGTATCGCTATCGGTGTGGGTTTCGAGTGCTTCCAATAACGCATCGACATCGGTTCCGTTAATCTCCGCGAAAACGGCTTGGCCGGCGACAGCGTTCGCAAGACCAATGGTATTGATTCGAACGTTACCACTGCCCAATCGAAGAAATTGCTCCAGGTTGATGCCGTGGCGGTTGTTGTCGTCCAGGTTGACTTGCAAAACATGGACCTGGATCAGCACTTGCCGAGGCATAATGTCGATTTGGGCAACGTATTGTTCGATCCGATGAACGAACGCTGGAAAGTCCTCGACGATTACGACTTCTTTGGTGCGGCGGTTGTTTGTGGGATCGCTCAACATAACCTGAGACCGACCTGACGGAGAGAGCATGCCTTGAATGGCAAGATCAAGATCGACGGCGGAAACGTAATCCAGCTCAAAGACGCGGGTGAGTCTGCCTTGGACGTGCGGTGTCAACGTGTTGCTGCTGGAGATGCTGCTGACGTGCAAGATGCCACGGTGATTGGTCCATGTGTAGCCCGCGACCGATACGACCGCTTCAAGAGCGTCCATCAGTGTGACTTGGTTCAAAGTGATCGTGATCGGAACCAATGCATCCTGCGCCATTACCAGGTTCAGGCCATGCTTTTCGGCCAGTAACGATAAGACGTCTTTGAGAGGAGCCCCGCGCGCGACCAGCGAAATGTAGCCATTGTTGACGTCCAACTGGATATCGGTCGATCGCTTGAAAGGCGGAATAACAAATTGCGTTGTGTCACCAAGTTGTTCGATGGATGGAACCGATTGGTGCGGTACCGAAACATTGGGAATTGGCGTTTGAGCGAGAGAGGGTTTAGGTAACGTCTCCAATTCCGGCTGGCCAGGAATCTGCTGCCGCAACGGCGCAGGGCTCGCCGCGCTGACACAATGAAGCGATATCATCATCGAAAGTCCAACCCACAACAGGGGACTGATGATTGATTTAGTTTTCAATAACAGAAACATTCCGTTATCTCCCGTTTTTTATTCGATGTCGACGACGACAGATCCATCCGGGCGGATTTCGATGATGCGAAACCCTTCCCATTTGTCACCGACACGCAACTTTTTATTTCCGTAGGTAATCAATTTCTCTTCCGGCGTCACCAGAGCAATGGCCGCCCCAGAATCCTGCAATGCTTTGAGTGCCTCCAGCTTTTCTTTTCGCACCTGTCGCTGACGCTCTCGCAATAACTGGATATCCATTTCCGGGTCTCGCTCTTGTTGCTTGACAGCGGTTTTAGGCTCTTCTGTTTTGGGTGGTTGCAATTCAAGAGGCAATTCAAAAGGATCATGCGCAATCGCTTTATCCAAATCGATACTTGGCCAATCCTTGATTTTTTTTGAGCCGGACGGTTCCGATTCGTTTTGCTTGACTTTTCCTCTTGCGGTTCGGTTTGCTACTTTGCGGATCGGCCGTTTGCGATTCTCTGATTTCGCTATTGGAGCCGTTTCAGCAGGCATGAAATTACTAACGACAACGCCAATAAAAATCAGCAATAACACAGCGATCAGAATCGCTTTTCCTGGCGTCAGCCCAATGCTCTCTAATTTCTTTACGTCAATCATTTTGAAGCCCTCGCAATCCGCTCCTGGGGTTGTTCTGACTTGAAAAACAGAACGAGCGTCAGGTCCATCGGATAGATGCCTGCGCTGGGCCCCTGGCGTATCTTCATTCGGTTGACTTTGGAAATTCGGGGCAGCTTTTCCAGTTCGTTCATAAACCGACACAAGTTTGCAAACGTGCCTTCGATCGACATTTCAATGATCAGGCGCGAATGGTCACCGTCCATTTCGATACCGCGTCGACGATAAACGCTTAGGTTGATGTCGCAAAGTTGGGCAGCGCTGGTTGTTTGCTTCAGGAATTCACCCTCGTTGGGTTGCTCGGGAATCCGGTCCTCAATACTGTCAGTTCGAAGTTCAATCGATTTTTTTAAATCAACCAATCGTGCGTGTTCTGCGGAAACAGTATCGGTGTCTTCAAGTTTCTTTTTGATGGTGTCGATTTCATTGGCGATCGCGTGGCGGTTTCCTTGTACTGTTGATAGCCAGTAAGAATGAGCAAAGTGGACCATTGCAATCAGAATCAGCGCAAGGGCACCATGAATCGCCAGGCGAATGATTCTTAGTTTCGAGTTTGGATTTGCTGCTGCCATTTCAGTTATTAAAAAGTGCACTCCAACGCGTAAACTTTCGCCAATTTTTCACCCGTTTTTGATGTGCCACTGGACGTCAGTTGCACGGTAGTAAACATTTCACAGTCACGAAGTTCGGCAACGAATTGAGCGATTGCCACATCGTTTACGCCGACACCGCTGAGGGTCAGTTTGGTGTAAGTTTCGTCCTGGTTGGATTCGGCCGTCAAGAGAAAATCGTTGATGTTGATTTTGCCGTGGCAATCGTTGGCGACGATACTCAATCGACCTAACAGTGCAACCATCGAACGGTTTTCTGAGAGTTCCAGAACCAGACGCTCCCGCTTCTGCATCGAATCCGTTTCGCTGCGGATCTGTACCAATTCCTGCTCAAGTCGCTCCAGGGGTGCGTATTGTAATTGAGCTGCATTCAAAGCAATTCGCTGTTTAGAATTCTGATTCCAGCTTCGCCAGGCGGCAGCGAAGAGTACCAACCCGGAAATCAAGTAAACGATCATCCAGGTTTTAAGTCCGGACATAACCGTTTGACGAATCCGGTGTTTCATTGGGATCAGGTTTAAGTGGCTTTTCATAGCGAACTCCACTTGTGGCTGCTGGAGGCAATCGCCGGTCCCAGTAATTCAAACGGAATTCTACTGGAGCTCTGCGGCGCGTTATCGAAGCCGTTCCATGCCTTTAGCGTTAGCCCCAGTTTTTCTCCAAGCCACGGTCCGACATTCTTCAGTACCGCACCTGCGCCAAACACAAAGCCGTTTGTAAAAGTCAGTTTTGGTTGTTGGGTTTTCAGGAATGCAAGGGTTCGCAATATTTCGTCGATCAGTTCGATCGATGCCGGAGAGAGTATTTCACCGATGATGTTTTCAATTTCAGCCGCCGACGCGGGGTCTTTGGGAAGGCCATATTCGCTGATCACTTCCCGCGTTTCAATTTCGGTCATATCCAATGCCTGACCGATTCGACGTCGCAAGTCGGCAAAGCCCTGTCCGGACAAGCTGCGAACGTAAATCGGTTGAGCGTCGACGCTGATACATACCGTTGCCGTGTTTTCGCCCCAGTCAAAAAGTAATAATGGAATGGCTGGGTTGTAGTTGTGAGTCATCGCCGCAGCCCGGGCAAGTGCATGTGGCAGACTGTCTAGAATGTTGCACGAAAGTCGAGCCTGTTTGTGGTCGTTGAGAATTTGCTGTGCCCAGCGATCGGCGATACTCAGTACATTAAATTCATCTGGTTGAGAGTTCTGTGAGCGCCAAAAGTCAAAGTAGATGTTGTCTTGCGGGATGGCGTGGATTTGGGCGAGTTGCTGGATGATCGTGCTTCGCAATTCGCTTTCAGATTCGCCGTTAGCTGAAACTGTGCGGATGTCGCATACTGCAACCGGTGCTGTACATGCAGTGCGTCTTCCTGAGAATTTTGCGTTGGTAAGTGCTTTGCTGATTTCGTTGGACGCGCTTGCCGGATTCGAACGCAACCACATAGATGTGTCCAGCGGCGCGGTGCGTGATGCCATCGATGCCGCCACCAGGCGGTACCGAGAGCCGTTCTTTTCGATTTGAGCCAGTTTTACAGTGGTCGATCCAATATCGACGCCAATAAAACCTTTTCGGTGTCCGAACATCAGCGATTCCTTGTTCGTAAAGGAGTGGCCGATGGAGCGGGCAACGATTCAGCAACTTTTTCCAGTCGCTCGAGCCGTTGGTCAATGGTCTTCAACGTCGCAGCGATCTCTTTGAGTATTATTTCTGACCGCTGGGCTCCGCTTTTGAAATTCCCGCGTTGTTGTTGGTTGGCCTGACGCTGGCGATTGTCGATGTCCCGATAGCTGGGGCGACGATTGCGGTTGTCGATGTCCTGGGCGATGGATGGATTCCATTGGCTGAAAACAAGTATCAAAGCCGGCGCTGCAACAAGCGCGATCACGAGGATTCGAATTTTTATGGTGGTCTTTTTCATTGTCGATCCTATTTATTGGCGAATGTGGCGATGTCAAACATTGGCAATAACACAGCCATTACAACGATGGCAACCAGTGATCCCATGATCACGGTAATGGCTGGCTCCAGCAGCGTTACCAAATCGCGCAACTTCGCTTCACCATCTTCTTCGTAATGCGCCCCGACGAGCTCCGTCACGGTTTCCAGCGTTCCTGTTTTTTCACCGGTCGCCACCATTTCGGCAGCCGACGACGGAATGAATTCGCTGGACAACAATCTGTGTGAAATACCGCTGCCGTTTAGGACGTCTTCTTCGAGTGAGTTGAAAAGCATTTTGTATTTGTGGTTGGAAATTGAACGCTTTGCCAATCCCAAAGTCTCTAACAAAGGCAAGCCACTGCTGAGCATCAAGCCCATGAGACGACAAATGCGACCGAAGTAGAGCGAGCGGGTTACGTCGCTAACAAGTGGTGCTTCTAATAGAAAGCGATCGGTTAGTCGCCGACCTGGTGCACTTATTCGCAGCCAAAACAGGCCCGCGATGGCCGCTGCGGTGAGCAGGCCACAAACCAGAATATTCTCGCGCACGTACGTTGACGTGTTGAGCAACACTTGGGTCACGTATGGCAACGGTGTATCGAATTGTTCAAAAACGCCAGCAAACTGGGGAAGCACGAACAAAACAAGTCCTGCAAGAACGATTCCCGACACTGCCGTCAAAATTACTGGATAGATCAGAACCTTGCGAATTGAGGATCGTAATCGAATTTCATTGCGCTGCAATTGAGCCAGTTGAGAAAGAACCCGTGTCATGTTTCCCGATGCTTCGCCGGCACCAATGCTCGCAATAAAAGTCTCATTGAAAATGTTAGGGAAAAGTGACAGGCTATCCGACAATTTTCGCCCATCGACAAGCTCATTATTTATGGTTTCCAGTACGGTCTTCAGGTTTTTGTTTTTACATTGGCGCACCATCGAAACCAGGGCTGAGCTGACGTCGACACCGGATTGAGTCATGATCGCCAGCTGCGACGTTAAATTGTAAAGTTCGCGTGCGGATACTTTGGCTCGACTGGAAAATGACTTGGGTAAAGGGGTTCGTCGTGGTGAATTGGTGTCCTCGGACGGTTGGCTGTTTCCCGCCGGTCCGACGCTGACCTGTGGCGCCGCCCAGGCATCAAAGCCACTTTGGTTGGTTGAGTTATTGTTTGACATGGTCACGGGTGTGTCCTTAATCGAAGAATGCGACTCGGGCCGCTTCTTCCAGGCTGGTTTCTTCGTTTTCGGCCAGTTTCAATGCGCAATGTAGAAGTGATTCTCCGCCGTTTTCCACAAAGATTTTGCGAATTAGTTCTGCGCTGTTTTCTTTGGTGATTGCCGGTCGAAGTTTTTGGTCGACGACAAGCACTTCATAAATTCCGGTTCTTCCCTGGTATCCTGTATCGAAACATTCGTTGCAACCTTCGCCTTGTGCAAAGCTTCGATGAGTGTCGCCTTTGAAACCGATCGATTCCAGCAACGGTTGGCTCGCATAATGAGATGTACGACAATTGGGGCAGATTTTTCTAACGAGTCTTTGGGCAATGATTCCGTTTAATGAAGCAGCGACTTTGTAGGGCGCAATTCCCATATCCGAAAGTCTTGTGATTGCTGCAGCGGCATCGTTGGTGTGCAGTGTGCTCAGAACCAGATGGCCAGTCAATGCTGCCTGAACCGCGACCTCAGCGGTTTCAACATCGCGAATCTCACCGATCATGATGACGTCCGGATCCTGTCTAAGAATTGCTCTCAAGGCTTTGGCGAAATCAAATTCTCGTGATTTTTCTGCTTGAACCTGATTGATCAATTCCAGCTGGTATTCCACCGGATCTTCGACGGTAACGATATTTCGATGGACTGACTTGATCAGTTCAAGTGCCGAATATAGCGTCGTCGTTTTTCCACTACCCGTTGGCCCGGTTACCAGAATAAGTCCGTGAGGCTTGGAAAAAAGCCGTTTGATGTTGGCCAATAATTCCAGCGGCATACCAAGTTCATCCAGATTGAACGTCAAACGCTGTGAATCGAGAACACGAATCACAACTTTTTCGCCTAGTACGGTTGGTAAAGTGGATACTCGAAGATCGATATCTTTTCCTTCAACAGAAACCTGGCAGCGTCCGTCTTGTGGGATACGCTGTTGAGCGATATCCATTTTTGCCATTACTTTAATACGTGAAATAATCGCCGGATGTATATCTCTTCGTGGCCGTAGCGCTTCAATCAATTGGCCATCGATTCTGAATCGAACAAGTGTGTACTTGCGGGATGGTTCGATGTGAATATCACTGGCGCCCTTCCGCATGGATTGAAGGATTAGATAGTTGACCAAGTTGATGATCGGGCTGCCTTCAACCAGATTTTGGATGTCGTTTTCCGATTCCGCTACGTCCTCGTTCAACGCAACCGCGGATTCATCAAGATCAGCCGTCACGGTGTCGACTGAGAATCCGTCTTCGTAACAACGTTTGGCCATTTTCTGAATCAAAGATTCGAAACAGAAAACAGGTCGCACTTTCAGGCCCGTGGCACGCTGAATTTCGTCGATCCATTGAAGGTTTTGCGGTTCGGACATCGCCACAACCAACCGATTGCGCACTTTGAACAATGCCAGTGCATTGAGCCGCAGCGACATCGATAGCGGAATTTTCTTAACGACATCGGGGTCGACCAGGCCGTCTCTGAGTCTAACGGTTGTGATTCCCAGTTGTTTGCCCACGAACGGCAACAATTGTTCTTCGTCGATAATGCCTAACTCAACCAGCGTCTCTCCGATCCGACGTCCTTTTTGAGACTGCGCCTGAATCGCAGCATTGAGTTCGGCTTCGGTGATCAAATTCTCATTGATCAGCCATTCGCCAAGCATCGGTCCGCGAGATTTGACTGGTTCGGCGGGTTCCTGAAGCGTGAACCCGTTATCGATGATCGGTGAATCGTCAGTGGTGAAGCTCATTTGGCAAAGCTCCTGACCGCCTGATTGACGTTGTCGTATACTTCCAATTCACAGTCCAACTCAGTGATCGCCAGAATTTCGGCACACAAAGGTGTGGGCGAAGCCAGTTTTAAAGATCCGCCTTTGTCACGAAACTGGTCACCTGCATCGAGCAGATATTCAAGGCCAACACTGTTGATCAGAAAGGTCGATTCCAGATCGATGACGGCCATCGGAACGCCTTGTCCCATGCAATCTTCGATTGCAGGTTGTAGCAATTCAACGAACTCGTCATTGAAACGCGCTTCGGATTGGATAACGGTTACCGCACCCTGTCGTGAAGTCTCTATCATGCAAGGACTCCTGAATTGGCGGGCAGCAGAATGGTAAACTTGCTTCCTTTTCCATACTCGCTGTCAACAGAAATCTTGCCTCCATGCAGCCGTATAATTTCATCGGCCAATGACAATCCGAGTCCGGTTCCCGTTTCGTTTTGAATGTCTTCATCGGCACAGCGATAGAATTTTTCGAATATCCTGGGAAGGTCTTCCGGTCGAATCCCGACTCCAGAATCTTCAACTGAAAATTCAACCTGACCATTTGCCAATTTTACAAACACATCGACTCTTCCTCCTTGAGCCGTGTATTTGGCCGCATTGCCAAGGATGTTCACCATGGCGACCTGGATTTTGTCTTTGTCGATAGAAATCGAAGGAAGAGTTTTCTGCGGCATGTTCACATTGAATTCAATGTCCTTGCCGACCATGATTGGCTTGATCTTTGTGACGATATCCCGCATCATCCGGTCCACTTCCACATTTTCGCGGGTGATCGCCAGCGAGCCGGCTTCAACATTACTGATGCTTAGCAAGTCATCAATGAAACGGGCCAAGCGAGTTGCTTCAGAGTTAATCGTGTTGCAGAACTCTTTTTGTTGGTCGACATCGAGAATTTCGCTGATCGCAAGCGTCTCGGCGTATGCCTTGATGTTGCTAAGTGGTGTTCGCAATTCATGTGTGGCCGAATCCAGAAATTCGTCCCGCATTTTCTCAGTCAATTTTTGTTGCGTTACATCGCGAATCGACCAAACCGAGAGATTCGACTGGCTACCAGAATGGCTCCGCAAACGGTAGCGAGCGACTCTTAGCACCCTTTCGTGCTCACCGAATGTTCGCTTTATCTCAGATACGGCTTCGCCGCTGTCCCAGTCTGGAGAAGTAGCATTGGCATCATCAGCATCGAGATGTGCATTGAGAAAATCGGCGATGTTTTTCCCGATGGGCGAATCATTTACTTGTGTGTATTCAAACAGGCTCAAGAAGGCAGCATTGTTCAGTTTTATGTCATTGCTTGAATCAGTAACCGCCAACCCGTCGGGCAAACTGTTGAGTACTTCCAACGCCTGGTTTTGGCGATAGTGCGCAACCGCATCCTGTATTTTATCCCTGGTTTTGACAGGACCGTTTTGAAGGAACGAGACAATCTTGTTCCATCCGCTTGTCGTCCAATCGCTACCATCAACGGTACTGACAAGGCCTTGGTTGACAAGGTCGGCCTTCGCGATGTCCAGTATTTGTGATTCGACAGCGGAGATAGGAGTCAAGCACTTTCGCAGCACAAATGCACCAATCGCGAGAATAACCAATGGCAACGTCAACGCCAGCAGAATATGATCGTATGCAGCGGAAAACGAGTCCCAAATCGAATGATCGGGAACCGCCAATCGAATTGAGCCAAAGTTTTGGCTTCCGGAAACCAGCGGAGCGCGGTATTCACAGATTCGAATCTGGTCTGCGTTTTCATAGCGAATGGATTCGATTGCTCCCCACTTCTCTTTCGCACCCACCACTTCGCGAGCCAGTGCGCCTTTGTTGGCTTTTCCAGTGCTCGAGACGATCACGTTGTTGGTGTCGGTGACACTTGCGAACAACAATCGCTGTTCACGGTGAAGGCTTTGAAGCGTTGAATCGAGTTTTTCCTGATCGCCTTTTAAACACGGTATCAAGATTCGCGGCACAGCCTGGCCCACCATTGCCAAGCCTCGGCTTTCGGCGCGACTTACCAGATATTCCTGGGCCGAGTAAAAGATCCCCGCGCACAAAACAATCGCTCCCAATACATAGAACAAGACGTAGTAGAGCACTACTCTTTGCGATAACTCCATTTTGTCCGTCAGAAGTTTCATGCTTCGTAATGCCGATCGAGCTAGTGAATACTGCTCGATCCAGTGTCATCCTTTACACAGGTTCACGAAAAATTAAGGCTAATTCAGGTCGTCGGCTGTGAGAGATATTGCTCCACGACTTCACTTACTTTTGCAGGGCTAAATGGCTTGGCAAATACTTGCTCGATTCCCAATTCGTTCTTCAACTTGACCAAATCAAGTTCAAGTCCTTTTGCGGTCAGCATTATCAATGGAGTACGTTGATACCTTTCTTCACTTCGCAGCTTTTGACAAAGTTCAACACCGGACATTCTTGGCATTTGTTGATCCGTGATGATCAGATCAAAAGTCTTATTCTGTGCAGCATGCCAGGCGGATTCGCCATCGTAGGTACAGGTTACGCTGTGACCTGCCTTTTCAAGGATTACTTGAATGACGCGACACATGGCGCGGTTGTCTTCTACGACTAGAATATTTGAAGTTGAGTTTTCCATTTCATATCTGCATTAGGCTGAAATTTTTATGGCTGAAATTTTTATGGTTGCGACCTTATCTACTAATATCGGATTGCTTGACCGGTAGACGCTGCAAAATCGACACAGCCTGAAAACCAGCCTCGTTTTTCCTATTCCCCCTTCTTTGACATTCATTCGCAGCGCAAATTATGAGTGCGGAATCGTTAAAAAAAAGGCTGATTGCATGCATGCAATCAGCCTTTGTATCAATCTTTGTTGCTATCGTTTGTTTTTTTATGCAGCTTACAGTTCGTCGTACGAAACCATGTTGTCAGACGCCAAACGGCTGTCATAGTTGCAAATGAATTCACCGGTAGATTGGTCGTATCTCCAAGAGGTCGTTGGATTAGCATCACCATCTAGTGGGGTGGTACCGTCACCTGCCACGTAGTCGACAGACGCGTCTTGTTGTGGGCCAACTGGGCAGATTGGAAATTCTGCGCCTCTCAAATATTGCGCGAGATCTCCAGGCAAATCATTTGTCAAGCCAGGAAGTTCGCCGTTGTTTTCAGCGACATACATTTCAACCGCATCACGTACAACTGAAAGCGTCGTCTGCATTCCATTGTCTACTGCAACACGAGATGTGTTAATCAATTTTGGAACTGCGACTGCGGCAAGGATTCCAAGAATCATTACGACGACCACAAGTTCAATTAGTGTGAATGCCTTACGGCTCAAACGATGCATTGTATTACCTCTTTTTGTATTGGCAGGGTTTTCATTGGGAAGATTTTTAGCGTTTCATGCATATGAAAAATTAGTTTACAAATCGGGCTCATGCAGGAAAAAAAATGGATTGTTGCAGCAGGTAGCAAAGGCGATACGACCGTTAGATCCGTAAATGAAAAAACAGGCTGCTGGCTCAAAACCTGACCTATAGTTTGTAAATGGCTTACCGCGTCACGATTGATAAATTCCAACCGTGGTGATTTCGCCTTCCACCAAGTGCCTTCATTTATTCGATTTTGATGAATCAAGCCAGTTTTCTTTTCGAATGTCCGCCAACAACCGCCCATGAATTCGGTTGTTTTCTTGAAGCGCGCCTTGGCACGCCGATAACGGTTTGGAAAAAAGAAGGGAATGAGAATTGGAAATGCACTCAGAATGAGTTTCAAACGACTGACGTTGATCTTGAGCGAGCGCAAATGATTCGCAACGATGAATCCGATTGCGAATTTGTTCTTCCATTGACTTGTTTTGACGGGTTGCAATTGTCGGCGACTGGACGAATATCCACACAAGAACTGGAATTGTGGAGCAAATTCGCGGTTAGCTCTGTACGAGAATTTCAGTCACAATTGCAATTGGAAGAACTTAAAGACGAGAACGAACAGTTGGCAGAGCAGGCCATCGTAAGTTTCGAAGAATTGTCGTTTTTGAAATATGTGACTACAGAATTGTCTCAAGCTGAATTGACTGATGGAATTGGGCCTTTTGTTTGCACGGTTCTTGAGTCGCTTCGTTCTTCGATCCGAGCGCAGGCGGTAAGTCTGGTGTTCGATTCGAAACACCGTTTTCGTGTGTGTGACGCATCGCGAACTTATTCTGCCAGTCACAATGACGCAGGCGTACTAGACGCGTCAAAGTTAGTGAAACAATTTGGCCATTTGGCCGAATCCACGCCGTTTGTAAAAAATAACTGTGGTTTGCCTCCGGAATTCGAAGCAATACCAGGTTTAAATAAAATCATTCTTGTCCCCGTCCAACACGACGGCCGGCTAATGGGCCATTTGGTTGCGATCAACCAGGTTGCCATAGAGCAAGGGCTAAGTCCTGGCCACTGTAGTGGTCTTACTCAACGCGAATTCGGAACGATCGAAGCGATGGTTCTGAATGCTGCGGCGTCGATCATTGCAACGCATGTCGCCAACGTCGATCTATTCAAACAGCAGGAATCGCTGGTAACCAGCATGATTCGAACGCTGGTTAGTGCCTTGGACGCGAAAGATTCCTATACACGCGGCCATAGTGAGCGTGTCGCACTTTATGCTCGCTTAGTGGCTGAGCGGATGGGATTGGATGATGAGCAAATTGAAGCGATCTATTTGACCGGGTTGCTTCATGACATTGGAAAGATCGCTATCGATGATGAAACACTCAACCATCCTGGCGATCTTTCGGATGCACAATACGAAATTATCAAGAAGCATCCTGAAGAAGGATGGAAGATTCTGCAAAGGATTCAGCAGCTTGAGCATGTGCTACCGGGCGTTTTGTTTCATCATGAAAGGATTGACGGAGCCGGCTACCCGGACGGGTTAAAAGGCAGCGGCATTCCGCTATTCGCCCGTATCCTGGCTGTCGTCGATGCCTACGACGCAATGACCAGTAACCGGCCCTATCGTATGGGGATGTCACACGAACAAGCGACGGAAATTCTTAGACGGGGCTCCAACGTACAGTGGGATTCAGAGATCGTAGACATATTTATTTCGGCGGAAAACGAAGCCGCCGAGATTCGAAACCGTGAACACGTTTCGCAAAAGGCCTCACGAAAAAAAGGAACCGTGAAAACTCTCTTAGGTCCTGCGGCGCTGTAAAACATGTCAAACCCATCCAGGAAAACGACTTGCCGAAGCGGCCACACGCTGATTGAATTGATGACCGCCGTTTTGATCATCGGTATTATCAGTGCGACTGCGATTCCGTTTTACATGTCTAGTGTCCGCCGCTCCAACGATCAGACTCAGAAAATAAGACTCATGTTAGTTCGGGACGCGATTGAGCAACACGTTGCGGAAAACGATCGCCAATTGCCCCCTGCAAATAGCGAGCTGGAATTCAAGAAAGTCATAGAGAGTTATTTAGGAACAGAGTTTCCCAGTGTCCTTGTTGGATCGAGGTCTGCTAGACAGGCGTTTGATCCGGCTGGGGTAGCGATTGATGACAAGAGTCCTGTTCAGGTTGATTCTTCACCCCTTAAAGGCTGGAAGTACGATCCTGCGACCGGACATTTCCTTATCAATTTACCGGACAAAACGGCCTTGGATCCCAATGTCGGCTATTGGCAATGGTAGTGTGGATGTACCAAGCGTCATATTTGTTATTGTCGGCGTGATCGCTTAGGCGATTTTGCCTGGTGGTCGATGTAGCCGACTTTAAAAGAGGGAAATCGATACAAGCAAATAGGAGTAGTTCCAGAAAATGCATAGCAGGATTCATAAACGCGACGGTTTCTCGTTTACTGAAATTGCTATTGTCATTTTGATTCTGGCAATCCTTTCTGCGGTTGCCGTTCCACGTTTTCAAGAATCGTTGTCACGCGCTAGTCTCGATGCAGCATGTAAACGGCTTGCTGCGGATCTTGAATTCGCTCGTTCCAATGCGATCGCCAAATCGGCCACCACTACCGTTGAATTTCGGATCGCTCCAATAAACGTCTACGAAATGCCTGACGTGGCTGATCGATCGAATCCATCCCAAAGCTATTTGATCGAACTGCACCAACAGCCATATCGATGTCAAATCGCATCCGCGAATTTTGACGGCAAGCCAAATGTTTCTTTTAACGGTTTTGGCAATCCTGATTTCGCTGGATCGATTGAATTGTTTATCGGTGAATTCACCAGGGTGGTTTCGGTTTCTCAAAACGGCATCATCCAAATTCATGATGTTCGGTTGAGAAACGCAAATGGTTTGAAGGCTTCCACATTTGAGGTGCATGATGGTGAAGTTCAAACCGGAATCTAATCGTCGATCGCTATTAAGATCCAATGGCTATTCGCTGGTTGAGCTGATGGTGTCGTTGCCACTTATGGTCGCCATTGTTGCCGCTGCGGGTGGCTTGATAATTGCAGTTTCCAATGCGCAGAATTTGAGCAACGGGCTGATGGCCAATCGAATTGCATCGCTTGAAACTCAGCAGCGTTTGCTATCAGACTTGCAATTCACGCCGTCGCTTGCAGAGTGTTCTTTGAATGCTGTTGAGTTTTCTTCTTTTGACAGAAACGCCGATGGGCGTGAAGAATCGCTACGGTACAGTTGGTCAGGGACTCCCGGCGATCCGGTAATGTATTCGTATAACAATTCAGTGCCGGAATCTTTGGTAGACGATGTGCACCAGTTTGAACTCAATTACAGCGAAATATACGACAAATCGGAAACGCTGCTTCAGAGCCACAATGATTCAATCGCCGGGCAGTTTCTAAACTTTGCCATCGATGACGATACTGCAGCGAGTCAGTACTTTATACCGGCTTTACCAGGCCTTGCGACAGCTTGGACAATCAATCGTGTTCGTATTCGTGCAAGATCCGTCGGAGTCGCCGATGGTTTGGTCAACGTTAGTCTCGTTAAAGCTGAGTTTCAAAAACCTTCTGGCAGTGTTTACGAAACGACGAGAATTCGTGAATCGGAACTCGACGAAAAATTTTCCTGGTTTGATGTGTATTTTGCACGGTTAAATGACCTTGGGCCTGACGTTGACTTGTGCATCGTGATCACTGGGGACGGTGGAACTGACGTCGCCGCAGAAATCGCCTACGAAACGTCAGGCGACAAAATGCCTGGCAACACGCATTGGTTATCTTCCACCAATGGTGGCTTGACTTGGTCGGAACCAGACAATGTTAGTGATATGCGATTCTTTGTAATTGGCGATCACAATGGTTTGGATTACCGGCGATCGGCGGTTCAGAATATTCAGCTTGCGATGCAAGTTGGCAGCGATCCAAGTGCTCGAACATTGTCGACGGTGCGATTGATTAATGAACCGGAGAAAATTCCTGTATTGATTATTGATCACGGCCAAGTTGGGGATGTCGA
>CAYONX010000027.1:41410-55836 GCA_964405425.1 uncultured Pirellulaceae bacterium | reverse complement strand
AAACCTTGGGTTAAAACCCAAGGCTACAAAATACCGTCGCTCCGCGACTCTGATTGCGGACGTTGGAAAACGTTGGGCTAAAACCCAAGGCTACCATATACCGTCGCTCCGCGACTCTGGCTTCCTTCCTTCCACTGATCTTCTTGGATCAATGATCAGATGTGATTTCTTCCAAAGGCTTCTTTGTGATTTGCGGGACCTTTGCATCTTCAGTTGGGTAACCGGTGACTAGAACTACGAACGGCCGCTCATTGGACGGTCGGTTAAGAATCTGGTTGAGGAATTTCATTGGGCTGGGCGTATGAGTCAAAGTTGCCAAGCCGCAATTATGCAATGCGGTGATGAGCATACCAGTTGCAATTCCAACGGATTCACTGGCGTAGTAATTTTTGGTTCGGTTGCCATTGGCATCGATATCATGCGACTTGGCGAAAATGACGATCAGATACGGGGCAATTTCAAGGAAGGGCTTATTTTCATCGGTACCCAAAGGAGCCAACACGTCGAGCCATTCGTTTGGTGCACGGCCGTTATAAAATTCGCGTTCTTCTTCTTCGGCTGCTTTGCGGATTTCCGATTTGATTTCCTGGCTTGCGACGACTGCGAAATGCCACGGCTGAAGATTGGCGCCATTGGGTGCCGTTCCTGCGGCCAAAATGCACTGGTTAATGATTTCTCGAGGCACGGGGCGATCAGAAAAATCACGTACGGTTCGGCGTTTGCGAATCAGATCATAGAACGCTGTTGCGCGATCGAGCATTTCGGATTCGGTGTAATTGCCTTCGAATTGAAGTGGGTGAAAGGTGTATTCTTTTGTCATTGCTATTTGCGATGCCTGACTGGAAATGTCGTATTTTTGAGCGGCCTTTATGGCAGTCTTGAGTCACCGCGAGCTAAGCGGATGCGACTTGATGACTTATCGGGGCTGCCGTCATGTATTGCCATAACTTTACCAAAGGTTCGAGTTCGTCGCGACCGATTTGGTTTTTACCGCCGAAAGCGACTTTACCGTAGATGTTCGCCAGTAATTTCGCGTATTGGGCAACCTTGGGATCGATTGTTTTAACTCGACTTGCCAGTTCCGACGGCGTATCGTCGGGCCCTTGCCGAACCCCTGCGTCACGGGTCCATGCTTGAAAGGCCGAAAGTGTGTATTGGAGCAGTTCATCGGGTGACATTTTGCGTGCCTTTCCGCTTTTGAATGGATCGCGAAAATTGCGGAATCCTGGCAATTGGACCTGCGGAATTTTTTCAGTCACTTGTTCCACGGGTTTTGGTTTCTTCTTTTTGCCGAATAGGGCGAGCAATTGGTCTTTGAACATGAAAATCAGGACAATTGCCGCGATGGCTCCAAGCAAATAAACCAGCCCTTTAATCAAGCCGGAAAGAGAGTCGAAGAGCTTGTTCAGGTTGCTTGAAGATTCAGACTTTTGTTGAGGCGGCTGAGCCTGGCGTTTTTGTGGCTGTTGGTTTTCTGCGGCGTTATTCTTGCGCTGGTTCTGTTTGTCAGCTTTGTTCTTCTTGTTTGCGTTTTTTTGCGGTTTCGTTTGTGGCTGTTTGTTTTCGTTGCCTGGCTGTTGTTTGTTTTTCCGGGATTGGTCGTCCGGCTTTTTATTACCGTCTTGTTTTTTGTCACCGTCCTTTGAACCTTGCTTTCCCTTCTCCTTTCCTTTTTCCCCACCGCCTTTCTCTTTCGACTTTTGATCGCCACCGTTATCGCCGTCGCCTTTAGCTTCTGGCGGTCCCTGTGCATTTGGGTCAGCTTTTTTCTTGACAGCGTCTGGATCGTTTTTCTGTCCGTCCTTACCGGGCGCATGTTTCCAGCCATCGCGATCTGGAGATTTTAGAATTGCTGCCAGATCATTGGACCACCCAGCCGTCGGTGGCTTGGGGATGAAGATAACGACAAGCATGACCAATGAAGCAAATGTACCGCCGGTTATGATCCAATTTCGCGCGATGGCATTTGGCACTTGAAGCTTGCGTTTGGAAAGGTATCGCTGAAGACCAAGCAGGCTGGTTGTCATCAGCAGACAAAGGGTGGCGCCTAAATAAAAGGCAAACAGAACAAACGTCCATGAACGATCGGCGGTTTCGACAAACCATTGTCCAAAACCAAAAATCGGGAACGCAAACATCGCAAAATAGAAAACCCACAGGCCCGGATTATTCTTGCTTGGGTTTCCGGTAAGCCAACGTTTCAGCAAACTTGTCTTGTCAGATTCCTGTGCCGTTTCTAATTCGTCACGCACCGAAGATTGAACCAGGTCAACCAAACCCGTTGCGGAGGGGTCTCGGCTACTATCGACGACGGTGCAATCCCATGTCAATTTTGCAGACGACCACATCACGATCGCAATTAACCCGATCGTTACCAGCGGTGAAAGGAAATTCAGGCCCGCGTATTTGAATTCGACCAGCGAGGAACAAGTGACAAACGTAGCGCCGGCCAGAAGTACGCCTAGCAGCCACGCTCTTTCTTTACCTTCTTCGATTGAAACGCGACTGATCAACACCGAAGCGAAGGTGAAAAAGGACATGACCCAATACAATCTGCCGGCATGCGGGCCCCGATAAAAGACTTCGATCAGGAAGAAAACGAGGGTGGCCACCATCACCATAATCAAGGCCGGGCCGATGATTTGTATCAGCACCAGGTTGAATGATTTGGATTCGTATTTAGCCACTAGCGTTGCTCCGGTTTACTCAATCCTATTCTAGACGAATAAACCCATGCGGCCATCTTTGGCAACCAGAAAAGTTTTCCACAAACCGGCTGCGAATTCGCTTTGAACCGCCACGGGGCATATTCGCGAGCCATAGATTATTGATAATGGTCAACGGCACTTTTAAATCCGCGTGCGAGTCATAGAATACGTGGACTTGTGTTTTTACCGCTGCGGCAACTGATGCTGCAGACATATTAGTTGGAGAAGTTTGAAAATGAGTGATTCAGGTGTTGCCTGTCCGATTTGTGAAGCAGCAGTCGAAATTGCTGACGGGACTGTCATTGGCGAATTGATGGAATGTGGTGATTGCGGTACGGAATTGGAAGTCACCAAGATCGATCCAATCGAGATCGCCGAAGCGCCAGAAGTAGAAGAGGACTGGGGCGAATAGTTCGTCGATTCTCAGACCTTAACTACAGGATACACAGTCATGCAAATTGGAATGCTTTTTGATCGCGTTGCGGCTGAAGAGAAATTATTGATCGAGGCGTTTAAGAAGAAGAATGTTGAAGTAGAAATGATCGACATTCGCAAAGTTCAATTGCACTTGAACGAACCTGATCCATGGCAGCGATTTGACGTAGTATTTGATCGAAGCGTCAGCTTCTCTAAAGCCTTGGCGACGGTGCAGGTTTTAAACGGTTGGGACATTCCGACGGTTAACTTTGCATCGGTGGTTGAAGTCTGCGGAAATAAACTGGCCACATCGGTTGCGCTTGAAAAGAACAAGATCGCGACCCCCAAGGTAATCATTGCCTACACCGCTGATGCAGCGATTGAGGCTATGGAATCGTTGGGCTATCCGGTGGTGATGAAGCCGGCGATTGGTTCGTGGGGACGGCTGTTGAGTAAAATCAACGACCGTGATGCGGCAGAAACGATCCTTGAACACAAAAGCACTCTTGGCAGCTTTAACCATGGTGTGTTTTATATTCAAGAGTTTGTTACCAAACGCGACTCTTGCGACATTCGCAGCTTCGTCGTTGATGGCGAAACTATCTGTGCGATTTCCAGAAACTCGAAACATTGGATCACCAATACCGCTCGTGGCGCAACTACCGCCAATTGTGAAGTGACTGATGAAATTGCGGCGCTGTCTGAAGCTGCTGCAGCTGCGGTCGGTGGCGGTTTACTGGCGATTGATCTTTTTCAAAGCGAAGATGGAACATGGGTGGTCAATGAAGTGAATCATTCGATGGAATTTCGCAATAGTATCGAACCCACCGGTGTCGACATTCCCGAAAAAATGGTCGAATTCATAATCAAGGTTGGCAGCGGTGCTGTTGCGACGGCATAAATTACGCGTGCGAGTGAATCGATCGCCCAGCAATTGAGCAATTAGGTTTGTCCATCCTAAAAGCTTTCATGTACGCGCGTTTTGATTCACATCGCCGTTGTCAATGGAAACAGAGTTTAGTTTTAGAATTAGAAAAGGACGTAAATGGTCAAAGTCAGTATTGTTGGTGCGTCTGGATATGTGGGCGGCGAACTGTTGCGGTTGCTGCTGGCCCACCCGGAAGTCGAGGTTCATCAGGCGACGTCTCAACGGTACGCAGGACGGTTTGTCCGCGAGACGCATCCGAATTTGCGCGGCGTTTCTTCGCTGAAGTTTACTCCGATTGAAGACCTGACAAATACGGATTTCCTGTTTCTGTGTTTGCCTCACGGGCAAGCGGCGGAGCAAATTGAAAAATTCGCTGGCCTTGCTGAATACATCGTTGATTGTTCCGCGGATTTTCGCCTGCGTGATGCAGCGGCGTTTGAAAAGTGGTACGGAAAACCTCATCCCAACCCTGAATATCTGGAGAAGTTTGTTTACGGTTTAGCCGAACTGCACCGGGATGAACTGAAGAGTGCAAAAATGGTTTCAGGAGTTGGCTGTAACGCGACGGCTTCGAATCTGGCTTTGCTGCCGTTGGCACGAGAAGGCTTAATCGAGCGAGCTGTTATCGAAGTAAAAGTCGGTTCGTCTGAAGGCGGTAATGCGTTTAGTCTGGCGACGCACCATCCCGAACGCGTCAATGTCGTCCGGTCATTTGCCCCTACTGGGCATCGACATCAGGCAGAGATTTTACAAGAACTGGGTGAACTTGATTTGCATTTTTCTGCGACGGCCGTCGAGTTGGTGCGGGGGGTGCTGTGCACGGCCCATGTGTTTTGTAATCAGGCGGTCAGTGAAAAGGACCTGTGGAAAAAATTTCGTGCGGCGTATGCTGACGAACCGTTTGTTCGAATCGTTAAAGAGAAACGCGGTGTTTATCGATATCCGGAACCAAAGATTCTTGCCGGTACCAATATGGCTGAAGTCGGTTTCGAAGTGGATGAATCCACGGGCAGAGTCGTTGTGATATCGGCTATCGATAATTTAATGAAGGGTGCGGCTGGAAGTGCTGTACAATCGATGAACTTGATGCTTGGCTTCGAAGAAACGACGTCGTTACAATTCTTCGGGCTGCATCCGTAACCATTTACAAGGATTTACAATGAGCCTTTACCGCTTGATGCTCGGCCTCTGTTTTACGCTTGTGGCTGTCTCTAAATTGTTTGCCCAAACACAAGTAGAAGAAAAATTGTGGTGCGAGTACGTCGGAAAAGACGGTGTTGGCACTGGAAAGCACATTGTTTTGATTGCCGGCGATGATGAATACCGCAGCGAAGAAGCATTGCCGATGCTGGGAAAGATCTTGGCCGTTAGGCACGGTTTTAAATGTACGGTTTTGTTTCCCGTCAATAATGATGGAATCATCCAGCCGAATTATCAGAAAAATATCCCTGGGCTCGACGCACTTGCAACTGCGGATCTGGTGATCATGGGTTTGAGGTTTCGCAATCTTCCGGACGAACAGATGGCCGCCATCGATCGCTATCTGGAATCGGGAAAGCCAATAATTGGCGTTCGAACTTCCACTCACGCATTCAAAATCCCAAGCGACCGAAAATATCATCGGTACTCGTTTAACTTCAGGGGCGAACAATGGAGCGGCGGATTTGGTCAACGCGTGCTCGGAGACACATGGGTCTCGCACCACGGCAAACACGGAAAAGAAAGCTGCCGTGCGGTCGTGAATGATAAATTTGCCGATCACCCGATTTTACGCGGTGTCGATGACGTTTGGGGCTCGACCGATGTTTACGAAATCAAAAGGCTGGGTGAATCAGCGGATGTACTGATGCGGGGGCAGATTCTCGAAGGCATGAAACCAACGGATAAAGCAGTTGAAGACGAAAGAAACAACCCAATGATGCCGCTGGTTTGGACTAAGACCTATAAAACAAAAAGCGGCAAGGATTCCCGCATCTTTTGCACGACAATGGGCGCGGCAACGGATTTCGAATCAGAAGATTTGCGGCGGTTGCTGGTAAATGCTTCGTTGTGGTCGCTTGAGATGGCGGAAAAGATCCAGCCGGATTTGGACGTTTCTTATGTCGAGCCATACGATCCCACGAATTTCGGCTTCAAGCGTTTTCAGAAGGATCGTAAACCTTCGTTCTATGATCTCAAGCGTTAAAGCTGCCGATCGTTAATCCAAATCGGTTGTTTTCAGCTTGGTTACGACGCGCTGTCGAGCTTTGAACTGTACTTTCTGATTGCCGCCGCTGTCAGTTTCTGCGGGCGCTGACGCTACGCTGCCAATCGATTCAGGCTGCATGGCTATGTCGCCCAAATACTTGGTGCGAACGATTTCGTTTTTAATAATCGTGTCAGGCGAACCGCTGACAAGAATTTGCCCCTCACTGACAACATAGGTTCGATCGGTAATCTGCAAAATTTCTCGAGCAGCGTGATCGGTGATCAGAATTGCGATTCCGTCTCGCGAAAGATCGCGAATGATTTCTTGTATATTCTGGACCGTTACCGGATCGATACCGGCAAACGGTTCATCGAGCATGATAATTTTGGGTTCGGAAATCAGGCAGCGTGCGATTTCCAGCCTGCGGCGCTCTCCACCAGATAATTTCCCTGCGCCCGTTTTGCGAATGTGTGAGATCTTGAATTGCTCCAGCAATGCATCGCAGCGTTCGCGTTGCTGTTTGCGGCTGAAGCCCAGCAGTTGCATGATCCCGAGCAAGTTGTCTTCGGCGGTCAATTTTGCAAATACGCTTGATTGTTGCGGCAAATAACCCATTCCGCCTTCTCGAGCACGCATGTACATCGGCCATTTGGTCACGTCTTCACCGGAGAGAAACACGGTACCGGCATCTGGCTTTACCATTCCGCAGATCATACGAAACGTTGTCGTTTTTCCAGCGCCATTGGGCCCCAGCAATCCAACGATCTCGCCGGCTTCGACGCTTAGTTCAACACCGTCGACCACGCGACGGCGCTTGTACGCTTTCACCAGTCCTTCGACGCTCAAAATTTGCATGTCTGTCCTTCCATGAATGACAGCGATGATTTTTGCCGGCAACACGTTCGGGCGGCAAGTCCGGTTTCAATTCTCAAAAACTTGCTAGCGTATAAATCCCATGCGGCCGAAATTCGGAAAGAACTTAACCGGCTTATTCAGGCTGTGTGGCCAATAGATGAACATCGCACGACCAATCAGCATTTTTTCATCCACAGACTTGGTACCGTCCCAGATCCTTGCGTCCTGACTGGCGGGACTGTTGTCACCCATGGGAAAGTACTGTCCGGGTCCAAGTTCGTACATTGGCCGGGTTAGGGTTGCTCGTTGGAAAATGTTCTTTGCGACACCCTGGCCCCATTCGTTTGGCTTTTCGTAAACGCTAACACGCACCCGATCTGGAACATAGTCGATCTCGTTGGAGATGTCGGGGTCGAGGAAGTTCTTTGGCGAAACATAGTAGATGTCTCGCAGAACTTTCAATCGATTTACCCTTATGTTTGCATTGGCGGATGCAATTCCGAGTGGTTCTGCGTCGCCAGGATCTTCCGGGCTGTATTTGGGCTGCAGTCGCTTGCCCGAAGTGTTCTTATATGACGAGCCATTAAATTCGACGTTGCGCCCGTTTACAAACAGATACACCATATCGTCCAGCTGCGCGTATGTAATCTTATAGGTTCCGTGTCCATTGATCGGGGTTTGAGCCGTTGGGGAACCGTCCGGACAATCGAAAACGATATGGCTGTCTTCGCCAAGGGTCTCCAGTGTTGCCTTTCCGGTTTCGATGTCGATTTTGCATTGGAAATGCACACCGCCTTCGACCAAATCAAAAGCGATCGTCCCGGAATCTGACTCTATAACGACGTCGCATTCCATTGCCAGATCACCGACCCAATGTGCTGCCATCGACCAGAATTGTTGTTTGGCAGGAACTCGGCCTCGATTGGGCGGAAACTGATAGTGTCTGTCGTTGTATTCGTAATAGTCACGAATCAGCGCGCCGGCTGCAACTTTGCCGTTGTTCATGATACGGCGGGGCACTTTGCCTTTTTCAATCTGTTCCCACTCGGTTTCTCGCGGCTTTCCCAATCGCTGTTGAGCGTAAGCGTCTTCGTCCATTGCCGATCGGGGCGCCAGGTGCCGATAGCGCAGCCAGGACAGGTCACTATTGGCACCTTCATTTACGAAATATGGTTTGTTCTTGGATTCCAGAATCTTCCAGTCGGTATTGGGATTGTCCCATTGTTGCCAACGACTAGGCCAATCTGCGATGCGACGAAACTGAGTCGCGATGTGATTGGTGTCGTCAACGGTTTGCAGCATGACCTGGACCTTGTCTGCAGGCTTACGGATGATTTGTTTTTCATGCTTACCGTCGGCGGTTGCGACCATGTTGAAAACATCACCATTTTCAAGCAGCAGATTGTCGCCTGGCAAACCGACCAGGCGTTTGATGTAGTTTTGTTTGCCGTTGTTGGGATTCTTGAAAACAATCACATCGAATCGTTCAGGTGGCTGGAAATCATAGACAAATTTGTTGACCAGAATTCGATCGCCGTTAAAGGAGCGATGGTTCGCTTCCGAATCGGGCCGCATTTTCATTCCGTAGCGACAAATGGGACAGTAGGTTTTTGTAATCAAACCACGATCGCTGGGCGGAGTACTTGAGCCGCTGTAGCTTGCTCCCGACCGATACTGAAATCCACATTGGTCGCAATTGACGTCCATGTGTTGGCCTTGAAGCGTCGGAGCCATTGAGCCCGTTGGAATAATAAACGCTTCGGTTTCGTAAGCACGAAACATCAATGCCAAAACGACTGCGACGATAATCGATTCGATGGTTTCGCGGATTCCATGGTCACGAAAAAACGAGAAAATCGAGCCGTCCCTGGCGGAACTCTCAGGCCTTCTGACCGGCTGGCTGGGCTCGAGTGTTTCAAATGCTTTACGTTTTCGTTTTCTGGCCATGGCAGACTCTGGGGCTAATGGTTTAACCGATTTTATCGTGTCAAGCGAATTCGTTCTACGTTGATGACTGACGCAGAGCCATTCAATCTGGAAATTTGTTATTCGACCCTGAGGCCATGAGCTTGTCGTCTATTGCGCAGAATGCTTGAAGTTTGTCGAATCAACGGCCGCTTTGATTTGTGCTCTTGTGATTCGTCCAAATTGGCGGGAATCGACAGAAATAGGCGGGTTATCGCCCAGTACGAAGTAACCGTCAGTGTCTTTGGATGGCTGTATTGATAAATAGTGAATGTCTCGGAAGATGCGGACTCGATGCAGGGCCATTTCCCCACGTCGGGCACCAACATCGACTTCCATATTGCCGTCACCTGGCTCGAATTCGTGCTTCAAGAGAATTTTGTCATTTAGATGGACATAGATTTGATCGTCGTAAACAGAGAATGAAATTCTGAGCGGCTGATCGTTGTTCGAGATAAATTCTGAAGACGCGACGGATTGCTGATCGATCAGCAGCGTCAATTGCTCGGGTGAGAATAGAAAGAGTAATTCTTTCGAATTTTTCAAGCGAAGGCAAAACTCAGCGTCATTGCGTAGTTCAACATTCAAATCAACTTGCAGATCGGAAACCGGAAAGAGTTTGCGAGAAACGTTCTGATTGAATGCTGAGCTATCCTCAATTACCGTTGGCTCGAATCGATCGTCGAAATGCCGGTAGCCTCTAATATGTCGGTAGCGAATAAAATCAAATTCATCAACGTTTTCGGCACTGGCAAAACGCCACTGTTCGCTCGTAAAACTCCAAGCGGATTTTCCGATCGTCAATGGAGTAAAACGATTCGCGCCACGATCGCGTTGAAGATATTTCGAATCAAAAACAATCTGCTTTGTACGATTAAAGATCTCAATAGGCTTGCTCAAAATCTTGCCATTGGCATACAAGTTTCCGTTAGCAGCTGAAATTTGCTCACCGGGCAAACCGACCACACGCTTGACGACGTTCCTTGGCTGTTGCGAATTAAAGGTTGATTGGAAGACAACGATCTCCCAGCGCGGAATCGGCTTGGTGCTGGCTATTGGTTTTAGCCTGGGCCGAATTGCACCCAATTGGTTTTGGTTGCGAAAATCGATTTCGGTGAATCCGCAATTGGGACAAACGACCATACCAGAAGCGGGTGGTTTGTAGTTGTCAAAGATAAAGGGGAATTTGCAATCGTCACAAGTTACGCTGTAATGTTCTCCGGGCATTGAAGGGTACATGGATCCGCCCGAAATTATCGCATCAGGCAATTGAGCTTCGCGTTGGCAGGCCATCCCCGCTGTGATGACCATGAACGCAATAATTATCAGCAGCTGACGTGGCATGTTGACGGACGTTTGGAGTGGCAATTGAAAACCAAAAAGAAATCACTGTTGATATTGGTTTCAATTCTAGTGGTTTTCGCTATCCCAATCTTGTGTTTTTCGGAGCATCGACAAAAAGCGATGGAAGCATTTGTCAGTAGCGAAAGTTTTGGAGAAAGTGGCTGGATGGCAGCGCTCGTGATTGTGGCGTTGTTTTCCGGTGACATTCTATTGCCCGTGCCCTCGTCCGCTGTTTGTGCTGTCGCCGGCAAATTATTCGGTATCGTAACAGGAACGCTGCTTTGTTGGGTGGGCCTGAATCTTTCCGCCTTGATCGGGTATTTGCTCGGATGGTATCTGGGCTGGCCGGCTGTCAGTCGCTGGTCCAACGAAGAAGATGCGCGTGATGTCGAAGCCTGGTTGGATCGCTGGGGCGCCTGGCCAATTGTATTATTTCGGCCTGTTCCGGTTTTGGCCGAAGCGTCAATTTTGTTATTGGGGACTTATCGCTACGCCGCAAAAAAGTTCTGGCCGCCCATCATCATCGCCAACCTGGTTTTTGCAGCAAGCTTTGTGGTGCTTGGCAATTTGTTTGCTGAGCAGGGCAATTTTTTAATGGGCGTGGCAGTCAGCTGCATTGTTCCGGTGTTAATGTTGTTAGTTTGGACCTCTATTGGAAAACCGGGAACGGTATAGCCTTGGACACGGTTCTGCAGAAGTTGCGGACTGACGGTCGGACGCAACTCAGTGTATGATTTACAGAACTGTTCAAGAACGTTGGTAGATAAATGAGTTCAATCAAGACCCTCGACCATCCTTTGGTCCAATGTCATTTGGCAATTTTGCGTGACAAGAATACGAAGCCGAACGAATTTCGTGATTCAGTCAACCGGTTGTCGACTTTGCTTGCTTTTGATGCGACACGTGATTTGGTTACCAAACCCATCACTATTGAAACTCCCTTGTGCGAAACTGAAGGAAGTTGTTTGGCTGACCGAATCGGATTGGTTCCGATTTTGAGAGCTGGTATTGCGATGGTCGATGCGATGTTGAACCTGATACCAACTTCTGAAGTATGGCATCTGGGATTGTATCGAGACGAAGAAACCGCGCAGCCGGTTGGGTATTACAATAAGCTTCCCAGTAAGCCGAGCGTAGATTTCGCGTTTATACTTGACCCCATGCTGGCCACCGGCGGGTCGGCGGCAATGGCGATCGAGACGATCAAGAATTGGGGCGTTTCAAATATCAAGATGCTTTCGATCATTGCTGCCCCCGAAGGGATCGAACGATTGACAGGTGAGTTTCCAGATATCGAAATTCACACCTGTGCGTTAGACGAGCGTTTGAATGAACAGAAGTTTATTGTCCCCGGGTTGGGCGATGCCGGTGATCGGATATTCAACACGATTGTGTAGCTTTGAATTAGCAAAGTGACGAAACAAAACAGAACCTACTGTCGCGAATGTTCGCAAGAGATTGAGCTAACCGAAAGCTCGATTCAAGCGGATGCCATTTGTGATTCGTGCAGCCACCGTTTGGATCTGAATGCCAATCGCACCGTCGGCAATGACGACAACGGCACCAACGGCGGAAATGACGCAAGTTCATCTGTGGATGATTCGAGCGCGGATCCGGAATCTTTGGCCGCTGCAAAACTCGCTGAAGCGTTGGAGAAATTGCCTCCAAAATTTCTGGCTGATGATCCGGAATTCATTGACCGCCGCATAAATGCTAAGAGAGATAACCGCGTCTTGCTTCCCGATGGTGGTGGCGGTTTGCAAAGTGTCGACAACAATATCGTACGCATTGAGCACAAAGGTAAAACGTATGAATTGACCATGCTTTCACCTGAACAACGCAGAAAGCGTCAGCGGTTGGTTAACGCAGTGTCGATAGCATTGGCGGCAATTTTTTTGGTCGTTTTTTTTCTATGGTTGGTTCGCTAACAATTCTTTGGAAACCAAAACGCAAACGACACGTATAGTTGTGCAGTTTGTTTGGTTTGCGGCGTAATTTCGTGCTACCACACATCCCACAACGCCGTTGTAACCATTATAATTGGCGTTCTTGTCCGAAATTACTTCCACGTGTTTCTGCCCATCAGTACTTCTTCACACCTTTTCAATATGCCGGTCATTTAAAATAGTTAAGACAGCACTTTTTTTTTGCTCCAAATTAAACTGGCATTACGAATACTTGAATATGAGACCTTCGTTTTGTTGCGGTCAAACGCCAGGAGATCATTCAAAGATGAATACGCTTTACAAAACTTGTACGCTTGTTTTTTGCCTAACAGCGTCTTGGCTTGGTGCTTGTTGCGACTCACAGGTGTTCGCGGAACAAACGCTTGAAGAAATGCAGAAGATTGAGAAGCAAATTCAGAATGTCGTTTCCAAAGCGATGCCAGCTGTTGTCGCTGTGACTGATGGGCAAGGGTTCGGCAGCGGAGTGATCGTTAGCAAAGACGGATTGGTTCTGACGGCAGGCCATGTAATGGCAAGCCCATTCAAGAACGCGTATGAAGTAATATTCCCCAACGGCCACAAAGCCAAAGCAATTCCATTAGGTAGAAATCTGAACGTCGACGCCGGAATGGTTCAAATTGTCGACGGTGGGGACTACCCATATGTCGACCTGGCAAAGTCCGGTGTTGAAATCGGTGAATGGGTCGTCACGCTTGGTCACAGTGGAGGTTATGACCTTGGTCGCAAGCCGCCCGTTCGTACTGGCCGTGTGCTGGGAAGAAAAAAGCATCAAATTGTGACCGATGCCGTTTTGATCGGGGGTGATTCAGGCGGACCGTTGTTTAACCTGGACGGAGACGTCATTGCCATCCATTCCTCGATCGGAGATTCGATTGCAGAGAATCGCCATGTCACCATCGATACTTTTCGCCAGCACTGGACACGAATGAAAGCCAGTGAGTCATGGGGCCAATTGCCAGAGCTCGCAAAGAAGAAGAAAAGAAAACGCCGTCGAGCGAGAATGGGTGTCGTAGTCGACCGCGAAGCGAACGAAGCGGTTGTTAAAGAAGTGCACCCCAATAGTCCGGCCGGAAAAGCTGGTATTCAAACTGGAGATGTAATCACACGCTTCGACAATCGGGCCATCGCTAATGCCGCTGAACTGATATCAATGATCAAAACAAAACGGCCTAACGAAGGTTTCAATGTAGAAGTTCGCAGAAATGGCCACTACTTCACGACCTACGTGGTACTGGAAGGCTTTTGACCGCCTGATTCGCTAAGATTAAGTGATTCATGCTAACATTGGTTGGCCAGCTAAATGGCCTTTTTTATTGCAGGGTACCAAGGATGATTAATCGACTTTCTCAAGTATTTTTCGCAATGCTGGTGGTATTCTGCGCGAGCCTGCTGATTGAAGCTGAGGCCCTTAGCCAGGAACTTTCTCGGGAGGTTCGCGAAAAGTTTGTCTCGATGATGGATGATCTTGGGCCTGCACTCAAGAGTAAATTTCAGAAAGCGCTCGACAACAACACGGCTATTGTGGAAATGACTCCAGCGGAATTCCGCCGCTTTCGCAATAATCCAGCCAACCCATTTGATATCAATGATGTCGATCCAGATGATTTGGATGGAAACATTGAACTGAAATTTGAATTGCCGAGCTTACGCAATCGCCCAGTAAAACGATTTGAAAGGCAATCTCGAAGCTTACGCCGAAATTTACGTTCTGTCGTAAGCAAGGTCGCCAACAGTACTGTCAAGATTGTTGACGACAATGGGCAACAAATTGCGCTTGGCGCAATCGTTCGCGATGACGGCCTGATCTTGACCAAAGCCAGTGAAGTCACGGAAATCGAAAACGTTTCAGTTGTGGTCGGAGCCAAGACAAATTATGCAGCACGCGTTGTGCATCATGATAAATCAAATGATCTGGCGCTACTGAAAATCGACGTCAACGGCTTGTCGCCAGTGAGTTGGTCCGATGCTCAGCCGATTGGTGGGACATTTGTAGTCACACCAAACCAGTTGGGTGAAGTCGTATCCATCGGTTCATACAGCGCCGTAAACCGATC
>CAYONX010000027.1:0-41310 GCA_964405425.1 uncultured Pirellulaceae bacterium | reverse complement strand
CAAACCAGTTGGGTGAAGTCGTATCCATCGGTTCATACAGCGCCGTAAACCGATCAACCATTGGAGAGAATCGAGGATTTCTTGGAGTTGCGCCAGCTGCAGTTGCCAACGGAGTAGAAATCATCGAACGAATTGAAACCGACACAGCAGCGTTTGCAGCGGGATTGCGAATCGGAGACATCATTCAAAGTATCGATGGCTTGGCGATCACTCGCGTCGATCAGCTTGTATACGAGATCAGCCGACGATCTGCTGGAGACGAAATTGAGATTGTGTTTACTCGTAACGGACGCCGTAAATCCACACAAGCAAAACTGTCTGGCCTGAATATCAATTCGGAACGCGCAGCGCGTTTCAAGATGATGAGCCGCCTTGGTGCTATTCTTAGTGACCGAAAATCAGAATTCCCTGTTGTTTTTCAGCATGACAGTCCGCTATTCCCGGAACAGTGCGGCGGGCCGATATGTGATTTGCAGGGAAATGTGCTGGGAATCAACATAGCACGTGAAAGTCGTGCTGCTTCTTATGCAATTCCGACCAAGCATATCAAGTCCTCGCTGGACCAATGGCTGCGTTTCGACGTGGCAGCTCGCGACCTCGACGCCAGATAGTGGAGTCTGTTTGGCGGATTGTGTGTGACATCACAAGCCGTGTCGTAGTCGACCGCGAAGCGAACGAAGCGGTTGTTAAAGAAGTGCACCCAATCAATAGTCCGGCCAGAAAAGCTGGGATTCAAATTGGAGATGTAGTCACACGCTTTGACAATCGGGCCATCGCTAATGCCGCTGACCTGACTTCAATGATCAAAACAGCCTAACGAAGGTATCAATGGCTTTTGACCGCCTGATCGCTAAGATTAAGTGATTCATGCTAACATTGGTTGGTCAGCTAAATGGCGTTTTTGATCGCAGGTTACCAAGTATGACAAATCGACTTTCGCAAGTATTATTCGCAATGCTGGTGGTATTGTGCGCGAGCCTGCTGATTGAAGCTGAGGCTCTTAGCCAGGAAATTTCTCGTGAAGTTCGCGAAAAGATGGTCTCGATGTTGGATGATCTTGGGCCTGCACTCAAGAGTAAATTTCAGAAAGCGCTCGACAACAACACGGCTATTGTGGAAATGACTCCAGCGGAATTCCGCCGCTTTCGCAATAATCCAGCCAACCCATTTGATATCAATGATGTCGATCCAGATGATTTGGATGGAAACATTGAACTGAAATTTGAATTGCCGAGCTTACGCAATCGCCCAGTAAAACGATTTGAAAGGCAATCTCGAAGCTTACGCCGAAATTTACGTTCTGTCGTAAGCAAGGTCGCCAACAGTACTGTCAAGATTGTTGACGACAATGGGCAACAAATTGCGCTTGGCGCAATCGTTCGCGATGACGGCCTGATCTTGACCAAAGCCAGTGAAGTCACGGAAATCGAAAACGTTTCAGTTGTGGTCGGAGCCAAGACAAATTATGCAGCACGCGTTGTGCATCATGATAAATCAAATGATCTGGCGCTACTGAAAATCGACGTCAACGGCTTGTCGCCAGTGAGTTGGTCCGATGCTCAGCCGATTGGTGGGACATTTGTAGTCACACCAAACCAGTTGGGTGAAGTCGTATCCATCGGTTCATACAGCGCCGTAAACCGATCGACCATTGGAGAGAATCGAGGATTTCTTGGGGTAGCGCCCACTGCAGAAATCATCGAACGAATCGAAACCGAGAGTCGCCTTGGTGCTATTCTTAGTGATCGAAAATCAGAATTCCCTGTTGTTTTTCAGCATGACAGTCCGCTATTCCCGGAACAGTGCGGCGGGCCGATATGTGATTTGCAGGGAAATGTGCTGGGAATCAACATAGCACGTGAAAGTCGTGCTGCTTCTTATGCAATTCCGACCAAGCATATCAAGTCCTCGCTGGACCAATGGCTGCGTTTCGACGTCGACTCCAGATAGTGGCATTTCCCTGCGGTTGTGCACCCGCATTTCGATGATGGATTAGCTAATCTAATGCGCTGATATCCGAAAAGCAGCCGAATAAGGCGGAAATGCCGTCAACGGCGGGTAATCCTCGGAAGAGCAATTTCCAAATAATGGTCACTAAAACGTGACCTTATCGTCATAAGAAGCTGGACGGAAATACCGTTAATTCCCTTGTAATCGGTATGGCTTAGGGTAATATCTATGTTGTTCATAAGAAAAAGCAAACCTTTTTAGAGAACTATCATGACGCGCACATCTTCATATTTAGCACTTGCGATCGTATTTGCATTAAGCTTTTCTGCTTACGGTCAGACGTACACTAACGTATCCGGATTCGATCTTGATTTTACAAATATTGTTGAGACATCCGGTGGTTCACTTTTCGGGCAGCCAAATGCTATCGGCAACGATTTGAATTTCCCGAACACGGCGTTCAACGCTGAAAGCGTAAGCGGCGGAGTTGATTTCCTGAACGGTATGGTTGAATTGAATGCCAGTTCAAATACCGGCATGACATTCTCTTCGGTATCGTTGGATGAGTTTGGCGTTTATTTCACCAGCCCAGACGCTGATTCATTGGCTAGCGTTGATGGATTTTTGACCGTGGTTACTCCCGATGGAAGCTACTCTGATTCATTCAGCTTGGATTTCGAAAACGGTGAAGTCGGCAATTGGACAGGGCAAGCTTTTGTATCTTTTCCTGAAACGACAACTGCTGACGTCTTCATTCATAACATCTTGTTTGCTGACTCGGACGCTGATGGCGCATCTTCAATTAGTAAGCGTGACGTGACAGTTACTTTTGGAACAGCGATTCCAGAGCCTTCGACCTTCGGTCTGCTTCTCCTGGGTGTTACTGGATTGGCTTCACGACGCCGTCGTTAGAACTAGAATAATAAATAAATCATAGAGGGCACCTTCCGGTGCCTTTTTTTATGCGCAAATGTTTGTTTGAGCGTTTGTTGACTGACCGTTCGCATATACGGCGGGCCGCTGCCTGCTTTGCAGGCGTTTCAAAAAACGGTGTCTGCACTGCCTTCTCTCAAGATCCGTGGCTGTATAGGATCACTCATTATTGAGTTTCATGCACTTGTATCTAATCATAAGAACGCCAATGCGAAGACGACGATTGATAGTTTGTTTTCTTGCGATCATCGCTGCACTTGTTCTGCCTGCCTTTGCAAACGCCAGCGGTCCAGAGAATGCAATTGTTGTTATCAATGCACAATCTGATTCGTCGAAGTTGATTGGTAATTATTACGTTCGGCGACGTAAGATACCCGCTCAAAATGTTGTTTATCTTTACAACCTTCCGAATCTATCTAGCACCAATCTTACCATCTGCAGAAACAAGATTCTCAAGCCTATTGTTGAACACATCCAGACGCGCAAGCTAAACCAACAAATCGATTACATAATCTATTCAACGGACATCCCAACCCAGATCAATATGCACCGTGAAGCTAAGGATTATGTTGCTGCTAAACGATCTGTTGGAATTGACTTGAATGAGCGGTTTTTTAACGGCAGTGCATCCATTTCTTCGGTGACGTATTTCTTGCTTCATGTACTGCAGGAACGCAACGATTTTATAGCACTCAATGCGAACAAATACTGCCGACGGCGGAACATCTCGATTACGCAAAAGGTATTCAATGGTCTTGAGCAAGAAAAATTCGAAGACGCGATTAGAAAAGTACAGCTGAATAAATTCGAGGAAGCTGACGCTTTGCTGAAGGAGTTGATGGCACGCCATACGGGGCAGCCCGCGCTTTACTATTGGGCGGCAAAAAATGCAGCGATGGCCGGTGACACAAAGGCTTGTATTGAGCAGCTCAAAAGATCAGTTCAATATGGTTTTCAATGGCGCGAATTTCTCGCAACCGATCGAATTCTCAAGCCTTTACTCAAGGAGGATGAATTTCGCCACTTTATCGATTCAGTGGAAGCGAATAATGTGGCTTTCTTGCCAACCCATCATTTTGACAGTAATTACATCTGGGGACCTAATGGATTTCCCAATGGGCAAGCCGAACAAGGCGATTCGTACGTTTTGTCCACCGTATTAGGTGTGACTTACAGTAAAGGTAATTCGGAGCGGGAGGTCTTGAACTATTTAGAGTCTGCAACAGCTGCTGATGCGACTCGACCCAGCGGTACGTTTTACTTTTGCGACACGCGCGATGTTCGCAACAGGACGCGCCGAAGAAACTATGATTTTGCCATTACTGAATTGCAAAGGCTTGGCTTTGAAGCAGAAATTTATTCCGGCGTGCTTCCTGAAAATGTGCATGACATTGCTGGTCTAATGTTTGGTAAATCGCATTTTCAGTTTGCTGAAACCAAGAGCTCGATCTTGCCAGGAGCGATTTGTGAAAACTTGACGAGCTATGGTGCGGTTTTTAAACCAAGTGTTGGGCAAACGAAACTGTCCGAGCTGATTCGATATGGTGCTGCAGGGTCCAGCGGGACCGTTAGGGAACCCTATGCATTGCAGAGCAAATTCCCACATCCAATGATGCATGTGCATTATGCACGCGGATGCACATTGGCTGAGGCTTTCTATCAGTCCGTTGCCGGGCCTTTCCAGCTGTTGATTGCTGGCGATGCTCTTTGTCAGCCTTATGCGGTGCCCCCCAAGTTCCAAATTTTGAATCGCAAGGAATTTGAGCGGGATCAGTCGGGTGAAATCTCTTTAGAATTGGAGCGTTTAACAGATTCTCCAGATATTTTGCGCTATGAGCTATACGTCGATGGCGCATTGGAGCAACAAAGCCAATCGAACCAAATAAGTTTCGATAGCCGACAATTAAACGACGGCTATCACGAACTGCGTGTAGTAGCCGTTGCAAACAATGTCGGCAGAAATCGCTCCAGGGCGATATTGCCAGTTGTCGTTAACAACTATGGCAAGCGTTGCCAAGCCAAAATCCAATCGCCGCGTGTCGATTGGCACGGTGTTGTTACGGTTCAAGTGGAAAGCAACTGTGGTAGCAGTGCAACGCTTCAGCACAATGGGCGAATTTTGACTGGACTAAAGTTAGTTAACGGAAAAGCCAGTTTGCGAATTGATGCTCGAAGAATTGGACGCGGAGAAAGTGATTTGTCGGTTGTTGTGAAATGCGAAGACGGAAATGTAACAAGCAATCCAGTAGCCTTATTGGTCGATGGTCCAGTATCGAACAACGTGAGTTACACGCCGGAAAGGGGCGTTTTACACTACGAAAATGCTGACCATCTTGCCCTTGTGCGTCACCATCGTGGACGCTGGCAATTGATCAGCAATCGAGATGACGGTCCAATTTGGTACGATTTTGAGCCGCAACCAAGGGATCGGCTGTTGGCTGCCTTGGACCTTACCAACGACAATGCCAAGTTAATTGAAGGCACTTCGAAATATCAAGGAATGGAGATGGGGGTTAAGAGAAGCGATCTTCGAATTACGCCCAACCGATTTCTGAGAAGAAAGAACGAAAATGAATTCGAAGTAAAAGGAAACTTCTTTATCGATCACAATAACCAGCGAGTTTCCATCGGAGAGGTGCGTGGTGGCATTGCGGCTGCGGAAAACTCATCGGGTAATGCATTTCTAATGTATTCAGAAGAGAATATACGTTTGCGATTTCGGAATTTGAAACCGATCAAAAACACGACCTCAAAATAGTATCTTTCAATTGATTTTGCTTTGAGTGTGTGTAGGCACGCATGACCAATGCGGCTCAAGATCAACACTGATCAGTCCAGTGAGGGGCGAGGCACTTGTCGCCCATAGAATTGAAGCAACGAACCGACGGCTAGCGCCTTGTCGCTCACGAAAAACGGAAAAGCGGCATCTCGATTGAGCCGTATTTCAAGTTGGCCTGCGCTGGCCATAAATGCAGCATGTGAACTCTATGGCGACATGCTTTTGATTTCGTCTGCAATCTTACGCCATGTGTTGTAGTCGTTTCGCTCAGGCATGCGGTCGGTGAGCTTTTGCAATGCGAATACGATCGCGTCGCGATAGCTCTGAGTAGCAACTTGTCTGGAGCGTCCGGCATCTTCACCAGCAACTGGAGCTTCACGAACCACATAATCAAAACGCTGGTTCTTTGGCCAGTGATTGTGTTTTTCGACGGGCTGCATTACGGAAAAATCCTGCCGCAGGTAAGTAATATCCGCTCGCGCCACCAATCGCGAAGGCGAACTGCCCGGATGGTAGTATGACGGAGGCACGGGACGATTCCATTCTGGAACAATCGCACGACCACGATCGCGAGATGAATAGGAAGGAGCGTGGCAAAGCATACAGTTTTTCATGTGATTTACAGCAACCAATTGGCGGCGAACGTACTTGCCCTGTTTGTTCTTGTAAGGAGAATTTGGACTGGGTGCTCGCAGCAGTTCCACTAGTTCAGGCACCGCATCAATATCGTTCAGCCGAACCAACGATTCTGCCGAATGTTGAGCCACGATTTCCCACGGATACGAAAAGCCTTTCAGCAATTGCTTGCGGTACGCAGCGGGATCATAGTTTGCCAATGATCGAGTTGCCGCCATCCGGATCCCTTCATCCAAATCGTACTTGGCATAGCATGCAAGCAGATTTGCGTTGACTTGGTTTCTTTCACTACCGAGTTTAGCAAGAAAATCGAGTTTCAATGTAGGAACTTCGTGCTGGACCATTTGGTCGACAGTTAAGATTTTTTGCGAGTCACCGTTATATCCAGGCAATACATTCGCAAAGGTAACCGCTTTGCGTTTTGTGATTACATCTAAATTGGTTCCCGGACGGTTTGCGAACGAAAGAGCCATCGTTGGACCAAGTTCACGGGAAACCAGGTCCATCGAATTCGCTCGTTTCTCCTCCATGTGACAATCTCGCCCCATCACCAGCGGAAGGCCAACCAGGTCCGTTCGGTTATCAACAAGTTGTTCGATGGGTTCGTCCCGCGCTTTACTATCAAATGGGTCAAGACTTGCCGTCGCCAGAATAGCGGCTTTGAATAACTCGAACTCACGAACGTTCTTGAACAAGCTCAATTCTTGCGTGCCAGAAGCCAATTGTTGGCGAAGCAATGAAGCGTCGAGATGCTGGATTGAAGTTTCTGGCAAATACAATTCACGCGGCTTCACCAGGAATGTTCCTGTCTTCGCGAATATATGAAAGTCCTTTAGATTGATGACTCTCGCAAATCTTTCGGCAGGGTCGCGATAGCGAGGTGTGTCCGCGAACCCAATCTGAATGGAATCCTGTGCCCACCCCTGAAACAGATCATTTGTTTTCTTTGCCAAATGCCGCAGCGCGACTCGTGCCTTGAAATTCTCATCACCGTCATTGCCACCCATTTCTTCCAGCGATTTACAGATTGCCGTAGTCGCGTTTTTAAATTCACCAATGGTATCGAAGGGCTGGATGATGTTGCCTTGGCTGGTTTCCAGGCTGATGTTGCCAAAAACCTGTCCCAGTCTTGGGCCAAATAAGCTGATACGTTGCGCAAGCTCTGGTACGAATTTTGACAGTATGATCTTCGATTCAAAAGATTCCAGGTTTTTGGCGATGACACAGTTGTTGACTAAAAGCGGACCACGGCCTTGACCATTCAATTTAATTTTGACGTTGAAGTAGCGTTTAGGAATAGAATCCTCTGCAAACATCGATTCGATTTCATTTAACGAAATCGCTTCAGACGGATCTTTGGGCTGATTTAAATTTTCCCGCAATTCATACGTTGCGATCGCAGACTCAAGATCGATCCATTCCTGTTCGCTCATTGTGACGGGAGCAACTTCACCGACCAAATGTTCGCCGACTCCGCCGTTTGGCTGCAGAGTACAATTGCTTGCGACCTCTAGCATAGACGCCGTGCCCGAATCAACGGGCGCATCGAGATGACGTGTGGCGGCGTACTGTCGTTCTGGCGTGGCGAGTGCCAGAAACATTGAATACATAAAACAACCGACCAGCAAAACGGCGGCGATTCCCATCAATTGAATCGCGCTTGCTTGATTCCGAAGTTCAGCGCTGGCGTCGTCGTGTACGTTTTCACCCAAAATAACCAGTTCTTCGCTGGTGTCGATTTTAGCGATACCTTCCATGCATCGGTCCAGGAATTGCTGCTGATCGGATTCTGACTGCAGCATTTTGGCCAACATGGAATCCATAACCCGATCGTCATGGAAGGCTGTGTTAAAACGAGATGAATGGATATTGTTTTTCTTGTTTGCGCTCATCGTCGAGCCTCAAAGTAAATAATCAGGATTGATCGGAAATTTTTAACTTGACGCAATTGGCAAGCTTTTGTCGGATTCTGAAAAGCTTCATCCGAATTGCTCCATTGTTTTTTGATTCTGCTTCCGCAATTTGACTGGTGGAGATTTTTTGAAAGTAAAATTTGTCAATCATGTTGCGACCATGACTTGGCAATTTTTCAAGGCAATCCCTGAGTGCATCGATTCGTTCAAGTTCGCGGGCAGGTTTTTCGCTTTCAGCCTGTTCCAGGCGTTGCCGGACAACGGTGCTTTCAAGGTAGTTTTGTTGGCGGCGGCGTCGACGAATTTCTGTCCGCAGAAATTGCATGGCTTTGTTTCTGGCGATAGCCAATAGCCATGTTGAGAATTTTGATTCGAAGCGAAATGTTTCAAGTCGGCGATACGCAGTAATGAAAACATCTTGAGCGATGTCGTCGATTTGATCTGCTGAGAAAACGTAACGGGCCAAGTAGACTCGCACTCGTTGCTGTTCCAACAGAATGATCTGTTGAAAAGCCGTTTCCGAACCCTCAAGCACTTCAGCCAACAAGCTCTCAACACGACCTTGGTGACAATCCACCTGTTTTTTCCTTGGTATCGCAGTCATATCATCCCCTTTGTTGATATCGAGCACCGATAGGTCACTCGAAAAATGAAGATTTTCCTCAGGCTGTGACGGTTTGGTGCCGGCACGGCGGTGGAAATGGGAGATAGATGTGAGGCGGTTGAGATCGGCGTTTGCTCCGATCTGTACGAATCATAACAATATTTGCCTCAAATCCAAGCAAATTTATTGCCTTACCAGCATGAAACCGGTTTCAAGTCATGCGTGGATTTGTATTTTGCACCGGCGGTTTTGAGTGCAGAAATAAAACAAAAAGTTTCTGTCCCCTGAATGAAACGGTTTCCGCTTGGCTTAATAAGAAACAAACAACAACAATTTTTGGAAAGGAAGTGACGGTTTTTTCGCAATCAGTCCATTGACCCTTGGTGGGGAGTGATGGATTGGGGGAAAGCGATTCAATTTTGGAGGATGGTGATTCATTCACCAATACAGCGATGAAAGAGTTGTCACGATTCCCCGTGGCAACGGCCAAGCGTTGAAGCAATGAGGGTCGGCCAAGCCCAAGTTGCGTATTAGGTTCAGCGCAATGGATAGCGAAAGCTGATCCAGTGGCGGACCGGGCTGCCATGAGCAAGCAGCCCAGCTTCATCGCAATTGAATCGCAAAGCGTTCGTGGTAATTGATGAATTGGGAAAGCAATGTCATCAGTATTCCTGCCACGATCGTGCCCCCAATTTTTTGGCGGGGAGTAGCCCAGGACGGTTGTCCTGGGCTTTTTTAATAGTGTGATTCATATTCGCGAGTGAATTGCATTTGTATACGTGCCCAAAATGCAAGAATTTATGCCTCACCCAAGGGAGTGAAATCTTGTTTAGCCGGCTGGGTTTCAGGGGTCCATGCGGTGGCATTTATTATTCGGCCGCATTTTTTCACAGCGTTTTTTGTTGGATTAACCAAACGGGATTAATCAAATCGACAACTTGGTGTAAACCTTGTGTTATGAATACGCGAAAAACAGTTGCGATGAACCAATCGCTTGCGGTGTCTGAAAACATCGTGTTGCCGGGAGACACAAACACTCACGATACACTATTTGGTGGTCTGTTGATGAAGCACATCGATGAGGTGGCCGCCATTTCAGCTCGGCGTCATTGCCGCGGTTCAGTGGTAACCGCCTCCAACGACGGCGTGCATTTTCACCGACCGATCCAGCGCGATGACATTGTCACACTGCAATCGTATGTCTGTTCGGTGGGCCGTTCATCGATGGAAGTATTTGTCAAAATCATGACGGAAAGTTGTACGCGTGACGATCATAAACAGATTGCAGCTATATCGTTCTTGACGTTTGTGGGCTTGGATTCCAAAGGCAAACCTACAGAAGTCCCCTTGGTTTCACCAGAATCCAAAGAGGAGGAGAAGGTGTTTTCCGAACGAGAGATCCGCAAACTGGCCCGTTTAAAGAAACGCGACGAAACCAACGGCTTGATCGAAGAGATTTCTTAATCAGAAATCACGATAAATCCATCTTCAATGCGACGCGAATCTGTTTGCGTTTTACTCCAGCCAGCAGCTATAATCGTGGCACGATTTTACGTTGCTTGTTGAACGACAGAGGCGTTCATGTTTGTCGTTACGTTTCCGTATGGAACCGACACACCTATCTACTATTGGCCCTACGCGACGATCGCTTTGATCTTATTGAATGTCATTGCGTATCCAATGCAGATGACGATCCCGTCCGCTTACGAGCAACCCGCTTTCGATGACCAGAATAATAATGGAGGCGGGCTGAATCTTGCCGACATGATCAATGAAGTCTCGATCACGGACGAACCAGGCTGGACTCGTCTTGCATTGACGCACGGAGAAGGCGTCTACCCCTGGCAATGGCTTACCTCCATTTTCATCCACACTGGGGTGATGCATTTATTGGCGAACATGGTCTTTCTGTGGGCCTTTGGGTTAGTGGTAGAAGGTAAGCTTGGCCCCACGTTATTCGTGTTGTTCTATTTAGGCTGTGGTGTGACTCAAAGTGGCATTGAGCAATTGATGTGCTTGTACGCGCCGGCCGGATATTCATGTGGAGCTTCATCCGCCATATATGCTCTGATGGCCGCCTGCATGTTGTTTGCGCCTCAAGACAATTTGTCGTGTTTCGTCGGAGGTGTTTTCTTTTTTCGACCCATATATTCCTTTTTTGGAATACCGATTTTGATATTTGGTCTGGTTTACATCTTTTGGGATTTTGGCATCAGCCTGTTTACCGGGTTTGGAATCAGCACTCCATTTCTGCACATCATGGGGGCCGCAGTTGGTGGCGTGTTTGGCGTTGTCCTGTTGAATATTGGCTTCGTCCGATCAGACAATAAGGACATCTTTGCTTTGCTGCACGAACTGTTTACAGGCCAAGAAAAAGAGAAGGTACTAACCAAATGGGAAAAGGCCGAGCTTGAGAAGGAGAATGTTCAAAGGAAGCAGCAACATCAAGAATCTCTGGAGATTGCCTGGCGATCCTTCGATACACATTTCGCCGCCGGTAATGTAGATGCTGCTGTGGCTGTAATCATGCATTTGAAACGGAAGGATCCTTCGCAGAAATGGAAGGAATCCCGACTCATCAAGATCATTCAGCATTACGCAAACCAAAAAGACTGGGACAAGGTTTGCTATTTTTCAAATGACTATCTCGAGAATTTTGATTCTCGCGCGGTAGCGATTCGATTAAATCTTGCGAAAATTCATCTCTTGCATCAGGAACAGCCAAGCAAAGCCATCAAGCTTTTAAAAACAATTGATACATCAAAATTGGATCCCAATTCGCTCAAGCAGGCAAAGGGTATCGCCGCCAAAGCGAAAAAGATGATTCAGTCGGGAACGATTGAATTCAGCGACGACTAAAAACCGCGCCGCCATCAAAATTGCATGTTGCCTGAAAATTGCGGGTTAGGCGCACATGGTTTTGGGTGCCGCATCAATGAACCGAAAATTGCGATTGTCTTTGGCGGCTTTAACATCTTTAACAATCTCGTTTATTCGAATCATATCGACATCGAGATTGTCACCGAAAAACTCAATAGCGGATTTCAGATTTTCCGCTGGCGATTGCAAATAGTCTTCGTAGTCGAAAACAAGCCTGTGCGGAAGCGGCGCATCGACCCATTTTTCGATGAAGCCATTGATGTATGGGTGCATTCTTTCAACAAATGCAGCAAACCCATCTGGCGTATCTCGCTCTCTGTTTTTTAACAGCCTCATTTCAAACCAGGAAATTAACAGATCAAGCGGGTTACGCTTTTGAATCAGGTATTTTCGTGCCTGGTCGACAGCTAGAGACAATTCAAAATCGTGTGATTTTTGAAAGCTGTTATTTGAATCTTTACACGGGTGCGAGCGGCACGCGTAATAATATTCGCAATAATGAAATTTATTGGCGTCCGAAGCATTCCGTGGAATGTTTCGAGAACGAAACGACAACAGCCCAACTTTTTCATTTTGACACGTCAGCGTCGAATCAAAGTACTTTTGAAGATGAACAACGAGCAAGTTGTGGCCAGATCGGGGCAGGCTTACGCATTGAACAGCATCAAACATCGGTGATTAAATTACGGTCAGGCGTTTTGGTGTGATTCTCGCGGTGTGATTCTCGCTATAGGAAATGATACTGAAGGTTGCGAATTCTAAAAAGGCGAACCTAACTGCGAGACTTCTGAATAACAGGTTTTAGGCTGATATGGATAGCGATAGACGGCTTGAGGAACTGGGCGTTTTTTGCAAACATTCATCAATTCGATTTCGAATTAATTCGCATGTACGCTCATAAACCGTAGTGAAAAACTGACTTTGCCATCCTATGTTAGAACTGCTCGACAAAATCAGCTTTTCTGATCCGCTTTTCTTCTTAGCGGCCGTTTTGATTTTTGGAATTATTGGTGGTGAAATTTTCGCCAGACTCAAATTACCCAAAGTAACCGGCTGGATCGCAACTGGAATTTTGATTCGCGGGCTTCTAGTTCCGCAATTGGGTACGCCCGCTATCGGTGATATCCCGGCACAAGAATTCGATCTGGATGCTTACAAGCCGATTATGAACTTTGTTCTGGGCTTCATTGCTTTTACGGTCGGTGCGACGCTGTATTTTTCCAGCCTGAGGAATACCGGTAAAAGAATCGGCTTGCTTCTTTTATGTGAAGCGTTAATTACACCGCTGGTTGCTTTGACGATGTTGTATTTCATCGGCCCCATGCTAGGGGATATGACTTGGAAAGTCGCGATGTTGTTGGCGGTCATAGCGATTGCCGGTGCGCCTGGAACCACCGTCCTGGTGATTCAGGAAGCACGGGCCCGGGGGACGTTGACCAAGACGCTTGTGGCTGCGATCGGGTTGATTGATATGGTCGCGGTTGGCATGTTCGTATTCGTTTCCACGATGCTCGAGCCAAACACTACATTTGCCGGAGCACTAACCAACGTAGGCATCCAATTTCTGGTTACGTTTGTCATTGGGTTGGTTTGTGCGATGCTGGCGCTCTTTTTAATTCGCACGATTGTTAGCCCTGCTTTTGTTGGGCCGACAATGGTCGCTGTGATTCTTGGTTCGTGGGGTGCGGCTGCCGGATTTGGAACGTCTGGCGGAATCCTGGCCTGTACTTTTGCTGGAATCGCAGTAACCAACCTGCGACACGATATTGTGCGTGCGACAGAAGCCTATTTGCATAACATCGGCGGCGTTTTGTTTGCGATGTTTTTCACGCTGGCAGGTACTCGATTGGATTTTAGCCGGGTGCCAGAGGCATTCGGATTGGTTGTTTTATACTTCGCCGCAAGATTGGCCGGGAAATATTTAAGCGCTTTTACCTCGATGAGCCTTGCCGGCATGACGACCAATGTGCGGAACTATCTGGGATTGGCGCTGTTACCTCACGGAGGCGTCGCCGTCGGTTTGATATTGCTGGTACAGTCTCAGGAAAGCTTCACGGAAATTGAGGGACTTGTCACAACCATTGGACTGTCAGCGCTTGCGATCAACCAGTTGTTGGGTCCCAGTGTGACTCGCATGGCACTGGTTCGGGCCGGTGAAGATCACAAGGATCTACCGCAATTGTTGGATTTTCTGCAAGAGCATCGTATCACCGTCGATTTAACGGGGAATTCCAAAGAAGATGTGGTCCGCAAATTGGCGGGTAATCTGTTTTCATCCTATGACATGAAGATTGAACAGGAGGAATTTATTACTCGAGTTTTGTCCAGAGACGTTGACGAAACGACTTGTTTTGGACAAGGATTGATGATCCCGCACGCGATCATGGCAGAAGGTGATGAGATCAAGGGTGTGTTGGGGATTAGCACAAAAGGCCTGGATCTTGGAGCACCTGACGGTTGCCTTATTCATGCCGTTTTGCTGCTCGCGACGCCGCAAACGGAACGAGACCGGCATCTTGAGGTAATCGCGGCGATCAAATTGGCGATTTCTCGCGACGTGAATTTTGCGGAGCAATTGTATCATGCCCATAGTGCCGCACACGCCTATGATGTTTTGCACCACGAAGACCAGGAAGACTTGAATTATTTTCTGGAAGATGCTGCGGAACGCGTAGGTTTACGAGAATGCGAAGTGTCAGTGCCGCCTACGCCGAAATCGTAGGCTGCGTCGAAAAAGCGAACTATCGACCAGCTATAGACGAAGAAGCAGACCCCTTCGGCGAGCTCGTTCGGTTATCAAACTGGTCAATCGAAACACGCGGGCTTTAAGCTGCAGCGGATTGAATCTGGCGTTTTGGTTTGCGGACTGGCTTTTCTTTCCAGCGTCGATGCACCCACCAATATTGATCGGGAGACAATTCAATGGCGTCAGCCATACGATCGTTGTACCACTGGGTTAGCTTCCGGACGTCCTTGTCGTCGGCGTCCATCGTCATTGGATCTGCGACGCCAGTGCAACCTATTTCGAAATGCAGCGGTTGGTCCAGATGGCGACAGTAGCTGACCATCATCGGCGCCCCAGACCCAAGTGAAAACAATGCGATAGCTTTGTGGCAAGACGCTGGTCGGCCCATAAAATCGATCCAACACCCTTTGTTACCGGCATGCTGGTCACCCAGAATGGTCAAGATGGCTCCACTGTCGAGCACCTCTTGAATCAGGCCTGCACTGCCATCTTTTGGGATAATGAATTGGCCGTTGATGCCGCGAAAATCGTTGATGTACTTATCCAAAAATTCGTTGTCCAGCTTGCGAGCAACACTGTAACTTGGCATTCCAAGCAAGCCTGTCACATATCCTGCAATTTCAAAATTGCCGAAATGGCCAGTCACGGCAATCAGCGGACGGTAGTCAATCAGGTAACTTGTCATCTGCTGGATGTCGCGGATCTGAACGTAGCTACGCCAGTTGGTGTCGTGGATTTTTCTGGGAGCGTGAATGATATCAAACCCCATCATCAGCAAGTGGTACCACATTCGACGCGACATGGTTTTTCGTTCGTCGGGTGTCAGGTGCTTGTAGACAAGGCGAATGTTTTCGTCGATCACTTTGTGTCGAAAGCGAAACACATCGTTAAACAGGTACGCCACATTTCTAGCCAGTGAGCTACAAGCCTGAAGAGGCAAAACAAGCGCTACCGCGATCAGCGTTCGGATAGCGCAATAAATTAGAAGATTCTTCAGCATCCTTGCTTCCAGTTTGAAATATTAACAACTCTGAATTTTCTCAGTTTATCAAAATATTTAAAACATCATTTTCGCATCGATAAAACAAGGATTTGCTGAAGTTGTCGACCGCATTTTCGTGCCCGATTACGATTAGAACGTGCCGCCACCGACAATCGGTAGAGTCAAACTGGTGGCGTCCAAATCAATGGTCAATTCGGTGCCAGCTTCCGGCCAAAGTGTAAAATCGCGATCGCTGGAGAAAATCATCAGGCCAATCTGCTGACCAGCGGGAATGATTTGATCGTCAGGCTGAAGCGTAAAATCTAAATCATAAAATTGACCGGGAACCAGTGGCTCACTTTGTTCCATCGATTTGTGGTTTTGAGGATCGGCCCAGCCTCGAGTAATGATGTTATCGGTAATGCTGCGGCTTTTGCCGTCCCATGGAAGAGACACCAACCAAACCGATAGATTCGCTGCTGGCTTGCTGCTGGCCAAGCGAATCTTGATACTGGCTGTTCCAGAAATGTGAACTTCGTTTTGCAATGCTTTGGTTGCGAACAGCAGTCGGTGATTCGAGCTTGCGGCAGCTGCCAGTGCATTGCCTTTGAATGAAACGTCGTCGATCAGTTTCTGTTGCCCGGCAGATTCTGTTTTGGTGGTTGAAAGCGAACCAAGATTCACCCCATTGTCGGCCGGAAACAATGTAACCGATTTCGCATCCGGATTCGGGTAGTCCGCGTAAGCCGTTGGTTTTCGGCGACTATCCTTTTCTCTCACGATCCATGCTTTAGGGTCATCTTCAACATTGTTTTCAACACCGTACAAATATCTTGTGAACCAGCGGTTGATTTGTTTCAGTGGTGGAGGCCCGCCGTGTCCGCCTTGATGGAAATATGCCTGGCATGGTACGCCGCGTGCTTTGAGTGCTTCGTAAACTTCAACGCTGTGTTCTGGCATAACATTCCAATCATTAAATGCATGTGCCATTAAGGTTGCTGCTTTGTAATTTTCCAATTGCAGTCGGTAATTTCGGCCTTTCCAAAAATCGTTGTAATCTCCAGATAAGCGATCTTGATTTGCTTGCAGTTCTTTTTCTTTAACTTCACAATCGCAATGTTCTCGTCTGCCGTCGGGGCCGCTGTGGATGAAGTCGTACAATACGTCGATGTCTTCTCCCATGTAACCGCCCGGGTGACGAATCAATCCGTGCGAACGGTAGTAATGATAGTACGAAGTATTGGGCGCGATCGGGATGATGGCTTCCAGTCCCTCAACGCCCGTTGTCGCTGCAGCGATTGGGAGCGTTCCGTTAAAAGACGTTCCCATCATGCCAACTTTGCCCGTACACCAATCCGCCTTCATTTCTTCATTACCGTCTGGACTTACAAAGCCCTTCGCACGACCGTTCAACCAATCGATCACAGCTTTGGGTGCAAGAGATTCGTTGATACCACCGACCGTGGGGCAGCCTTGGGAACGGCCAGTTCCTGGGGAGCATGAATGCACGACTGCAAAACCGCGCGGCACCCAGGTGCGTATGTTCGATTTGCTGATTGCTGTTTTTTGGCCTTGATGGGCAATGGCAGGTGGATCCTGACGCTCGGGTGGCGTTTGATTCAGTTCATGCCTTGGGTTCCAAAAGTATTGTTCGGCTGTCGTTCCCGTCCCGGAAAAATAGGGGCTGGTTTCGTAGATCACCGGAACCTTAAGGCCTTCGGATTGGGTTTGCTGTGGACGAGTGACATCGACGTGCATGCGATCGGGTTTTCCATCGCCATCGCTGTCAAATTCGGTTTCTACCCATAAATGTTCACGGATCCAAAGGTCGCTGTTTTTGAAAGCGTCGACAACCTGAGCCTGGCCGTCTTTGAATACTGGTTGCGCTTTGGTCTGTAGAGCCTGTGCGAACATTTCGCTACCAAGCGTCAGCGTAGAAAGTAGAACCGTAGCAAGAATTGTCAGATTTGGATTTAGTATTGTCATTGCTGGCATTGATAGGGTTGTCGATGAAAGTTTTTGAACCACTGAATTCTAACTGGTAAACGGACGATTGTGCAGCAGATAGCTATCTTTCTATTCCGGTAAACCGTGTTCTGTTATGAAGCCAACGACATTACGGGGGAAAAACGATGGTTGCCACAAATATCTGCCTGTTATCCGCTCAACATATCGGCAAGCTTGTTCCATACACTGTGGAATTGCTGGGCTGCCAGGATGACGGTGGTCGCAACAACCAGCAAGCTTAACAGGTTTGTAATCAGGCCGTTTTTATGTTCGCCCATTACCGCAGAACGATTCAAGCTGAACAAAAGAAAGACCGCCACGATTGGCAGCAACAAGCCGTTGGCCGCTTGGGCGATGATGATCGTCTCTTTAGGGCTTGAACCAAACTGAATGGCGCAACCCAGGCCGATGGCAATTACGATCAAGGCAGTGACTTTCAATCTTGGGTTTGAAAGCTTTGGCTCCCAGCCAAGACAGCCGGCGGTCGCATAAGCAGCTGCAATTGGCGCTGTAATGGAACTGGTTAAACCCGCGGCGAACAAGCCCATAGCAAAAGCTCTTTCAGCCCAAGCGCCGAGCGATGGCCTTAATTGTTTTGCAATATCTTTCACTGAAGACAATTCCTGTCCGTCAGCAAAAGTAATGGCTGCCGTGACAAGCAAAGCGGCTGTGATCAGCCCCCCAACCACAATCGATATGACGGTGTCATAGAAACTGTAACGGATAGAAGAATCTTTCTCTTCCGATTCGTATTTCATGGCCGCCGCACTTGCATGCAGGAACAAGTTGTACGGCACAACCGTCGTTCCGATCAAAGCGACCGTTAGCCAACCGGACCCTTCGGGTATTGAAAACTTAAAACCGGAAATGAGCTGCGACAACTGAGGCCCAGAGAAAACAGCTGCCATCAAAAACACCAGCCCCATCAAACTGACCAGTGCTGTTAAGGCCCATTGTATAACTGCAAAGCGGCCTGTCAGGATTATGCTGGCCGCCACAACTGCAATCGCAATTGCCCACGCTGCCGAATCCCAGGTGGTTAGCACTTGCATACCGGCAGCAGCGCCGAGCAAGTTCCCAGTTTGATAGGCCGTATTTCCAAACAGAATTGCGCCTAGAACCAACGCGATTGCCGACCATCGAGCGAGTGAATTCGTGAACGCTGACTGGATCGCGTGCGCCAATCCTTTTCCGCTGACGATGCCGAGCCTGGCAGCCATCTCCTGCAGCACGATGGCGGTGACGACTGAAAATGCTACGGCCCACAGTAACGCGAATCCAAAATCAGCCCCAGCTTTGCTGGCGGTCATCACCGTTCCTGGCCCAATGAATGCAGCGGTCACCATAATCGCTGGACCGGGACGAAATCCTCTTTGTGAATTCATGCCGTGCTCTTTACTGGGCGAAGCGTTAAGGTTGCAAAGTTAAAGGAGTCGCATGGCGGTTGCAAATAGCTTCCGCGGAAAAAAACAACGATTCTCTTAAAATTCGAGCCGCAAAGTCTAATTAATCCCTGCGGTTTCCCGCGTCTCAAACATCGGTCGACCGCTGTTCATGTTTTTGATACGATTTGGAGATTGGGGTATGCGATCAGCTCGCATAGAAACCGAATCGACAATTTAGCTTACTTGTAAAAACTATGCAGTTTAAATTTCGTCAACCAGCTTCATTCTTGACGATCGCAATTTTTTCCATCATGGCCTTGAATTGTGCAATGGCATCTGTTGCCGTTGGTCAGGAATGGGCGCGAAATATGTTTTCAGAATTCGCGCACGACTTTGGCGCGGTTTCAAAAAACGAGGTCGCTGAACACCGTTTCCAGATTAAGAACATTTACAAGGAAGACATCAGGATTCAGTCCATTCGCACCAGTTGCGCGTGTACTGAAATTTCGCTGACCAAAGATGTCTTGAAATCCGAAGAAACGGGCGAATTAGTTGCCGTATTCAACACACGCAATTTCGTTGGTCCCAAGCAAGCAACGATTACTATTAAATTCGGTTCGCCTTTTAACGGCGAAGTCCAATTAACGGTCCGCGGGAACATTCGGGGCGACGTGATGTTTGAGCCAGGCGAACTTAATTTTGGTGCCTTGTCTGCTGCGACGATTGCGCAGAGTAATGCAACACGACAGCTCCAAATTACGAAATTCAATAATCCGTCCTGGCGAATCGTAGATGTAAAAAGTACCTTTCCGCACATCGGGGTAATTTTGTCTAACCCGGCTCGAATGGGAAATCAAATTAAATACACCATGGATGTTCGAATCAAGGAATCAGCGCCTCCCGGATTCGTACAAAGTGAATTGATTCTTATCGCTGAAGAAGCTGGCAGGCGTACATCTATTCCTGTCAAGTTTTCTGGTAAGGTCAGTTCCGCACTTGAGATCAGCCCCGAGGTTTTGACGTTTGCGACCAATGAAAATGGGACAAAGGTTAGCAAGAAGGTAATTGTAAAGGCAAGCAAGCCTTTCAAGATCAACGACGTGACGTGTTCCAATTCTGCATTTACTGTCTCCGCTGATCCATCCAAGAGCAAAAAGGTCCACTTCGTAAACATCAGCTACGCCGCCGATCAACCTCCCGGCAGATACGAATACGACTTGCAGTTTGTCACTGATTTGAACAAACGAACCACGCGTTCAATTAAAGCAGTCGTTCAAGTAAATCAAGGCTCGCAACCTGGCAACGAACAAGTCGGCAACTAATAGAACCTGCTCGACGGATTCATTCAGGTCATTGTCGCCAGTGACCATCTCGTAATTGATTGGGCTGCCGCGTAAGCGAATCCAGTTATCAGCATTGCCCGTCTGCGATCTTCATTCAATACACGGCACGCCACTTTGCAGCTTAGTTTCGGAAATCCACGTACGGTCAGACGGCGCGTCTGCAGGGTTCGATATTGCGGCGTATGCAGAAGATGGGGTCGCAAGTTCCAAATAAAATGGCACTTGCAGCGAGATTCCTCGCGGAAATCCAAATAAATCAGTCATGCATGCGAATAAGAGGTAAATTTTCGGGTTGAATTCTCTTTACATTTTGGATCGGGAATTTTGTCCACTCGCTCCCTTTGCGGATAAACATATGATCAACTTGACCATCATTTGCTTGCTGATTTTATTGGCTTGTGCATCACTTGTGTTGCCCAAAGCAACCAGCCCAAACCGCTACGGCGCGTTTGTTATCGCTTTGTTGCTCGCGATCGCTTTCACTGCAAAATGCTGCTACGTGATCGTCGACGAAGGCCATGAAGGTGTCGTTCTTTCGTTTGGACGAGCCCAGGAAACACCACTTAGCCCCGGCTTGAAATTCAAGCTGCCTTGGGAAACCGTCGAGCAACTTTCGGTTCAGGACATTAAATTTGAAAGACAATACCAATGCTCATCAAATGACTTACAAGAAGTCGGCGTTGATATGATCGTTGTCTATCGATTGATGCCCGGAAGAACACCTCAGATTTGGAAAGACGTTGGGAGACGCTGGGAAAGTGTCGACATCGCTCCTGGTGCTCAAGAAGTACTAAAACAGATTACCGCACAATACAATGCGACGGAAATCGTACAGAAACGTTCAGAGCTAAGTCTTAAGACGAAAACAGAATTGGCAAAATGGATTGAAGCCGAACACCTGGAATTGGTCGATTGCTCGTTGGCTAAATCTACCTTTAGCAGCAAATTCGATAAAGCGATCGGTGAAAAACAAAATGCACTAGAAGATGCAAACAAGGCTGTGAACCAGTTAGCGGAAGCAAAAGAACGTGCGAAGATCGCTCGAACCGATGCCTTGGGCCAAGCGAATGCAAAAATTGAAGATGCACTTGGCCAAGCGGCACAAATCAAACGTGCAGCAGACGCGGAGGCTTTCGAGATTCGCCGCAGTGCCGATGCAGAAGTGAAACAGATTCGTGGCGTCGGTTTGGCGGAAGCATTGCGACTGGCCAAATTGGTGGAAGCATTGAAGCTGAACCCAGGTGTGGTCGAACTGGAAGCCATTAAATCGTGGCAAGGAAATGTGCCTTCCTACAAGATCCGCACAGAAGACTCAAACGATTTGAATTTGTTGTTGCCAACGCCCGGCAAACATGAAACCACATCCACGAAATAACCAATCAATCAAAATCCTTTTATGAAGGTTGTCCCATAATGACTCTAGGTATCTTTATTCTTGGAATCATCGCGATAGCAGCCGCTGTCGTCCTGTTTTTCGTAGGCTCCAAGCTACAGTTCAGCTCATATGACCGCAACGAGTTATCGGAATACGAAGAAAAATTTCAAGAGCTTAACCGCCTGGCCGCGCCTTTACTGGCCAGAGTGCTACCGATTCTGTTGCTTGGAATTGGTGGCGCTATGCTATTTAACAGCTTCTTTGTCGAAGTGCCTGCAGGAACGCGAGGCGTGAGATTAACCTTTAAAGCGGCTTCGGACGGAGCTCTTGAGCCTGGTCTTCAATTCAAATGGCCGTGGCAGGACGTCGAGACTTTGTCGACACAGAAACACGAATGGACCCAGCGTTTCGAATGCCAATCGAAAGACTTGCAGAAAATCGATGTAACGATGACGCTGGTTTATGCTCGTAAGGCAGACAAAGTGCCACAGATTTACAAGCGTGTTCGATCCAACAGTGAAGACATTGATGTGAAGCCGGGCGGTCGTGAAACCTTGAAGGCGGCGGTCGCGGAATTCGATGCGGCGGAAGTCATTCAAAATCGCAAGAAGTTGTCGGCGATGGTGACCGAAACGATGAACCGCTGGATCGACAGTAAAGATTTGTTGTTGATCAAGTGCTCGATCTCTAACGTAGATTTTGAAGAATCTTATGACGAACGCGTTGAGGCAAAAGTCGTTGCTCTTGAGAAAGCAAGGGAAGCACAGAACGAGTTGTTAATGCAAAAAACAATGGCCGACATTGCCAAAATTGAAGCAGCCGGTCGCAAGGAAGGCTCAAAAGAATCGGCCCGTGGCGAAAACGAATCGCGTCAGATTTTAGCTGAAGCCAATGCGTACAAAACAGAAGTGGTTGCGACTGCAGAAGCCTATTCGCGAAGCGTCGTGGGTTCTTCAGAAGCAGAGCGTACGATTTGGCTCGCCAAAGCCCTTGGGGATTCGCGGGCAGCGTTAACATTGGAAGCGATCAAGAAATGGGATGGCAAAGTTCCCGATTTCTCGATGGAAGGCGCAAAGCCTAAGCTGCCATTTGAATTCCTTCAAAGCCCTGAAAAGCTAAACACTTTTGATTCCCCGGTTGAAGAACTGGAGACGATGCTTGAAGCCCATCAGGCACAAATGGCCGTAGATGCTTCCAAACGCCTTGAGCAGGAAGAACAACTTGAGCTCGAACGAATCGAGCGTGAAAAACTGGATGCCGAACTGTTGAATTCGAATTAGGCCGTATATCGCGTCGCCTGGCAGGAATCGAGCTAATTGCAGGTTCTGCCTCGGGCGACGATCATTCTTAGGCAACAGGCGATAGGAAATCGGCGATAAGCTGGCGACTGAAAACCGGTGGACGAGCGCGATTCTCTCTGAATATTGCATGACGATCCTTTCGTGAATGCAATCTGAAGTGTTAGAATCATGGCTTCATTTTCGCGTTCGCAATCCTGTAGCCATGCCATGAATAAGATCATTCAAACTGCATCCGTTTCACTTATCATCTTCATTCTTATTGTTCAGCACTCGCTTGCTTGCACCAATTATCTGGTAACGCGGGGGGCATCGCTGGATGGTTCGACAATGATCTCCTATGCAGCGGATTCGCATGTGTTGTACGGAGAGCTGTATCATTGGCCCGCTCAAAATTGGCCCGCTGGAAGCATGTTGGACGTCTACGAATGGGATACAGGTAAATTCCTGGGCAAGATTGAGCAAGTGTCTGCGACTTACAACGTCGTTGGCAACATGAACGAGCATCAACTAGCGATCGGCGAAACCACTTTCGGTGGACTCGACGTCCTCGGCTCGCAAGCGGGCGCGATCATCGATTACGGTAGCCTGATCTACATCACGTTGCAGCGGGCCAAAAGTGCTCGTGAAGCCATCAAGGTCATGCATGAATTGGTTACCAAATACGGATACTACAGCAGCGGCGAGTCGTTTTCGATCGCCGACGAAAACGAAGTTTGGATCATGGAATTGATTGGCAAGGGTGAGGGTGAGAAAGGTGCTGTTTGGGTCGCTCGCATGCTGCCCGATGGTTACGTTTCTGGTCACGCCAACCAGGCCCGCATTACCACCTTTCCGCTGGAATCAAATGCAAACTCAATTTCATCTAACGACCTTGATAAGATCTTCGATGCCAATGTTGATTGCGTATATTCGGCAGATGTAATCTCTTTTGCGAAACAAAAGGGATTGTATAAAGGCGACGACAAGGAGTTTTCGTTTTCAGATGTTTACGCGCCAGTTGATTTTGGTGGCGCACGGTTTTGCGAAATGCGAGTGTGGACGATGTTCAATCGTGTCGCCGGTGGGATGGACGAACATTGGGATTATGCGAAGGGACAAATCGCCCGTAAAGCGGCTCATGTCGAAGGCCAGCCGATGACTCCCGCTAATTACGCAACCAATCGAATGCCGTTATGGATCAAACCCGACAAAAAAGTGGGTATCCAGGACATGTTTGCATTCATGCGTGACCATTTGGAAGGGACGGATTTGGATATGAGTAAGGACGTTGGTGCGGGTGCATTTGGTGTGCCCTATCGCTGGCGTCCGTTGACTTGGAAAGTCGACGGCGAAAAGTATTGCAACGAACGAACAACGGCCACACAACAAACTGGATTTTCATTCGTGTCTCAATCGCGAAACTGGTTGCCCGATGCCGTTGGTGGGATCCATTGGTGGGGCGTTGATGATGCTTCTGGGACCGTTTACATGCCTTTTTATTGTTGTTTAAAAAAGGCTCCGCCGAATTTTGCTCAAGGCAACGGTTCTTTAATGAAGTGGTCAGACACATCCGGGTTCTGGATCTTCAATCAGGTTCAAAACCTGGCTTACAGTCGCTATCGCCATATCCACCCTGACATCGAAGCAGTCCAAAAGGAATTGGAACAGGGTTTTGTGGATTCGACTGCCGTCGTTGATACAAAGGCAAAAGAAATGTTTGAAACTAACAGCGAAAGCGCCGTGTTGTTGCTAAACGATTTTTCGAATGAAGCCGCCGAAAAGACGTTCTCACGTTGGAAGGGCTTGTATGCTCAACTGTTTATGAAATACATGGACGGTAACATCAAGATCGCCAAAGAGGTTCCTGAGGGATACAAGTATGTCAATCCAGAAGTCAACCAACCTGGCTACGGCGACGAAAAATACAAACAAATCGTGACCGAAACGGCCGAGCAGTTTAAAGTCATCGGCGACGGGCATTAAAATTTCACAGTTTGCGATGTTAACTAATGGGCTACTGGGGTGGTAATGATTCGAATAGCGATTTTCTGCGTTTTGTGTCAACTCGTTTTTGCAAATCCCGCGTTCGCCGAAGAATCGCAAGTCTATGCGGTTGTTTTGGGGGTGGCTCAAGACGCGGGTTACCCGCAAGCAAATTGCAAAAAGAAATGTTGTGAATTAGCGTGGCAGGATCCTGGTGAACGTAAATCGACTTCTTGTGTAGCTATTGTTGATACAAAAAACGAAAAGCGATTTGTGTTCGATTGCACGCCTGATTTTCCGGAACAATTGCAGCTGCTCGATTCAAAGACATTTTTTAAGCCGGGTCAATTGATTGATGGCATATTTTTGACCCATGCTCACATCGGACACTACACCGGTTTGACGCATTTGGGACTAGAAGTGATTGGTGCTAAAAACGCTCCGGTTTACGGCACCAGCCGTATGAATCGGTTCTTAAGTACCAACGGGCCATGGAGCCAATTGGTGAAACTGCAAAATATTAAATTGACTGACATTACGCCTGACAAGCCAATCGAGTTGACTGATTCCGTTAGCGTTACGCCTTTTCAAGTACCTCATCGCGATGAGTATAGCGACACCGTAGGTTTTCGTATTCAAACGCCCGGCAAATCATTGGTGTATCTGCCCGATATCGACAAATGGTCCAAGTGGGATCGGTCGATCGAGAAAGTTGTTTCTGATTGCGATTACGCGCTTCTGGACGGAAGTTTTTTTGCCGATGGTGAATTACCGAACCGCGATATGAGCCAGATTCCGCATCCGTTTATCGAAGAATCGATTGCGCTCTTTGCAAATTTAGAAGCCGACGTTCGCAAACGCGTGCATTTCATTCACTTGAATCACACGAATCCTGCAATTCAATTTAACGGTGATCCAAAGAAGAACCAGGCCGCGCGGCAAATCGAGCAAGCCGGTTTGAATCTGGCCAGACAAGGACAAGTGATTTCGCTGGACTAATCGCGGTTTGAAAAGCGCGCTACATTCCTGAGTTTCCGATAAAACCGTGCTGGCGTTCACCGAGAAGACTGCTATTTGGTCTTGAATAGTGGATAAAAAGCAAATTTCAGGAGTTCTGACGCCGGACAATGCAGTCAGCGGTATCTTTTGATTGCGATGGGATTATCATAAACAAATTAATTCCAATTTTGATCTAAACCTTTTTTTGGCGACACCTATGAAGTCCACCATTAGCACTTTCATTCTGATCGGATGCGTTTTCAGCTATTCAGCGGCTGCACAGCAATTCACTGAACAATCGTCGACACGTTTCCCAGCGCCCGCACTGAGCGAATACTCGAATCAGATTACAGTTGGCGACATCGATAACGATGGCGACCTGGATTTGATTTTTGCCAACGGCGGAAATTTCTTTACGCAGGGCCCGCCACAAATGCAAAGAGTTTTTGTGAACGACGGAACTGGTAATTTTACAGATGAATCAATGACGCGGTTGAATTTCATTGGCCTGTGTCGTGGAACTGAAATGGGCGACATCGATGGCGACGGTGACCTGGATTTGATTTTTTCACAGGACTTTCAACGTCAGCCTGCACTGTTCGAAAATGATGGTAGTGGTTTCTTTACGGACATCACAGCCAGCAACCTTCCGATTATGACATTGTCAAGCTCACGCGCTCAATTCGGTGATCTGGACAATGATGGTGACCTCGATATCTATATTAACAGCGGCGGGACGAGCAGATTTACTGCTGGCCAGAATCGTGTTTACACCAATGACGGAACCGGAGTCTTTACGGATCAAACTGCGTTGTTTCATCCGTTGGTGAATTTCAATGAGCCGATGGACGTAACGCTTGGTGACATCGATGGTGATTTTGATATCGATGTACGTTTAGCAGGCACAGGAAACAACAACAGCCGCTTGCTTCGAAACGACGGAACGGGTGTACTGTCGATCATTGGCGGCGTCCCAAATGATAGCTCTTGCTATTCTTACGATTTCGGCGACATCGATGGCGATGGCGACATGGATATGATCGGCGTGAATGCTGGTACCGGAAATACAGACTTGTTGCTTGAAAATGATGGAACGGGTGTATTTGCAAATATCAGCTCTCAGCTTTCTCCCAACCCAAGCCTGGACGACAACGACAGTAAATTTCTCGATTACGATTACGACGGCGATTTGGATCTGATTATTGGACGACTCGGCACCGGCGGTGAGCGGCTATATAACAACGACGGCAATGGCAACTTCACTCTGACGTCCAATATTTTTCAGGTGCTTTCGGATTCGACTCTCGATATCGTGGTTGCTGACTTTACCGGCGATGGTCGGCTGGATGTGGTTACTGGCCAAGGCGAATCTGGCAGCTTCTTAAATCGAATTTACATTAATTCTGGCGCTGTAGACACACTGCCGCCACGCATTCTGGATACAGAAACTGCAGACACTGAAAGTGGTGGCGATTACGTGATTCGCTCGCTAATTGTCGACGATAATTCTTCGGACCGTAATTTCTTTGATAGCGGAATTGTGTTGAATTATCAAATTAACGGTGGTGCCGTTCAACAGGTTCCAATGATGTTCAGCGGAGCGACCGTTTATCGTGGCGTAATTCCAGAGCAAACGCCGGGCACTATGATCGACTACTTTGTTACCGCTGCAGACATGCGTGGCAATTCAGCCGATGGCGATGTTGTTTCGGTAACCGTCGGCGGAATTCTTCTGGGCGACATCAATTGCGATGGCGCTGTGAATTTGTTGGACGTTCAGCCGTTTGTCGAGCTGCTGTCGTCTGGTGAATTCAATGCCAAAGGCGATTTCGATGGCGATGGGATAAATACATTGCTCGATGTCAATGGTTTTATAGCAGCACTTGGTGGCTAGTTGGAGTCGCTGACTGGAACTGGCAAGGCAGATGCTTTGCCAGTACAGCTCTAAGCTAAGAAACGGTGCTTGAATCGACGCGACATTGAACATGATCGCTCAGCATTGACAATGCAACTTCGTTAGAACCGCTGCCGTGGATGATAATGTCGGCGAATTTGCGAGTCGGCTCAACGAATTGGTGATACATCGGTAAAACGGTGGAATCGAATTGTTCTCTAACCGAATGTTCATCGCGGCCCCGTTCCAGGCGGTCCCGTTTGATTCTTCGCTCCAGACAAGTTTCCAAGGGCACTTCGACATAAACCTTTATGTCCAGCAAGTCTCTGAGCGGGCCATGATGAAACAACAGGATTCCTTCAACAATCAGAACCTGAGTGCGTTCAATCAATCGAGTATCTGTTTTTCGATTGTGTGTTGAGTAATCATATTGAGGGACGCGGATTGGATTGCCTGTACGGGCCTGTCGTAAATGGCTGACCAGCAAATCATGCTCAAACGCATCGGGGTGATCGTAATTGGTTGCGTCTCGCTGCTGAAGCGATAAACCAGACTGATCGCGGTAATAACTGTCTTGCTGGAGCAACGTGGCTTCGCTGCCAAGGGCCTGAAAACGCTCACGTAATTCATTGGCGAACTGGCTTTTACCCGATCCAGAAGCGCCGGCGATTCCGATAATCGTGCACCGATTCATCTCGGTTCATCCAAACGACGAACAAAGCTCCGCAAATTTGCAAATCGTCCATTTTGAAGCGAATTCAGCAGTTCTTGTGCTTCTGCATTGTCAGAATGGCGGACATGAAGATAACGCAGCAATTCCCATAACGATTGTCGTTGCGGCAACATGATTTGACCGGGCTGCAAAGCGTTATCTGCCAATATCTCTTTCACTGTTGCAATCGCCAATTCGGGGCTATCCTCGATTTTCCACAACGCACTTCTACAAGCTGTTGATATCCGTGGATCATCGGAATTCGCCAGTTCTTTAAGACGGTTTGTTGCTGAAGAAGCCTGGTTTCCCATTCGTGAAAGCGACTCAATCGCTGCGGCCTCAGGCAAACGCTTGATCAACTCATCGACTAACACCTGATCAAATTGCTTTAACTTTCCAATCGCAAGGAAAGCCAAATTTGGTGGGTTCGCTTTGAATTCAGCCAGAATTTCCGCATTAATTTGACTATTATCTTTTGTTCCATTGGCCAGCGCCGCCAACGCCATCAACTCGTTGCGCCTGTTAGCTCGAATGGTGTTCAAATTCGTAGATGACTTCTGTTTTTTTCTTTCTGCTTCTATGAAATCCCGCAGCCGCTTTTCCATCGCTGGGTTTGTTTTTCCGATCACGCACAGACAGTCGAGTTTTTGGACGGTCAGATCACCAGCTGTTAACTCAGGAACCGGTTTGTCGATAAATCTGGCCAGTGACAAAATCGTTTTCTTGGCGTCATTGTTGAATCGATTTCTAAATTTGCCAGAAAGGAATTCACATAGATCTGGCACCAGCGGTAACGCCTTGTCACCCATTTGGCCGACCATTTGCATGTAGCCGACGGTAAGTTGACGGTTATTTCCGTCCATCAGTTCGACAATTTTGTCCAACGATTCTTTCGAAACACTGGGGAAATTCTTCAGGCTGTCGGCAGCAGCGAATTGGATAGAAGCCTGGTCGCTATCCAGGAAACTGACGATCTGCTTTTGCACCTCGCTATCGTCAGGCCGTACAGCAGCCAAAATTCGAATTGCACGCAAACGCACGTGCACATCGTTATCTGGCTTGATGTACTCGCTGGCCAGTTTGGCGGCTTTCTCACCTTGTTTAGCAATCGTCTCAACAATTAAGCGGTCGAGATTATTGTAGTTTTCGGATACCCGAATACTGGAATAGCCGGGCAAATTGATCATGGTTTCGGCAAACCCGGTAGCATCGTAGTTGCTTAGTCCCGCCACACATGCGAAACGGATATTCTCGTTTGGGTGTTCAAGATACTTCAGGAAGCTGCGCTTACTCAAAGCGTCGGTTGGCTGGGATTCAGCCAATGCGCCGATAAGAGCCGCCGCGGACAGTCCTTGGGAAGGTGCATTTTGCAGTTCGCGATTAATCGCATCAGCCACAATGGATTTGTCGTCCGAAATTTCCAACAATGTCCAACACGCAGCGTTACGCAATTCAGCCGATTCAGAATTCAGGAGCTGGCTGACATCTTTGACAAGATTTTTCGCCATTGGCCCAGCGGACCCAAGTGCGCTGACGGCGGTAAAGACCTTCTCTTTATCTGGATTTGCAAGTAATTTTCGAAGCGCCGGTTCGTGGCGCGAAAATAACTCTGGTTTAACCGAAACGTAGCTGGCCGCCGTGTCGCGCACGACAGCCTCGTCGTCATTCAAGAATTTAGCCACCGTAGAAACGAACTGATCTGTATCGGCATCGATACTAAGCAGCGTTGGCAGTACCAAGGATCTAACTTCCGGAGCTTCATCGTTCGCTGCTTTTTGCAGCAGCTGATTCACGTCGTCGCCTTTCAGGCCAACCCTTGCAGCACCGTCCACAATCGCAGCTCTGACGCCGACATTCCCGTCATCATACATCTCAAACGTGTCTCTAACGACCTGTTTCGATCCTGCGCCCATGCGTGCAATCAAATTTATCAGCACACCACGACCGTGCTCATTTTCCTTGAGCCGCTTGTATGCTTTAGCGATAAGTTTGTCGCGGTTAGAAAGTGTCGTCAAAGCGTAGGTTATCGACGTCCGATAATTCGTTAGCTCAAGGCAGTCGAGCAAAATATCGAGCACTTTGTCGTCCGTGATCCCCCATGACAACAGCGTCCTTGCGACCTGGTAACGGGTTTCCAAATCGGGGTCATCAAGCTTTGCAAGCAACATTGTTTTCTGGCTAATTCCTGCATCCATGCGACCAGAGAAAAACGAGCCGTAAAATTTCAAGATACCACGACGCACGTTGATGTTTTTGTCATCGGCCGCTTTCATTGCCAGATTGACGAGCTCAGTATTCTGGTTGCCGGCCCCAATTTTCAGCAGTTCGACATTAACATTCAGTCGAACAACCGCATCCTTGTCCGATGCAGCCTGTTTCAAAAAATTTATGATTTTTGTGCGTTCAGCCTGATTCACTACATCGCGAACTACGAGCGCCGAGACCAGATGTACGTTATTCACACGTTCGGCTGTCGTTCCTTGCTTAAATTGTTCAATTTGCGCGTCAATATCCAATTGGGCAAAAGCCAAACCAGGAGCCAAAGCGCCGAAAAAAAGAAGTGCTATTAGCGGTAGCAAAAAATGAGTAATTGTTTTCATGAACTAGACGGGAAGGTTCGTGTTTACTTTTTGGGAATCCGTTTTGATAAATAAGCTGAAAGCTCCTTCAGCAGGTCCTTTCCTTGAACGATCTTTTGACAAATGCCATTGTCGAAAAAGAAAGCGATCGGAACATTTCTGAATCCAAAATGGTCGGCAACTGGCAATGTATCCGCAAGCAGGCCAACTGGAAAATCGATTCCGTTGGGCTCGACGATTTGGTCGATCATCTGCTGCCGGTATTCACGTGCGTTTTCGTCCGTAATTGTTTTCGTTCGGTTGACGATTGGCAAGCGGCCAAACGAATCGTCCAATGAATGAGTCATCAACACGGCAGAGACATCCGGGTAAGCCGTCTTCAGATAGTCATTGAACTTGATCAACTCCTGGATGGATTCCGGCTGTTTGGCAGTAAAAAAGAAATAGGCGGTTAAACCCGTTTCAAGGTTCGAAAGAACGGGTTTTTTGTTCAACCAGTCACATTCGGGAACAAAGACCCGCGATCCGATTAATTTTTTCTGCGTTGATTCACGAAAGAATTTCTGGCGGCTTTTCGCGATGTCGATTCGCAGTGAATGCAGCGTTTTCTTGATAGGCGAATCAACACTGATTTTTCTAAGATCAGAATCGGCTTCGTCGTACAATGTTAAAGCTGTGGCTGGACTGGTGGATTCATATTGTTTGATCTGCGCAAGCCGTTCGTTGAAGGCTTCTTTGATCAATGGACCGGCGTCCATGAATTTACTGACTCCCGTATTCAACACGTTGGTTCTTTCAAACGAAAAAGCCAAGGCACTGTTATTGTCGCTGCCAATGGTTTCCGCCGCAGATCGCAACATCAGTGCCAGACGCAGCCAGGAGTCCGGGTTTTCAGGATCGGTTCGCCATCGACTTCGCAGACGATCGAGTTCTGAATTGATCAGCGACAACGACTCGACCCGCTGTTCCTGACGAGCGAGCAAGCGTGCCTTCAGCGCGGTCAACGAAGTCAAACCAATCGAAAACGCGGAATTGGTTGGCTGATCAACGACGCCTTTTTGAAGCAACGGAATGACACCTTGAAGCAACTCGCTGGTTACCGGTTCAACGCCTCGCTGTAGCGATGTTATGTTCATCATTATTCGCGGAACGTGTTTTAACAGCGACTGAGAGTGTTCAGGATTGTTGAAGACATAACGCACAAATTTTTCGAATTCCTGTTCGCCTTCCGGTCGCCGGCCCGCACGCAAAAGGCCCATGCCCAGATTTATCCGAAGCAAATGGATTTCATTGTCGTGAGGCGTTGCCTTCAGTTGCTGCTCAAGTTCCTGCGAAGCTAAAGCGATCTTGCCCGTGTTGACCAGTTCATAGATCCGGTCTCGCGCCGAAACCTCGTCGGTTTGGCTTGGTGCGGTAGACTGCGGCGATGCCAGAATGGTTATTGCGAGAATGACAAACTTTGAAAGCATGTGCGTTTAAGCTGACCAGAATGGTTGAAACGAATCCGAAGTGTAATATCGACTACCAATAAGTATATCTTTTACTGATTCAAATACTGCGCCAACTAACGGGCGCTGGCCGTCAAAACATTGTTCATCGTCTATCGTCAGAGGCCCCCAACAATCATAAACGCAAAAAGCCCTTACCTGACTCAATTTTGAATTGAATCCGGCAAGGGCCCGCTATTAGAGATGCACTCTCTATCAATCCAACCGCAAACGGCCGTAGCAATTAACCAGTCTTCAGTGGCCGCCATGAATCAGTTGATTGAAACACTAATTTTCGGTGGTCCAGAAAGTGTTTGGTGGACAACACAATAGCGTTCGGTCAAATCAACCAGCTTTTGGATGGATTCTTCCGGCTCGCCCGATTCAATATCAAAACTCATTTGCAAGCCGGTTAATCCGATCGGAGCTGACTTGTCTACGGCCAAAGTACCTTTGAAATCCATCGCGCCGCTGGCGGTGATTTGGCAACGATCAATCTTCAGCCGCATTGAACTGGCGACCGCAGCAAAAGTAACTCCAGCGCATCCTGCCCAGCCTGCCAACATGATTTCCACAGGACAGGCAGCGCTGCCATCACCCCCGCTCATTTCGTGTAATCCAGCAGGTGAGAGGATTGTTGGGCTGCTAATTTGAAATTCCAGATTGTCGAAATCGACGGTACCAGTTGCAGTTAACGTGGCGATTGCCGATTCAGGATCGTTGGAATAGTCTTTTTTCAGCTTGGCTTGCTGTTGTTTGGCGACGGTGGCTTTCATTTAGATTACTTATCGTTGGGCTCGGATTTGATTGGTGCTGCTTGTATTGATATCGAATCACGAAATAATCATGCTGGCAGTCAGAATGTTGATGTTGACCCTGCAACGCAGCGTGAATTAGATTTTTCGTCCGTGCCAAGGAAGGCGCGGAATCGCGATGAACCTTTATTGTGTTTTACAACATACCATCGCCAAGTTGAAGAATCGTTTTGACGAAACCGCAAGTCACAAGAATGTGACACATAAAGCGTCAAGACAACCATCAACTTCAGATTGTTAATTGGTTTGAAATCTTTCGAATGGATTTTGAATCAGCAACAATCAGAACTTTCGCTCAATCCGCGAATTTCTTTTGGCCGCCATTGCAGTTGTTTTAATTGTTTTTGAGCATGGAGCCACATTTGTCTTCCGGTTTTGGATCAGACGTAAAAGACCAGGTTAAAAGGGCGACGGAAATCGTTGACCTGGTCGGAAGCTACGCGCAATTACGTCGATCAGGAAGAAATTACGTTTGCCATTGTCCCTGGCATGACGATCAACGGCCAAGTTTGCAGGTTAATCCTGTCCGCCAGAGTTGGGTGTGCTGGGTTTGTAACATTCGCGGCGACGTGTTCGATTTCGTGATGCGGAAAGAGGGTGTTGAGTTTTTTGAAGCGATGAAGATCTTGGCTGAACGGGCTGGAATCGCGATCACGACTTCGCAAAAGAGGGTTGTTAAAGGCAGCCCCAACGACAAGCAAACGCTTTATGCGGCAATGGCATGGGCGATCGAACGCTACCACAGTCTTTTGCTCGATAGCCCAGACGCAGCCCCGGCGCGTGCTTATTTGGAGGAGCGAGGGTTCCCGCAAGAAATAATCCAACAGTTTCGACTTGGCTTCGCTCCATTGAAATGGAGTTGGCTTGCCGATCAATCTCGAACAACAGAATTCTCATTAGAAGTACTCGCCGCATGCGATTTAATCGCACAAAGTGATCGGAGCAGTGGATATTTTGAACGATTCCGTGGCCGATTGCTGTTCCCGATTTTTGATACGCTTGGGCGGCCGATCGCTGTGGGTGGTCGCTTGGTGCCAGGTGTTGAACTTGAATCGAGTGCAAAGTATGTCAATTCTCGTGAGACGCGACTGTTTTCTAAAAGCGATACGTTGTACGGATTGAATTTTGTAAAGGATTCGGTCTCAAAGACACGTGCTTTGACTGTGGTCGAAGGATACACAGACGTGATTGCGTGTTCGCAAAGCGGCTTGACTGACGTGGTCGCGTGCCTGGGAACGGCACTGAACCAGAAACACATCGGACTGATTCGCAGGTTTGCGGATCGAATAACATTGGTTCTCGACGGTGACGATGCTGGACGTAAGCGCGCCAATGAAATTGTTGACTTATTTGTCGCACACGATGTCGATTTGCGGATTCTGACGTTGCCAGAAAACCAGGACCCTATGGATTTTGTTCGAACCCATGGTCGTGAAGCATTTCAAAATCTTGTGAATAAGGCTGTTGATGCGGTTGAACACAAAATCCAAATTGAAACCGCCGGTGTGGATCTGGTTAAAGACACTCACAAGGCCAGCTTGGCATTGGACCGGTTATTGCAAACGCTTTCACGCATACCAAGTTCTGCCAATGGCATTCGTCGCGAGCAACTGTTGACTCGATTGTCGCGGCAATTCCTTGTAGATCGCGAACAAATGAAGAAACGGCTGCAGGAATTGGGAGCAAAGAATCGCTCGTACGACAATGCATATGACGCTCGCCCCGAGCCTGCAGAATCTGTGATTGATTTCTCGAAGCTTCTGAATCGAGAAAAGGAACTGTTGCAATTGCTGCTGCATGCACCGGATCACCTGGACACAATAATAGAAAACATATCACCGGAACTTTTCGTAGAAGGACCACTTAAACAATTGTATTTGTTTATCGACGAATGCTTCCAAAGTGGCGAAGACGTCAGTTTTAATTATTTGATGCTTAACGTTGAAGATCCAGCGATCAAGAATGTGCTGGTGTATTTGGACGAAGAATGGCACCAAATTCTGGATTCGGGAGTTGATAACCAATTTCACACGATTGAAAAAATTGTCCATGAAGTGCTGGAAGTGTTTCGTGGATTGGAAATGGAAACGGGAAAGCGACAGAAGCTTTCTGAATTGCAACAAAAGCAACTTGATGAAAAGGAGGAGCTAACAGCCCTGGAAGAACTTTTAGAACAGACGAGGCAGCGACAAGGTTTATAAGTTTGTCTATGGAAGGACGGCTGACCAATCGCTGTAACGATGATCATACGATTAATGCGAGCACGAAATCGCAATCATTCATATACGCCGAAAACCCGCATGTGCTTAAGCACGTATAAAGTCGGCCGGAACGATTGTGCCCCCTCTCAGGTAATTAATCCAGAAATGATCAGCCAAATTTAAGGCACATGGAAGTGCAGGAGGTTGTCGATGTTGGATCAAGAACAACGACTTAAAGATCTGGTAGTAAAAGGTAAGCAAAAAGGATTCTTAACGTTCACCGAAGTCGCGGAAATATTGCCCGACGAAGGAACCGGTGCGGAGCAAATGGATGAGCTGGTTGTGGCACTGGAAAGTTCCGGAGTCGAACTGGTAGAAACCGATCCGGAAAAAAGCACATCAGAACCAACGCTTGATGAAATTCGCAAAGCGGTTGGTGAAGAGTCATCGGTCAGAATCACTGGACGATTGCCGAGACCCAGTGACGATCCGATTCGAATGTACTTGAGCCAGATGAGTGAAATTCCACTGCTCAGCCGCGACGAAGAAATTGCACTGGCCAAAAAAATCGAACTTGCACGCAAGCGTTATCGCCGCAATGTAATGGCCTCTACATTTGCTGCAAAATCGACTGTCGAAGTGCTCAAGCGAGTCTACCGCGGTGAATTGCCATTTGATCGGACCATTAAAGTTTCGTTGACCGAACGGCTAACGAAAGAGCAGATTCAGCAAAGAATGCCACACAATTTCCGCACGATAGAATATCTGCTGCGGGAAAACGAGCGAGACTTTGATGTTCTAGTTCGTAAAAGCAGCTCAGCGGAAGAAAAGAAAACCGCAAGATTGCAGTTTCTGCGCCGACGATCGAAACTGGTCCAGCTGATTGAGGAGCTGAGTTTGCGTTCGCGACGAGTCAGTCCGCTGATTCAACAGATGCGAAAGTTTTCCGACCGCATGAAAGGACTGCGCACTCGAATTGGTGAACTTGAAGCTGTGCCAGCCAACGAGAAAGAGCTTATACGATTGCGTGGCGAGCTTTGCCGATTGGTTCGCAAGTGCCAGGAAAGCCCGTCAAGTCTTGCTTCCAGAGTTGAAGCGTGCGAAAAGCATTTCGCTCAATTTGAGGACGCTAAACGGGAACTGTCCAGTTGCAATCTTCGCTTGGTCGTTTCGATCGCGAAAAAATATCGCAACCGTGGAATGAGTTTTCTGGATTTGATCCAGGAAGGAAACACCGGCTTGATGCGAGCGGTTGACAAATATGAATATCGCCGAGGTTTTAAGTTTTCGACTTACGCAACATGGTGGATTCGTCAGGCAATTACACGTGCGATCGCTGATCAAGCTCGCACGATTCGGATTCCTGTTCACATGATTGACGTGCTTTCAAAGCTGAGAAACATTCAAAAGCAGCTGCTGCAAGAACGCCGCATTCAGCCGACGATGGAAGAAATCGCTCAAATCGCTGGAATGCATGTCGAAGCGGTTCGTCGTGTGATGGACATCGGACGGAACCCGGTCAGTTTAGACCGACCCGTTGGTGAAGGTGAAGATTGCAGTTTTGGCGAATTTATTGAAGATTCGTCGACCGACAATCCTGTTCGCCAGGCCACCAATTCGATTCTGCAGCATAAAATCGAACGCTTGTTGAAAACGTTGACGTATCGCGAGCGGGAAATCATTCGATTGCGATATGGCTTGGGTGATGGCTACACGTACACGCTGGAAGAAGTCGGTAGAATCTTCAAAGTGACTCGTGAGCGTGTTCGTCAGATTGAAGCCAAAGCGGTTCGCAAACTTCAGAACCCGGTACGAAGCCAGCACTTAGAAGGCTTTTTACATGGTACGGTTCCGATCGAAGCGCTACCCGACAAAAAGGCTCAGGAACAGGAAGAGCCAGTTCAGCAGCCCGGCGAATCGGCGGCTGTGGTTGGTGAAACCGCGGATGCTGAATTTTCAGGATTCGATCCAGCTGGCGAGTTTTTCCAAAAAGATTTCCAGTTTGACGAAGCTGCGGCCAGCTATTTTGAGCCCGGTATGACGGATGCGGCGACGACTGATTTTGGATCATAAGTCGTTTATAGACGGAACCGCAATTGGTTTCTGAACGAAAGAAGCTAGAATTTGCACCGACCGAGGATTTATTCGGTCGGTGCTTTTTCTTTGCTGAACCATTTCTGAATCAGAACCGTTAACACAACAAGAGAGTCGATTTTGAAATTAGATTATTCATTGCTTGCCACGATTCATCGAATCCTGAAGCAAAAAACAGATCTTACGGATCGTATTGAAAGAGGCCCGCGTAAGATTCGAGTCGCTGAGAATGCCGAAACGCAATTTGAAACTGCGCTTGAAGAGGCTCGCCAAAGCCGGACCAAGGCCAAGATCGCGGCCGATGAAAAACAGCTGCAGTTAGCATCGCGTGAGGCAAAGATCGAAGATCTTAAAAACAAACTGAATTCAGCTGGCTCCAATAAAGAATTTCAATTACTCAAGGATCAGATCGCGGCCGACGAACAAGCCAACTCGGTACTGTCCGATGAAATCCTGGAAATGCTCGAACGCATCGATGTGATTGAAGCTGAAGTAGCAACGGCCGATTCGAATTTGTCCAAGGCGAAAGCTGAAACTGAAAGCGTTCGACAAAAGACCAACACAGAACTTGAATCTTTAAACAGCCAACTCGAAAGCGTCCTGGCGGAACTGAAAGAAAACGAAGCCAGATTGACGGGCGATGTTGCTAACGAGTATCGACGCTTGGTGGAAGGGCGCGGTGAAGATGCACTGGCTGCAACCGATATGACCACCTGCGGTCAATGCTGCGTAAAAATTACGACGCAAACGATGAGTGAATTGATGATGAAAGAATCTGTGTTCTGCAAATCTTGTGGAACGCTCATGTATGTCGTGCAGAATCAAGCGACCGCATTGGACTAAATGGTCCGATATTTCATGGTAATAAATCCTGCGGTTCTGGTCGAATTTTTCAAAACGAGTTGATCAGAAGTCGAAAATCGGACAAAATATCCATACGACCTGACGAGAATTCAGGTCGTACTTTTTTTGACCAACTCATGTCGCGGCCTGAAAATAGCAGCCGCAAACGTTTCCCGATTATTGGAGGCAAATCATGTCCATCGAACGCGTTCCCATGACTCAAGAAGCTTACGATAGGCTTCGTGAAGAAGTTGAGCGAATGGAAAACACCGATATGCCTGCGATCGCTGAAAAAATTGCTGAGGCACGCGCAGAAGGCGACTTGAAAGAGAATGCAGAGTATCACGCCCAGCGTGAAGCACAGGGCATGTTACAGGCCAAAATCAACCAGCAGAAATCCAAGCTGTCGCGAGCGTCCATTGTCGATCCATCCAAGATTCCGCAGGACGAAGTTGCGTTCGGTGCGAAGGTAACGGTTTTGGATTTGGACTACGACGACGAAGAAGAAATTACGCTGGTCGGCGAAGGCGACGAAGATTACGACAACGGAAAGTACTTGATCACCAGCCCAATTGGTCGCGGTTTGCTCGGGAAGAAGAAAGGCGAAACCGCTGAAATCGATGTTCCCAAGGGAAAGCTGAAATTCAAGGTTCTGGATATCAGTTACGAGTGAGTCTTGAACACCACTCAAGGCGTTAACGACGACAGAACATCAGAGAAAGCGCCTACATTTTTGCCGCTGGAATTACGGTACTCGGCACACCCATAAGCCACTTGCTGCATACGCTCAAGCGACATGCCGAACAGACCAACGTTTCTTTTACATCCAGTCGGCAGCGCCGGCGACGTCTATCCGTTTATCGGCTTGGGCCAAGCGTTAAAAGCGCGCGGCCACAACGTTACTATTCTGACCAGCGGCTATTTTAAGGATACGGTCGAGCGGGCTGGGCTGGATTTCGTTGATACTTTACCGAAAGAAGATTTTCTTCAATTGGCTGGAAACCCGTTGCTGTGGCATCGGGTCTGGGGCGCCGGTACGCTGTTGCGCAGCATGACGCCTGAATTGATCAGAAACTGCTATCGCCAAATCGAAAAAAGGTACAAACCTGGGCAGACGGTTTTGTTGACGCCGTGCATCGGATTTGGTGGCAGACTCGCACACGAGCGACTTGGCATTCCACTGGTAACCGTAGCTTTGCAACCGGCGTTGTTATGGAGTAACCACAATGGCCCAGTTCTTGATGGCATCTCGAATTGGGCGCCGACCTGGCTAAAAAGGTTTCAATACTTTCTTGCGGAAAAATTCCTGGTTGGTCCGAATATATTGCCGGCGATCAACGGATTTCGCAAGGAACTCGGTCTAAGAAACATCTCGGGAATTTCGAACTGGTGGCTCTCGCCCCAAAGCGTACTCTGTTTGTTTCCCGAATGGTTTGCGCCGCGGCAACCCGATTGGCCGAGCCATGTTCATTATTCGCAATTTCCGCTCTTCAATGAAGATGAATCCGAGGCGTTACCATCGGATGTGCAACAATTCCTCTCCGACGGAGACCCGCCAATCGTTTTTGCACCGGGATCGGCCAACATGTTTGGCAAAGAATTTTTTAAGGTGGCTGCGGAATCATGCGATCAATCCGGCCGGCGTGGCATGCTGTTCTCCAAGTTTGATGATCCAGTACCGAGTTCTTTGCCCAACGGAGTTCAGCATTTTCGATACGCTCCCTTCAAGAAATTGCTGCCGCAATGCGCCGCGATTGCTCACCACGGAGGTATTGGAACCATGGCCAATGCGATGGCTGCAGGAATTCCACAATTGATTAAACCGTTTACCTACGATCAGCCGGACAACGGCGCACGGGTGACGCGACTCGCGTTAGGCGGTGTTTTAAATAGCCGGGCTTTTACCCGCGATCGCGTTTCAAGTAAATTTCGTGATTTGCTTGATAGCGCTGACATTAACGAATCGTGCCGGGCGATTTCAAAGCGAATTCAATCCGCCGATCCGTTCGAAGAAGCGTGCAAGGTTGCTGAATCGCTGATCGGCAAAGACATTTGAAATTTTAACGGGTGGATGTATAAAAGGTATTGGAGGAAAACATTTTTAACGAAATAAACTCAAATTGCTAAAGCGGAAGCATGACCGAGCAGAAAAGAAGACCAAAACCCGTGTTCAAGAATTTTGATGAAGTAATCACTGATATTGAGCAATTGGCTTCTGGCAAAATCGTCACATCGGGTAATTACACATTCGCTCAAATCGTCAAACATTTGGCAACGACCAATCAGATGGTCATTGGCGAAATTGTCCCGCCTAAATTGCCGCTGATGATGCGAATGTTGATGCCATTGATGCGAAAGAAGATCCTTAACGGACCCGTCGAACCTGGATTCAAACTTCCCAACACAGCGATGCAGACGTTTTTCTGGGACACAAGCGATGTTCAGTTGAGCGACGCGATCGATAAATTTAAACGATCGGTTGAAGCCTATCGGAAGAACGGTCCGCTACCGGTTCATCCTATCTTTGGCAAAGCAACGGCTGAAGAAATTGAGGGAATCACTTTACGCCACGCTGCGATGCACTTGAGCTTTGTGAGTGCAGAGCCGGAAGTTCGGAATTGATTATACTTTTAAACATAGTTACTGATCTCAATCTCAGAATAGATAATGATATCCCCTTTTATTCCTCAATCTGCCATGAAGTCAATTATTGCAGTACTGCTGGCCGTCCTGACTGTTTCGCTTTGCGCTCTCGCCGTTTCGGCAACGCTAACGGATTCGACGTCTCCGTTTGTCGACGATCAACACGATCCAGCCAACGCGGCGCTGCAATTTCAAGTTCACCCGGAACTTGAGGTTGAGCTGTTTGCGGCGGAACCGTTTCTGGTCA
>CAYONX010000026.1:51864-56095 GCA_964405425.1 uncultured Pirellulaceae bacterium | reverse complement strand
TTCTTGGACTTTTTCTTGGACTTTTTCTTGGCAGCTTTCTTCTTTTTCGCTTTCTTTGCAGCTTTCTTTACTGCCTTGCTTTCGTTTTCGCCATCTTCGGATTCCGACTCAGCCACTTTCTTCTTCTTTTTCTTGCGTGGTGCGAATTCAAATCCCAGCTTTCCGGTTTCGTAATCCAAAGTCAGATGAGCCGCAAATGGACGGCCTTTCTTCGAAATGAATCCCGGCATCAACTCCGTTTTCCCGTCTGCAAAAAGCTTAATCCCCTGCTCTGTTGGAATCTCTTTCTTCAAAATCGTCTTGCTGATCCTGACGCCACGTTCATCGACACTGGTCGCCATCTCAGGCGCAAGAAACGCTTTCTCCGTCTCGTAGACTTTGATTTTCTTATCGCTACCATCACCCAGCGGAGCCTCACAAATAACCAGATCATCGGTCAGATTCTTCAGCTCTTCTTCGCGTAAATCATCACCTTCGAAAATGAACTCCAGCTTCCAGGCTTTCTTTTTCTTTTCAATAATAAGATCAGCTGTAAACGGCTGCCCAAATCGACTCTTGAACGTATCGATCGGCCCGACTCGCTTTTCAGCCAACAGGGTCTTTGCCTGTTGTTCGGTCAATTCATGACTGGCAATATGCTTTTTGATTTTGAAACTGCATTCCGGATTGTAGCATTCGAACAAACCGTCCGTCTGGCGATGAACCTGCGCGTCGCATTCGGGACAAGGAGCTTGCAGGTCCGGGAATTTGCGACTGATTTTTTCGTCTGTAAACTTGCGAGTCTTTTCGACAAAGCGCGTGGTCAATTCTTTGATCTCGCCCATGAAGGCCTCACGAGCCAGTTTGCCCTGCTCGATCTGTTTCAGCTTGTATTCCCATTCACCGGTCATTTCAGGCGAGCCAAGATCGGTGATTCCGATTTCCTGCAGCAAATCGACAAGCGCAAGCCCTTTATTGGAAACAACGAGATCGCGTTTCTGTAGCTCATGCCGAAACAAATACTTCTGGCGAATCAGGTTTTCGATAATCGACGCCCGAGTAGCGGGAGTACCCAATCCGCGCTCGCTCATTGCATCGCGAAGCTCTTCGTCGTCGACTCGCTTACCAGCCGTTTCCATCGCCGAAAGCAGCGTACTGTCGTTAAAACGCGCCGGTGGCCGAGTGACTTCTTCTTTCCAATCCACTGAAACTACTTTGGCTGGCTCGCCATCTTCGGCGGCCACTAATTCGTCTTTAGCACCTGCAACACCTGCCTGACGATCATAAACTTCCAGGTATCCCGGGCTGATCAAAACCTTACCGGTCGTCAAAAAACTGTCTTGTTCAACACGAGTGATCCGGCGCGTATATTCGTATTCGGCATGCGGATAGAATATCGCCAGAAAGCGACGTAGCACCAGGTGATAAAGCTTCATCGCTCCATCGTCCAGCTTTGCCGGAGGCGTTTTTCCGGTTGGAATAATCGCAAAGTGATCGCTTACTTTCGACGTGTTGAACACTCGCTTGGTCGGAATCACACGATCGTTGTCCATCAACCATTTTGCGCATTTCGAAAACGATGCCTGAAACGCGTCGTTCGGTTTTGCCTTGGCAAATCCAGCAATCGTTTTCTTGACGGTTGCCAAATAATCTTCAGGCAAATACTTGGAATCGGTACGCGGATACGTCAACAATTTGTATCGGTCGTAACAGGCTTGGGCCAATTGCAAAGTACGACGGGCGCTGAAGCCGTGTTTGTTTCCAGCCTCTCTTTGCAATGACGTCAAATCGAACAAAAGTGGCGGGGCCTGCTTTTGTGGCTTCTTGGTTTCTTCAACGATTCCGGTTTTGCCACTAACGCGAGCGACCACTGCTTCAGCTTCTTCCTTCTTCCACATTCGCTCCGCACGGCCATGCGGCTTGTCTTCTTCTTTCTTAAAATCTTCACGGAACCAGCGACCAGAATATTCGCCTTTGGCAACCTCGAACTCGCCGTGCACTTCCCAATAGGATTCGGGAACAAACGAACGGATCTCTTTTTCGCGTTCGGCCAAAATTACCAGCGTCGGCGTTTGAACACGCCCGGCAGTCGTTACATTGAAACCGCCGTTGCGAGAATTGAAGGCGGTTAATGCCCGCGTACCATTAAGGCCAACCAACCAATCGCTTTCCGATCGACAAATCGCCGCGTCCGCCAGTGGATGCATTTCCTCTTCAAGCCGCATATTGCCCCATGCATCAATGATCGAATCGTCCGTCATCGATTGCATCCACATCCGTCGAATGGCAACATCTCGCTTAAGATCAACCATCTGAAGAAGATATCGAAAGATCAATTCGCCTTCGCGACCAGCATCACAAGCGTTAACGACGACTTCAACTTCTTTTTTCTTCAGCAGCCGTTTCAGCAGATTGAATCGGGAAACGCTTCTTTCGATGGGCTGAATCTCGAATCGCGGAGGAATGACCGGCAAATGTTTCATACCCCACGGTAATTTCTTGCCGTTTTCACCTTCGGGCATTTTCAATTCGACAAGATGGCCAATCGCCGAAGAAATAAACGCCTTGTCGTTTTCGAAGTAGTCTTTCTTCTTTTCAAACTTACCAATATCCGGCAACTTACCCAGAACCCTCGCAAGATCTGTCGCAACACTGGGTTTTTCGGCAATGATAAGGATTTTGGACATGCGGATTATTGATCTTTGTTCGAGCTGTAGTCTTGTTGTGGCTGATTTTCGCTAAATCTAAATTCTTATCGGTCGATTATTTGACGCGTCAATACTTAGCCCGTCAAAATTGGTGAACTCTGCCAAGTACCATGGCCCCAATTCAGCAAAATCCGAACCGCTCAAAGCGAGCTTTTGGCATTGTAAATCGGCTAATTCACCTCTAAATTTGTGCTATTGAGCACCCGATAGCTTTGATTTTAAAACGAAATCCAGCTTTCGAAGTTGCGAAAAGGATTAATCGCTGCCGCGTAAGTTTGTCAAGTCCCCAAGTTTTCGGGACCTGCACAATCTGAATGAAAAGCGGGTAAAACACGACGTATGGTCGACCTAAATTTCGGCCATTTTTTATTTAGTAAGCTCCTTGGTATTAAAAACAGGCTTGAAACATGGCGAGCCCACTTCGCTGGTTTAGAAAATATTCGTTCTTCTTTATCGTTATCTTCGGCGTATTGCTGATGGGGATATTTGGACTCGGTAGCGTCGTTACCGGCCTCAACCCATCCAGCTTTTCGCAAAGCGCCCAGGCAGAAAATAAAACGGTTGCCCAATGGTCTGGCGGTGAATTAAAAGAATTTGATCTCGCTGGCTTGCGCCAACGACACTTTGCAAGTTTGCGATTCCTGAGAAACATTCACAAGTACGCCATCGAGCAAAACGGCGGTAACGAATTCCCAATCGCTGTTGAGCAAATTCTGCCGATTATTCGACCTGGCGAAAATCCCAGTATCGAAGAGATGGACGCTCGAATTATGAATCGATACCTTTTCGCACAACGTGCGCAAAAGGAAGGATTCATTGTTGATGAGAATATGGTTCTGGAATACATCGCCCAGTATGGCGGCGACACGTTGCTCAACAAAAACATCTTCAAACAATTGAATCGACAGGTTAACCAGCAGGTTCCACTGACCGCGGTCGTTCGCCATTTGCAAACCGAATTGTTGTGGCAACAAATGGAAACCATGACCAGAGGCGGTTTGCCGTTCGATCAAACTCCATTAGCCATCACGGCTATCGCGCCAACCGAAGCACTTCAGCTCTACGCCAGGACGGCCAAGAAATTGGAATGCGTTGTGTTGCCCATTCCTCTCGATGTCGATTCGATTACCGACGAACCATCGAGCAGCGAAATCAGTGAGCTTTACGAACAAGGCAAATACGAATATCCAACTTACAATTTCGACACGCCCGGTTTCAAAGTACTGAAAAAAGCCAAAGTGCAATATTTTATGGGCGAGATGAAAACGTTTCTCGACAATGAAATTGCCAAACTGACCGACGAAGAAATTCAGGCTGAGTACGATCGCCTGGTCGAAGCTGAAGATCGAAGTGTCATGCAAGTGATGCCAGTCGAAGAAAAGAAACCAGCAGAAGGGCAGGGCACCACCGACGCTGCAGATCAAGAAGATCCCGCTCCTGCACCTGCGGCAGGCGAAGCTCCAATGGAAGGCGGAGCTCCTGCAGAAGGCGCCATCGAAGAAGTAGTCATTCCCGATGGTGGCACTACCGTAGAAGGAACACCG
>CAYONX010000026.1:33564-51764 GCA_964405425.1 uncultured Pirellulaceae bacterium | reverse complement strand
CGCAAGAACCGGCACCAGGAATCGATCCAACGAAAGAAATTCCAAACGCCGAAGGTACGATCATTCCGCAAGAACCGGCACCAGGAATCGATCCAACGAAAGAAATTCCAAACGCCGAAGGCACGGTCATTCCACAAGAACCGGCACCAGGAATTGACCCAACGAAAGAAATTCCAAACGCCGAAGGCACGGTCATTCCACAAGAATCGGCGCCTGGCAGTGTTCCGATGAAAGAAACACCAAGCGTCGAATCAACCCAGGAAACTGCTGAACCTCAATCGCAGTCCAGCGAAGACGATCCCGTTATTGCTGACGAACCAGAAACCAAAATGGTCGCCAAACCTTTGTCTGAGGTTGTGGAAACTATCAAGCGAAAAATGAAAATTCAGGACGCACGTATCGCGCGAGATAAAGCACTGGAAACAGCAGAAAAAGAAATCACGTTTTACCAGCGCGATCTTAGCACCTACGAAAGGGATCTGGCATCCGGAAAAGACGACGCCGTTGAACCGCCTACACCTGATTTCAATGAAATCGCTGACAGGCTGGGAATCCAGTTCGTTGAAACCGAAGCAATTGATGAAACGCAAATTGCGGATGAAGAGATTGGAAAGGTCGTGGACATTTCGATCGGGCCCGGTGGTCAGGCACAACAAATCAACGTTGGCGAACAAATTTTCGCTAACTTCGAAAGCCTTCCAGAATACCAGGTGATGATTGCCAATGACTTTATGAAGAATGCCAAGTTCTTGTACTGGCTGGCTGATAAATCAGAACAAAGTGTACCGACGCTTGACGAAGCCAGGGAATCCATCATCAACTACTGGAAGCGAAACAAAGCCGTAGAAATTGCAATTCAAGAAGCAGAAAAAATTGCCAACGACCTTAATCAGGACAGCGACAAATTGCTCAACGAGTTGTATCCCGAAAAAGCAAAATTGACGGGTCAGTTTACCTGGTTTTCATCGTTTGGTCGTTTTGCCTACGGCGCTCCCGAAGGCGTCAAAAGTCCGGGCGAAGAATTCATGGGAGTCGCGTTTGATTTGCAACCGCGAAAAGCCGGTTTCGCGCTCAACGAATTGCGTGACGAAGCCTATGTGATTCAAAGTGTCCAACCAGAGGACGCGCAGACTGACCTTGCCGCCGACTACATTGAAAAACAATTCTTTATGACCAAGCAACTTCCTCGCGAAGTCGTTTCGGCGAAAGTACTGTATCGGCGCCGCATGAATCAGGATTGGCTGAGACAGTTCCGCAAGTCGATGGACGTCAAAATCGTTGGCCAATAATTTGCGGACTGCATTTGCAATCCGCTTTTAAAATCCGCATTTGCAATCGCTATCGGAAAACAAGTGAATCAGCCTGAGCGTTGGTTTGCTTGAGGCTAATTACGCCTGCAGCTTCAACATCGTGACGCCCAATGGCGGCAAATTAATCTGGATTGAGTTTTCACGACCGTTCCAGCTAATTTCTTCGCTATCCACACCCGCACCATTTCCAACGTTGGTGCCCGAGTAAAAACTCGAATCGCTGTTGAATACTTCGCGATAGTATCCTGCTGATGGAACACCTAATCGGAAATCAGCATGAACCACTGGCGTGAAGTTACAGACCACAACAATCATCTCTTTGCGATCGCGTGAATACCTGGCATAGCTCAAAACGCTCGCACCATGGTTTGTGCAATCAATCCATTCAAACCCAGCACTGTCAAAATCGACTTCGTACAAAGCTGGTTCATTGACATACATCCGATTCAAATCGGCGACGCATTTCTGCAATCCGTTATGACTTTCCCATTGCAACAAATCCCATTGCAAACTGGTATTACAATCCCATTCGTTCCACTGTCCGAACTCACAGCCCATGAACAATAGTTTTTTGCCAGGGTGGGACCACATGTAACTGTACAGCAATCTCAAGTTGGCGAATTTCTGCCACAAATCGCCTGGCATTTTGTCCAGCATGGCGCCTTTGCCATGAACCACTTCATCATGCGAAAACGGCAACTGGAAATTTTCAGTAAACGCATATATCAAACTGAAAGTCAGCTCGTCATGGTGATACTGGCGGTGGACTGGATCGTTTTGGATGTATCGCAAAGTATCATTCATCCAGCCCATGTTCCATTTCAAGCTGAATCCAAGACCACCGCAATACGTTGGCCGGGAAACACCACCCCAGGCAGTTGATTCTTCGGCAATCGTCAACACTCCAGGGAATTCTGAGTGCACCGCTTCGTTCATCTGCTTCATGAACGCAATCGCTTCCAGATTCTCTCGACCGCCAAATTCGTTAGGGATCCACTCCCCATCTTCGCGGCTGTAATCCAGATACAGCATCGACGCTACCGCATCTACTCTCAAACCATCGATGTGGTATTTATCCAACCAGAACATGGCGTTGGAGGTCAGGAAGTTTCGCACTTCATTTCGACCGTAGTTGAAAATCAGCGTATCCCAATCCGGGTGTTCGCCTTGTCGTGGGTCTGCGTGCTCATACAACGCCGAACCATCAAATTTAGCCAGACCATGTGGATCTTTGGGGAAGTGTGCCGGAACCCAGTCGATAATCACCCCAATACCATTTTCATGACAATGGTTGACAAAGTACATGAAGTCTTCAGGCGTACCATAGCGACTGGTTGCCGAAAAATAGCCAACCGTTTGATAGCCCCAACTGCCCGTGAAAGGATGCTCACTGATCGGCATTAGTTCCAGGTGAGTGAAGCCCATCTGCATACAATATTCAACCAGCTGATGTGCCAGATCGCGATAATTCAACCAGCCGTTGTGATTCCCTTGTTGATGCCGCCAGCTGCCAAGATGTACTTCATAGATCGACATCGGCCTTTCTAAATGATTGGCAGTGCTGCGTTGTTCAAGCCACTGGTCATCGGTCCACGCATAAGAATTCAAATCGACCACGATGTTGGCGGTACGCGGAGGCACTTCGGCAAAGAAGCCATAAGGATCGCACTTATCGATCTGTTCGCCAGACTCCAAAGTCACGCGAAATTTGTACTGCTGTCCAACGCCAATATCCGGCACAAAAATTTCCCAGATGCCACTGGGCGAGCGCTTCTGCATCGCATGCCGGCGTCCGTCCCATTCATTGAAGCTTCCAATCAAACTAATGCCTTTGGCATTGGGCGCCCAAACGGCAAAGTTCACTCCCGTCACGCCATCAATCGTCCGGAATTGAGCCCCCAAATGATTGTAAATCCGATTGTGATTGCCTTCCCCATAGAGGTACAAATCAAGGTCGGTCAACATAGGTTCAAACGCGTAAGGATCTCGGACGGAATTCTGGCTGCAATCTGTGTCATAGCGAAATCGGTAATCGCCACGATCGATGGCATAGACATTATTATCACAAACAATCTGAAACAAGCCATCTGGGTGGACCAAATTCATAGGTTCCCTGGTTTGACCATCACCCGAAACGATCCAAGCTTGCTGGGCATCGGGCAAAAACGTATGCACGACCCGCGAAGAGGTTGATTTATTGGAATCGATATGCTTGGGCCCCAACAAATGCTTTGGATTTTCGTTGTATCCGCTGATAATCGAATCAAAGCACTCGCGATCGAAGCTTAACTCGGGCGAATTCATCTTCCCGGTTAACATTCGAGTTTGCCCGTTGCCCGGCTTCTTGAATTTACGTTGTTTTGAAATTGGAGAGGTGTAGTGATCAAGCACAGCCGTATACCTGTTGGGTTCTAGGGGGGATGATTTTGTTAGCTACAGCCGTTGCAATCTCAGTCCACGAAGGGACCTTGAATGCATTGGGCTGAATATCTTTGTGTGAATTGGTTCGTGGTTTGACGGAAGTGGTTGATCTTCGCTGACTCAGATCGAACAGCTGATTGAAGTTCCATACCCGACAATCGATGGAATGGAATTCTCTGGCTCGATCAATCCGCCGCCAAAGGTCTGCGTTTTTGATGTCCGTCATGACACCAAAACGTTCCCATTTCCAATCATTGTCTTTCCATTCAGAGATTCCGCTGCGAATCCCTCGCCCGATAAAACGATGGGGCGTAATGAGCGTAACTTTAGAAGGTTGCTCGAGCGCTTCGAGACCGCGGACAGCGGCCAGCAATTTCAACCGCTCCCCTTTGATTTCTGGTTCCCAATCGGCCACTTCGATTCGGTCGGAACCATCCATCCGTTCGAGCACAAAGCTCCAGCCACCGGTTAGGCCAGATTCATCCAGTTGTGTCTCGGAAAATAGTAAGTAATGGGGAGCGGTTATGCTCATGATAGGACTCACGGATCGTGCAAAAAATTTGACGCAGATATTTTCGACCATCCGTTGTCGTCCAATGCCATCCATTGACAATGGTATCTGTATAAAGCTATCGGCAAAGACACCGCAGACGTTCGACTTTATCGATTCGAATTGGTCGGAAAGAAAGAAGTTTCTTACCCCCATGGCCGTGTAATTGATACGATCCAATCGACGCGAAAACTTTAACGCGCACACACTACCTAATGGTCAGAGTTATGGACCATTGCATCGTGTTTGCGGTTGCTGGATTCCGCACAGCGGATTGAAACCGCTCGAGAAGTTTGCAAACAAGCCAGCTACAACAAAATTTAGACGTGTTAGTTAAATTTTAACGCCGCGAACTCACCAGCAGCCTGCTTTACCGCTCTTTCGATCGGCAATCGCTCGGTCGAAGACCCCGTCCAGAATCCATGGCCAGACGTATTGTCCAGCATGAATTGCGCATCGACAGGATTTTCCATCGCTGCTCCATGTGCAACTAAAATCACATCTGGATGGACCTTTCGCACCGCTTCATAAGCAACTTCCGTTTGCTCAGCGGTTTGTTCGATCGTCAAACCACTATCGTAGCCTTTGATCCCGCCTTTTGTCGTGCCGGCGTGATAACAAAACACATGTGGTTTGGCATGCTGACACATGGCGACCGAGTCTTCCAGCGTAAACGCCAATCCAATGGTCACCATGTCCATCTCTTTGGCCAGCGCCAGAAATTCAATCTCGTTTTGAAACGTAATTCCAGCTGAGTTCATGACCTTGAAAATCTCGCTGTCATGATCAACGTAGCTGATCGATGGTCCAATGTTTGAAACTGAATTGACTCCCATCGTTTTGCATTCGTTGATCACCATTCGCATATCTCTGAGCGGATCGTTGGCGTTCAAGCACGCACATACAAACGCATCGCCTTTAAGCGCCGGCATAATATCTTCGCGCGTGTAGTCGAGCGTTTGTCGATTGGAATCAAGAATCGGCCACATCATCGCCATCGTCCCCATTCCATTGGCACGCAGGCGTGCACCGGAGAACGTATTGATGCAATCCGCGCCTTCGGATTCCAGCAATTTGGCAACCAGCCCGCTTCCGGCGCTGGAAATCATAATGGGTTTACGCTCGGAAACTTTTGCCTGCAAGCGTTTTAGAATTTCATTTGTTTCAACACGTGTAGTAATCATTTTAACCTTCAATCAGTTTGCCATCGCGGAAACAATGACTGTACCCTACCGCCCCAATCCGAACAACGTGGCCGCCGCTGCAGCCGCAGTTTCCACTCGCAATACGGAACGCCCCATTTTTAATTTCTTCCAACCCGCTTCACTAGCCGCAGCAACTTCCGCATCACTGAATCCGCCTTCCGGTCCAATTGCCACAATCACATGCGATGTTGATTCACATTGTGTAACGGCTTGCGCACCAGAAACTGATTCTTCGTACGGATGAGCAATAAAGCGATCGTCTGAATGCCCATCATCTTTCAACAGGTCTTCAAATTTAAGGCCGGCATCAATCTTCATCAATAAATTTCGGCCACATTGTTTGGCTGCTTCGACCACCCATCGATTCAAACGGTCAATCGATTTTTCTTTCAGCTGAACAACGCTTCGCTCGCAATGGATTGGAACCAAAGTCGTCACTCCCAATTCCACCATCTTTTCGACCAGAACTTTCTGACGATCGCCTTTTGGCAAAGCCACCGCGATGGTCAATTCCCCGTCAATCTCGCGCGAAATTTCTTGAGACTGAACGATTTCCAGATTAAGTCGCTTTTTTTCGGCAAATACAATATTGGCTTCAAATTCTTTACCACTGCCATCGAACAACGTAACTGTATCTCCAACATCCAACCGGTTTACGTTGCGGATGTGATGAGCATCCGGCCCCGAAATGATGACCTGCGATTGGGTGATTGGATGTTCGACAAAGAATCTACGCTTCATTACTTCGGATTCGCGTATAACAGTGATCTGGCGTGAATTGTGGTGTCCGCTAAAATAGCGGATGTATTTTCGCAGGACATGGCAAGTTTTAACAGATCTGAAAAACATCCATGGAAGTAACTTTTGAACAGGAAGAAGGCGAAGACGTACTCGTCGATTTGCGCGATCCTTATTGGGCGGCATTTCTGGCATGGGTATGGCCTGGCGCCGGACACTTCTATCAGCGACGCTACGGTAAAGGATTTCTGTTCATGGTTTGTGTGCTCGGCACATTTTTCTATGGGCTGGGACTCGGGCGTGGCCGTTGCGTTTACGCTTCGTTCAAGCCAGGGGACATTCGCTGGCAATACGCGCTGCAAGCTGGCGCGGGTGCGGTAACCTGGCCGGCAGTCGCACAGGCGATGACAACCAGAGATGGTGGCGACCCGTTTTTTGTTCTCTGTGAACGATACCCGGAAGACCATCGCGAGGCGTACTACATCGTCGAAGACGAATCCTACAACGGACCGACTTTGAAAGACGGATTCATGGCGCCGCCGGCCGGAAGAATCAATTTAAACGAACGGGATACGCTCGGCATGTGGCACTACGACATGAAACATATGTTCGACATCGGGACATTGTTTTGCGTCGTTGCAGGTTTGTTGAATTTGCTGGTCATTTACGACGCGCTTTGTGGGCCGGCGATTCTCAGTCCAGAAGAAAAAGCGAAGCTGAAAGCCAAAAAGAAGAACAAACGGGGCGAACCATCAGAAGAATTCTGATCAAGGAAACAAACGATGCCTGATTTCTTTTTGTTGTCACAGTCCATTGCCGATGCTCAGATCTGGTACGCCATTCCTTTGGTCGTGGCCATCAGCCTGGTCTATGGCGCGACTCGCCACGAACACTTGAAAGACATTCTGATCCAGTCCTATCGATCAGCCGTTTGGGTAGTCGGATTCATGGCCATTATGTTTGCGATCATTTTTGTCGCTGGCTATTGGAACTAGAAAAAACCGGAACTAGAAAAAACCGAACGACTTAGCCTGCGGAAACCAAGCTTCCTTTGCCCATGAATAGCGGAAAGATTCTGGATCTCCAAACTCCAGATTTAATCGCTGGCAATTCCTTTAAGCGGTCTGCAATCGTTTGATCCTCTCCAGGCTTAGCCAATATCATTAAAGCCGTACGATCAAAATCACCTTTGGGTAGCAAAACCGTCAACCGCAAATCCTTGTCCGAAGACATGGCGGATATGAACTCTTGGTTATCCACACGCTGCTGTTTTTCCATCGTTTTTTGTTCACTAGTTTTTTCAAACACAACCAAGCGAAACTCTTCCAATCCTTGAGGAGTTATTTTCGTATTGATTGCGCCGTGGTCGAATTCCATTTCCGTGGCTTCAATTTTCAAATAGCCTTTTTGAATATATGGATCCTCTTGAAAAAACCCCGCCAACTTGGCTGAGCTTTCTGCTTTTACAACGACAATGCCACGCAATTTTTCTTCAGGGTCCGACATTGGTCCAGCCGTTAAAAGCTTGCCCTCACCAGCCAGTCTTTTGAAGTTCGCCAAATGCGCTTTTTGCATTTCGCTGATAACCTCTGGCTTGACGCCCTCAGTCGATTTTCCGGTTGTCAAGAAAATCCAATAGAGTTTCATCGCGTCCTGGGTCGCAATTTCACCTGCCGGAGTATCCTTTACCGCCTGCGCATTGCCTTTCATCGGCATCAACAAACAACAGCCAAGGACAAACGCCAGCCACGTCAGACCGAATTTCATACTATTCAACTCGCTTGATAAAGATTTATAGTCACACACTGCCGCGGGCATTGTTGTGACAGAAACGGCTATTTTGACTTCGACACAGAAAATATTGAACCCATATTCTTGAAAAAACAACGATGCGGTGTGACTCTGTTCAATACAATGATGAATAATGGACGCAACAGAATATTTCCCAACAACAATTCTCGAATCACTTGCCACATGAACTTGCTCTGCCGTCAAACCGAGTATCGGGAATCGATCCATTGGATGATTGCAGTCTGGTTTGTTGTCTTTTCAACAGCAAGTGTTTCGGCCCAAGTCAAAGAAGATGATTTGGACTTTTTTGAAAAACGGGTCAGGCCGATTCTTGCCGAACGCTGTGCCCAATGCCATTTGCGCACAGATGAACCAGTCGAAGGCGGATTCAGCATCCATTCTTTGGACGCCATGATCGCTGGTGGTGATACAGGAAGCGCGCTCGTTGTCGGCCAACCTGAAAAGAGCCTCATGATCGACGCGATCAATTATCGCGGCCTCTACGAAATGCCACCGGATTCGAAATTGCCTGCTGAAGAAATTAAGATTCTTGAAGATTGGGTGCGTCGCGGTGCACCATGGCCTGACCATCTAAGCAACGGACAAAAAATTGAATCCAGTTTCAATCTGGAACAACGTCGTCAACAACATTGGGCATGGCAACCCATTGAGAAGCCCGCGATTCCCGCCGTCGAAGACACAGACTGGCCACTCGACCCAATCGACAACTTTATCCTGGCTCGTTTACAACAAAACAATCTTAAGCCAGCCGAAAAAGCAGATCGACGGACATGGATTCGTCGCGTCTATCTGGATTTGATTGGGTTGCCTCCGAATCCTCAAGCAGTTCGCGATTTTTTCGAAGACAATTCCGATAATGCGTATGAGAAAGTTGTGGACCAATTGCTGGCCTCGCCTCAGTTTGGAGAACATTGGGCGCGACATTGGATGGATTTGGTCAGATACGCTGAAACGTACGGGCATGAATTCGACTTTTCGATCGAGCATGCATACCAATATCGGGACTACTTGATTCGTGCTTTTAATTCTGATGTCCGATTCGACGAATTTATTCGCGAACACATCGCGGGTGATTTGCAGCCAAACCCCAGGACGAATCCTGAAGAAAAATTCAACGAATCCATTATCGGAAGCGGCTTCTGGTTCTTCGGAGAAGCTACCCATGGACCCGTCGATGTCAAAGACGATGAAGCACGTCGGATCGACAATCAGATTGACGTCATGTGCAAAACCTTTCTTGGCGTAACGGTTGCCTGCGCCCGGTGTCACGATCACAAATTCGATGCGATTTCAGCAGATGACTACTATGCGCTTTCAGGGTTCCTGCAAAGTTCACGTCGTCAACTGGCTATGCTTGATCCACATCTAAAAATTGAATCCGCCTTTGCCGAAATTTCCAAAGCCCGCGAATCCAAAAACGAACTGGTCCCCAGGTTTTTACAAAAACTGTCCAAGGTTAAAACGGAACAATGGCTCGATGCGATTAAAGCGAATGAAAACCAGCAAACCTCAAACGATGCCGATTCATCCGCCTCGCCGGTGGATTTCAAATCTCTTTTGCAAGACTCATCGCTGAAGAACCAGTTGAAGGACCAGGGCCATCCACTTCATTTACTGCCGTCGGCCGCAGGAAAAGAAGATTGGTTGTTGAAGTTTAGAATTGCGGAAATGGACAAGGCCTGGGCTCTACAGCAAAAGAAGCACAACGAGTTTATTGCCAACAGTGAATTGTTCGAAGACTTTAACGACGGCATTCCGCAGGACTGGTTTGCTACACCATGGGCGTTCAAAGAACAAGAATCTGACAACTGTTTTTCTTGCGCAGGAAATTCGATTGGCGAGTCGGGGATTGTTTCCAGTGGACTGGCATCTCCCAAACTTCAAGGCGTTTTACGCAGCCCGACTTTCGAAATTACTCATGACAAAATTGCCTTTCTTGCTAAAGGCACAAGGTGCCAGATTCGACTTATCATCGATGGCTACATCATGCACCTACACAACCCGCTGTTATTTACAGGCTGCCACAACGACGTAAGCCAACCGGACCAATTCAGCTGGGTTGTGTTAGATGCGGATGTAAAAAATTACAAAGGCCACACGTGCTACATTGAGATTGTTGACGACGGCGATTCGTTTATCCAAATCGATGAAATCAGGATGGTTGACGATGGCGTTGAAATCATTGGCCCGCCCAGCGATTTGGCCAGAAACATAATCATTCGCAAACCAGCCAATCGTGTTGAATTACAAAATGCAATCGCAGAATCGTTGACGAATTTCTTTCAATTCGATCGCACATTGAGTGTTGAACAATGTCGCATCGCATCCCTTTTCGCGCAACATTCTGAATTGGGTAGGCCGTTGGCTGAAGCGCGGAATGAATTGACGAGCATCGAGATCCCTGAACCCATGATGGCAATTGCCATGGCCGATGGCACTCCCGAAAACGAGCATCTGTTCATTCGCGGCAACCATAAGACAATTGGACCTGAAATTGAACGCAGATTTTTGACGGCATGCCAAAGCAACGGCAGCAACAACGAATTCGCTGACGTTAAAGGCAGCGGACGTTTGGAGCTGGCAAACCAAATAGCGTCGCCCAACAATCCATTGACATCGCGAGTCATCACCAATCGCATCTGGCATCACTTGATAGGGCAGGGGATTGTCGCTTCGGTGGACAATTTCGGCGCACTCGGAAATCGGCCCACCCATCCACAGCTATTAGATTATCTGGCGACGAATTTCATCGATTACGACTGGTCGGTTAAGCGACTCATTCGCCGGATCGTTTTGTCGCAAACCTACGGCATGGCAAGCGAAAACTCAGTCGAGTCCGAAAAAGCCGACCCGGACAACCAGTGGATTCATCGTGCAAACATCAAACGTCTTTCCGGTGAAGCAATTCGCGATTCGATATTGCAAGTCGCTCAATCGCTGAATTCAGAAATGTTCGGTCCGTCGGTTCAACCAGACATCACTGATTTTATGGAGGGCAGGGGACGGCCGCGGGCCGGAGGACCAATTGACGGAAATGGCAGACGCAGTATTTACATCGCCGTTCGAAGAAATTTCCTGAGCCCGATGATGCTTGCGTTCGATACCCCAATCCCATTTAACACCGTCGGCAAACGGCATCAGTCAAACGTTCCAACACAGGCTCTGATTTTGATGAATGACCCATTTGTCGTCGAGCAAGCGAAAAAATGGGCTGAAAGAATCATCGCCAAACCTGACGACCGGGATCAGCGAATTGAACTCATGTTTCAACGAGCGTTCGGGCGACCAACGACACCACCTGAAATGGAATCCGCAAAAGAATTTTTGCTGCAACAAGCCAAAGAACGAAACGTGGTGGAAGATCAAATGGGCAACTATTCAGAAATCTGGGCAGACCTTTGTCACGTCATCTTCAACATGAAAGAATTCATCTACATCAAGTAGGTTCACGAAATGAGCGAACATTGTGGTAACTTCAGAGCGGCCGGTTTAACCCGGCGGGAAATCCTCAAAAACGCTGCCTGTGGCTTCGGTTCAGTCGCGCTGGCTTCACTGATGAGTGGCAAGAGTTACGCGGGCGATCATCGCGTCGACGAGCAAAACAAGTCCTTTCCGAATCATGAGCCAAAAGTCAAACGGATCGTTTACCTGTACATGGACGGTGGCCCTTCGCAAGTTGATACCTTCGACCCGAAACCGCAACTAGACAAAGAGAACGGGCAGCCGTTCAAAATGAAGATTGAGAAAACTCAGTTCAATAATATTGGGACCACGTTTGCCAGTCCATGGAAATTCAAACAGCACGGTGAAAGCGGCATTCCAGTCAGCGAGTTGTTTCCGCATGTCGCTGAGCATGTCGACGACATGTCAGTCATCCGTTCAATGGTCAGTGATTTTTCAGAACATACAAACGCAAACTATTTCCTGCATACAGGAAACGGTTTCCAAGGTCGTCCCAGCATGGGGGCTTGGGTCAGTTACGGCTTGGGCAGCGAGTGTGAGGACCTGCCTGGTTTTGTAGTTCTTAACGGAGGATTGATTCCGCCCGGCGGCCTCGATTGTTTTAACAGCGGATTTTTGCCAGCCAGTGTACAAGGTTCAGTGCTGAACGCAAATCGTTACCCGATCGCCAACATTCGACCAAGCGAAGCATCATCGCAACAACAGCGAAACAAACTCGACTTGCTGAAAAAGCTGGATAGACTTGGATTGGCATCACAGCGGCCAGACGACCAGATCGAATCCGCGATTGCAAACTATGAACTGGCCTATCGCATGCAGACATCGGTACCAGATTTGACTTCGCTTAGCGGAGAAACCGATAAGACCAAGGAAATGTATGGATTGAAGTCGGACGAAAAAGGAGTAGCCGTTTTCGGTAGACAATGTCTAATCGCTCGACGTCTGCTTGAGCGTGGCGTTCGATTCATCGAATTGACTTGTCCATCGGTCGGCCATGACCGTTGGGACCAACATCAGAATTTGAAGAAAGGCCACACGGATAATGCGAAAGCGGTTGATCAGGGAATCGGAGCATTGTTAACCGATCTGAAACAACGTGGCTTGTTTGAGGACACCCTGGTTGTTTGGTCAGGTGAATTCGGTCGCACCCCGTTCGCGCAAGGCAAAGGTGGTCGTGACCACAATCCATTTGGATTCAGTCTTTGGCTTGCTGGCGGCGGCATCAAAGGCGGCAACATCGTCGGTGCGACTGATGAATACGGCTACAAAGCGATCGAGGACAAAGTTGAAATTTACGATTTACATGCGACGATGCTGCACCTGCTCGGCGTCAATCATAAAGAACTGACGTTTCGCTGGTCCGGTCGCGATATGCGTCTAACCGACGTTCACGGCAAAATCATCGAAAAAATTCTTGCTTGATATTCTTCGCTTCGAAATCAGTCGCGAATCTCCTGAAACAGCCAGGCTTTAGCGAATTTCCAATATCGGTGTGCTTTTGGGAATTTGTAAAAGGAAGAGCCAGTAAATCCACTGGCTCTTTTCTCTTTCTCTTTCTCTTGGCGACGTTTGCCATCTTGCATTCGTTACAACCACTACAACCATTCCACTTCTGTGCCGTTCTCTGACAAAGCTCTGACTAACGAGTTGAACCTCTAGTGATTCCGATTGTTATGGATATTGGGAATAAATCACAACGAGACATCGAGACAACTGAGGCCAACAGATGAACTTAAAATTTGCATCCATTGCCGCCGGCCTGATTCTGGTGTTAGCGTCTACTTCAAGTGCTGACATCATTACCTATCCGGACATTGAGAATACAATCCTGACGTTTAGCAACATCACTGAATCTTCATTGGATTCGTTGCCATTGTTTGGCCAGCCAAGCTTGCAAGACGACTCTCTCGTTTTCGACAACCCTTTGTTCAGTATTCTTACCAGCAACAACAACCTGGAATTCGTTGATGGTCGCGTGACGGCATCGGTATCCTCAAAAGGCCCCCAGGGAATTACATCGTTTAATCTGACGGAAACCGGGACCTACGAAATCCTTGGAGATGGAATTGTCTCGGTCAGTGCCATTGCATTTGCCGTCGCAGAAGAAGAGATCTACCAAGGCAGTTTTCAGTTCGAAGAATCTCTGGCTGGCTCCGGAACATGGACACGCTCGCTCGACATTAATTTTGCAGCGCCGGTCACTACGTTTTCTTTAGTGATTGATAACCAATTGTTTGCCAGCGCCAACAGCGACTCAACCGCCTCGATTGGAAAGGACAACATTACAATAACGGTCAACGCGATTCCTGAACCATCAATCGCATGGCTCGCAATGTCGACAACGCTATTGGCACTTAGACGCCGACGTTAAACAACGCGATGGCCAACGTTGTTTGCGGCTCAAGATCCTTACTCCCGCCCTATTCCCATTCAATGGTTGCGGGAGGCTTGGAACTGATGTCGTAGCAAACACGATTGACTCCGTTGACCTCGTTGATGATTCGAGATGACATCGTCGCGAGTACATCGTATGGCAAGCGCGACCAGTCGGCGGTCATGAAGTCGTCCGTTTCAACGCATCGAATAACCAATGCGTTCTCATAAGTTCGCGCATCGCCCATCACGCCAACGCTTTGAATCGGCAACAACACCGCAAACAATTGCGACGTCTTTCGATACAAGCCGGCGTTTTCGATCTCTTCAATAACAATCGCGTCAGCGGCTCGAAGAATATCCAACCGCTCTCTGGTGATTTTGCCAAGGCAGCGGACTGCCAAGCCCGGCCCTGGAAATGGATGCCGCCAAACTATCGACTCCGGAACTCCAAGATCGAGGCCAAGCTTGCGAACTTCATCTTTGAATAAATCGCGCAACGGCTCAATCAATTCGAAACCAAGTTCATCCGGCAAACCGCCGACGTTGTGATGCAGCTTGATCGTTGCAGCAGGGCCATCCTTTGCAGCACCACTTTCGATGACATCCGGATACAGAGTTCCTTGTGCCAAAAATCGAGCGTCATCAATTCCTTTGGCAGCGTCGCGAAAACAATCTATGAAAACTCTGCCGATAATTTTTCGTTTCTCTTGCGGATCCGTCACGCCGTCGAGCGCCGTTAAAAATTGCGACTCTCCTTCGACCACCCGCAGATCAGTTTTAAAATGTTCGGTAAACTCTTTGACAACACTTTCTTTTTCACTACCTCGCAGCAAACCATTGTCAACCAGAATACATGTCAACCGATCACCAATCGCTTTGTACAACAGCGCCGCGACAACTGACGAATCGACTCCACCCGATAAACCGCAGATGACTCGTGAATCACCAACTTGCTCTCTGATCTTTTCAATTTCGCGTTCGGCAAAATCTGTCAGGTTCCAACCACCCGAACTCTTACAAACTTCGTACAGAAAATTTCTCAACAGCACGTTGCCAGCTTCGGTGTGAGTAACCTCGGGATGAAACTGAATCCCGTAAATAGGAAGCGACTTGTGCTTAACTGCAGCCACAGGACAGCTGTCGGTTCGAGCGAGAGGAAGAAAGTCATCTGACACCGATTGCACCTGGTCACCATGACTCATCCACACATCCGACTCTGCGGGAAAATCATTCAAGAACGGATCCGAATTTTCAACAAAGCAGCGGCGACGGCCAAACTCTCTAATTGGACTATTATCGACCTTGCTACCCAGTGCGTCGCAAATCAGTTGCATCCCGTAACAGATCCCCAAAATCGGCAATCCCATTTCGAAGACTCCGGGATCGCATTGCGGAGCGCCGTCATCGTAGACACTCATTGGGCCGCCAGAAAAAATCAGCCCCGTTGCAGAATGTTCCCGGATCCGTTCCGGAGTAATGTCGTGGCGCACCAATTCACAATACACATTGTTGTCGCGCACTCGCCGGGCGATCAGTTGTGTATACTGGCCGCCAAAATCCAAAACAAGGATCCGCTCACCAGTTGTTGCCTCTAGTTTTGTAGCGTCAGATGTTTCCACGGCAGTCATGTTTCCGTCCTGCTAGTTGCCGAAATTTCGAATCGCAGATTATAAGAAACTCACTGGCGCAATTCCAGCGACGGACGTTGTAAATTTTCTTTTCCGGCGATACGGTATCGTAATCGCTACAAATTGCCAAACTGCGGAACGATAATGAATATCCTGTTAACCAACGACGATGGTGTACATTCATCTGGAATCATCGAATTGGCGATGCATTTACAGAAAAACCATCAAATCTTCATGGTCGCGCCGCGGACAGAACAAAGTGGAATCAGTCAGGCGATAACATTTTTGCGCCCATTGTTCCCAATCGAACTTGGCGGTGACACCGAATCCGACAATCCGATCCCCGGCTATTCGCTCGACGGCACACCAACCGATTGCGTGAAATTGGCGCTCTTTGAATTATGTCCTTTCAAACCTGATCTGGTTGTCAGTGGAATCAATGGCGGATTGAACGCTGGCAGCAACGTTAGCTATTCCGGAACCGTCGCCGGTGCAATGGCCGGTGCTCTGTTTGGATTCCCATCGATTTCCTTGAGCCTGGAACATTCCAAATCAATGGACTTCCGAACTGCATCTGAAATTGCCGTTCCGCTAATCGAGAAAACAATGCCTCAAGACTGGCCGGCCAAAACGATATTAAACATTAACATACCGACCGCAGCACTTGCCGGTGGCGCCGACGTTTGCGTCGTGCCCGTCGAAACCAATCCACTCGGATACGAATTCGAAAAAGGACTTGATCCAAAAGGGCGACCGTATTTCTGGTCTAACAATAAGCCTGACCCCGCCCCCTCCGATTTCCCGACCGATTGTTCCGAATTAAGAAATGGCAAAATCACAATCTCGCCAATTACCAACGATTTGAATAAGACGGATTCAATCGAAACCTTTTCACGGTTAATCTAGCGTTGCGGCGGTAACCGCCCGACTATTTCACATCAATGAATTGAATATTTCCATGTCATCAGATACGACTGCGCAAATTGGCGTGCTAACCGTTTCAGACCGAGCCAACCGTGGTGAATACGAAGACCGCGGTGGACCGGCTATTGTTGAATACCTGAACCGAGTTCTAAAATCCAATTGGCAGCCGTGTGCTCAAATCGTTTCTGATGAACAGAAACTGATAGAAGCCGCATTGATCGACATGGCTGATCAAAAAGACTGCCACTTGATTGTTACCACCGGTGGAACAGGGCCAGCGCAGCGGGACGTAACACCGGAAGCAACCGAAGCTGTCTGTGACAAGATGATGCCAGGTTTTGGTGAACTAATGCGAGCAGTGTCACTACAGAAAGTTCCAACGGCAATCCTATCTCGCCAGACAGCAGGAATCAGAAACAACAGCCTGATCATTAACCTGCCTGGCAATCCTAAAGCGATTGCAGAATGCCTTGACGCCGTTTTTCCGGCGGTGCCATATTGTGTGGATCTGATCCAAGGCCCCCGTCTGCAAACCAACGAAGACGTCATGGTCGCGTTTCGGCCAAAAAACAAATAAGGGCCGAAAAACAAATAAGTTGCTTGCGACGAAACAGCAACACCCAACTTGGACGAAGTCCATTCTCTTATAATCAGCACGTCGCGACTGGGAACGAACCATTGGCTCGCCCCCAGTCCATCGGACACGTGTGTAATTTTCGTCCAGGACCATTTGATCTCAAATTGCCTGAACTACTAACGATCAACTACTGACCAAAATTCCTTGGTGGCTGATTGCCAGGATTCTGCTTGCCTTGATTCTGGTTGTAGGTCGATCGAAAGCTTGGAGGAGCCTGAGTCGCAGCAGGTTGCGGTGGTGGTAATTGTCGAACCGGCGGGGCCGCTGGTGGCTGTTGTGGGGTTCGCATTTGTGGAGTCGGGGGTGGCAAAGTACGCGTCTGCTGAACAGGAGGCATGGCCTTGGCAGCATTTGCGGCATTGGTGCTATCAACTAACACCTGAAGCAGCTTCGAGATGCACAACTTGTTCATGCTCGTATTGTGGTCGCTCGCTTCTGCTTTCAGGGCTTCATGCAGGCTCTCCGGCAAGCGTACTGTAATGACTCGCGTCGGCTCGTTGCCGCTGGTTCCAGGAATCTTACGATTCCGCAATGCGAGTACCATATTTTGGATCTCAACATACTCACGTGACTTTTCGAAAGCTACATATTCTTGCTGGCGAGGAAATACATTTCGAGCGGCTCCGCTAACCCCTAAAGTCTCACGGAAAAAAGTAACCCAGTCCGGCTTACCCTGAAACAACTCCCTTGCAACTTGTAATACCTTCTGACAGCGGGCGGCAAATCCTTCTTGTGGCTGAACCATCATTTCATTCATTGGTGACTCCTTTCGAGATTTCATCGATTAGCACCCATCACTGGGAGCTAATTTGCTCGCACACACGCGTCCGAGCAGTTCACCAGCATTTTCAAGTGCAGTCAAACCAGCTCTGTCATGTCACTTATCTGCAAGCACTTACGTCGATTCTGAAAATCTGCAAATAACAGAGGCACTTGTGCGCGATTTAAGTGCACAAGAAACATGCACAAGTTTTAAGCAGGCGACCCAGTCACATTGTCCAAATGTCCTTTCTGGCGAACTTTAGCGAAAACTGAAAAAAGAAAGAAAAACAACGAAAATCACCCCAAAGAAGCAGGCCTCCGCCGGAACACCCAGGCCATTCATCAATTCGCCGAAAAACCCGCGACAAAACCCGC
>CAYONX010000026.1:0-33464 GCA_964405425.1 uncultured Pirellulaceae bacterium | reverse complement strand
AAAGGGATTGATGCCGCGACTTGCTTTGTCCGGCATCTGGTTCTTTCTGGTTCTTGAAAGGGATCAATCGCCGACATAAACCAAAATTTTTTCTGACGACAATTACGTCACAAGAACTTCAAAATGTGCGCAGAATCAGATCGACTTAAACACTTTGACACACCGCGCCACACAACGATCACCCAACCCAAAACACCTGCGCCAGGAATCATCGACACAGGCAGCGACTCTGCTAGAATCCCCCACACACAGACGGAAAAAAAACTCCATTTTTGGAAAATGCAGTCTTAAAGAGAAGTGGCTTGCGTGTTCAGTGGTTGAGACATCACCGTGGCGCAAATGAAGTCGCGCAAAGGAAGATTGTTGGCAGGTTTGTTTGACAGGCGCAGACTGGCCGATATCACGCACTTTACACCCAACCTAAACTAACCCACATGAATTTCGATCAATCTAGCTTGCACGAGCTGCAAGCGGAGGCTCGGTCTGCAATTGCAGTTTTTGATTTTGTTGATGACACCGTTTTCTTTGTGAAAAACCAATATGGTAAGTACCTGTTTGTCAATGAAACGGCAGTGAATCGCTGCGGCTTCAAAAACAAAAAAGAAATCCTTGGCAAGACGTCTAAGGAAGTCTTCCCCGCTCCAATGGGTGAATCTTACCTGGAACAAGATCTCAAAGTCATTCGAACCGGGATCCCAATCCGGGCAGCACTCGAACGACACATTTACCCGAATCAATCAGAAGGCTGGTGCTTAACCTGGAAAGCTCCTCTCCTGACGCCCGACGGATCGATACAAGGCGTATCCGGATTCTCGCGCGATCTTGGCGGAAAACCAGACTCTGACGGAGATCTAAAAAAAGTTGCCAAAGTGGTGAAGTTCATAAACGACAATCTGGACCAAAATGTACAAATCGAAGAGCTGGCAACCATGTCGGGACTGTCGGCCTTTCAACTGGACAGTCGCATCAGGAATCTCTTTGGGTTTTCGACGGGACAATTCATCACGAAAGCCCGGATCGATTTTGCCACCGTCAAACTCAAGAACACAAAAGAGCCTATCGTTCATATTGCTCGCAGCGCCGGCTACTCCGATGCCAGCGCCTTCACTAGACAATTTCGCAAGATGACTGGCGCGACACCGACCGCATACCGCAGTCAATTCCGCCCTCCTGGCTCCCCGTAAGCTTTCAGCAGACGATCCCAGCTGGCACCATCCGTACGCGCTCTCAACAACACAAATCGCATGCGAGTCGTTTGCTCGTTTTACAATCGCTTATCAGAAGCCGCTACATACCGCGACTGAATCCAGGCGCGGCACGGGAGCACCCCAGCCAAGGAAAAGCTGCTCGCAAAAAAGGTCCAGCGCAAAAAAAATGGCTGAGGCAAACAATCCACAGCCATAAGCGGTTACAAAGCCAAAAATACTAGGCAAGTTTTTCGCGACAACGAACCAGCAAATCGCGAGTCGCTTTCACGCCATCGAACTCGCTTTTCGTTTTACCTTCATACTCAATCCCGATGTATCCTCGGTAGCCGGCATCCTTAACGATTTTCAACATCCTTTCGTAATCCGTCTTAACTTCATTTCCATCACCATCGAATTCACGGCTCTTCGCGCTGACAGCTTTCGCATAGGGCATCAATTCCTTAACACCCTTATAGCGATCATACCATTCTCCGTTTTTAATTCGGAAATTACCAAAGTCAGGCAGCGTACCGCAATTTTCCATATCAACTTTCTTGATAACTTCTGATAGCCATGCGCCATTAGAAGAAAGCCCGCCGTGGTTTTCAACGATTACGTTAAGCCCGTGCTTCTGTCCAGCTTCACTCAACATGGATAAGCCATCGGCGGCAAGCTTAATTTGCTCTTCATACGATCCCTTTGATTGTGCGTTGACGCGAATCGAATGACATCCAAGAAACTTGGCGGCTTCCAACCAGCGATAATGGTTCTCGACTGCCTTCTTTCGTGCAGCATCATCTGGATTCCCAAGATGACCTTCCCCATCAATCATTATCAGCACCGACTTTACACCGACATCTTCACAACGCTTTTTCAAATCCTGCATGTACTTTGGATCATCGACTTCAGTCTTAAAGAACTGGTTCACATATTCGATGGCGTTGATCCCAAATTCTTCTTTGGCAACACGAGGAAAATCAAGGTTGGTAAATTTCTTCCCAAAAAGCGATTTGTGAAGCGACCATTGTGCCAACGAAATTTGAAACCAATCTTTGCTATCTTCCTGAGCCATAGCGTTAGAATGAATAAGCGTGGTGGCAGATGCCGCGGCGGTAGCAGCCAGGAATTCACGTCGATTAAATTCGATGCCCATATTATTGCTTCCTTGTTGGTAGTTAATTAGAAGCCCCAAAGTATAAATTCGCGCAATCCAAGAATCAAATGACCGACTATTTCCGTTTGAGAACACAGTGGTATAGAATCATGGCGTGGAACTAAATTTAAAGCGAGTGGATTTATGATTTCTAGACGATTACCTGATTTCCTACACAAGTTTTCTTGCGTGTTCGTCCTTGTGCTGACGATCACCACCTTCAACCAGCGGCCTTACGCACACGGCGATACATCCGACCAGCTTTCTGACGCACTCTCAGCCATTAACAATGTCTCCACTGGAGGCGGGGGTCACGACCAGGCGATTGGGGCGATGAAAATTCTTAACCGCGCAGCTCCGGACCAGATTCCAAAAATCCTCAATGCGATGTCGGATGAAAATAAACTGGCTGTCAATTGGCTGCGGAGCGCTGTCATCAAGATAACGGGCGACGGTTCCACTTTGCCAAAACAGAAGATTCGAGAATACTTCGACGATAAATCCAACGCTCATCTGGGGCGCTTACTCGCATTCGAACTGTTAACCGAAAACGAAAAATCGCTCGCTGATGAATTGATCCCCAAACTAGTCGATGACCCCAGCCTTCCACTGCGATACATGGCCATCGCCAATTTGATGAAAGAATCCGAATCGGCTGATGACATCCAATCAATCGGAATCCTCGGATACGCACTGGAAAAATCTCGCGATGTTGAACAAGTGGTTGAGATCGCAAAATCATTAAACGAAAAAGGAGTGTCCGTCGATCTGCAAAAACAACTCGGGTTCCTGAACTCGTGGCATCTGGTTGGCAACTTCGACAACAAAGACGAATCCGGTTTCGATGTGAAATTTGGACCGGAGAAAGATTTTGAAAAATTCGATCTTGAAGCAACCTATCCAGACGCGGACAAAACAGATTCTACATGGTCGCAGCACAGCACCGTTGAGCCAACTGGATTGGTGGATTTGAACAAAGCCATTGGCAAAGTTAAAGGCGTCATTGCATACGCCTACACTACCTATGACAGCGATATTGAACGGGAAGTCGATATTCGCGTCGGCTGTATCAACGCACATAAAATCTGGGTTAATGGTGAATTGGTAATGTCAAACGAAATTTATCACAACGGAATTTCGCCAGACAAGTTCATTTCCAAGGCACGCCTCATCAAGGGCAAGAACGAGATCCTGATCAAAGTTTGCCAAAACGAACAAACACAATCATGGGCCCAACGCTGGCAATTCCAAGTGAGAATATGTGATGAAACCGGCAAAGCCATTCGGCCCGAATCCAATAAAGAATAACGCGAACAAGATTAAGCGAATCAAAAACAGGAACTTAAACACCATGTCCTATTACCATAAAACAATTGCAATCGTTTCAATAGCGTTTTGTCTGCCATGTCTGCTAGGCACCGACTGGCCGCAGTTTCGCGGACCCGGGGGAATCAGCTCTGTTGCCGACGCGACGATACCAATCGAATTCGATGACGAAAAAAATATTGGCTGGAAAACTGACCTGCCCGCCAAAGGAGCCTCCAGCCCAATCGTGGTTGGAAACAAGGTTGTCGTCACCTGTAGCGGCGGCAGCCAACAGGAACAACTTTATACCGTTTGCCTGGATTCCAATTCTGGCGGCGTTCTTTGGACACAAAAATACTGGGCCACCGGGCGCACCCTTTGCCACCCGCTGAGTGCAAACGCGGCACCAACACCCGCGTCCGACGGCACACACGTTTTTTCTTTCTTTTCGTCCAACGATCTCGCCTGTACGGACCTTGATGGAAATCTCATTTGGTTTCGCGGACTTGGACTGGATTACCCAAAGGCTGGTAACGACGTCGGCATGTCTGCTTCGCCGGTTGTACAAGACGGGATTGTTGTCGTAGTCGTTGAAAGCCAGGGAGCATCCTTTGCGATGGGACTCGAAGCTGATACCGGCAAAACCGTTTGGACCATCGATCGAAAAAAATCAGCTTCGTGGACATCCCCTGTGATATTAAAAGCAAAGGACGGCACCAGCAAAGTGGCCATCCAATCCAGCGACCGACTCACGCTGGTGGATTTAACTTCTGGCGAAATCTATAAAGACTATGAGGGCAAAGGCAACGTTGTCCCGTCCCCTTCAGTTGTCGGCAATGTTTTGCTCTCGCCAATTGATGGGGCAACTGCTTATTCAATGGAAAGTGAGGAACCAAAAGTACTTTGGAATTCCGAACAGGTTCGCATCAGCTCTTCCAGTTTCGTTGTACATGAAAACAAACTGTACACGATGAATGGTAGCGTCATCGCCAGCTACGATATGAGTGACGGCAAACAAATCACAAAGGCACGTGTTGAAGGCAGTTACTGGTCGACGCCCGTAATTGCCGGGCAACACATGTACATGTTTGCGCAAGATGGTACCGGGTACGTCGTCGATTTGAATGACGAATTGAAAGTCATTCACAAGCATCAATTTAAAGACGAAGTCATGTTGGGATCGCCAGCCATTTCAGGCAATGCGATGTACATTCGCAGCGACAAATCGATTTGGAAAATCGCCGACAAAAGCGGACCGGCAAGTTAAGTCGGCCAGCGAATATCAAGCATCAGCAAAAAATGACGCCAGAAATCAACCCGAAGCCCTCAGAATCTCAAATCGAAATCAAACCGATCGACGGACCGATTGATTTAACCATTCAGCCGCCCGGTTCAAAGAGCCTGACCAATCGGGCGCTCTTGTGCGCAGCTTTGGCATCGGGAACGTCACGGCTACAAAATGTTCTCGACAGTGAGGACACGCGCGTCATGATTGACTGTCTGAGGAAACTTGGTGTTGATGTCAGTGACATTAGTCCGAATTCCGAAGTCTTGGTCAAAGGTTGCGGCGGCAAATTTCCAAATTCGGAAGCAGATTTATTTGTCGAAAATAGCGGCACTACCATTCGATTTCTTACCGCGGCATTAGGCGTGCACGGTGGCCGATTTAAACTACTGGGAATCGATCGGATGCATCAACGACCCATCGGGCCACTGGTCAAATCGCTCCAGAAACTTGGTTCCAATGTCAAAGCAATTTCCAGGAACGGTTGTCCACCAGTCGTGATTGATGGCCCGGCTGCTGATCGAAACGAAACGGAAATTGCTGGCGACGTTTCCAGTCAATATTTAAGCGGCCTGATGATGGCCACGCCGCTGCTCAATCGTGAAACCACAGTGCGTTTAACAGGCGAACTCGTTTCAAAACCTTATGTCACCATGACACAGGAATTGATGCGTAGCTTTTCTGTCCATTCGCAGTTGGAACTTACAAGCCGCCCCATCCGATTTCACATTACCGGCGAGCAAGCGTACCGTGGAACGGACTATCTGGTTGAACCTGATGCCTCGGCCGCCAGCTACTTCTTCGGCGCGGCTGCTATCTGCGGCGGAACTGCAACCGTGACCGGCTTGGACCGCGATTCATTGCAAGGCGATGTCGCTTTCGTTGAATGCCTGGCCAAAATGGGTTGCGAAATTTCTTACCAATCGAAACAGATTACAGTTAGTGGTCCTGCGATTCGTGGAATCGACATCGACATGTCCGATATCAGCGACACCGTTCAAACCTTGGCAGCGGTAGCATTGTTTGTCGATGGCCCAACTACGATCCGGGGAGTCGCACATAATCGCGTCAAGGAAACCGATCGCATTGGCGATTTGATTACAGAGCTTCGGCGATTGGGCGCGCAAGCTGAAGAACTGCCCGACGGTCTGGTGATCACACCATCTAAATTGAATCCCGCCCGCATTGAAACTTACAATGACCACCGCATGGCAATGAGTCTGTCACTGGTTGGCTTGAAGCAAACGGGCGTCGTAATCACCAATCCGGAATGTACGGCCAAGACATACCCCAGGTACTTTACGGATCTTCAGAAACTTTATAGTTAACCAATAAAAAAACGAGCAGTGCAAACCGCTCGTTTCAATATGCAAACTTGTGATCTTCGAGATCTATGCCGAAGCTTCAGCTGCATCACTGGTAACGTCTTTCGAGAAACCAAACTCACCGAAATGTTGCAAGTGATAAATTATTGCTGCTAATGCTCCGCCTGCGAACGGACCGGCCAGGTAAATCCAGAAATGGGTGGTAACACCTTCTGTACCTGAAATCATATTGGAAAGAATCGGACCCATGCCAACGGCAGGATTATATGCACCACCGGAGATTCCTCCGCCAGCAAACGCAGCGACCACGACTGTAAAGCCGATCGCCAGGCCGTAGAACGAATTGCCATCAGTGCGAGGGCTGGTTGCGGTGTTGAGAACGACCAAAACCAAAGCAAATGTGAAAAGCCCCTCGTTGACAACTGCCCTGATCAAATCGACGCCTTCGCCCGGTGCAGGCAACAACATATCTCCACCAATCAACCAGTGACCCGTGAATGTCGCTGCGATTGCTCCTCCTAACTGGAAAAGCATATAGGGGATCACGTCGATCCATGAACATTTACCTCTCAAGAACACGCCGAGTGTCACTGCAGGGTTGTAGTGGGCACCGGAAATATGTCCGCCCATGTAGACCATCAACATTAAAGCACAACCGATCGCGATGGGGGCTACGATGGCCGCGTTTTCCAACTTGACCGCCAAAGCGATTGTTAATACCAGAAAAAACGTTCCTATAAATTCGGTAACGTACTTACCAATCATGAATCATCCCTTTTATAAATGAGTATGGTGATCCGCTTATGCGGCAAATTAATAGGACCGCAAAGCGTCAATCAGAAAATTTTCACCATCAATAACTACAAATATGATGCCAAACAGGTATACCGGCAGTTCTGGGGGTGTTTTTGTCGATCCCGCGTAATTTGCACCCGATTTAGACACCTTTTGCGACGCAATTCTCAATTTGCGATGGTCGTAAAATGGCGATTGAGAATCAAAGACGACCGAATTAATCGGCCAGTTTGAAGTTTTCGACGCCCGTGCCTTCGGCCGGACTCGTCAAGTGACCGGTCGCCCGTCGACGAATGGCTTCCTGATAGATTTGTATCAGTTGAAGGTAGTTCGCTTCAGCGGTGAACCGGTCAACAAATTGTTGTCGACAAGCTTTTCGCATCTCAGGATATTTATCCTGCAAAGCAAAGAACTTTTCTACCGCGGCCGCCAGTAAGTCCGGGTCACCCACGGGAAACAACGACCCTGTTACATCCTCAGTCACCACTTCGGTAAGGCTGCCGATGTCGGCGCCAATAACAGGAGTACCCACGGCCATCGATTCGATCAGCGTTTTCGGCATCGACTCGTAGCCCGTTGAAGGGAAAATCAAACATGCGGCATCGCCCACGACTTCGTAAACCTTTTCATTAGGAACTCGCCCCAGCCATTGCACGTTCTCAAGATCGTTTGCCAAACAGCGAACCGTTTCCGAATCAGGTCCGTCACCAACAACCTTCAAAGGAATTGAATCGCCTTTGGAATGCAGTTTCCTCCAAGCCTTCACAAGCGTTTCCAATCCTTTTTCGTCCGCAAGTCGACCAACGAAAACAGCATAGCCGCCCTTGCCGTCACGTGCGCCCGGATCGGTCGGCACGAAGTTAGGCTTGATAATCATACGGTCTTGCGGGATGCCTGCTTTGGCAAGTTTGGATTTGGAAAACTCCGATGCAACGCAGATAACATCGATATAGTCATTCCAGCTGCGCATTTTTTGATGCAACACTTGCATCGACGCAACGACGGCGCTACCAAGCACACTACCCCGGTAACAACGATTGGTCACCGCTCGCCAAGGCAACTTCCCCAAACATGCTTCGCAAGCCTTGCCATCGCGGAAGCACATCGCTTGCGCACAAAAATATCGATAATTTTGAATCGTCGCCACAAACGGAATGTTCTGTTTACGTGCTGCGTGGAAAATGGATGGCGAAAACAGCGGAAATGTATTTACGGAATGAATGATGTCGGGACGAGCTTCTGAAATCAGATCCGTTAATTTTTTATAGCTTTCACGATTCCAGAGTGTCTGTGCCGCAATCTTCACCAGCTTGCTCTTACTGATTGAATCGCTGTGAATCGTATGGCGAATAACGTCGTGCCCTTTTGACTCAAGCAATTCTACTTCATCCTCATACAGCTGATCTTCGCCGCCACGGGTCTGATAGTAGTTGTGAATGGAAATGATTTTCATGGCGCAAGCTCCATCGCGCCCGAATCCGATTCGTTCGATTTGATTCTGGATGGTTCAAAACACATCCGCAACAAAAGACAAATCAGCATGAACAACAAAAATGTTGGAAGCTTAAATAGCGATTCGGCAAAACCATGGACAATGGCAAACGACAAAAACCCAAACACCAGCGCCATGTCTCGATCGAGATACCAAATAGTCTGATATGCCGACAACAACCAGGCAAATCCAAGAATCAAAATGAAAAAACCCAGGCCTACGTAACCACCATCAAGAGTCACATCCAGATACATGTTGTGCCCGTGCGGTATTTCCCAACGCAGCTGATCCGACAAATACTCAATCCTTTCTTTGTCCCAATAAGCAAGATAGCCGTAACCAGTCCACGGTTTTTCATCAATCGACTCTACCAACAATTCCCACAGCGGCAGCCGCCCGGTCAATGTCGTGACGTCGCTGGTTCGTCCCATCGCCAACTTCGTAGCCACATCGGCGCGAACGTCTCCGCGGGACAGCGTCAAAACAAACCCCATCAGAATAAACACCATCACCGACGAAGAAATGGCCAGAACGCGATTGTTGGGCTTGAATGTAATGAATAGCGTAGCCATCGCAGCAAGACAGAAACCGGCAAGCGTCGTGCGGGATTTGGTCATGATCAGCGTGACAATGCCGATGATAAAAATCAAAACCAGCAGCCGATTGAATCCTTTTCGCTGATTGAAATACACAATCGCCACAAGGCAGCAAAACGAACCATACACGGCAAGTGAGTTCGGGTGACACGTTCCTACAAATCGGTAATACCGAGTATGCGGAACGAAATTCCCCAGTAAGATTTCAGCTACTAATCCCAGCACAATATAGAAAATGCAGATCACCGAAAAAATGAGCGCCATCTCGTCGACTCTCAACTGCCTGGCGATCCCAAAAGCGGCTGCGCTAAAAAAGCAAAGCACCAGAAATTTTTGAGTGGATATCTGAGGGTTCACTGACCACAACGCCGTTGCACCCAGGTACAAAACGTAACCCACCAGCAACACAAACAGAAACCCTCCCCAATTCAGCTTGGTGCGTGTCGGAAACAGCAGAAATGCCATTCCGAACAAGCCCAGGCATATCCGGACGGGAGCCGTAATGGTATTTACTGTCTCGATGCGATCGGCAGTACGATTCTCGGACTCCGCAACGATGCTGTCCTGTTCGAAATAGCTACTGGCAAACGGAGTATGATCAATGGCCCAAAACCCGGCCGCAAACACGGCAGCATATGATAAATAGGTAAACCAACCCAGATACCGAAACCTGTTTCCGTCGTTATCGATCGAATTAATCATGCAAGAAGCGACACGCCGACGTTAGCCAAGGAATTTAGGGACCCAGCCAGGAAGCTTGTCATCGTTGCCAGTCATTACAACAGCAAGAAGTTTGCCACCTGATTTCTTAATTTGCTGCTGAGCCGTCTCCAATTGGTCTTTACGAATTCCATAGCGAGCTACCATGACGACGCCATCGAGATACGGCAGAATCGAATCCACAAACGATGGCTCATGCAATGATGGCAAATCAATCGAGGCAAAACGAAAATCATTGCGGATCACTTTGAAAAACTCCCCGGCGATATCCGGGTCGAACATTATTTGTTTGGAAAGCTTTTTGCTGCCGGCTCCCATAACAAAACAATCTGGAATTTTTGTTTTCTTAGTGCATGATTCCAACGAAGCTTGACCGTTTAGACAATCCGAAAATCCTTGGCCTCGAAAACGATACATTCGGGTCAATTTATGATTGTTGGTGTTTCCGTCAACAATCAGCGAAGGCTTAAAGAAATGATCAGCCGCGCGAATCGCCAGGTTGGCCGTCATTGTGGTCACGCCTTGACGCTGCGCTGGTCCCATCATTCCAATCACAAGCGAATCCTGGTTGGAATCCATGTTTGCACAAAGACGCTGCAGCAGAATGTCTACGTATTTGCTGCCCCGTCGCTGCGGAACAGAAAATCCCTGATTCCCACTGCGCGCATTACGGCCGCCCTGGTTATTGTTTTCGTTGTCTGTGAAAGTTTCATTCGCCATAGCTAAGTAAGACCTGAATTAGTTGAGGACATGACGATATTCGCGTTGGTTAGGTACCGAAACGACGATTGGTGTGTCAATTATTTCTTCGATGTCTTCCAGTCGATGCACCGAATCATCGATCATCAGCATACTTGCAACAATCACCAGTGATCCAAAAAACATCGCTGCAATAGTGAGTGCAGCTACGACCAATTTGGACGGACTGACTGGCTTTTCTTCCAATGTCGGAGCCTGAGCGATGCTGACGTTGGTAATCGGACTGTCGTTGAGCTCTTCGTCCATACGCGCATCTTCCATGTTCTCGGCGTAAGCCGTATAGGCTTTGACGGCAAGATTTACCTGACGTTCCAAATTGTAAATGTTAATCTCGGCCTCATTTAATCCCTTGATTTGATCAATCGCCTGTCGCTCTTGTTGTTGCAATTGATCCAGGGTCGCTTGATGCCCAGCGGCCTTTGCTTTCACCTGTGCCAATTCCATGGCAATTTCCTGGTGAACGACGTTAAGTGCCTGAGTCGTTTCCGAGCGGGATTTTGTCGATTGTTTGGCCAACTCACCTTTCAGTCTTCGTTCCTGAGAAATCATAGCTCTCAATTCCGGATGATTTCGTTGACGCGATTGAAGCTCCGCTCGTTGGATTTGAACTTGCTGAAGCTGAGCAACCAACGTATCGCGACCCGTATTGGGAATCTGCTTTTCTTCAGACTTAATGGTAGCGGGCTGTTTGTCGAGTTGATTAGTCAATTCCATGCTTAGCGCTTTGGTCTCAGCAACCTTCTGTGCCGCAGCCAATCGGGATGCGCCAATTTGTGAGATTTGCGCTTCGAGAAATTTTCGGTGTCCGTCAATGGATGCCAGCCCCATGTCGTCCTTGGCTTGACGCAATTCTGCGGATCGTTGGTCCACACGTTCCTTTAGAGTATCCAACTGCTTGCCAAAGAAAGCCGTTGAACCCACGGTTTGGTGGATTAACTGGTGTTGGCTGATGTATTGATCAATGATGGCGTCAACAATGGCCTGCGCCAGTTCCGGTGAATCGGTTTCGTACGAAACGGCAACCACATTCGATTTACGTTCGGCATCCACTTCAATGTGTTTGACAATCTCCTGCACCGCTTCTTCACGGTCGCTAAGAGGGTCAATCTGCTTCACCAAATCTATCGCTGAACCGAATGCGTTTTTGATGGACTCCGCAATCGGGTGTACCGGATCTTCTTCCTCAGCACCTGGCAACGGCTCGTCGCCAAGCACGACCAGTGGACCCAATTGATCAACCGCTTGTTCGGCCACACCTCGGCTGCCAATGATATCAATGACGGATTTGATTTCGTCTTCACGATCCGTTTCTTGAATCGAAATGGTTTCACCGGTTGCCGCAGTCGGGTCCAGTTTTGAATTTTCCCGACCAAGTTTGATCCAGATCTTTGCTTCTGACTGGTATTCACGAGGCCAAACAAGTATGACCGCCACCGCCAACAGAGCGATAAGAATGTTGTATGCGATCAATTTTCCTTTGTGGCGAAAGATCGACCTTGCATATTGTCTAATGATGTTCGAGCTATCGTTTACAACGTTCATGATTAAATTTCAGAGTGTGTTAGCTAAGTTGCTTTCTGTCGCAAAAATTGCGAATCTGGCGAGACCTCGGGGCGGGAAAAGAGGCTATCCTGACTTCGTTATCCATCGCAAAACTTAGTATTTTTGCAGTGAATTCTAATTGCAACCAGAAAGTAGTACTGCAGAAAAAATTGAAGATTTAAATGGCTCGTTGCCAATATAACCCCTTCAATCCATCATATTTAAGAGAGCCAGCATTAAGCATTTCGCCGTTTTTAACAGGGCAAAAATGGAATAATCACCCTGATTCTTTGAAACACCCGGCTACATTGTCGATCGGGTAACTGAAGCCCAAAAAAAAAAGCCGCCTTAATGGCGGCTTTTTTCTAATTGTGAGAAATAACCTTAGCTTCTACTACCGATTGAAATCGTTTTTGTTCAGCTCTAATTCATCACTCGCGTCGGCGGTGTTGAACTTCGAAGGAAGCGTCAACTCCTGAGCGGCTCCACCAAGCGACTCACCAAAGAATCGAGTCGTTCCTTCGTCAATCTCGCGTGAGTCGCTTTCGACACAGGTGAGTTGGCCTCGGAAAATATGAGTTCCGCTTTTGTTTGCCTGGGCAGTAACTTTCAGTACGATTTCCTGCCCTGGTTCGATTCGGCTGATCGGAGCAAATACTACCTGGCCGGTAACGATCTTGCTCTTTCTACCTTCTGCACGTACCGGTTCAATGCCTTCAGAAAATTGCATGACCACGTCAACGTCGTTGGCACTTCGACTACCACGATTTCGAATAACGATTTTGTAATCTACATCTTCGCCAGTTGGCAAAGGACCTTTGGGATCTGCAACGTCCAATGTCAGATCAGCAATCGTATCGACTTTGGTCATGCATTGATGCGTTGAAGCCAGATCACCAACTCCCCGGGCACCAGCTTGGAAAGTCAGGTTGCCCGAAGCATCCAATTGGCAATTAACCTTGAAAGTCTTTCGATCACCAGTTCGCAGCGTACCGACGTTCCATTTCAAACCGCCGTTGTTGTCTTCTGCATTTTTGATACCGCCAAGGTATTTCACTCCCGAAGGCATCGCCATCACTGCCGTAACGCCATTCGCTGGTGCGTCTCCATCGTTAACGATAGTAATCATGTACTGTCCAAGTCCGCCCGCGTATTTCATCGGAGGGCCTTCAATCGTAACTGCCAGATTGGCTCGGCGTACCAGAATTTCGTGTCCGGTTTCAGCCGAAATATTTCCTTCGCCGACAGCCGTCGCAGCCAGGTTCAAACGGCCTGCCGTTCGAGCCAGCAATTCAACTTTGAATCGTTTTTCGCCACCGGCTTCAATGTCACCGATGTTCGCTCGTTCGCCGCCCAATTCCTGCGGCAACATTACAGACACCTGTTCAGCGACACCTGTACCCGGGTTTGAGATCGTTACATCGTAAGTTGCTTTTTCACCAAACATAACTTCCGCAGCTCCAGAAATCTTCATCTCGAGCTTCGGCTCAGTGACCGTAACCTGAGTTGACGAAACCTGCGGTGCAGATTCCCATTTCACATCCAAATCAAATGGATCTGCTGATCGAGCGATTGTATTTAGTGCGATAGTGTGCGTGACACCCGCTTGGATTCGATCAATGTTCCAAATCAGTCGCGTTAATTCTGCTTCGTTACCGATCTCATGATGGCCCGTCGATACGTTGATGTTTTGCAATTCCACTGAATCTGGAATGCCAAGTGAAACCCTCAACTCCTTTGCATCATGATTCCCATCGTTACTGACAGTAATTTTGTAGGTTGCAATCTTGTTGACACCGATCGTCTCTGGTCCAAAAACCTGAACCTGAATCGCTGGAGCAGACATTTGTATGGACGCGCCAGTCGCGATCGTTTCCGATTCAGCAGCAACCGTCTTGATCGCTGGAACTGAACTATTGGATTGAGTGGTATTAAATTCAGCCGATCTGACTTGATCGTTTTCCTGATTTAATTGCTGTGAAAATGCGACTGGCTGTACGCTTTTAGTCGTGTTGATCATCTGGGCAGCAGGAATTCTTGAAATCGCCGCAGGCTGTTGAGGTGCCTGAGTAGGTTCCGTCATTTGGGCTGGCGCAGATGTGGTCGAACGAAGTTGCTGGTTGTGACTCGAGAACTGACTCTTGTCGACAACAATACCGCCGTTGTTTTGTCTCGCCGTTTGATTAGCAATTTGGCTCGGCGGCTTCGGCATGGATCGCAATTGGTGGATCTTCTTTTTCGGTGCTTGGAAATTATCCGCAGGCACTTTATTTTTTTGTTTAATGGAAGATTCGCGAAGCACAGCCGGAATCAAGTTCTCTCGCAATTGATTGGGATCTTCCTGGTAAGCGACTTGCTGAACGCGTCCGTTGTTCTGAGCACGTCCATTGTTCTGAACGCGCCGAGTTGCTTGCGGCTGTCGGAAAGATGACGCCGGAGTATCGGAAAAGTTCAGATTCGTTGAACCAGACTTTCTGGAATTCAATGAACGAACATTGGCGTCAGGCACATGTACCGACGGCGGCACTTCCGGATTGAATCGTTGGCTCGGAGCTTGAGGTTGCTGAGCAAATGTGTTTCCGGCAAAGAGCGCCCAAAATAGAGCGACAACGATTAGGTTCTTACGCTGGGACATGAATCCTGTTTCCAAAATGTTTTGAGACAACTACGTCATGTCAAATCATCGACTTTAACGGTTAGTAAAGATTAATCGAATATCCGGATTTTTCGGATTAAGGGCGAGCGGTATGCGAGTGATAGCAAAACACTACTGGCACACAACAAAACAGACCGTTTTGCTTCCATGTTTTTGCTTTAAACGCGTACAGATCAATCTCTCGCCGGCATCGCACATATTACGATCCGCAAGCATTAACATGCTGTGCAAGCAATTAGACGTAGTCTTCGCGGACCGGCTGAAACACATCGATGATCCGACAATCAGTGATTGCACTTCCGCTATGCTTCACGTTGGAGTGCAGAACCACCACATCACCAGGCTTCAACCTTAGCGGCTTGCCTTCAACGACCAATTCAAACTCGCCTTCGATCATATTGACGATCTGTTCGTGCTGGTGACTGTGTTCTGGCAGGCTATTTCCAGCTTCGATGTCCCAATACGCAACGGTCATCTGTGCCGAATGAACAAAGCGGCCGTGAAATCCGGGCACAATTTCTCGCGACTTCATCTCGCTGACGTTTTCAACTTCACTCATAACGACCTTTCTAGGAATCAATCACAACTTGTGTTTCGAAAATAAAATCATGAATCGTTCGGTGCTTGCGTGCGATCAACAAGCTGGCCGTCGCCGCAAGTAAATAAATCAACACCAGCACAGCGACTCCGACAACAAAATAAACTTTCACTGGACCGGAATCCGGATTGATGGCAGAGAACATCATCAACGCCATCGTCCACGGCCCGATCATTCTTAAGATACTTCGCATTGCCATCTTGCGAGCCTTTGGAATCATTCCGAATCGATTCAGCACACGCAACTGCATCAGTTTACGACCGACCGACTGCCTGAAAATCGCAATTAAAAACGTGTAAGCAAGAATGGGCAACAAATCGACCAGATAAACAATCGCCTGAAGCCAGCCACTGGATTGCACCAACTCTGCCGCAAACGGCGTGCGAAATGGAACCATGAACAACATCACAATCAACCAATCAATCGCAGCCGCAATAATGCGTGGCAACGGACTGGCGCTAACGTTACTGGTTGGTTGCATACGGGACAGTTCCGCCGAAACGGTCTCGTAGCTTTCAAATCGATCATTGGGATCGGTAGCCAACAACTTCTTCAAAAAACTCATCCATTGCGGCGGCAGATTTTCTGGCCAATCGTCTGGAAACTTCACCCGCTGGCTTTTATGACTTTGCTGCCATTGCGAAACCGTGGTTCCACTCATCTCAATCGGCAATCTCCCAAACGTCATCTCAAACAGGGTCACTCCCAAAGCATACATATCCGATTGCACCGATGGGGTTTGCCCAAACACAATTTCCGGGGCCAAATAGTTTGGAGTTCCACCGGTAACCATCGCAGCCTTGTCCGACGCTCGCCTTGCCAATCCAAAATCCGAAAGCTTCGCGCCGCTTTTCTTCGAAAGCAATATATTGGACGGTTTAATGTCGCCATGAATCACATCAAGCTCATACGAAAATCCAAGCGCTTCGACAATGTCTTCAGCAATATTGGAAATCTCGGAAAATTCGAGCGCACCTTCTTCAAGCCTCTCGCTTAACGAAACTCCATCGACTAATTCCATCGCATAGAACGGACGATCCCGATCCATGCCGACGAAGTAAATCGAAACGATGTTTGGATGCGCAACACGGGCCTGAGCAACCGCTTCTTCGAGCAAAAGATCGACTTCGCTGCGACCATCGGTACGCTTGCTGTTCACCAAATTGCTCTTCAAAATCTTCACCGCTACGTATCGCTGTAGCGATGTATCGAGCGCCAAATAAACAAATCCCGAGCCACCGCGACCAAGCGGTTTTACCATTTCGTAATGACCGTAGGTTTGTCCAACAAACTCATTGGGATCAAACGAATCTTCAGATTTGCCGTGATCCCGATCCAAATCGCTGAACAAACCAGTGACAGTCATCGTTGCGGAAAGCTCGCTGTTGAGAACTTTCGTGGACACGGCACGGTTACACTTGTTACATTTACCTCCCAATTTCCGATCCACGCGCACATCGTTGCCGCATGCACACCGGAACAAAACGGCGTCTGGCTGCAGTGGCTGTGTTTCTTCGGTTCGCATGGCTATAGAATAGAGACAACGTAAAACGGATATGTTTACTGGATACCAATTGTAAGCCAAATGGCGGGACGCTTAAATCGCATCCACCAAAAGGAACCTGAATGTCGCAAGAAACGAAACACGACCAAACCAACTGTCTGGTCGTTTCCAAAACGGATGACGTCGTTACCAGGAAAATCGAAACCCGTCCATTGAGTGCTGACGTGGGAGATACCATCCGAATCAGCGTCGAATATTCTTCACTCAATTACAAAGACGCATTGTGCGCAAGCGGGCACCCGGGCATCGCGAGAAAGTTGCCGATTGTTCCTGGAATCGATGCGGCGGGCACAATCGTTTCCGATCCTACGGGCCAATACCAAGTCGGCGATGCGGTAATGGTTTTCCATGCATCATTCGGCACAGAATCGGACGGCGGCTACAGCGAATTCATAGATGTGCCACAGCATTGGGTCTATCCGATTCCAGCTGGTTTAACGCCACGAAATTGTATGGTTATTGGCACGGCAGGTTTTACCGCCGCACAATGTATTGATGAACTGATGAAACATAACGTCGTTCCCGATTCCGGAGACATTGTTGTGACTGGTGCGACCGGAGGCGTAGGGATTTGTGCAGTCAAATTGTTGGCTAAATTAGGATACCGAGTTGTCGCTGTAACTGGAAAACAGGATCGAGCGGCGTGGCTACGCGAGCTGGGTGCTGCTGAAGTGCTCAGCCGAGAAGACGTTAACGACACAACTGGGAAGCCTCTTTTACCAGGTCGTTGGGCGGGAGCCGTTGACACCGTTGGTGGAAACACACTCGCCACCATCTTACGTTCAACCAAACCGCAAGGTTGTGTTACGGCGTGCGGGCTTGTTGGCGGAGTCGATTTCGATATCAGCGTTTTTCCGTTCATTCTCAGAGGAGTTACCTTGCAAGGAGTCGATACCGCGGGGATCTCGCGCGAATATCGAGCTGGAATCTGGGACAAGCTGGCCAGCAATTGGGCGTTTGCTGGTTTAGACGATCTGGCAATTGAGGTTGGTCTAAACGACCTCGAAGAAAAAATTGAAGCGATACTTGCTGGCCAGATTGCTGGTCGAGTGATCGTAAAAGTTAACGTTTAAGATCGAAAGCTTCTGGCAGCCCTCCAAAAAGCAGAATATTTTTTCGTTTCGTTTCCCAATAACCACCGTTCACTTGCGAATATCTGCACTTGGACTTTTTACTTTGGGGAGTACGGTGCATGAAAGATATGAAACTGGCAATCATTGGGTGTTTCGTAGTCGTTGGGTTCGCAGGCTGTAACCTGGCGTTTGTCGTACAAGGATCTGGCGTACCATCGACCGAAGATCGCGACATCGAAGACTTCGACCAAATCGAGCTCTCCGGTTCGGGAACCGCGACTGTCATCTGCGGCGCCGAACCGGCCCTGACGCTTACCATCGACGACAATCTGATGGATCTAATTTCGACCAATGTATCTGGCAGTACACTGGAATTGTCCAGTCAACAAAATTATTCCACCACAACGGGCCTTACGTTTGACATCAGCACCAAAACTTTAAACTCGCTGACCATCAGCGGCTCTGGAAAATTCGACATTCAGGATTGCCAGAGCGATTCACTTGATTTGCGAATCAATGGATCGGGAAAAGTTGTGGTTTCAGGTTCAGCGCCTAATGTAAACGTAAACATTTCCGGTTCTGGAAAAATTGACCTCAGTCAATTGGCTGCCAAGACTGCAGATATCAAAATCGCTGGCAGCGGCAACGTCACTGTAAATGCATCAGAACACATCGACGTTTCGATTTCTGGCTCCGGCAAAATCCAATACATTGGCAATCCAAAAATCGACAAGCGGATCGCTGGCTCAGGCAAAGTCCGTCAGATCCAATCATCGCATGACGGTAGTCAAACCGAATCACAGCTGACAGTTACGGATGATGGCGTCGAATCCGAAGACGATGCTTCAAGTGAAGACGATGAGGAAGAAGACTGAGTTTTCGTAGCGAACCGTTACTTAAATAGTTGCGATTATTGCATTAGCCAAATCCATTTGTTACGTTGCCAGTAACTAATCCATGGCTAAAAGCTAAAAAAACCCATCGTGAAATTTTCGCTTCTCTTCTTATCTCTTGTTTTGCTTTGGGCGGCACTGATTGTCGACATGGCTTGGGTGGAGTACCCGCGTTGCGAAGACCTTCGAAATCAACTTGATGTTGCAAAAACCAAAACCACTAACTTCACAATTCCCACACCGCTTTTGCAAGCCCCTGACAAGCTTGCAGATGCCAAACAGAATATCGAGCCGTACAAAAAACAATTCGGCAAACTTTCCGATGAATTTAAACGGTTACGCCTCGCTGAACTTGACCTGAAATCGATTTCCAGTGATTCAGCAGTGGTTGGTCGCGTGCAATATCCGTCAGCTGAATTCAACGGCTCCGATGCATTCAAAGTGCTCATACCTGAACATCGAAACGTCGAGATTCGCGCTGAGTTCAAATTCCCTCGAAGCGAGCGAACTAACGTCGTGAAACGATTCAAACTGCCTTCTGGGGAATACGCGCTGGAAGTTAATTGTGATCAGTCACGGACGGAAAATTATTTTCGCGAAATAAAAATCGCGATCGATTTTGATGGAAACGAAACTCCTTTTGAATGGACCGAGCACATCACCTTTTATCCAAACACTTCAAGCGTCGATGCAGGACTATATGGAATTGAAATCTTAAACCCCAGCCAAACTCCGCTCACCCTTGCTTCGCACTCGCAATCAAAAAATCAGACGAATCAACGAGTTGATTTTTCAGTAGCCCTGGTCGATGTGACTTCCAATGACTAAGAAAACAAATCGATCCCGTTGGAAGATTGCTATTTATGCATCGGTGACTTTGGTGTTGTTGGGATTTAACCTGTCAAAAAAATATGAAGCAAACACTTTGGGTAACAAACTGGATGCTGAAACCGCGCGATACGATGCGAAAACCGCACGCCTATTCAAGCTGCAAGAAATGACGGATGAGGCAAACAAATTAGTCAAAGAACAAAGCTGTTACGAACAGGAAATCAAAAAAATCTTGTTTGGAGCAGCGGCCACAGAATTCGACGCCGAACAACTACTTTGTGATAACAACACGACCATCTTGATTTTTGACGACGATAATGCCCAGGTAAAAGCAAAAGTCTTCACTACCGAAACCGATCCGTACGAATTCATTTTCGAGGTATCCCATCAAGTCAGCAAATATGGTCTGACTGCAGGCATGTTGGGAGAAGTTAATGACGCCGGTAACTATCGTTTTGCCGCTCCGATTAAACCAAACACTTGGAATACGATAGGTTTTAGCTTTCCCGACGTCATTACCCACAACGTTGATGGCAAAACTGAAACGATCGGCAAGTTGCCAAAATTCAAATTGAAGAAAAGTACTCGGGCTCAATTGGCCAGAAGAGCAGCTTCATCGAACGTAACGGCCACAGCAGAATTGAAAAAGAACCATAGCTTTTTTGGAAAACTTACGACCGATAAAAACGGGTTGTGCGAGGAGACGGGTTTTTACAAAGAGTTCCTTCTGATGCAGACTAAAAATTCAGAGGAAATACTCTGCTTACGTCTATATTTGCAAAAGAATGACAAAACAGATCTTGCGGATCGTGCCAAGCCAACAACCACCGATTAATGTGCTTCGAGCCAATTCTTGCCAACCCCCGTTTCCACAACGATTGGCACTTTCATCGGCAGCGCCGTTCTCATCGCTTCGCTCACAACCGGAACGATCGTTTCCTGCTCTGATTTATGCAGATCAAATACGATTTCGTCATGCACGGTCAGCAACATTTTGGTCTGCGCCTGATGCTGCTTCAGCACTTCATGTACCCGGATCATCGCCAACTTCAACATATCCGCCGCCGTACCCTGGATTGGACTATTCATCGCTAATCGTTCGGCAGCGCTTCGCAATGAGAAATTTCGCGAGTTAATATCGCGAATGTAACGGCGTCGACCGGTTTGAGTCGCCACGTATCCATTCTCTTTGGCAAACTCGATCGTCTTGTCGATATAAGCCTGAACACCCGGATATTTTTCAAAGTAGTTTTCGATCAGGTTGTTAGCTTCCTTGCGAGGTATATTCAACCGTTGCTGCAGACCGAACGCTGAAATCCCATAGATGATTCCAAAGTTTACCGTTTTCGCCTTGTCACGCATCTCACGGGTAACATCATCCAGATCAACTTTGTAAACCTTCGAAGCCGTCGTTTGATGAATATCAGTCCCAGAAACAAACGCTTCCATCATTCCCGGATCCTGGCTCAATTCCGCCATGATCCGTAGTTCGATTTGAGAGTAATCGGCTGACAGTATCAAATGGTCGTCGTCTCGCGGAACAAACGCGGCACGAATCTCTTTGCCACGCTGCTTACGGATTGGGATCGTTTGCAGGTTTGGATTATTGGACTGCATTCGTCCGGTCGCCGTCCACGTCTGACTGTAGTGCGTATGCAGTTTACCCGTATCTGAGTTAATGCTGCCGGGAAGTTGATCAACGTAAACGGACTTCAGCTTTACAGCGTTACGATATTCCAGCACGTCAGCAACAATCTTGTGGCTCGGTGCCAAACGTAACAATTCTGATTCGCGTGTCGAGTATTGCCCGGTCGCCGTCTTTTTAGGGTTCTTTTCCAATTCCAGTTCGTCAAACAAAATCACGCCCAATTGCTTGGGGCTATCGATATTGAATTCGCGCCCTGCCGCTTCATAAATATCAGCCCGCAGTTCGACGATCTCTTTTTCGAGCACACCCGAATACTTCACCAAAGAATCGACATTCAATTTGATGCCTTCGTATTCCATGTCGACCAGCACGGGAACCAGCGGGCATTCGATGTCATAGCAAACTTGGCTGACGCCACGATTTTCAATATCCGGTCGCAATACGTTACTGACTTGCAGTGTGATGTCCGCATCCTCACAAGCATACTGAGCAACCTTTTCAACCGGCACATCTTTCATGCTCAATTGCTCGTCGCCTTTGGGTCCAATCAATTCACTGGTCGCGATCGGCCGATAGCCCAAATACAACTTGGCCAAGTAATCCAGCCCGTGGTTCATCTCCGGCTCTTTCATGCTATGAGCCAGCATCGTGTCCATCAGCGGTCCGCGAACTTCGATCCCGTGCCACTTAAGCAAGGTAACGTCATATTTGAGATTATGACCAATTTTCTCAATCGACTCGTTCTCGAAGACTTCTCTGAATTCTTCCAGCACATCTTGCGCTTGCTTGCTGTCTTCTGGAATGGTTGCGTAGAACCCTTTGCCTGCCGCAAAGCTGAATGCCACGCCAAGCGGCAAAGCCGAACGGGCATTGAGACCAGTTGTTTCGGTATCAAAACAAATCGCCTTCTGCTTTTTCAAATTTTTGATCAACGACGCACGCGACTCGGGCGAATCGACGATCTGGTAATCGTGCTTCGTATTCTCGATCGTTTTCTCTTCGACGGGTTCATCAAACAACGAAGCCTGAATTTCTTTCTCGCGTTTTTCACGAATCACTTTGGCACGCGTCGGCGCGGAAGTAAAAGATTTGCCGAACAATCGCTTTCCAATGGTGTCAAATTCCAATTCGCCAAGCAGCGATTTCAATCCTTCGTCGTCGAATCCTTCCCAGCGGAACGAATGAATATCGTATTCGTGCGGAACGTCCAACTTAATCGTGACCAGCCGTTTCGAAAGCCGAGCCATATCCGCATTGTCCTCGACTTTCTCTTTCTGCTTGCCTTTAAGTTGTTCCGTGCTTTCAAGCAACTTCTCGACGCTGCCAAATTTCGCAATCAACTTTTGCGCTGTCTTCTCGCCAACACCGGGAACGCCGGGAACGTTATCACTGGCATCGCCCATCAGGCCCAGAATATCGATTACTTGTTCAACTTTTTCGATTTGCCATTTCTCAAGTACCTCGGGAATACCCATGATCTCGTACTGGTTACCCTGGCGTCCCGGCTTGTAAACGCGAATGGTATCGGTCACGAGCTGCTGAAAATCCTTATCGGGCGTCACCATCATGACTTCCATGCCCGCGGCAGCACCTTCTTGAGCAAGCGTTCCAATAATGTCGTCGGCCTCGTAACCGGGCGTCCGTAAGACCGGGATCTTCATAGCGCTGAGCAGGCGATCGACAAGTGGGATCTGGTCCGCAATATCTTCAGGCAACGCGTCACGTTGGGCCTTGTACTCAGCGAATTCGACATGCCGGAACGTCGGTTCCGAAGTATCAAACGCAACGGCCATATGGGTTGGCTTTTGACGATTGATAATATCCATCAACGTGTTAATCATCCCAAACACAGCCGACGTACATACACCGCCGGACGTAAATCGCGGGCTGCGTATCAGTGCAAAGTGGGCACGGTAGATCAACGCCATTCCGTCAAACAGATACAGCTTGCTTTCAACCTGATCCGCAAATAGATCGGCGCCACCTTGAGTTTTTTTCTTTGCCACGTTCTTCAATCCTTTCGTGCCAACAGTTTGAGCGAACGACATTCAATCCGCAACCAGTACTCCTTTTCAAATTTGATGATTTGCAGTAGGAATGAAGCGTGTTAGTTATTTTGTAGTAAGCCAGGTGATTCCGATCGAAATAAAGCTCCGCAATGTCCGCGTCAACAATTTACAAGATATCGATCTGGACATCCCTCATGGCCAAATGGTGTCGATTTGTGGCGTCAGCGGAAGCGGCAAATCGAGTCTGGCGTTTGAGACTCTATATGCGGAAGGCCAGCGGCGATATTTTGAATGCCTGTCGACTTACACCCGCCAATTTCTTCAACAGCTGGACAAGCCGGACGCCGATCGAATCGATGGAATTCCGCCAGCCATCGCCCTGAAGGCAAATCGCTACAACGTCGATTCCGGCTCAAAGAATCGTTCTACCGTCGCCACCGCCTCTGAAATCTTACCGTTTCTGGCGCTGATGTATTCGCGGATTGCTGAGACCGTTTGTCCGGATTGCCAAATCAGCGTCGAATCTGCCGATCCAGAATCTGTCTATCGCTTCACCAAGGACTTACCAGAAAACACTCGCTTCCAAATCCTGTACTCTCAAAACGATCAGGATTCGGAAGCTGTACACGCACAGCTGATGTCGTCCGGATTGCGGCGTGTTATTGTCGCAGAGAAAACTCAGGACCTGGAAGAATTATCACCAGCGGATTTAACCGATTCGTTTTTTGTCGTCGTAGATCGCCTTAAAGTCGATTCTGGAGAAGCCGCTGCCAAGCGAATTCGCGAATCGATGGAAGTTGCGATCAGGCTTGGTAAAGGAAGCCTTACGATCGCATGGCAAGAAGAACAAGCAAGCTCAGAATTTCAGCAGATCGAAATTGATTCGCGACGCTGGAACGTACGTCGGTTTTCCGCCCAACGATCCTGTGGCAATTGCGGCCAGGTATTCCCAGAACCAGAAGCTTCGATGTTCAACTTCTTGACGCCCAAAGGCGCTTGTGCTGCATGTGAAGGGTTCGGAAACACGCTGCACCTGGATATGGATTTGATTGTTCCCGACAAATCGCTGTCGATTTCCGAAGGTGCGATTGCTCCGTGGAACACGCCAGCCTACGAACACGAAAAAGAAGAATTGTTGGCACTGGCGGCTGACTACAACGTTGATGTCAATTTGCCTTTCGCTGAACTGCCAGATCCAACCGTGCAATTGCTTTGGAATGGCGTGGCGGATCGGGAATTCGGCGGACTTAATGGTTTTTTCAACTGGCTGGAGCGTCGTAAATACAAAGTCCAAATCGCTGTCTTTCTTAACCGCTGGAAATCCACTCGCGTTTGCGAAACCTGTCAAGGCTCTCGCTTCAATCCATTCGTCATGGCCTTCAAAATTGGCGGCCTTGATATCGCTCAAGTACTCGCTTGCGAATCCTTTGACGCGTTACAGCATTTAAAGCAACTTCAACTATCCGAATTCCAACAAACCATCGCCAAATCGATTCTTGAACGTACCACCAAGCGTTTAGATTACTTGAATCGAATTGGGCTAGGCTATTTGAGCTTGAATCGAACCGTTCATTCTCTCAGCTCCGGCGAATCGCAACGTGTCATGCTGGCCCGAATCCTTGGATCAACGTTGACGGGTATGTTGTACGTTCTGGACGAACCATCCAGTGGTTTGCACGTTTCAGAAAAATCGATGTTGCTGCAAGCGACAAGCGAACTTTCGCAGCGAGGAAACACTGTCGTGATGGTCGATCATGATGAACGTATGATCCAGTCGGCCGATCGAGTTGTTGAAATTGGTCCACTGGCAGGTTCCGACGGCGGCTCCATCGTTTTTGATGGCGATGTCAAAACTCTTCTTCAATCCAACAGCTTGACCGGTGAGTTTATGACTCAGCGTGCTGGCCTGCGCAATCCGGAATTGCCGCGACGCAAACCAAAAGGATCGCTCAAATTGTCGGGGGCAACTGGAAATAACCTTAGCGATCTGAACGTTGAATTTCCATTGCGATGTCTTTGTGCGATCAGTGGAGTGAGCGGGGCAGGGAAGAGCACGCTGGTCGAAGAGACCCTATACCCAGCCTTATGCCAAAAGAAGGGCCAGGCGACCAAACCCGGCTTGCCTTTTGTTGATATCGTTGGCGATTCCCAAATCGATGAAGTCGTATTGGTCGACCAATCCCCAATCGGCCGTTCTTCCCGCAGTAACCCCGTTACTTACATTAAAGCGTTCGATGAAATCCGGAAAACATTTGCCGAAACGGTTGATGCAAAAGCTCGAAATCTTAAGCCGGGTCATTTCAGCTTTAACGTTGACGGAGGACGATGCGAAAAATGTCGAGGCGAAGGATACCAAACCATTGACATGCAATTCATGTCCGACATTCACGTGAAATGCGATGCTTGCCATGGCTCCAGATTCCGCGACGAAGTGCTGAAAGTAAAATATCGTGCCAAAAGCATCGATGATGTTTTGCGAATGACGGTGCGCGAAGCGTTTGCTTTTTTTCGAGGCAAGACAAAAGTACAGGCAAAATTAAAAGCGTTGATCGATGTCGGTCTCGAATACGTCGCCCTTGGCCAATCGGCAACCACATTGTCCAGTGGCGAAGCACAGCGTTTGAAACTGGCTCATTATTTGAACGCTCCGAAATCGCGCAAAGTTCTGTTCTTGATGGATGAGCCGACGTTCGGACTGCATATGCGCGACATTTTGAAGCTGGTTGATTGTTTTGATACTCTGGTCGCGGCCGGACATTCGTTGATCGTGATCGAACACAATCTTCATTTGCTCAAACATTCCGATTGGATCATTGATTTAGGGCCCGGTGCGTCGAACAATGGCGGACAGATTGTAGGCTTTGGGACGCCGGAACAGATTTGTCAGAACAAACAATCTTTAACAGGAAAATATCTGAACGAATTACTCGCCGCCGAAGCGACCGCCGTCGATGAACTTGAATCTTGAAAACACGATTTGATGACCGAACAAAACGACAACCCAATTCCTGAATCCTTTACCCGCTACGGCAAACAAATTCGTTTTCCGGGATTAGGAATCGAAGCGCAGAAGAAAATTGCTCAGTCGCGCGCTGTCGTAATCGGCTGTGGAGCACTTGGCAGCGTGTCTTCGAATTTACTTGCTCGCAGCGGAGTCGGTCAACTTGTGTTAATTGATCGGGATTTCGTTGAATTGGACAACTTGCAGCGACAAGTTATCTACAACGAAAAAGATGTTGGCATGCCGAAGGCGGTCGTCGCTGAAGCCAGGCTGCGCGAAGCCAATTCAACCATTGATATCACCAGCCAGGTCACCGACGTCAATTTCCAAAACATTGAGCAGTTGCTCACTGACGAAGATTCACGTCCAACCGTTGTTATTGACGGCACTGACAATTTTGAAACTAGATTTTTGATTAACGACGCTTGTGTCAAACATTCAATTCCGTGGATTTACGCGGGCTGCCTGGGCGCCGAAGGCCAATCGATGACGATCGTTCCAGGTGAAACCCCGTGTCTTCATTGCTTGATGATGGACGGGCCACCGCCGCCAGGCACAACCGCGACCTGCGATTCCGGCGGGATACTTTCGACGATCATCAACGTTATGTCAGCGATTCAGGTTAACGAAGCGTTAAAGATCCTTGCTGGCTTACCGGACAAGACGAATCGCAAACTGTCAGTTTTTGATCTGTGGAACAATCGAATGAATTCGATCGACATTTCATCGTTAAGAGAGAAAGTCGAATGCCCGTGCTGCAAATTGAAGTCGTTCGACTGGTTGGCGGGCAAACACGGAAGCCAGCCAACGATTCTGTGCGGAAGAAATGCAGTGCAGGTCAGCTACCCCGATCGCAAAACCGTCGATCTTTCGCAAATTGCGACCCGGCTACAGGCGCTGGGTGACGTCGAAGCCAATCCGTTTCTGGTTCGTTTCCAAATCGAACCTTACACGCTGACGATCTTTCAGGATGGCCGAGCGATCGTAAACGGAACTGAAGATATTTCCGTAGCGAAAAAATTGTATGCTCAATATGTCGGCGCATAAAAAAACCCGGCGGTAAACCGGGTTGGTGTTTTGCATGTTCAAATTATCTGAACACTTCGAAGCCGAATGAAGGGCCATGGAACAGAACCGTGTCGTTGTTGGTATTTAAATTCGTTCCAGTAGCAGATGTCAAAACCGGAGCTCCCGTTGGGAATCCATTGGCAAACGTGGGGCGTGGAATATTGTTCTCGACCGTGACAAGGCCCCAGCCAAGAAACAGATCGTAACCAATTCGAAACCTTGAACGTGGACTTAACTGGAAGTGCGACAAGAAATTCACTTCGATCGTGGATGCGATCGTCCCGTCGTCTTCTTCTTGTTGAAGAACTGGTGCTCCTACATTGAACACATTGGTATCGACGTTTGCGGCATTGATATAAGCACCGAACTTGGTCTGCAACGAAGCCGAAGTTCGGAAGCCGACGTCATAGAAAAGTTCAAAACCAGCATCCACACCGAACAGATTGTTAACCGAATCCTGCACAAACAATCCATTGCCGGTAGCACTTTGACTGAAGAACTCGAAGCTATCATCGAAATAGATGTAACGAACTCCGACCATGGTCTTAAGCACATCCCAGCCCCATTTGACTCGGCTCAAACCAAGACTATGCAATTGCGTTTCTTTATCCTGTTGGTGAGAATCAGCATTTTGAAAACCGCTGATTTGGAGAGGGCTAATCCCTGCTGCTGCACCGAATAGCGGTTGCAGGGCACCAGTAGCACTGGTCGCAGTTTCGCTTTCATCTAAATCGCCAGTCCCGAAGTAGGTAAACTCGGTTCCAGAAGTCGCATCGTTTCGCTGACCAATGGTCACTCGACCTCCGCCGACGAAGTTAAATTCATTCAAACCGAAATTGTTAGACAGCTGAACTTCGCCGTCTGTACGTTGCCAGAAGATCGCGTCCAAAAATGCGTAGTAGCCAGCGTTGGACACTGAGCCACAACAACCGTTTTGTTGTTGGACGACCGCGGGATCATAACATCCACCGGTCCCACAGCTCGCACAACCGCTGTCAACGACACCCGCAGAAGGTGGCGGTAGAGACGGTTGTGAGAAATAATCATTGGTCCCGGGGACGCTTGGAATAATAGTCGATTGGGGTATCGTTCGGGTGCTTGGAATCGCTGATTCTGCGAAAGGATTTCGTGGTTGCGGTACTGGCGGTGCGATGTTGCTGCCTTGATCGAGAAACCCGCCTCCACTCGATTCGATACTTGGCGCCGGAGGCGCGAATGCAGGTTCAAGCGAATTTCTCAGGTCGCTGCCACCAGGCGGTAGCGAACGTGTTCCACTGCCATCTTGTACTACCGGAATTTTGTAAGGTCCGCTTGCCGTAGGAGCTGAAGGTTGAGTCAAACTTGGCTTGGGCGAATTGGATGAATATATCGGAACGCCGCTACTGGAAATTGCCTTGGATGAATTGGTGGAATAAACGGGGACGCCGCCACCAGGAATTTGATTTGGTTGTGTATTTGAAAATGCTGGCAAGCCTTTGACCGTCGTTGAAATACTCGGGGTGGTTTGCGGAGTCTGGAACACTGGCGACAGATTGCGCTGGGCTTGCGGTTTAGGTCTTGAGTTAAACGGAATCACTGAAGTTGGCCCCGTACCTTGCGTGATCGGGGGCAGGGTTTGTGGTGACAGGAGACCACTATTTACCGTCGTTTTTGATGTGGCCGATGGCGTTTGTCCATAAACAAACGGTGCCTTTGTTTGTTGAGGTGTAACGATCGGCGGAAGGTTCGTATTCACGTCCTTGGGCATGAATAATCCCTTACCAGCTTTTAAACCACTGCTCTGTAGCTGATCAGAACTGATGATCGGCGGCAATTGGTTCAGTGGCTTTCTAGCGCCTGCTGATTGGCTCGGATTATTGTAGTACTGCGCTACGGCAGTAGATTCCTGAAAATTAATTGCTCCAACCATCAAGCAACTGCAAATCAATTTTATTGTAAGACGCTTCATAGGATCACGCTGGGTACAAATTCAAATTGCATACGGCACGCATATACGGGATGCCATTTCCATTCTTCGACTTTTCCAGGTTAGGACTTGTGACGATTTTGTTGATTTTCTCGAATGCGACAGTCAACACGGTTGTGTCAATAATCACTTTGAATCCGATAAAACCCCCACAAAACCGGTGATAAATTCGGTATTTTTGGTATATTCGGTACCGATTATTGGGCGGCAATGAAATGAATCTAATTCTTGATAACAGCGAGTAGTAAGGGCAGCAGTTTCATTTATGCTAGGACTTTAAATGCATGCACCATTCAAAAGGGCAACATTAGGGTCGTCCGAATTTGGCAGAACAATTTCATTAGATAGCAGGATTCACCGATGAACGTTTTGATTTGGATCGCAGTACTGATCGTAGTTGGTTCAATTCTTATTTACTTCCGAAATTTCATTGTCGGAATCTGGCAAGACGGAGGTCGAGGTCAGTTCCTGGTGATGGGTATGCCAGCGGTCATTTTCCTGGTGCTTGGAGTAACGGCACTTGGATTGGCTGCCGTCAACATGGAAAAACTGGACCTGCATTACAAGGGCCTTGCTCAACGAGCCAATGAACGAGCTCAGCAACTTCGGGACGAGCTCATTAAAGAGCAAAAAGTAGTTGGCTCGCAAAATGGAAGCGACGAAAGGCTGACCGAGCTAAAGGACATTCAGGACAAGGAAAGAATCTACCTGGAGAAATTGATCAAAATCGATCCCGATGATCCTGAGCACAAATTCAAATTAGCACTGTTAGCTTTCAACCAGAATGAGCCGCAACTCGGGCTCAATCTGATGCAGATCATTTCTCCTTTTACGGAGCCAGGGTATGCCAAAGGCCATTTGTTTTTGTCACAATACTTCCTCGCTCAGAAACCGCGCTCCGATCAAGACAGGGCCCGCAACCTGGAACGAGCTGAATTACAAATTAATAATTGCCTGATCGCTGATGAATCCAGTACAGACGCCAAAAAAATCAAAGCGTATATCTTCGATCAAAAAAAACAGTTCCTGCAAGCGTTTGAAATTTACAAAGAGCTGTTTAAGGACGATCCCGGTCACTATAGGGATTTGCTGCGATTGACCAAAATCCTTGGTCGCGACAAAGACGCTGAATCGTTCTTGAGTCAAGCAAGCATCAAGTTCCGTCAAAAGACAGTCAAGTCATCCGACAACGTGGCCGAATGGGTCGATGCTTGGACCAACTACATCCAATGCATGAAGCTACAAAAGACCGTCAGGAGTTATACCGAGGCAGAGAACGCTGTTAAAACTGAGCTTCAAAAATTTAATGATGACATTGGCAAAAAGGTTTTTCTGAAGCGCCAGCTTTCAAGAATATATTCTGATCGGGCTACAATACTCGGTCGCACTGCGGACTTGGCGGGCAAGAGACAGCAATTGTCCGATCTTGCCAATTCGATCGAAAACGACGAAAAGAACGAATCCGCGCTGGCCTGGTTGACGATTCTTGGCTTCAGCGAAATTGGCGATCAAGCCAAGAAAATTTATGATCCAAATTTCGATCCGAATCCACCATGGGTTGTGCTTTCCGAACAGGGGCATCATGCACTGGTAGTGGTGAAAGACTACGACAGCGCGATCACTTATTTTGAACGCGCTCGCAAGAAGCAGCCTCGCAATTCGCAAATCCTGAACAATCTTGCCTATTCGTATCTGCAGTCGCCAGAAAATCGCAATCCGGAACAAGCCTTGTTGTTGGTTGACCAGGCCATCTCAAACGTAAATTCGTCGAAGATAACTGGAAAGCAGCGGGAAGACGTTGTCGCCAGTTTCTTTGATACTCGTGGCGTCGCGCTAATGCAACTTAGTCGTTACAAAGATGCTGCGGCCGCCTTTGAAATCGCGTTCCGAAACCGTTCGACGAGCAAAGAAATTGTCGAACGATTGATTGAGTGCTACGAAAAACTCGGCAATGAGCGTCAGGCTGAAGCTTACCGCCGACGATTGGAAAAAATCTAATCCTTCCGTCACACAGAACAGAAAGAATCTATTAAACGATGTTGCGTTCCATAGCAAAATTCTTCGGAGTTAGCGAGTCTGAAGTTTCAGATGAGTCGACAGGTGGTTTGGTAATTATCCTGTTGATGCTTCCGTTTCGGATGATTTGGGGTTTCATCTACTTCATGATTTTCGCGTGGACGACGTCTAGAAGCGGTCGTTCATTTGTTCTGGCATTTCCCGCCATGATCGGATTTGTCGGGTTCATTGCTTTGGTCTGGGTTGTTGGTTTTAAAGGCGATACCAAGGCACTTGCGGTCTCCCGTGGATTTTCGAAAATTCACAGTCACAAAGAAAACCCGCTGTACGATCCGGAAGCGGCAAGATTCCTGGCCAAAAAAGTTGTCGAAGAATCCCCCGAAGATCCGCACTATAAATACGAGCTTGGGCTTGCATACGAACTCAATGAACAAACGGAGCTGGCCTTCGAAATCATGAACTGGATTTCGCCACTGGTCGAGGTAAATTCACCAGAAGCTGAAAAGGGCCATTCGTACGGACATCTTTGGTTGGCCACGTATTTTTCCACAGATAAATATTCAGATTTAACTGAAGAAGAACGCGAAAGCATCAGCCGACAACATCTCGAATTGGCATCCATTGCCGATCCAGAGAATGTATTTTCAACTTTGGGACTTGCCGCAAAACTCCGGGCTGATCTAGATGATTTGAAGCTCGAAAAAGAAGAACTGGTTGCTGATTCGCCGGAAGCAAAACAGAAAGAAATCCAAATCAAGGACAAACGCCTGGAAACGATCCGCATGCTGCGCAAAGGCATCGGTCTTGATTTGGTGAGCGAACGACAACTCTATGCGTCCGTCGCATTGGTCGAATTGTTGCAAGAAGAAGATAATTACGAACAAGCTCGAATCGAGGGACTTCAGTTCATCAACAGCAACATCCGAATAGCTCGCAAGAATGCCGATGTTCTGCCATTCTGGATTTCAATCGTAAAAATTTGCATCTTGATCGACGATTTCGATCTAGGTGAACAATTTATTTTGCAAGGTCATCAGCTCGCCCAAAACCCGGAAGTGCGTAGTAATCTGGCACAGCTTGCCGCTCAAATCGAGGTCGAAAAAGCCAGAACGTTTGAAAATATGGACGATGAGTCCGAGTTCCTGGCAAAACTTAATGCGATCGCCAAGGCAATCAAAACCGACGTTAAAGTCCCTCAGGGATATGCTGAAATCTTGTATTATGTCGACGGCTTTGAAGACGATAGCGACCAGGATTATTGGCTCAGAGATTCCATTCTTGGCGACGGTTCAAGTTCAACCATTAACAATTCCAATTTGGACCCGCGTTTACCCGGTGTGCTACACGTTGTGGTTGGATTCAGAGACATCTTACGCGGTGACAAGCAAGCCGGGCAAAACCATTGGGAAACCGCAAACCAACAATTCCAGTTGGCACCGTATGCGATCAATTATTTGACACAAGTCTATTGTGCCGAACGAGAACTTGATAACGACAGGCAAGTGGAACTTATTTCCATCGCCATCGAAATGTTTCCCCAGTCTCCGAATTTCTATATCACTCGTGGCAAAATTTTCATGGACTCGGAAAAGTACTCCGAAGCACTTGAAGATTTCCATTTTGCCGAAGCTCGTCTTCCTGCGAACATCGCGTTGTTCGAAGCAATTAAGAATTGCTATGAAGAACTTGGCAACCAGGAAAAAGTCGATGAGTACACCGAGAAAATCGATGACCTGACTACAGAACAGCTTCGAGATCAAATCGCAACTGGTTTCTCATCCGGCCGAATAAATATTGAGGATGAAGAAGACGAAGACAACGAAGAAAAGTAGCACGAAATCTCAGAGTCGTTTCTGCCGCAATACGTTTCCGTTTTGTGAGCGACAAGGCGCTAGCCGTCGGTTCTTCACGCCGCGGGCACCGGCGGCTAGCGCTCGCCGCTCACTGAATTGAGCAGTTTGGCCTTAGGGCGGTACTACAAA
>CAYONX010000025.1:20274-56098 GCA_964405425.1 uncultured Pirellulaceae bacterium | reverse complement strand
GTCTGGCTGCCGGATGCTTTGGCGATCAAAAATCCCGCCATGGCGCGAGAAACGAATTGGCAATATCTGTTTCCGGCCAAGAGTATTTCCAAGGACCCTCGTCCACGCGAATCGGAAGCAGGTTCCTCATCAGACCGGCAGCATGCACGGCGGCTGGATGAGGTCAACCAACAGCGGCGGCGTCACCATCTACATGAGAATTCTGTTCAGAAGGTAGTGAAGAAAGCGGCCACATTGGTAGGACTGAACAAGAAAGTTACTTGCCACACCTTTCGCCACTCGTTCGCGACTCATTTACTGGAGGATGGTAAGGACATCCGGACGATTCAAGAGCTTTTGGGGCATGCGGATGTGAGGACGACGATGATTTATACGCATGTTAGTTCGCTGGGAGCGACTGGGGTTGCGAGTCCGTTGGATCGAATTGCGAGAAGATAGTGATCCTTGCCGTTGAGAGTGATAACGGCTTGGCCTGTTGCCTTGTGAAGTCGATACTTCGGTGGCGATGTAGAACGTCCACGTTTCATAATTGCGGTTCCTGTCTTGGGAGCAAAAACGGTAGGACTACCGGATTTGCTCGTTGACTTTGCCGCACGTCTGAACGTCCAGACGGTTGAAAATGCTTTAATTCTCGGCGAATAAGAAAGTGGACCCGATCGGGATCGAACCGACGACCTCTACACTGCCAGTGTAGCGCTCTCCCAGCTGAGCTACGGGCCCTGAAAGAATGTGAAAAAGTATCACCTAGCCGACTAATTGTCAACGTGATGCCGCTAATGCGTTAGCTTAACGCATGAAATGTCGCCCTGACTATGCGGCGACTCTGGTACAAGGCTATTCGACGAAGCTGAATTCGTTGTTGAAATCCGGTGTTTGTTGCCAATTATCTTGTATACGATTGTTCGAATTGTTGAACAACTGGCCGCAAAGCAAGTCGACGATTGACGTGGCTTCTTTTTGAAAGCAAAAATTGCTGCGCGGCGTCTGCGGTCATTTTCCTATTCTTGATTAACCAACATGCGACCACAGTGGCACTTCTGGCCCGGCCTGCTTTGCAATGCACGTAAATTCGTCCGCCGCTGGCAATCTGCTGATCCATGAATTCAACCGCACGCTCGACGTCTTCAAAAGAAGGGTGAGTGAAATCGATGGTCGGAATTCGCAACTGCGAAATTGAATGCTTTTCGTATTCAGCGACCGGACCAGCATATTCCTGGCATGTATTAACGACCGCAGTAACCCCTTCCTGAGCTAAGCGAGCAACGTCGACGTCGAAAGGATAAGCCCCCAAAACAATATGTTCATTAACGTCGTCCCACCAGTTTCGGACCTTAAGTTTTCTGGCAAGCAACATACTCCACCACAAAGTCGGGTAGAAAACCGCATCGGCAAAAAATTGTTTAAGCAACGCTACTCCCATTGACTCCACGAAAAACGAATACGCAATCATAACTCTCTGGACGAGAATTCGAATCATCGCCATACTTTGATTTTCGCGAAAGAGGGCTGAATGGGAATAGCGGTGAATTCGAATTGGTCAATCGATGACTCGTCGGACTTGTACAACATCCCGCGCTGGGGCTGTGGATTCTTTGGCATTGATAAATCAGGCCAATTGGTCGCGAAATTGGACGGCAAAGACGTTTCAATTTATCAGGCGATCGAACAAGTACGAACAGACGGGTTTCAACCTCCTTTTATCGTACGAATCCCCAATATTATTTTCCAGCGTGTAAAACAGTTAAACCAGGCGTTCGAATCAGCACGTCAGCAATTTAAATACGCTGGAAAATATCGTTGCTTCTATCCCACAAAAGTTAACCAGCACCGTGACGTTATCGCGGCCGCAGCCAAAGCTGGTCGCCAGTTCGGCGGAGGCGTGGAAGCGGGCAGCAAGGCTGAATTGTTTGCTTTGCTATTCGCAACTGACCCAGCGATTCCAATCTTGTGTAATGGCTTCAAGGACGAAACGATCATTGAAATGGCCTTGCGCGGCCATCAACTGGGGCGTGACATCACCATTGTGATTGAGAAGCCCGGCGAATTGGAAATGATCATTTCGATCGCAAGAATATTGAATGTGAAACCAAAACTGGGAGTGCGAGTCAAACTTGCGGCGAGGTCGGGAGGCCGATGGACCGATTCAGGCGGTTCGCGCAGCAAATTCGGGCTGACGACCACACAGTTATTGGACGTTGTGAAACGGTTGAAGCAGGAACAATTGGCGGAATGTTTGCAGCTGCTGCACTATCATCCGGGCAGCCAAATTTCAAACGTTCGAAAAATCAAGAACTCAATCGTTGAAGCGGCTCGGATCTATGTCGACCTGGTTCAATCAGGTGTTGCGCTAAAGATCCTGGATGTCGGAGGCGGATTGGCGATCGACTATACGGGCGAACGGAACCAGGACCCATCCAGCAAGAATTATTCGTTGGAGGAATACGCTAACGACGTCGTTTTTTACATTCAACAGGTTTGCAAAGAAGCCGGTGTTGTTGAACCCGATATTATTTCCGAAAGCGGACGGGCAATTACTGCTCACCACAGCTTGCTGGTGGTGCCAATTTTGGAAAACCAGCGCCAGGAAGACTCGCTGGAGCAAATCGATCAAGAGGTTGTCGAATCGAGCCATGTGATCAAAGAATTGAAGTTGATATACGAATCGCTGAGCCCTGGAAATCTGTCAGAAAGTTTTCATGACACACAAGCAACCGTCGAAACGATTCTGCAAATGTTTTCGTTGGGCGCTATGACTTTGAAACAGCGAAGTTGCGGGGAGCGATTGGTGCAACTGATTTGTCAGCGAGTGGCGGGGATGTTGGGCGAATTGGATTTCGTTCCCAGTGAACTTGTCGAATTGCGGCATCAATTGGCGGATGTGTATGTTGCAAATTTTTCGTTGTTTCAAGCGATCCCTGATTCATGGGCACTTGGCCAGATCTTTCCAGTCGCTCCAATTCATCGTCTGGACCAGCGACCGATGCGGCAGGCAATCATCGGCGATATCACCTGCGATTCCGATGGAAAGATGGATTGCTTTATAGGCTCGCGTGGAGGCCGGAATTCGTTGCCCGTTCATGAGCTTGACGGCAAACCGTACTTGATTGGAATCTTTTTGGTGGGAGCTTATCAGGAAGCGTTGTCCGACGACCACAATTTAATGGGAGATTACCATGTGTTGACGATCCACGACGACGGTAATTTAACAGTAAACCAAGGCGCAAGCACGTTGGACGTTCTGGAACATGTCAATCACCAACGTTCTGAATTGCTGGAATCACTTGAAAACAGTTTGTCGACCGCTTTTCAAAACTCTTCAATACCGCAAAATCAGATAGATCCGATCAGATCGTTTTTCAGTACCATTATGAATTCGTACACATACCTTGAAACGCACAGCGAAAAAGAATCGCCTCGCCCGCACTTAACTGCCGGCACCAGACACAAACAATCAATCACTACTGATACGATTTAACGACAGAAAAATACGTTAACCAAAATGGCAATCAATATGGCAAACTCATTAAAATCACTAATTGCTTCAGGAACTAAACTTTGGCTCGACAGCATCGATCCAGATCTGGTTAAAGAAAATTTTGACTTTGGCGCGACTGGTGCAACATCCAATCCGATCATTATTGCCAACTTGATCAAAACCGGGCGGTTTGATGATTTGATTGCGTCCGAATTGCAACAAGGGCAAGACGATGGAAGTATTGCCTGGTCGGTGACAGACCATCTAGTCAAGCAAGCGCAAGACGTTTTTCAATCGACCTGGGATTCGTCAGCTGGTAACGATGGCTATGTGAGTTTCGAAGTTGACCCGCTGCTGGAAGATAGCGAAGCAAATATTCCACACGATACGCGCGTCGCTTCGTACATCGAACTAGCAAAGAAATGGTCAGCAGGGCACACCAACCGAATGATCAAAGTGCCGGCGACGGATGCTGGCCTGGATTCGTTGGAGGAGATTGCGGCGGCTGGAATTCCGTTGAACGTCACTTTGATTTTCACAGACGACCAATACGTCAAGGCACGTGATGCGGTTTGGCGCGGCGCGCAACGAGCCGGCGACTTGTCGAAATTCAAAAGTGTTTACAGCATTTTTGTTTCTCGCATCGATGTTTATACCGGCAAGCATTGTGCTGATTTGTTGCCGGCGGCTCAGGGTGAAGTCGGCATTGTGAATGCGAAACGGATCTGGCAAATGAACCATGAATTCTGGTCGGATAAGAATTGCACGCTTGATCAGGAGATTATTTTTGCCAGCACGGGAACAAAGAAACCTGAAGACCCGGCATGGAAGTACGTGCAAGCGCTTGCGGGCAGCGACATCCAAACGAATCCACCGGCAACGAACCAAGCGGTTGCCGACCAGGCTCTTGAATTTGACCGACAAGTCGATGTCTACCCTTCACAGGAAATCCTGGACAGCATCGACAAGCATGTAGATTTTGTTCACATGCATTCAACCTTAATGAGTGAAGGGATCGCCAAATTTGCAGTTCCACAAAAAGAGTTGATTGCTTTGATTGGGGAAAAGCGTAGCGTGCTGGCTAGCGCGAGCTAAGGAACTTGCAGACTAACCAAGTTGGCTTTCGAGCGTTTAGTGATTGCATGCGCAGCCAGAAAATTTGTTGCAATCTGCTACATCGTTTTGTATTAAATTGCATACGCGTATGAAATTACTGCGGCGTTTGTGGCGTAATTGATTGGCATGAACTTTGCGTAAAGGAAATTGGCAAGGCAATTCATTTTGGTATTCAATTACCAGGGAGAGCCAATGTTTCCAGTTTTTTCGAAGCTTCTTTCAATGCGCTCGTTGCCAGTTGTTTTCCTAGCTGCCATTTTGTTTTCAAGTGGCGAGAGTTTTGCGCAGCCGGGTGAAAACGTCGATGATTTGCAGCGGCAACTCAGACAGATTCAAAGCCGAATCGAATCCCTACAAGGAAATGACGATCAGTTTGGCAAGCGTGTTCGTTCAGTCGGCCGCCAAAGAACCGTACGGCCCGATCCAGTCGATGAAGAATTGACGATTCGATTCTATGATTTGAGCGACGTTTTCTCTGTTGCGCCACAATACCCGGCTCAAGTCGCTACAGATTTCTACAATCAATCGGGCAGCATTTTCCCGATAGCAGGTTCAATTGCTGGTTCAAACCATCGAGCCATGAGTGGCGGTGGTTTTGGAGGAGGCGGAAGAGGCGGTGGCGGCGGTTTTGGAGGAGGCGGTGGTGGCGTATTTAATATGTCTCCAGCACCCGTAGCCCAACAACAACCACAACCCGCCAGCGTTAAAGCCGCTCGAGTTTCGATCGAAAACCTTGTCGCTGCAGTCCAAGATACGGTCGCCCCAGATGAATGGGCGGACACCAACGGAGATTCATCGGTAAGCATTCTAGGGAACACTTTGTTGATTTCAGCTACCGAATCGATGCACGAACAAATCGCAAACTTACTTGACTTGTTCCGCGAGCAATGGGGGAAATTGAAAACGATTTCTGTGCAAGCTTTCTGGATCGAATCGGATTCAACACAAATCGCTGGCCTGCTTGAAAGCGACGCAGAAAATCCGGCGGTCGGAAAAGTTGCTGTAAACAGGTGGGCGGAATTCTTCCGGACGGCGGGTGACGAAGGACGGATTGCGTATTCCGCTTCCGTTTGTGGTCAAAACGGCCAAACCCTGCATACGGTTTCTGGTCAGCAGCACTTCGTTGTTTTAAACGCTGAACCAATCTACACGTTTACCGCTGAGCGCGAAGATGTAGAATCTGGCGATGACGAATTCGTCGAACAAAGTGTTGCCGGCCTTCTGCCCGTACGAACATTGTTTCAGGAAGGCGCCGCATTGCAGATTTCCCCACTGGCCACCCGAGGCGGCAAGTTCTTGATTCTGGATTTGCACACAAGGGTTAATGAGTTCATCGAAGCTGAGGATGAGGTGGCCCAACGGGTAAGCGCCAGTGGAAAAAGTGGCCAAGCGATTTCAATGGACTTGGACAATCGCAGCTACGTTTCTTATCGATTGAGCACGACCGTCCGATGCCCCAATAATGAAGTCGTTTTGGCAGGTGGCATGACGTACGATTCCAATCAACAAACGGAGCAGCCAAATCTATACTTGTTTGTGAAAACAGCGATCCACACGATCGAAGAAGATCGAGCAACCAACGGAGATTGAATCTTCAGCACACAAGTTTGGATTTACGCCGAGACTACCGCCAAAAGAGATGTGTCACTTTTTAGCTTTGGCAAAATTCTCTTTGGCGATCTCGATAAACTGGTCTGTCAATTGTTGCCACGAAGTTTTGAGTGAGATGGTTGTGTCTGCATTCGATTCGGCCAGGTTTTTTGTTTCACATCGGTCGGTGCTTAGATCGTAAAGCGCCCACGGCTCGTTGCTGGCGCTTACTAATTTCCACTTGCCTTGCCGGATCGCACGGTGGCCGTCGTGAAGCCACCAGTAGCCTGGTTCATTCGCTATCTTTTCACCTTGCCACAACGGCAGCAACGAACGGCCGGGCCTGGCATGCTTGTTTTCGGATTGGAGTTGCTTTTTACGATCGCCAATCATTTGAAAAATCGTCGGGACAACATCGATCACATGTGCGGTAGATTCGCAAAAGGAACCTTTGCGCTCGGCGAGCTTATCAGGCCAATGAACGATCATGGGCGTTGCGATTCCGCCTTCATGAACCCAGGTTTTGTGGCGGCGAAAAGGAGTATTGCAAACGGTCGACCAGCCCGGGCCCAAACACAAATGCGTGGCTGCTGATCCGGGGGTTGCTGCTGGATCGTGTCCGTCGTCGCGAACCATCATTTCTGCACTGGCTCCATTGTCAGATAAAAACAACACCAGCGTGTTGTCGAGTTGTTCGAGCTTTCTTAGTTCTGAAATAATGCGACCAATTTCAATATCCATGCGATGCACCATGGCGGCATGCAGCACCATTTTGTCGGATTGAAATTGTTTCTGCTCGTCGGTCAAATCATTCCAGGGGACTGGACGGTTAATTTCTGCGGGGCCAAATTTTTTCAACGCGTCGGCGAAATGATACGGCGGCCCCACTTCGCTTTCGACCTGTGACAACTCTCCTTTCAAAAGCCCCAATTTCCTAATTCGATCCCAACGCTGTTGTCGGATGACATCCCAACCAGCATCGTAGCGCGTTTTGTATTTCTCAATATCGCTGGGCAGTGCGTGCAAAGGAAAATGTGGAGCGGTAAACGCGACGTAGGAAAGGAATGGCTTGCCGGAATGGTTGGCAGTGTGGTCCTGGAGAAATTCTATTGTGCGTTCCGCGATCGCTGTTGTTGCATAATAGCCAGCGTCCGCAGCGACCGGCGGCAAGGGCTTGTCGTTTAACGAATGACGCTTAGGCGTAAAGAATCGCCCGTGATCTGACGTCCTGTACGATTGATCGAAACCGCCTTGCAAGGGCGTACCATCAATGTGCCACTTTCCCGATTGATAAGCTCGATAGCCTTCATGCTTCAGAAGCTCGGGCAGCAGCTTCGCCCAACCCGGTCGTTTCGCTCTGGTGCCGCCACGCTGGATGCCCGGCAATCGATCGCGGCCAATTTGCTGTGCATAATATCCTGTTAATAAAGAAGCCCGTGTCGGCCAACAGCGACCGGTGTTGTAAAAGTTCGTCATTCGAATTCCGTTGGCAGCCAAAGCATCCAAGTTCGGAGTATCTATTTCTCCTCCGTAACACCCAAGATCCGAGAACCCAAGATCGTCGGCAAGTACGATCAAAATATTGGGAAGATCTTGATCGACACAGAAAGCCGGTTGGATCTGAATAGATACTGCGGCAATGACTATAAGAGCCGCTCTGAGAAATCGCATATGTTTCAACCTGAATAAGGTGTTAAGTTCAATTTAACTTGCGCGTGTGCGTTGAACCAAGTCGGTAATCGTTTGTTTTAACAGAGCTTCTCCGCCAAAGGCCATGCCCAGTTGCTCGATCTTTTGAGTCTCAATCTCGTTCCTGGGAACCTTGGGCTCGCCCAGAATTTCACTGGAGCTGCCAGTGATTTCTTTAGCGATGGTTGCGACTTCGAATTCGCTAACGTAACGATCATAACAAGCATACGATTGGCCTGAAATTTGGTCGGCATTGAGCAACACTTCAATTCCACGAGCCACGTCGCTGGCGTGAACTTCTTTGCCGCCGCCAGAAACACGAACGGATTTGTTGTCAATGATTCGCGAGATTAATTCGTACCACTTCGATGATGAAACAGGATTGCGAATACCGTACACTCCGGTAGGGCGAATCGCACAAATCGGGTAGCCGAATCCGAAGCCGTAACTATGGACGAATTTTTCCAAAGCCGCTTTGTGGGCTCCGTAGTGACTGAGTGGCCACAATGGATGTGCTTCATCCAGCGGACGGTCAGTAAGTATTTGTTCGTGCACGGCACAGGTGGATACAAAAACGAATCGCTTAAGCCCGGCCGAGATACTCTGTTCAATCAAATTCAAAGTGCCCAGAACATTGACGCGAGCGAATTCGACTACATCGCCTTCACTACCACGAAATCCTTCGCCCGGTCGCCAATAAGCGTTGTGCACGATTGCGTCACAATCTCGAATCAGTCGATCCACCGAATCATGGTCGCGCAAATCGCCTTTGAGCCAATCTATAGAATCGGAATACGGTTCCAGCATGCTGCGATCGGAATGTTCGCGGTGCCAACAAGAAAGCTCATGGCCACTTTCGACTAGTTTTTCGACGATGTATTGGCCGATGAATCCCGTCGCTCCAGTTAAAGCAATCCTCATCGAACCTTACTCCTTTTATTGAGCCGCCCAAGTCGGCAGGTCAGTTGAAAACGTTTGCGGTGCGCCAGATGTCGGATGGGCGAACGTTAATCGCAGTGCATGCAAACACATATTCGGATGCCCAAGGGGTAGCGTTTGGTTGTTGCCAAGTTTGGAATCCGGCAAGTAAGTCGGATCGTTAACGATTGGGAAGCCAAGAGACCACAGATGGATTCGAATTTGATTGGTGCGGCCAGTGCGTGGTCGGCATTCGATCAAGCTTGTGCCATCGGCGTTGCGGGACAGCACTTGAAAATCAGTCAATGCGGGCAACCCATCTTTGTCTGGGATACGAATCCCACCTTTGCCGGGCGCACCAGCAATGGCGGCATCACAATCGAAAGTGTCGCCATCAGGATGTCCGTGGACTGCGGCAAGGTAAACTTTTTCGACGCTTCCATTAACAAACTGGTTTTGAATCGCTTGTGCCGATTGGCGTTTGCGAGCAAATGTAACCACGCCGGTTGTGTTTGCGTCCAGCCGGTGGGTCATGCGAATTTTTTCACCCGTGTAGACTGCATTCAAAATATAGCTGAGCGAATTTCGATTGAATCGGCCACAGGGATGCATGGCGATCGGCGCTGGTTTGTCGACAACGATAATTTCGTCGTCCTCATAGATTACTTTTATGTCGCCGTTGACATCGGGTTCGACGGTGCCTTGAAGCAAGTGAACCAGGCGCTGCCCGGCCCAGACTTGAAGATCGGAATCGACGGGCTGATCTTTGTAGAGTATTCGACCGCTTGTGATCTCACTGCCCCAGTAATCAGCATCGACGTGTGGATGGTACGCGGCAAGGAAATCAGCAACGCCTTGGCCATCGAATTTCAACGGGACGTTCAGCGGTCGATGGTTGTCGTATGGCGTGCTTCCCGGCAATGGGTTAATCGCTTCGGCAAGCTGTTCATTTCTACGCCGCAATCGGATCTCCATCGCTTCGACTTCCCGATTGGCACAGTGCGGGCATTTTTTGCCGACAACGTAATGTTTGGACTGCTGATCGTCGTCGGTCAGCGGATGTTGGCAAGCGTAACACTGTACGGTGCTGGTTTCATTTAATTCAGCGTCAACGGCAACTCGTTTATCGAAAACAAAACATTCCCCGTCATAATGTTTGCCACCGCAGTCTTCAAAATACTTGAGGATTCCACCGTCAAGTTGATAAACGTTCTCGAATCCTTCACGCTGCATAAACGGACCCGCTTTTTCGCAGCGGATTCCACCGGTACAAAACATGACGATCGTTTTGTTTTTCAGATCGTTGTCCAAGTCCGCAACGGCGTCTGGGAATTCGCGAAAGTTGTTAACGCCAATGGGCAAGGCTGAATCAAATGTACCGAGGTCAACTTCGTAGTCGTTACGAACATCCAGCAATGTGACCTCTTTGCCTTCGTCCAGCCATTCTTTTAATTGCTGTGGTTTCAATTTCGGGCTGGTTCGTTGCTGAGGCGCGATGCCATCGACCCCGAACGCAATGATTTCTTTTTTGATACGAACGAGCATGCGCGTGAACGGCTGTTCGTCGGAAAGGCTTTCTTTGACGGGCAATCCGCTATATTCCGTTTGCGATTCCAGGAAATCCAAAACCGCGTCGACGTTGTCGCGAGTTCCAGCAACGAACGCATTGATTCCTTCATGGCTAAGCAAGATCGTGCCACGCAATTCATGTTGGTTGCACAGTTCCAACAATTCGGCGCGTCGCTGAGTCAAATTGTCGAGATTGACAAACTTGTACGCCGATACGTTGACGTAACTGGCGGCTGGGTTTAACTGTTTTTCACTGGCTGCGGACATGTGAAAATTGTTGTTGCGAATCCATCGATGGTCAACGGTAAACTTGATGGTTGCGTTGCGGCTGTTCATGCCTCGCCAAATTTGCACTCAATAAAAGGGCAAGTCAATTCTTGAATTGGAATCGGCTTTTTGAATGGAGGCGGCTTTGCAACGAAGCCTGTTGTGGCTTAGGAACCGGATTCAGGAATCGAGGATGGCATTCAGACGATCCAACGCAGTCGTTCAATTCGGCGGCTCGACTGCTCAGTGTCTAAATGGACTTGAAGGCAGTACTCCCACCTTGGCAGGGCTTTGGGAGTGTCTTTAGCAGTTGTTTTGGCGGTATTTCCGGGCTTTTCACGATTGGCGTGTTTTTGGCGATAAGTGTGCGGTCTGGAAGCCGGTTTTGCGTATAAACGAGTTCTATGTATATTTTGTTGTATAAAAGCGGTGTTCTGAGTTGCTTTTTGCAATGTTAAGGGCTTTCAACGACACTATAAACTGTGAACTAATGCCGCATTTGGGCCAACGGCAATTTTCGAAGGATAGCGATGAATAGCTACTCCACATTCTTGAAAATCGTATTTATCTTGATTCTGTCAAGTTATGCGGTTTCGTTAAATCAAGCCAACGCACAGCTTGTGGATGCCTTTCGAGCTGAACTGGACGGGGCGCAAGCCGGCAACTCAGGGGTCAACGCGACTGGGGTTGCGATTGTTTGTCTGAATGAATCCCAGGACGAATTATCGATTGATATCCAATTCAATGGATTGTCGACGTCAGCAATTACGGGATGTCATGTGCGAATCGGTGGGCCTGGAGCCAATGGACCGATTGTTTTTGGTCTCGTTAATCCGAACGACGATCCAGATGACTTTGTCGATCTTGGCACTGGATTCACCAGTGTTTGGGATCTGGACGATCCAGCAATTAACTTGCAAACCCAGCTTCCGGCTTTGCAAGCGGAATTCTTACACATTCTCGTTTTCACCGAGGCATTTCCTGGCGGATTTATTCGTGGCCAGATCGAAAGTGTTTTGATGGGAGACATAAATCAGGACGGCTTCACAAACTTAATCGATGTTTCATTTTTCGTGAACTTGTTGATATTGGGAGAATATCTACTCGAAGCCGATTTTGACAAAAACGGTGTCGTTAATTTGATTGATATCCAACCGTTTGTTGAATTGATTTCAAACTAACGCTGTTTGGCTGGAACGTTGATTGGGCAAAACGAAAGTACAACTTTGTTGACATGCCCTCGGTAATCGGTAAGCCGCGTTCGCTTTTGCTCAGCGTCACTGAAGTAGACTTCGAAGAAGATATTCGTAAAGCTTTCATCAACAGCAAATTTTTCGCCGGGAACATAGAGCTTCTCAATTGCGTTCCCAGATTCATCAGCGTCTGCGCTCAAATTTCGATTTGGCTTCAAGTGCACAACCAACTCCATTCCGGCGTCCGTTTTTCGGAGCACCCGGACGTGTCGCCGGCGAAATTGTTCTGGATGAACTCTCCAATTTAGCTGAATCACAAACCCTTCAGGACGCTGATGGGTGCTGTGATTCAACAGCTTCGCCTCGTCCTGAAATGTATATCCTTGCTCCGTTTGGATTTGCTCAGGCTTGCGTCCTTTGACAAACCGCTGCTTCCATTGGGAATAATCGGTCGAATAGCCAAATGTGGCGAGGTCGTCCGCGTAGTAATTCGCGAGGCGGTCAAACTGCTGAGGTGTCGGCAAAATAGCTTTGTTGGAAGCGCGATTCAAATGGCCCAGCGGTAAATCCAAACCCGTTGTGTTTTTGATCTGCTGCAAGCCAACGTCAAGCTCTTCTAGTTTCCCAACTAACTTCAATTCAAAACCAACGGCGTTAAGGATTTCTGTTTGTCGCAGAATGTGCGGCTCGGTTTCGTAATTCGGATCGACCAAAACATCGATGACCTGGTCGACTGTCATATTGGGCAGCAAGCCGAAACGATCATATTCGCGAAACGTGTGGTTGTATTTCAGGTCGTTGCTATGAATTTTATTAACGTAAAACGACAAAAACCTCTCAATGGGTTCGCGAACGAACGTAAACGTAAACCACTGCTGCGGATTCTCTATTTTGTTGGCGAACCATTCGAATGAACTTCTGCCGTGAACTTGCAAACCGTCCGCTTGTAGCGGTTGGGTATCACGGACTTGCGATATCGCATGTTTGATCGAGGTGCAGGCGCTTTTGCGAATGACCAGGTACGCAATCTTTTGGTCTGGTATGACTTCAAATTGAGGAACGAGTTTTCGATGCGGCAAGGTGGTTCGTCCAGATTCCCAAGGTCTTCAATTGCAATTTAGCTTACGCGCATTTTTGATCGTCGCAATGCTGATCGGGGTGGCCAGTGGGTCTGGAAACGGTGACGCAATGGAGCGGCACGTCGCAGCCTGTGAAGATGTTTATGAACGACATTGCGCCAGAAAAAAGATGATGACCTTTTACTGCGGCAGATTTTCCGTAGCTGGCTCAATGAGGGATCGTCATCGATTTTGCATTAAACCACCAAGTATATAAGTTTGTGAGTTTGATCAAAATATGATGTAAACTGGGGGAGCTCAGCGTTTTACGTACATGGCGCAGCAAAAATGTTGGATGAATAACGGATTCGCGTTCTTTGGTTTCAAAGCAAAAGGATGAATTCAGTCAAAGGCTGGTTGTGCTTTTAAAACGCCTTTTGGTTTGAGGATGAAAGGCAAGCAGGCCAATTTATTCAGCAAATCTTTCAAACTAGACGCATTCCTTCGACGCAAATCTTCGATAATCAGGACTATGATTAGCTCATTTGCCAGATGCGTTTTTGTCATTTGAAATGGCAATTTTTGGGGCAAACTCAGATTGCCTTTTTCTGGCCGATACATAAGATCTAGTCTTTTATTCAGCAGGCTCTGAAAATCAGCACACACCTAAAAAGTGTGTATTTTTTCGAGGATAGTCTGTGAAAATTTTCACGAAGTCGCTAGAATCAGCAGTCAAGAATTGCATTCAACGGGTCAATTCTTGACTTTGTGCGTTGAAAATCAGGGAAAAGTTGGAATTTAATGGCGATCGTAATCAAAAAGGGCTTGGATCTGCCGATCGACGGCAAGCCGGTTCAGGCGATTGAAGCTGGTGCCGAAATTGGTCAGGTTGCCTTAATTGGTGATGACTATGTGGGCATGAAACCACGGTTCTTGGTCAAAGAAGGCGACCGTGTGAAAGCTGGTCAGCCCGTATTTGCTGACAAGAAAACAGAAGGCGTGATTTATACGTCTCCGACAAGTGGTACTGTAAATTCCATCAACCGCGGCGCGAAGCGAAAGTTTTTGTCGATCGTTTTTGATGTCGATGGCAATGATGAAGAGACATTTGCCAGCCATGATTCGGTCGAAGGCCTCGATCGAGAAGTAGTACAGCAGCAATTGCTGGATTCTGGAATGTGGCAGGCGTTTCGGACGCGGCCGTTTTCAATGACTCCCACGCCCGGAACCGAACCACGGTCGATTTTTGTAACCGCCATGGACACCAATCCATTGTCTGCGGAACCTGAATTGATCATCAGCAATCACACCGAAGAATTCGTTGCAGGTCTTCATGTAATCACAAAATTGACTTCCGGAAAAACTTACGTTTGCACACGTAACGATTCGCGGATTCCGGGCGACAAGGTTCCTGACGTTTTCACAGAAGAATTTCACGGGCCGCATCCTGCTGGTTTGCCCGGCACGCACATCCATTTTATTGATCCAGTCGGCCCCAACAAAACGGTTTGGCACATTGGCTATCAAGACGTAATTGCGATTGGGCATTTGTTTACGACAGGCCGAATTATGACCGAGCGAACGGTTTCGGTTGCTGGCCCACGCGTTCTTAAGCCCGGTTTATTTACCACTCGACTAGGTTGTCGGATTGACGATTTGACGGCAGGCATGATTGATGGCGATGACACACGTTTAGTGTCTGGTTCTGTCTTGTGTGGCCGCACGATCGAAGAACCGGTGAATTTTCTGAGCCGTTTTGACGTTCAAGTCACGGCCCTTGAAGAAGGAAACAAGCGAGAGTTTTTAGGCTGGCAGGGCCCTGGCTTCAATAAATATTCGGTTACGCGAATTTATGGCGGAGCCCTTGGAGCTGGAAAGCTGTTCAAGATGAGCACGAATTTGAATGGCAGCAAGCGATCGATGGTTCCGGTGGAGTCTTACGAACGCGTTGTGCCCTTGGATATTTTACCAACACAATTGTTGCGGGCACTGATTGTAAATGACACTGATCAGGCACAAGCGCTCGGCTGTCTTGAATTGGCAGAAGAAGATCTTGGCTTGTGCACTTATGTTTGTCCCGGCAAATACGAATACGGTTCGATTCTGCGAGAAAACTTAACTCAGATCGAGAAAGAAGGCTAAACAACTGATGTTACGAGACCTTTTGGACAAGCTTGAGCCTCATTTTCATAAGGGTGGGCTGCTGGAAAAGCTGTACCCGCTGTATGAGGCCAACGATACGTTCTTGTATACGCCTGGCGATGTCGCCAAGGGTACGACTCACGTTCGCGATGCGATTGATACCAAGCGAATGATGACGATGGTGATCGTCGCGCTTTTGCCATGTATTTTTATGGCAATGTATAACACGGGTTATCAAGCGCAAAAGATTATCGCCGATACTCCGCTGCAGATCAGTGAATCGTACGGCGAAGCGATCTGGACAGGCAATTGGCGGCACGATGTTCTGGCAACGCTTGGATATTTCACCGAGGCTGACGAAAGCACATACACTTGTGAAACGCCTGGCAAATTTTTCAGCTTTGGCAGCATGCTAGGCTGTTTGATTCACGGTGCGTTGTATTTCTTGCCGGTGTATCTGGTGACGATGATCGTCGGTGGCCATTGCGAGCTGATATTCAGCTTGATTCGAAAACACGAAATCAATGAAGGTTTTCTCGTTACCGGAATGCTGTTTCCGTTAACACTTCCGCCTACTATCCCTTTATGGCAAGTGGCACTGGGGATCATGTTTGGTGTTGTGATTGGTAAAGAGATATTTGGTGGAACGGGACGAAATTTCCTGAACCCTGCTTTGACGGCGAGAGCGTTTTTGTATTTCGCCTATCCGAAACAAATTAGCGGTAACGGAGTCTGGACGGCGGTCGATGGCTATACAGGTGCTACTTCGTTGGGCTTGATTGCTGAAACCGAAACAGGAACGACCGGCGAGATTGTTGCCGGGTTGCCGACACCGTTAGAGGCCACCACCTGGCTGGACTGTTTCCTGGGAAATGTACATGGCTCGATGGGTGAAACGTCGGCACTGGCTTGTTTGCTGGGTGCTGCGTTTTTGATTTTCACTCGAATCGGCTCTTGGAGAATCATGGCCGGCCTGGTGATCGGCATGACTGTATTCTCAACTCTGTTCTGGTTGCTGTTTGACAACCCGGTCATGAATATTTTGCCGCATTGGCATTTCGTGGTTGGCGGCTTCGCGTTTGGGACAGTGTTTATGGCAACGGATCCTGTTTCTGCTTCGATGACACAGCAAGGGAAATGGGTTTATGGATTCTTGATCGGATTTATCACGGTGGTGGTGCGAAGTGTTAACCCTGCGTTTCCCGAAGGAATCATGTTGGCGATTCTGTTCGGAAACGTTTTCGCTCCGCTGATCGATTATTTTGTTGTTCAAGCGAACATCAAACGAAGGATGGCTCGATATGCAGCATAATAAAGACAGTATTTTGAACACGTTTTTGGTAGCGATCGGCGTTTGTCTGGTTTGCTCGTTCCTGGTTTCCAGTGCTGCGGTTGGTTTGAAGGAACTGCAGGACAAGAATGCCGAACAGGATAGAAAGAAAAACATTTTGCAAGCGGCTGGATTCACGCATGATGAAATCCAGGAAGCAGGCGGTGTATTCGATCTCTTTGAATCTCGTGTCGAGCCGGTAGTGGTGAAGCTTGATTCTGGACGGCCGGAAGAGCTTGAGGCGCTGGTCGAAGCTGACCCTAAAGACAAGATCAACCAGGTCGAAGACATTCTTGACCAATACGATCAAATCAAGGCTTCCAAAAACAAAGCGATGTCAGATGAGTTTGAAGACAAGAAGGTTGACATCGCAGGTATCACACGAAAAGAAAAATGGTCCCATGTTTACCTGGTGAAGGACGAGGACGATGCGGTCCAAAAATATGTGTTTCCGATTCGTGGCAAGGGACTATGGTCGATCCTGAAAGGGTTTATCGCGGTCGAGACCGATTTCCAAACGATTGCCGGTTTGACTTATTACGAGCACGCTGAAACTCCAGGTCTTGGTGGCGAAGTCGACAATGTTTCCTGGAAAGAAAAGTGGAAGGGTAAAGCGATTTATTCGGATGACGGCGAAGTCGAAATCGAAGTCATCAAGGGCATTGCTGACGCCGGTGATAAGTACGCGATCGACGGTTTGTCCGGAGCGACAATTACGTCGCGCGGCGTGACGAATATGCTTCGGTTCTGGTTAGGACCAGAAGGATTTGGGCCGTATATTCAAAATCAAAAAAGTGGATCCAAGGTTTCCGCTGTAAATCAGGCGGAGAATAACAATGGCTAAACAAGCAAGTGTAATGGATCTGATCCTGGATCCGATTTTCAAAAAGAACCCGATCGCGCTATTGGTACTCGGGATCTGTTCCGCATTGGCGGTTACAACGCGAATGGACAAAGCGATCACGATGTCGCTGGCCGTGATCTTTGTAACGGCGTTTTCCAGTGCCGGCGTGGCGATGATTCGCAACCGTATCCCCAGCAGCATTCGAATCATCGTTCAGATGACGATTATTGCTTCGCTGGTGATGTTAGTGGACCAGTTCTTGAAAGCGTTCAGCTATGGACTTAGCAAAGAACTGGCAGTCTTTGTCGGGTTGATCATTACGAATTGTATCGTGATGGGACGTGCCGAAGGTTTCGCGATGAGCAACAGTGTACGCGACAGTTTTCTGGACGGTATCGGAAACGGACTTGGCTACAGCATCATTCTGGTTGTCGTCGCGTTCTTTCGAGAGCTTTTCGGAAGCGGCAAACTGATGAACGTGACGTTGCTTGAAAAAGTCAGCGACGGTGGCTGGTACGAGCCAAACGGTTTGATGTTGTTGTCGCCTAGTGCATTTTTCATTATTGGCATCTTCATCTGGGTGCTTAGAACGTTCTATCCGGATCAGATGGAGGAGGCGTAAACATGGATTTCTTTATCGAACAATTCAGGTTGTTTTTGAACGAGGCTTTTGTTGAAAACCTCGCACTGACTTACTTTCTGGGCATGTGTACGTTTTTGGCGGTGTCCAAAAATGTAAAAATGGCTCTTGGATTAGGAGTTGCGGTAATTGTGGTTCAGGCGATTACGGTTCCGGTTAACAACCTGATCTATCGAAACATTCTCGTGCCGATGGAATTGGAATTCCTTGGCCTGATCTGCTACATCGGTGTGATTGCGGCGATGGTCCAGATCCTTGAAATGACATTGGATAAATTTTTCCCGGTACTCTACAACTCGCTCGGAATTTTTCTACCGTTGATCACAGTAAATTGTGCGATCCTTGGCGGTACGCTGTTTATGGTGACTGACGATTTGCAGTTTCTCGGTAGCGTTCGATACGGCATTTCTTCTGGATTTGGATGGGCGGTAGCGATCGCAGCTTTGGCTGGTATTCGGGAAAAATTGAAGTACAGCGATATACCTCACGGCCTTCGCGGCTTGGGCATGACCTTTATCATCGTTGGCTTAATGGCATTGGGCTTCCTTGCGTTTAGCGGGATCCAGCCGTAGTGCAGCGAATCACTTAATTGAAATACAACAACACTCTCAATGATTTGAGTTGAAGCAATGGAACAAATCTTACTCAATCTGTCACAGATCTTCCTTGGCGTAGCAATGTTTATTGGGACTATTGTTACTTTGGTTGGCATCATTTTGATTGCGAAATCGTTTTTGGTGGCCAGCGGTGACGTGAAAATCCTGGTAAACGACCAGAAAGAATTTTCGGTTCCGGCCGGCGGCAAACTCATGGGTGCGCTGGCGGACGCGGGGATTTTTGTTTCCTCGGCCTGCGGCGGCGGTGGCACGTGTGCCCAATGCCTGGTCAATGTCACAGAAGGTGGCGGGGAGATTCTGGAAACTGAAAAAGGTCACATCAATAAAAAAATGGAACGTGAAGGCTGTCGATTGTCGTGCCAGGTTGCTGTTAAGCAGGACATGAAAGTTGAAGTGCCGGAGGAAGCGTTTGAAACCAAGAAATGGGAATGCACCGTCCGCTCCAACGCAAACGTAGCGACGTTCATTAAAGAATTGGTTTTGGAATTGCCCGAAGGCGAAGACGTTGCGTTTAAGGCCGGTGGATATATCCAAATTGAATGCCCACCCCATGTTGTCGACTACAAAGATTTTGATATCGAAAAAGAATACCATGAAGATTGGGATAAGTACGACGTTTGGCGTTACAAGTCAGTCGTTGAAGAGGACGTCATTCGTGCTTATTCGATGGCCAATTATCCTGGCGAAAAAGGCATCATTATGTTGAACGTTCGCGTGGCTTCTCCGCCGCCGCGTCAACCAGATGTTCCGCCGGGCAAAATGTCTTCGTACATTTTCAATTTGAAGCCAGGTGACAAAGTCATGATTTCTGGACCGTACGGTGAATTCTTTATCAAAGATACCGACACGGAAATGATTTACGTTGGCGGTGGTGCAGGAATGGCTCCATTGAGAAGTCATATTTTTGAGTTATTCAAGAATTTGAAAACAGGGCGTAAAGTTACGTATTGGTACGGCGGTCGAAGTTTGCGAGAGCTGTTCTATATCGATCACTTCCGTGCGATCGAAAAAGAGTTTCCGAATTTCCAATTTAACATCGCGCTTTCCGAACCGTTGCCCGAAGATAATTGGGATGGATACGTTGGGTTTATTCACCAGGTCTTGATCGATAATTACCTCAAAGATCACCCGTCTCCAGAGGACATCGAGTATTACTTCTGTGGTCCGCCAATGATGAACCAGGCGGTTATGAAGATGCTGGATGATTTTGGTGTTGAACCAGAGAACATTGCATTTGATGATTTTGGCGGCTAGATGCTGGTTTGAGTTGAGCGCAGTTGGTGGCGTCAAACCGCGCCGTTGGTAGTACCGGTTTTAACCGGAATTTTGTAGCTTCGATTCCGCTAAAGGCTGCTCAATCAAGTGAGCGGCGAGGCCCTAGCTGCAGGTGCACGTGATGCAAGGAACCGACGGCTAGCGCCTTGTCGCTCACAAAAAATGGAAACAGCATCTCGTTTGAACAGTAACAGTGAGGAAACGAAATGCGATATCGCTACTACACCTGTGACGTTTTCACGAACTCCCGATTCGGGGGGAATCCATTAGCCGTCTTGCCAGCTGCTGCCGGTTTGACCACAGAAGCGATGCAAAACATCGCTCGAGAATTCAATTTTTCTGAAACGACATTTGTCCTTGAACCAGAACAAGGGCATACACGACGCGTACGAATTTTTACGCCTGCAAGAGAGGTTCCATTTGCAGGTCATCCGAATGTCGGAACTGCGTTTGTGTTGGCAAAGATCGGCGATATCGAAGTTGGTACGCCTGCGATTTTCGAAGAAAAAGCAGGCTTGGTTCCGGTCGACGTTCGCAGTCAGGATGATTCGATTTGGTGCGAATTGAAAACACCACAATCCATTGAAATTGGCAAAGCAGCTCCTGTCGAATTGGTGGCTCAATGCTTGTCTCTGGATCCTGCCGAGATTTTAATTGACAAACATCCTCCACAGGAAGTATCGGCAGGCCTTCCCTTTTTAGTGGTTGAATTGCGCGATGAATCGGCCCTGGCCAAAGCGGTTGCTGATACGACTCGCATCCAACAGCTTCATGAATCAGGAATTGCTGCTGACATTCTTGTTTATGTTGCTCGGAGGGACAGTTCAGAATTAGAAGTGCGTATGTTTGCGCCGCTGGACGGGGTCCCTGAAGATCCAGCGACCGGCAGCGCGAATTGTGCGCTTGTGGGTATGCTGACGCAAAACAGGTCACTGGACGATGGCGAATACCAGTGGCAAATCCGCCAAGGCGATCACATGGGTCGGCCAAGCCATTTATTTGCCCGCACGCAGGTAAGCAAAGGGCAATTGGATGGTATTTGGATTGGCGGGACGTGTGTGATGGTTTGCGAAGGAACCATCGAATGCGGTTAATGCGATCGCGTTAAATCTGATAAAGGGCGTTAATTGAAAACGAATCCTTATACACTAATATTCCACGACCATTCCCGATGCGGCCAAAGCTGTAAACAACAACCCGGCAAGAAAAAGCAATATCGAAAGAATGATGTGCCAGCCGAAAAAATACCTGGCGTACCCTTCGATCGCCGGCCCGATAAAAAAGCAAACGTTCGCTACAAAAGCACAGATTAACAGAACGCCCCAAAAATCTGGAGCGGATAATAATTGCCTTCGTAGGGCAAAAGTTATAGCAAGTACATAAACGACTAACAGTCCGTTGTAAAACAGCCGAAGGCGCTCCCAGACGACGATGATGTTTCGAAAGTCGACTATGCCAGTCGACGACTTGGGTTGCCCCGCGCTACTTGCTTCCTGTTCTGGCGAAGGCGAACGGAATGGATTACTGTCTTCGGGCGGAGGCATTTCAGACATCGATGAAAAACCGACGGGTTAAACGTTAGGTTTCTTGTGGTCGCAATTCCAAGTCGTGAATCTTGTTCACCCGACGCTCATGCCGACCGCCTTCAAATTCTTCGCTTAACCAAATTTTGATGATCTCGCCCATTTGCTCACCCGATAGCGTATCCGCTGGCATGCACAAAACGTTGGCATTGTTATGTTGTCGACTAAGTTTTGCGGTTCGTTCATCGTGACAGACCGCAGCTCGGACGCCGTGGATTTTATTAGCGGCGATCGATACTCCGATTCCCGTTCCGCAAATCAAGATGCCTCGATCCGATTGGGCGCTGGCGACACTGCGTGCGACCGGTGCCACGATATCTGGATAGTCGACCGAGTCGGTGCTGTGAGTGCCATGGTCGATGGCTTCGTGTCCGCAGATTTTTATGGCGTCGACAATCGCCATACGTTGCTCGATACCACGATGGTCACTTCCTACGATGACTTTCATAATTCTCACGCGTCAGATGGTTGGTCAGGCAGATCGACTTCGTCGATCCACAACTTCAGATTTTCAGAAATCTGGTCAGCCGTACTGCGGTACACGTCAACTGACATGCCGATGGGATCCGACACGTCCATGCCGTCCTTGCGGATTACATGCGTGCGTGCTGCCGCTTGCGGCCAGTGTGCGATAATGGCTTCCCGGTGTCCTTGAGTCATGGTCAGGATCAAATCCGCGAAACTGGCCAATCGTTGAGTGAACGGCTGGCTGCGGTGTTCAGCGATGTTGAGATTTTGCTCGTTCATGACTTCAACGGCTTGATTGGCAGCTGCTCCGCCAGACATGGCTGCGATTCCAGCTGAAAGAACCGTGATGTTATGCTTTTCAAGGTCGTCGATTGTGCAACCGATCTTGTCGGCAAACAGCTTCTTCAAAATCACTTCGCCCATCGGGCTTCGACATGTATTTCCTGTACAGACGACGACTGCAATAAATCCGCTCATTTGTTCAAGTGTACCTTCATCGATGACTCCTCTTCGCAACAACTGTAGATCGCCGTTCTCGATTTTGACGACGGATGATGGTTGCCCAAATCGCGAACGGCCATCGTTAACTATAAAGTCAATTTCATTTCCTAATTCTGCCACAACCTTATCACCATCGACGCAATCATCTTGATCACTTAAATTTGCACTGGTCAAAACGATGGGCCCCGCCAGCAATCTGAGGATCTGCAGAGTCGTTTCGTGTGCCGGCACACGCAATCCAACGGTGCCAGATGGAACAGCCATTTGTTGAACTTCTTGCGGCAATCGCCGAATCACACTGTCAGGATTACCGTCTGGAAGCACCAAAGTGACTGGCCCGGGCCAGCATCGGCGGGCGATACGTCGCGCCAAGGGAGACATATCGGGAACGTAATCGAGGGCGTCTTCGTAGCTTTTTATGGCAAAAGCGAATGGTTTTGATGGGTCACGGCCTTTAATATGAGCCAATCGCTGCACAGCATCGCTATTGAGAGCGCTGGCGGCGATTCCATAGACGGTTTCGGTTGGCAGCGCTACAATTTTCCCAGCTGCCAGTGCCGCCACGGCTTGATGTACGACGTCACGGAGATCTTCCGCATTTTTCAAATCAATTACGATTGGCGACATTCATGCCCGTTCAAAATTCAAGGTATACAAAAATATATCGTAAAAAACACGCTTTGACAAACAGGCTCAGTGCCAGAAACATGTGTTGTGGACGAATACATTTCGAGTTGCGTGAAGTTTCTGGCTGTAATCGATTACAATGGGCACGATGAACCTGGCAGATTCCAAAATAGTCTTAGCTGTATGCACAATATCGCTGGTGTTAACTTGCAGCGGTTGTCTCGATGACCCATCGACCATCGGCGATGTCAAAGTCTGGGCGCAACGCGGGCTTGGCGACGGGCGGTTCCACAAACCCCGAGCGGTCGCCGTCGACGCCAGCGACAATCTTTTCATTGTTGACATGACCGGCCGAATTCAGCTGTTTGATGCGGATCAGAATTTTGTACGCAGTTGGCGGACACCGGAGGTTCAAATGGGAAAGCCGTGCGGTTTAACTGTGTCTAACGAAGGCGTGTTGATGGTCGCAGATACACATTACCACCGAGTCATCTTTTATGACATCGAAGGCCATCTGCTTGAAGACCGGACGATTGGTGGAACACAGGGTTTGGGGCCGGGTGAGTTTGGTTATGTGACCGATGTCGTTCAAGATTCGCATGGCAATTATTATGTAAGCGAGTACGGTGATTTCGACCGCATCCAAAAATTTGATCCGCATGGCGAGTTTGTGTTGCAGTGGGGCGGTCGCGGCGAAGAACCGGGTAAATTTCTGCGGCCGCAAGGCTTGGCTGTGGACGAGCTAGATCGAGTTTGGGTTGCCGATGCCAGCAACCATCGGATTCAGGTGTTTGATGCATCGGGCACGGCGGCGGAGTTGCTTTTCACCTGGGGCGAACACGGTCGTGACCCAGGGCAGATTCGTTTTCCTTACGATATCGTGCTGCATGGCGATGATGTATTGGTATGTGAATTCGGAAATCATCGAGTGCAGAAATTCAGCCGTGATGGAAAATCGAAAGGGATGTGGGGCATGCCGGGCAGAGAACCAGGACAAATGCACCAACCATGGGCGATGACGATCGATAGTAAGCAAAGAATGCATGTTCTGGATTCTTACAATCATCGCGTGCAAACGCTAGACTATGGATCGTGGCATTGGCCGCTTGTATCGCAAACTAGAACGGAATCAGAAAGCGAGTAGGAAATGACAAAACTTGATTCGCAACGAGAGAAAGAAAAATCGACCAGCAGTAAAGACTGTTGGATCGGGTTTGATCTTGGCGGCACCAAAATGCTGTCGGTAGTTTTTGATCACGAATTTAAGCAGATCGGCAAGAGCCGCAAAAAGACCAAGGGCTACGAAGGGATGGAAGCCGGTCTGAAGCGAATCAATAACGTGATTGCTGAATCGATCGAGGATGCAAAAATCTCCGCCGACGATGTTCGGGGCCTCGGGATCGGTTGTCCCGGCCCGTTAAATCTTGAAAAGGGACAGATTCGCGAAGCGCCGAATCTGGGCTGGAATAAAGTTCCGATTCGCAAAAGCATTGAAGATCAATTTGGATTCCATGCCGAGATAGCCAACGACGTTGATGCTGGTGTTTTTGGTGAATACAAATTTGGCGCGGGTAAGAAAGCTCGCTGTGTCGTCGGCATTTTCCCTGGAACGGGTGTAGGCGGTGGCTGTGTTTATGACGGCCATCTATTGCGAGGTCGAAATTCCACATGTATGGAAGTGGGACACATTCCGCTTTGTCCGGGAGGGCCAATGGATGGTGCTGGCAATCCTGGCTCGCTGGAAGCGATGGCTTCACGATTGTCGATTGCAGGGCTGTCTGCCCAGGCAGCTTATCGAGGCAGCGCGCCGCATCTGAAAGAAAATTCCGATACCGATATTTCTCAAATTCGGAGCGGAGCGATTTCGTCATCGATCGAAGCGGGTGACAAAGCAGTCAAAGAAATCGTTCTCGACGCCTGTCATTATCTTGGCCTAAGCGTAGTAACGCTGGTGCATTTATTGGCCCCCGATGTGATTGTGTTTGGGGGTGGATTGGTCGAAGCGATGCCGGAGCTAATGCTCAAAGAGATCGAAAAAGTTGCCCGCCCAAGAATCCTTGAATCGATGAGAGATGGCTTTGAAATTGTTGAAGCCAAACTGGGTGACAATGCGGGCGTAATGGGTGCAGCCGCACTGGCCAAACAGGCTGTAACCAAAGCTTGATTGAATCAAGCCTTGGCTTATTGCAGCCCAATATCATTGGTTGCCAGCGGTTCCAAGAGTCACCAAACGCTCCATATTTTGCAGCTGTTTTACCAATTCGATAAACTTTCGCAAAAACCACTTTTCGTTGTCGTCTAAGCCATTTTAATCCCGCTGGCACGATGTGACGAATGAGGCGTATTCTGCAATAATATCGTACGGGAATGCTAATTTCGGCGATCGTTGTTTAAAGCCATTCACTTTCTGTTTAAATCATTTAGAGCATTGAAGATTAACTTAAATCCATCGATATCGGATTCCAACTATCCAGCTGCGGGGAAGAACAAAAATCTGCCTTGGCCGGTTGCTGTTATCGATATCGGTGCGACTTCATTGCGGATGCAAATTTCAGAAATCCATCCCGACGGAAAGATTCGTAAACTGGAGACGTTTTCTCAAGCCGTCAGTATTGGCAAGGATTCATTTATCATCGGCCGGATCAGCCGGGAAACCATCGAAGATTGCGTTCACGTATTAAGGATCTACGTAGCGAAGTTAAACGAATATGGAATCCGCGATGCAGGTCAGTTACGAGTGGTGGCCACCAGTGCGGTTAAAGAAGCTCAGAACCGATTGGCATTTGTTGATCGAGTTTTTGTTGCAACCGGATTGGAGATCCGCGCACTGGATGAAGCTGAAACGCATCGTTTAACATTTGTTGGTGCTTTGCCACTGATTGAAAATGAACCCAAGATTTTCTCGAAACCGTCAATGATCTGCGAGATTAGCGGTGGCACCACGGAAGTTTTGTTCTTTGATCAACAGGAAGTATTGTTCTCGCAAAGTTATCGTCAAGGATCATTAAGAATCCGTAAGGCGATCGAATTTTTCGGCGGTCCAATGTCAACGTCTCGCAGTGTCATGGAAGCACAGCTGCTACGGATGATCGGGCAAATCAAACATGAGTCAGAAAAGTATAAGCTGGAAAATCTGGTTGCCATTGGAGGTGACATTCGCTTTGCGGCCAATCAGTTGATTGGCAACAAAAAGCCGGCTGGAATCACACAGGAAATTGGACTCGAACAGCTCGGTTTGCTGACCACCGAAATCCTTTCCGAATCGACGGACCGTTTGGTGTCACGTTTTCATCTGAGTTTGCCTGAAGCTGAATCACTGGGCCCGGCGCTGCTTGCGTATTACATGGTTGGCAAAGAATTGGGATTCGAAAAATTGTTCGTCAGCCATTTCAATCTGAGAGATGGGATCGTTCAAGAAATGGCCAGCGGTGGAGGTTCGTCAAAGCTGGTTGAGCGACAAACGATCAGCTCGGCTATCCAGATGGGCAAGAAATTCAAATTCGACAATCAACATGCGATTCATGTTTCGAACCTTGCGTGCCAGTTGTTCGACCAACTTGCTGACTTGCATGGACTTGGGCGACGGTTTCGGATGATTTTGGAAATGGCGTCGATCCTTCACGAAGTCGGATCGTTTGTTTCCACGAGAAGTTATCACAAACATTCCATGTATCTGATCCGAAACGCCGAATTTTTTGGTATCGGTTCGCATGATGTTGAATTGGTCGCCTTGGTTGCTCGCTATCACCGTCGCGCAAGCCCTCAGCCCAGTCACGACGGATACAACAAATTGAATCGTATGGATCGTGTATCGGTTGCCAAACTCGCATCGATTTTAAGAATCGCCAAAGCACTTGATTCGACGCGTCGGCAACCGATTCGGGATATCCAATGCACACAGCTGGCGACCAGTGTCGAAATTGAAACTGCTGACGTGGCTGATATTTCGGTTGAGTTGCTGGAGATGAGAAAATCTGCCCAAATGTTCTCTGATATTTTTGGATTAAAAGTGGTTTTGAAATTACAAAGGGAACAGGCATGAGGCATTCGCCCAAAAACTATTTGAATCGCGAGCTAAGCTGGCTTGAGTTCAACCAACGAGTGCTGGATCTGGCCGATTTGCCAGAGATTCCGCTGCTTGAACGAGTGAAATTTCTCGCGATCACTGGCAGCAATTTGGATGAATTCATCAAAGTGCGTTTCGGCGGCCTGAAATTGGCCCTGGCGAACGAGGTTGATACTCGTGAAATTTCCGGGATGACGGTCGGTGAACAACTGAGCGCAATATCAACTCGTGTGCGAGAAATGAATGCGGCCCAGGCCAGTATGTTTCGTGAAGGCTTGATGCCGCAACTTGAATCACACGACATCCGAAGAATGAATCCAGACGATCTTGAAAAAGCACAGCTGGAACATCTGGGCGAGATTTTTGATCGCGAAATAGCTTCTGTAGTAACTCCGATTGCAATCGATTTGGAGCAGGGGATCCCTTTGCTGGCCGGTGCGAAGCTTTGTGTTTGCGTGCAATTGAAATATCAGGCGGATCGAACGCTTGGAGATTCCGAGCACGAACTCGACAGCGAGCGGTTCGTTGTGATTCCGATCCGTGAATCGATGCGGCGTTTCATTAGTATGCCACAGGAAACCGGTCATGCGTTTGTACTGGTTGAAGACGCAGTACAAAAGTTTCTGCCCCGGATGTTTCCTGACCAGCAAATCATTGAGTCGTGTTGTTTTCGTATCACGCGCAACGCCGATATCGCGCTTAACGAAGACACCATGCACGATTTATTGAACGAGTTGACCGAAGTCCTGGAAGAACGAAAATTCAGTCAAATCGTACGCCTGGAAGTGGATGCCAATACAGGCGATTCGCTGATGGATTTTTTAAAGCGAGCGACGGGAGTTGGCGAAGACGAATTATTTCCGGTGGAATGCCCGTTGGATCTGGCGGCGTTTTTTGGCTTGGCGAAAATTGCCGGCTATCCTGAATTGAAAGATGAAACGTGGTCGCCACAGCCGTCACCTGATTTCGCTGACGCTCAAAATATTTTCGATACGATTGCGGCTGGGGACAGGATTCTGTTGCATCCTTATCAGCAATTTGACCCGGTTATCGAATTATTGAACGCAGCTGCAGAAGATCCAGATGTGATTGCGATAAAACAGACTCTGTATCGCACCAGTAGCGACAGCAAGGTTATCGAATCGCTGATCAATGCTGCCTCAAACGGCAAGCAGGTCTCGGCTATCGTTGAATTGAAAGCCAGGTTCGACGAAGAAAGGAATATTCGTGGTGCTCGTCGACTGGAACAAGCTGGAGTTGATGTAATTTATGGTGTGCGGGGCCTTAAAACGCATGCCAAACTTTGCATCGTGATTCGACGGGAAGCTCGAGGCATCCAACGATACGTCCACTTCGGCACTGGAAATTACAACGAATCGACGGCACGGTTGTACAGCGACGTCAGTTACTTCACCAACAACGAACAACTTGGCACCGACGCGGTATTGTTTTTCAATGCCATCACCGGTTTGTCGGTTCCGCAGCCACTGGCGCTTTTAGCTGCCGCTCCAATTGATCTGAAAGATACATTGCTTGAAATGATTCAAGTAGAAATTGAGAACGCGCGACAGGGTGCAAATTGCGAGATCAATGCAAAATTAAATTCGCTGGTCGATCGCCAGATCATTGATGCACTTTATTCCGCTTCTCAGGCCGGCGTCTCAATCCGGTTAAACGTTCGCGGAATTTGTTGTTTGCGGCCGGGTGTAGAAGGGCTAAGCGAAAACATTAAAGTCGTAAGCATTGTCGACCGGATACTCGAACACGCCAGAGTCATTCATTTCAGCCATGGCGGCGACGAAAAAGTGTTTATCAGTAGCGCCGACTGGATGGGACGAAACCTGAATCGGCGAGCAGAATTACTCGTGCCCATCGAAGACGAAAAATGCCGTAAAAAATTATTAGCGGTACTGCGAAGTTTCTTTGAAGACAACGTTCGTGCCCGGCGATTGAATGCTGACGGAGCGTATGAAGGTGTGCCCGTTGGCGGTAAGCCTCGATTCCGTTCGCAAGAATTTCTATACCAACAAGCTTGCGATCAATATGCGGCGTTTGCCGATCCGAAGGCGACCGTTTTCAAAGCCCATCGTGGCGCTTAGTATTTGAATTTGTAGTCCGTCGGTTTACACAACGGGAAACAGCCGCAGCCCAATACTGACAAAATGAGCTGACGACTTGAACTGACAAAATGAATGATGGATTCGTTAGAACTCAAGGCCCAAGCGAACCATTATGGAATCCTGAAGTTCCAATTCGCGAGTGGGTATGGCCGCCTGTGAAACCAATTCGCGATTGAACACGTATCCAGTTTCTGCGAATCCAGTGACGCCTCGCTGGCCAAACCATTCAATGCCCAAAATGGCGCGGTAATCGTTGATATCAATGCGATCATCACCGAAATCTCGTTGGACCGTCCAGTTTCCACCGCCATACTCTCCCGCGATATACCACCACGTTTCGAGCGAGCGAAAACTTGGCAATCGCTGAGCAATGCGGGGGCGCGGGAAGTATAGATCCAGTTGCAAATCATTGCTTGGGCGAATAAACAATCCAAACGCAGGCAACAACTTCAATTCAAGCCGATCAAAATACTCAGCACCAATTTTTAGAGTGTTCGCTTCATCCAATCGGTACCACGTCAGGCCGACACCCGTCAAACGTAAACTATCGGAATCAAGATGTTCGTAATCGGAATATACGCCGACGGTAAAATTGGATTCAACGCCTGCACGCCGATTGGGATCGGAAAAATGTTCCAACGTCAAAAATGCACTAAACGCAGTTTCTGGAATATCAAAACCAGTTCCAAATGGACCGAGTGTTTCCGGGCCGTCCCAAAAGTGAGCAATGAATCCAGGCGTGATCCTGATCGGTTGCTCAGAAAGTAAAAATCTTGGGAATGTCAGCGTGGTTGCGAATTCAGTGTCGTTCATCTGCAATTCGTTGCCGTTACCACCGGCAACGAATGTATGTCGAATTCGAGGCCTTTCCAGCAATCGGGGCAGGAACTCGTCTCGGAACCGTCGGAAAAATGATCCAGTTTGGCCGGTTCTTGGGAAACCCGCTCCTGCACTTCCGCGTCCAAAGCTAAAGTCACCGAACAAGGGCTGGGCCTGAAACGTTGGAGTCTGAAGACGTGGCAGAAATTGCGGGGATTGAAAGTTTTGAGGCTGAAGACCTGATTGAAATTGCGGGGTTGGAAGGCCGAATCCCTGGGTTTGCGGCTGGCTAAACAAACCAGGCTGTTGAATATTTTGTGTCAGTGGCTGGATCGGTGGTAGCACCTGGATGCCGGGCACGGTGTCGGCAGCTGAAGCTCGACCAGAAAACGGCAGCGGTTGGCTGGAAGATCGAAACGGATCGAAGACGGGTGTTGGCAACGACGTCGACGGTGCACCAATGATGGAACCCGGGTTGAACGCACCTGGAAGAGCGTTGCTGACCGACCCACCAACGATGTGTCCGGGATTGAAACCGCCTGGAATAACATTGCCGACCGGAGCGCCAAAAAATGGCTGGCTTTGATTTGTTAAAACGGGTGTGCCAACAATTGTTTGAGGCCCGAACTGGGGCGCAACGAACGAAGGTGCTGATATGGTTGCTGGCGGCGCCGTTATAGCTTGGCCAATTTGCGACTGCGGGCGGAAAAAATCGGGGAAGCGTGGTCGCTGAGCGTTAAGCACGCTAGCGAACAAGAGACAGCTGTTTGCGAGGAAAAATGCCAAAACTACTTGGCGGCAAGCGAAACCGCTCGATTTCGTCATCAGTAATTACCGATATCAATTAGTTTGCGAAAGCGTTTAATTATCAGTCGCTTGGTTTGGCGTCAATACGTATCGATTTTCGTGATCAAAAGCGGAGCAATTTACCGGTATTTGACGTACTGTAACCATGGATCTAAGATGATCGTTGCGTTAAGGGACGCAACCGTGCTCGCGGAAAGGGCCCAGCCCAACCTCTAGAAATCAAATTGTTGACCTTACCTTCTTTCGGTTCACCACGCGAGCAATGAACCTCGCGGCATTTCCGCAGAAAGAAAGGTTCGTCATGAAAAAACATTCTAACCCTCAAGCTCACCGCGCGCTTCCAACAAGCCCTAACTGGGAGCAATTGCAGAAACAGGCCAAGACATTGTTGAAGTCTTACCTGAGTGGACAGTCACAGGCGATCGCTGAAGTTCACCGTTACGAACGAACCCCCGATCCGCATTCGTTTCGATTGGCAGACGCACAGCGAATCCTTGCTCGCGCCTACGGTTTCGCCAGTTGGGCGCGATTAAAGCAGGAGGTGCTCAAGACGCCGCCTCTGAAATACTCAGTGCAAGATTTGTGTGATGCAGCAATCGTTGGTGACGTCAAAAAGGCCAAGGCGATTCTTGATGAACAATCCAATTTGGCTTTGCTCTATCTGAAAGATGACTCCGCTATGGCGATTCACTTTGCCATCATGCATCGGCAAGCGGAAATGGTACGTTTGTTGATGAGTTGCGGCGTCAACAAAAACTCAGGAATCTACCCTTTCACAAAAGCGACCTCGCCAATCGGAATGGCTACCGACCGTGGCTACGATGAAATTGTCGAAATCATCAATGAAGAATACGACCGTCGCGAAAAACAGCCGATCAAATCAGACTCAAGCGAATCGGATGCGGCCGAGTCTGAAGGTTTGCAATCGCCCGAAGGCCGAACCTTGTTGCTGGGGCAACTGCGTCAAGCGATCAACGATGGCGATATTGAAACATTTGACGAACTGGTTGCCAGAGGAGTCACGGTTGATGAGGTTGGAAGCTTTTTGCAGTTGGCTGTGGACAATCATCAAACAGAAATAGTACGACGAATGATGTCGCTTGGGGTCGATCCAGACGGAACCCATACAATTTACGTCAGCGAGAGTGCGCCTTATGTTGTGGGCGGTGACCCATTGTATCGGGCCACGTCGACCGGACAGCACGAGATGGCTCGGCTACTACTTGAAGCTGGCGCTGACCCGAATTTGCAGGTTCTGGGAACCGGAACACCAATGGCCGGTGCGTTTTCGACAGGCAATCAAGAGTTAATCGAACTTGTGAAATCGCATGGCGGTATTGTCGGCGTCGAAAGTGCCGCCAAGTTTCTTTCTTATCAAGAATTCGCCGAGCAATTCGTTAGTCAGAATCCAAAAGTCGATGAGCAATTGTTGCTACGAGCAGTACATGGCGGGATTCCGGAAACCGTAGAGCACTGTCTGAAACACTATCCGCAGAAAGTCAGTACCGGTCTGTTAGGTCAGGCTGCCCGTTTCTGGCGGCACAAGCATAGCCACGCACCCCATATCGACCGTGAAAACTATTTTCGCATCTACGAAATCTTACTGAAACATGGCGTGAAAGACCTGAACGAATTTGCAAAGGCGGAGGGTTTACACACAAAACCGGGAACCTACCTTGAACTACATTCGCTCGGCCGAAAAGAGCCAGAGGAAGATGCGGTAAGGTTCGCCAAACTGTTGTTGAAGTATGGAGCCAGGCTGGACATTCTCGATTTGCACTTGCTGTCCACACCGTTAGGTTGGGCGGCGCGATGGGGTAAGGAAAAACTGGTACAGCTTTATCTTAACCATGGTGCTGATCCAAACCTCTGCGGCGCTCCGTGGGCAGCACCGATCGAATGGGCTCGAAAAAAGGGACATGGCGGCGTCGTTGAGTTGCTTTCTACGCTTCCACGAAAAAAATCTAGTTGAAACAGACAAGGCGAAAATCGGATCATGCGCGTTGTAAAAGTTGGTTCCTGCTACAAGATGCAGTTCATGGTTCGGGATTCTGCAATCGACTATTCGAAAAAAACCGACTGAAGTTGCCCCGTTTCTATCTGCGGCCGCCGTCAAGTTGGTCCTGTAGCGTCTGGAGCTTGTCCCACTTGCCATCGGCAGCCAAGCGCGCTTGCTGCGGCCATGTAGCAGGAGAATGCGATGTGAATCGTGGACCTGCCTCAACAAGAATCGAATTCAGTTTTTTCTGTGACGTCGATGCAAGCTTTTTAAACGACTTGATACCAGCCGCATGAAGCAGCTTTTCGATCTTCGGCCCGATACCTTCGACTCGTTTCAGGTTGTCTGCTCGTTTGGCCTTACCCGTTTTCGCCGGACTTACTTTTTTCTTCGCGGGTTTCGGTTTCGTTGCACTTACCCTGGACGCCGAAGAAGCTTTACCTGCCTGACGGTTCAACTTCGTCAGTTCCCGTTCAAACTTTCGCGACTCACCACGCAGCGACTTCAATTCCGAGTCCTGTTCCTTTTTCCGTTGCGTCAACTTAGAAAGTGACTCTGTCTTTGTGTCCAAGCTCTTCTTCAGCTTGTTGAGTTCCGAATCGCTCGATTTTGCCTGTTTTCGAAGTGTGAAAATCGTGCTTCGTTGCTCGCGCAATTGTTCCTTCCGAAGCTTTGCGTCCTCGGCCAGTTTGGCGAGCCGTGATTCCAACTTGACAACTTTTTTTGCCGCAGCAGAACTGGTCATTCTCTTAGTTTGCGGAACCGCTTCACTCCGCTGGGCCTGGATCTCGGCCAATTCTGTATTCGACTTGTTAATCTTCTGTTCCAGGCGGCCTCTGGTGGCTGACGCCTCGGCTATTGTAGATTCGAGTTTTTCAATTGCGCTAAGCCGTTGTTGTTTTTGTTCATCCAGCTCCGCTTTGAGCCTGCCAACTTCACGGTTGGAAGCCTCAAGCTTAGAAACTTTCTCTTGCAGTTTGACGTTTGTCTGCCGAAGCTCGCCAGTGATCTTCTGGACTTCTTCCGCAACGCCCTTTGAATCGGCTTTGTTACTTTCCGCTTCCGACCGAACGGCTTGAAGCTCAATCTTTGCCGCTCGCGTTGCCGATTGCAGATTAGCCAATTCCGTTCTGTAGCGATCTGCTCGCAGCTTGGCATTGGCTTCCAAGTCCGTCGCTTTCGATTCTGCCGCAACCAATTTCGCGGCCAACGAATCTCGCTCGGCGATCTGTGTTTCCAATTGATTGCGAACTTCACTCAGCGATTTTTGGTCCGCCTGGCTGTTTGCAACCGTTGCCTCGAGTTTCGAGTTAGTAGCGACTTGCTGAGCCAGTTCCCGTTGCGCTTTCTCGAGGCTCAGTTTTGTTTGTTTTTGTTCTTCTTCGTGAGACGCGGAAGATTCCAGCAAAGCTTTCATTTCTAAACGCGATCGCTCGAGCCCTTCTTTAGCAGAAGAAAATTCCGTTCGAATTTGCTCTAATTCCTCAGCCAGCAAAGCCTTCTCGTTTCCGGTTGACTGCAGTTGCGACGTGAGTTGTTCCGCTTGCGTCTTTGTACTTTCCAGCTCTTTTGCGAGAGTAGCTTTTGCATCTTCTGCAGACTGCAATTTTGAGTTTAACTGGTTCTTTTCTGATTCTGCCTCTTCGAGCCCCTGCACAAACGCCGCTTTTTCTTCCACCGCCGACTGAACTTGTGAACTCAGCTGATCTACTTGCGATTCGGCATTCGATTTCGCCGTTTGAATCTCTGCTTTCGAATTTTCGAGTTGTTTCTCAAGCTGCTGTGCTTGCTGCTCCAATTGAGTCGTTTTTGATTGGGCGTCTGTTAGCTGTTCACGAAGTTTGGCCATTTCTCCCGCTTCAGATTCAAATGCCGCAAGTTTCGATTCGGCCGCGCCGAAAGAGGACGTCAGCGCCGCGAACGCATTTGACTTTTCGCTCAATTCTAAACGCAAGGTCTCGGCTTCTTTCGCACTCAGTTTCAATTCATCTAGTTCAGCCGTTAGCTTCGAAGAACTTTCCTGCGATTCTTCAAGTTGCTTCTTTAACGTCTGCTCAGCCTGTTGCGCGCTACCGCTTTTAGCTTCTGCTTCCGACAACTTGTTTTCAAGCGATTCGATTTTGGTTTGACTGGCCTCTTCATGTTCATCAAGCATTTGCTGCAGATCACGATTATGAGATTTCGCAGACTCGAGATGCCGTTCCATGTGTCCGAACTTCTTCTTCAGCAGTACTGTGTCCTCGTCTGGTTCAGCAGTTTCCTTGGCTTGTAGAATTTGAGACTCCGCTTCTTTCAGCTGGTCTCTCAACAAATCGGCATCTTTTCTGGCAGATTCTGATTCCTCTCGCAAGTTCGCCACTTCGGCCTCAAGAGCTTCCGCTTTGCGAGCTGTCTCAGCAGCCGACTCCTTGGCATTGAGTGATTCTTCCACTTGTTGCCGGTATGTTTCGGCGTCCGACTTTGAGGATTCAACGGTCGAGTTGAGTGAGACGATTTGTTCACGCAGCGCGATAACTTCCGATTGGGCCTGTGAGGATTCTTGCTGATACCGCTTTGCGTCTTCTTTAATCGATTCAGCTTCCGAATTCGCGGAGCTCAATTGTTCAAGTTGCGATTGAAGTGCGGACACTCTCTGTTCAAGTTCCTCTTCTCTCGCCGATTTTTGTTCAGCTGCCGAGCCAGTCAATGCCGAAGCAAAGGACGCACGGCTGTCATCGGTTGAACCAAATCCGCTATCGTTAACATTGGATTCCGCTTCGCCTTCGCCGCCTGAGAACACCTTTTTGAAAGCAGAAACGCCTCCAACTGCTGCCAGACCAGCAGCTGCGATGCCACCGATACTTAACTCACCTTCTTCCTGCTGCTGGCCGGTCTCAATTGCCGCTTCCGCAACAGGAGCTGTGGCCGTGTCTTCAAGGTCCGAACCCAAGCTTGCAACTTCTGCTTCTGCTTCTGCTTCGACGTCATCGGTTAGAGTAATGACTTCATCTTCGGAAACAAGATCTGCAATCTCGTTGGCTACCTGAGGCTCTTCATCTGCAAGCTCAGCTTCAGCTTCAGCTTCAGCTTCAGCTTCGGAATTTGCGGATGGCACATCGTCCGTATCGTCAT
>CAYONX010000025.1:1604-20174 GCA_964405425.1 uncultured Pirellulaceae bacterium | reverse complement strand
ATTTGCGGATGGCACATCGTCCGTATCGTCATCTAGATCAAAGATGTCGTCGAGCGAGTCATCTTCTTCGCTTGCAGCCAGCTCTGATTCCAGGCCTGCAGCATCTGCCTCGACTTCGGCGTCATCAGTTAAGGCAATGATTTCATCTTCCTTATCAGCATCAGAAATTTCATTAGCAAGTGTTGGTTCTTCACCTGCAAATTCAGCTTCAACTTCGGCATTTGCAGACGGCAAATCGTCCGTATCATCATCTAGATCAAAGATGTCATCGAGCGAGTCATCATTTTCGCTTGCAGACAGCTCCGGTTCCAAGTCTGCAGCCGCTGCCTCGACTTCGGCGTCATCCGTCAAGGCAATGACTTCGTCTTCCGCATCAGGATCAATTATTTCACTAACGACTAGCGGTTCTTCGTCTGCCAACTCTGGTTCGGCGTCAGCATTTGCAGATGGCACATCGTCCGTATCATCATCTAGATCAAAGATGTCGTCGAACGAGTCATCTTCTTCGCTTGCAACAAGCTCTGATTCCAAGCCTGCAGCACCTGTGTCAACTTCGACGTCATCAGTCAAGGCGGTGATTTCATCTTCCGCATCAGCATCAGAAATTTCATTAACAAGTGTTGGTTCTTCACCTGTCAGCTCTGGCTCGTCGTCGGCATTTGCAAACGGTACATCGTCCGTATCATCATCTAGATCAAAGATGTCATCGAGCGAGTCATCTTCTTCGCTTGCAGACAGCTCTGATTCCAAGCCTGCAGTCTCTGCCTGGACTTCGGCGTCATCAGTCAAGGCAATGACCTCGTCTTCCGCATCAGGATCAATAATTTCATTAACCACTAACGGTTCTTCATCGACCAGCTCTGGTTCGCCGCCGGCATCTACAGCCGACACGTCATCTGCGTCATCGAGATTAAAGAACTCATCGAACGAGTCGTCTTCATCGGTTGTTTTCGGTGCCGATATCGCATTCGAAATGCCTGACTCCGCCGCGCCTACTTCGAGGTCATTCAGATTGAGGGCTTCATCATTTGCATCAAATTCGGGAATCCGTTCCACCGCAGGCAATTCGGGTTCACCGGATGTTTGAAGGCCAGTCGCATCACCAACAGGCACATCCTTGTTTGATGAACTCGAACGCCGCCAAAACCAATAGGCTAAACCCAACAGCAGTAGCGGCAACAAAAGAATGGGCAACCAACCAAGCCAGCCTTCGTCTGCTGGTTGTTGTTTTGTTATGTTCGGATTTGGATTCGCAAGCGTACCGGCCACTTCCTTAGGACTTGAATCCGCCTGAGCAGGCTGATCCATCGGTTGTCCAGCAGGACGTCCAGCCTCAGACGTATCAGCAACCGGCTGCCCGTCATCCTCCGTTTCCTCGGATCCAAAAGGATCTTCGACAGGCTCATTGGTCTGAACCTGGTCAACGACCTGATTTCCATCAGGCAACCCGCCAACGGGCGTTGAGTTTTGATTCTGTAAGACGTGATCCTGGACGACGTGTTTTTCGACGACTTGGTGTTGTAGTTCTTGGTCCTGAACTTCTTGGTTCTGAAGTTCTTGGCTTTGAAAGCGCGAATCGGAGAGTGTCATACTTGTACCTGGCGTGGGGAGCTAGGTCGTTGAGTAGTATCTATCTCCCTCAGGCAACAACGACCTCAAAGTCGAATCCATTCATGCGCTATTTTTGCACTAAACTTGCAATTAGGCAAATCACCCGTTGCCAGCACGGTACTTAGCTGCCCCAGGATTAGCAGGGCAGGAGAAAATCCCTACTTCACAATCTGGTCCGAATCCTGGCCAGACTTGGCGTTTGCCTCTTCGGCGACCTCATCTTCATTTGGAACGTTAATGTTTATCATTACCATTCGCCACCGACTACGCTCGTTAACGAAAGCGTATCGAAAGTCAACTTTGGGCTCTGATGGGAAAATTCCGCTGACCTGTAAAATTCCATCCGTATTCATGGATGGTACCGGATCAAAAATTGGCTCAACGCCTTTAATCCAACTTAAGCTCGCACGCTCATTAACAAACTCCTTAAAGATTTCCGCGAACTGGAGGATGGTGAATTTTTCGCGGAATGCCGCTGCCAATTCGTTACGATGGAAACTCGAAAAATCCTGTTCATCAACCGCACGTCCGAACTTCAAAGTTTTCCGAATCACAAGCTTTTTTATGAATTCGAAATCTGGAATTTCCAATTTCGGACCAGGGATATTTAGAGAGACGGCCAGCGGCTTCCATTGGTTCGATCTCATGACGAAAAGATATTCAAATTCAACGGGAGGGTTAGCCGGAAACACTCCTTCAAGCGAAATGGATCCTTCAGCATCCATCATCGGAGATCGATCGAATACTGGCGTGACATCTTTAACCCATCGCAGATCAATTTCTCTGTCAATGAATTCTTGAAACGTTTCTGTGAAACGAGCCAAAGTAAATTCCTCCTGGAACTCAGGCGCAGTTGCTGCATGAAATTCCGAAAAATCTTTGTTGGATACGCTTTGGCAGAAACGAGTCGTCCAATCTTTTACCAGTGCATTGGCTTGTTCGACATCCGGGATGTCAGCTATGGTTACGACCTTGCGATCCATCGGAGACACGGCGCTTTCAGTTGGAATTGTGTCAAAGTTTGAATCAGGTTTTGAAACGGAGATTGGTGTGCTGGACATTGGTGCAGACGAATCTTCAACGACCTCGATCGAAGGACTTTTCTCTTCAACCAAGCCAGTAGACATCGAGCGCGTCGAACTGGAAGCTAAGATGTCAGCGATCTTCCATTGGTCGTTCTCAAAGACCAACGAAAGCTTCAGTGGAACCTGGCCGCCGGTCTTGGTTGTGAACGTTCCGTCCAGGCTACCAAAATTATTTTCAATGCTGCGTTGGCTCCAAAACACGGATTTGAATTCGTCGAGTCGAGATTCATCGATCAGCTCTTCCAGCTGCCCGTCGCTAAGCGAGTCGGAATAGTCGACTGACAAATACTGTCGCACAACCGCGGTGTTGCCATTGGCTGCACCGGCAAGCATTGAGTCCGCCGCGGTGACCGCTCCGCTGGTTGCATAAAAAAGCCCACCAACTAGAAGTGAAACAAACCCCGCGATTCCGATAAAAAACAGGCCGACAACAGCAATGACTAGCAGGATTGATTTATTCACAATGCACCCGACCGAACAATTTTAATAATCACGGTTTTTCAGACGGACCACACGGCCATCACAAAACGAAATTCACCGAAACAACATTTAAAAAAGATCGGAGCATTATAAAGCGCGAATGCAGAAAATCGAAACATTATCGATTTGACCGATTGTAACTGCCTCTTGGATCCCATCGTACAATTACCCTCCAAAGAGCGGCGATTCATGCCGATCGTCAAACGATCGCCAAAGTTGCCGCCGGTGGGTAATTGCCTGAACCTGAATAATCCTTACGGAAAGTGAAAGACGGGCATTCTTCGCTGCAGCAATACTGGAATAATCCGAAATTCAGTCGTCGTCTCCATTGGGCCACTGCTGCAAATGGCTACTGGGTAGCTTCACTATTTTCGAGTGTATCGAGCATCGCATCGTCTCCGTCAGTCGACTGTGACGGGTCCAGTTCCGGAGCGGCTTCTGGATATGAGATTGCTGAAGTGTCGGTGACCAGTTGCATAAACTGTTCGTTCGCCTGGTATTTCCAACCCAGATACAACCAGCCGGACTGCAATTTGAACTGTACCAGCTTCATCGCATCTGCAACCCGCTTGAGAGCGTCGTCAAAATTGTCTGAGGGGATCAAATTCAATGGAATCTGGAAATCCAAATCACCAGCTTCTTCAAGCAATGCGTTCAGGCTGTCTTCCAGGAATGTCTTGAACGTAACGGTTCGAACATTAGTTTGCTTATCATCCATCAATTCGACTTTGACTGCTTCAGCGGGAACCAATTCAAGAAACTCGCCTTTGTTGACCAATTTGAAAGCCAGTCGTATTCTTAGCCCGTCTTTGATTTTTTTGCCGTCGCGAGAGAATTCTTTGCCCGAAATCGTGACGGCTAAAACGTCATTCTCAAATTCAAGCTGAATTGGCCGAGCGTCATCAAACAGAATGCTTATTACGCCTTCCTGGTCTTCTTCGTCGTCAAATTCTTCTTCGCCTTCAAATTCGTCTTCCATCATCTCGTCGCCACTGGTCAGTCGTTGAACCTGCTCGAGAATTTCAAAATTGGTCAACCGTCGGCCAGCTAAAATTGGGCTGATGTAATTGCTCAACGCAGTTTCATGAAGCTTTACGTGAACATCCGCGGGAACGTTGGCAAACATTTGAGGCTTCGTTGGCGCCGCCAAATCATATGGCGTCGCCTTATGGCCAACGACGACCATGCGGTCGGCAGTGGTAAACATGTATGTGGCTGGGATCAGTTTGCGAAAGTCTGTTTGCCGGCGACTAAATGAATCGAACTGCTCCAAACCGGCTTCTACCGCAGGATCAGTTTCTTCGGCAATCGATGAAAGCAATTTCTCATTCAAGTTGCCAAGGGAAATCGCTTCCGCCTGAGCCTTGGTCTTCAGGTATTGCTTGTTGGCAATTTTTTGGACCAAACGCAGATTGCTATCGATGCATTTGAAATACGTGTCAAGTTGAACATCACCGTAAACATCGCGGGCAAACATGCCACCGACGTTTGCGAAAAAATCTCTACGGATGTTGAACGGTGCGTCTGCACCGGCATAGGCGGTAAGTTTTCCAGAGCGTACGAACGTATCGGAATGAATGCTGCCAGTGAAATCGATGGCTGCTTGGACTTGATATGGGTCAGGAACAAATTGCACTTTAACTTCGCCGTCTACTTTCGCTACCCCGCGAATCAGACGATTCAAAACTTGTTCATTCACGAGTTCGGATTCAGATACTTTTCGAGACACGAACTGATTGGCCAATGCGTTTGAAACTTCCAGAAAGATGTTCGGATTTGAATATCTCGAACGTACCGCAGCGACCAGATTTTTCGCTTGTCCAGCGCCATCGATCCAGCCAGACACCAGCCCCAACTGGGCAGCCGCCAGTCTGTTGTTTGGATCGCTTTCAAGTTCAGCATTTAATTCCTGCAGTTTTTCTAAACGCTGTTCAAATTCTTTGGGCGTGCTTGGCCTGGCGGCAGCAATGTATGCCGTCTCCAGGCGTATCATAGAAATGTAGGCCTGAGAAAAATATGCATCGTTACGCAGCGTACCAACGGCTTCCCATTTCTCCAGAATATCGCTGTACGACCGCCGCATCGTCCTCAATCGAAGACCGCGTTCTTTTTCAATTTCAGTCAATTCATCGAGCTCATCCTGAAGAATTTCGACCTCTTGCTCCAGCCTTGCCAGCTGTTGCATCAATGACATTTCGCCACGTTCGATTTCTTCAATCTGCTGTACCTGCTGTTGGCTTGGCTTGGCAGCAGTGCGAGTCTTGGATGTGTCGTCCATTTGCAACTCGTCGTCCAGTCGCAATTCGTCTTCCGCATCGTCCCCATCGTCTGGCGACGGAGGTAGCGCGTCTTGCGGACGACGCACCTTGTCGATCCATTCTTCGATTTGAGAGCGCTGGGCGTTTAGTTCCTCAATTTGCTTTTCAATGATCGCAATCATTTGTTCGACAGTTTCAATTTCTTCGCGAATTGCGTCGCGACTGCGCTCTGGCGCGACTTCAAACTCAATTCCTTCCAAAAAACTGATCGTCTCGTCGGGTCGAAATTCGTAAAAGAGTTCAGCTCGCTCACGACTGCGAATCGTGCTTTTATAAAAGCGCTTGAGCATACGAATTTTGTAGATTGCTTCTTTTCGCAATCGTTCGAAATCTTCAACCTGTAAATTCTTGTAGCCACCCATCATTCTGGCGGCTTCGTTGGCGATGGAAAGTTGGTTGAATTGCAGTTGCTTCAAATGGGCATCAATACTTGCCATGACCCGTTTGAAAACCGGGTGATCCGAGTCGCCGGTTGATTCTTCAAAACATCGCGCGACATCCATCAGGGCAATTGGATTAGCGCGGTGACCTAGAGCTGCTTGCGAATCCAGAACATTAAGCTTCAACACCTGACGCCAACGACTGGCTTTTTGGTCGGCACCGAGCCAGCTATTTAAACTGGAAACGGCATCTCGCAACTCAGACTCTGTATCCGCATCGCTGGACAGAGGAAACAAGATGAAGCCAGCAAAAAAAATCCCGAACGTTATGATAAAACTTTTGAATGGCATATTGGCAACGTCTAATGAAGCTAAGAGTTTTAGTTAAGTATGAATGCTGAAACCTTCGGTTCTGCTTGGCAGCCAAACAAAATCAACATTTCAAGGTACTGAGCCCCGGTTTTGACGATTCATTCACTTTGCGGGATAATCTCAGAATTCGCGTTTGGCAAGGTCGTTCACGCTTTGCAAAAGCCCTATCGCCAAACGACCATAATTGACGATAATCGCTGGTTTGCAAGAAAACAAAAACTAAAAAACAAAGGATGCATAAAATGGAAGGATCGCTTTTCGAACGCGGCAAAGCTTTAGAAGACCGTTTTTTCAGTGACCGCGACAAAGAGCTCCTTAAACAGCTGAAACAGGAAATGTCTCAGAAGGACGGCCGCGAGGCATTATCCGAGGCCAGTGGGATTTCGGACGACGCGGTTTTGGATGCAATGATGGAAAGCGAAATCACGGCGGAGACGTTGATGAGCATTTCGTTGGTACCGCTGGTTGCCGTCGCTTGGGCCGACGGTGTTATGGAGACTAAAGAGAAAGAGGCTATTTTGAAGGCCGCTGCGGGTGCTGGAATTTCAGAAGGCACAGCCGCATATCAATTGCTGGAAAGCTGGCTGGCCAACAAACCAGAAGACGCGCTACTTGCAAGCTGGAAAGAATATATTGCCGCGTTGAAATCAAAGATTGATGCCACTTCATTTTCCCAGTTGCAAACGACGGTGATTGGACGCGCGAAAGAAGTCGCTGGCGCTGCCGGTGGCATTCTTGGCATCGGCACAACTTCGGCAACCGAGACCGCGGTCATCAACGAACTTGATGCCTCGTTTAACGGATGACCCATTCTCCGCTTCCGACATCAGCGCCCATCTTCATGCGCCAATGGCTACCGTTTCTTTTTGTGATGGCGGTATGGGTTGTGTGTCTATGCGGATGTGCTTCCGAAGTGGAAAACGTGGACCAGGACGTCAACGAAACTGCTCCACAACATCCGATTAGCGTCGTCGTTGTGGATGCTGCCGATTTATCAGAACCGATCCAGCGACAATGGGCGGCACAAACTGGCGGCGAAGTACAAATCGAAAACGTTTCGATCGAAGAATTGTTTGCAGATAATTACGCGGCAATCGACAACGCCGACGTGTTGATTTATCCAAGTGTGTTGCTGGCCCATCTGGTAGCCGATGAAGTTGTATCAGAATTGTTGGATGAAGTATGGGATTCGGAACAACTGGACAACAAAGGCTTGCTTTCCGTTTGCCGGACGGACTTGATTCGTTTTGGCAGGGACCGATGGGCAACGCCACTGAGCCATCCGCATACTTTGTTTTTTCTAAGAAACGATGTGCTGGAAAAACTTGGCGCCCAAGTGCCTGAGACATGGGAGGAATTGGTCCAGCTAAAACAACAGATTGATTCCAACAAGAATGAATTGGATGCGGCTTCACTTCCAACGAGCGTCGTTTTGCCGACACAAGGAAATGACGTGGCGTACATGACGCTGGCGATCGCTGCTGCGGAAATTCGTCATCGAGGCAAACTGGATTCGTTATTTCAACGCGCTACGATGAAGCCGCTTATTGCGACGCAGCCGTATTTCAAGGCCCTTAATGCATTGAAATCACTGACAAGTGGCGATAGTGGTCGAGACGTTGTTCAAGCAGCACGCCATTTTTGTGAAGGAAATGCGGCTGTCGCGATCGGCTGGCCCATCAAAGCGAGTTTTGAGGATGCAAATTCACTGGTCAATGAAACGGTGCTGGAACAAACGGTTGTAACTCGATTGCCCGGTACAAAACAATGGTTTGATTTTGGTACTGATTCCTGGAACCAAATTCCCGAAGGAACCGCCCAGGTAGAACTGATTGGACATCACAGCTACCAAGCCTCTATTCTGAAGACGGCGTCATACCCGACCAGCGTCAATCGTTTTGTCTCGTGGCTATCGAGCAAATCAGCCACCAATCAAATCGTCTCGTATTCGTTGAAAAGCGGTCCAACTCGCTACAGCCAATTAGGCGATATTCAAAATTGGACGGGCGACATTTTCAGCGTCGACAACGCGGACCGCTTGATCGAAATGTTAAATGAAATCAATGACGAGAACATCACGATGACTTTTCCACGGATTCGCGGCAGTCACGAATACATCAGTGTGTTGACGGCCGAAATTCAATCTTGTTTAAACGGACAATCGGATGCCGAAGCAGCGTTGCAATCTGTCGCTCAACAATGGGAAGCGATTACGCAACGCTATGGTCGCGAACAACAGATGGAATTATTGAGAACCGATTTAGGTTTTTGACAACCATGAGTCTGTTTTTGACAACCATGAGTCTTTGTAAAAACTCTTCCAGATTAATCTGAGAAATTGGATTGGTACTGTGTCATTTCAACTCGACTGCCAACGACCAGGGGTGTGCGTTGGTGAATTTCATTTGGTTGAATATCAAGAATCCGATTTTTCGAATCGGTTGCTATGCCACCCGCCTGCTCCGCGATAAAGGCGATTGGATTGGCTTCGTACAACAACCTGAGTTTTCCTTGCGAATGAGTATTGGTTGGCGGATACATGAATACGCCACCACGCAAAAGTGTTCGATGGAAATCAGCGACCAGGGATCCAATGTATCGCGAACTGTAAACGTGATTCAATTCGCCGCTACGCAAGTGTTGAATGAAATCAACAAACTTATCCGGGAAATTGTCGCGATAGGCTTCGTTCACCGAATAGTAATGGCCTTGCTTGGGCATCTGAATATTTTCATGGCTAAGAACAAACGCGCCGACGGCTGGGTCAAGCGTAAATCCATGTACACCGTTTCCGACCGTATAGACCATGACCGTTGACGAGCCGTAAACAACGTAACCGGCTGCGATCTGCTTTCGACCCGGCTGCAATATCCAACGAGTAGGGTCGTCTAAATTCGCGCCATCGGGGCGTCGCATAATCGAAAACGTGGTGCCAACACTAACGTTAACGTCAATGTTCGATGAGCCATCCAGGGGATCAAAAACGACAGCATATTTCGCGTCTGGTGACTGGTGCGGCAATACAATTGGCTGTTCGTTTTCTTCAGACGCCAGTATTCCCACGCTGCGGCGGCCCCCCAGACCCTGGATCATCGCTTCGTTGGCGTAAACATCCAGCTTCTGCTGAACCTCGCCTTGAACGTTTTCAGATTCGGTGGCACCAAGAATGTCGGTCAAGCCGGCGCGACGAACCTGAGCCTGAATCTTTTTTGTTGCAAGGGTGATGCCTGACAGTAAAAAAGAAAATTCACCAGAAGCGCCGGGGAACCTTTGTTGTTCTTGCAAAATATGTTGCTGAATCGTCATCGCCGTCATGGGCACTCCTGGTAAAAATCAGCCTGGAAATGAAGTATGAATGTAATTGGGATGGCTTGGACCATATTACATAATACCTTGCGGCCATCCAAGTTTGTTTATTTTTACCGATCAGACGCTGAACTCGTCTGCGTTTCGGCCAGATGCTTTACCGCCCATGCTGGTCCAACCAGCGCCACTCCGTGCATGCCAATATCATCGGCAGATAATTCTTCAATGCTAACGATTTCCTTTATTTGATTTGAGTCAGCCAAAATTTCTTCTGCCAGCCACGCCCCCGAACCCGATACAACCGCGCTAGTCAGCTCATTGCGTTCCACGATCCGATCAACACAATTTGAAATCGTTTTTGATTGTGCGCTTGCAATCTCCTGGGCGATTTGATGAAGCTTTTCTTCGCCAAAGTCTTTGACGTCGGAACACAACATTCGCGCTAAACGGCGTTGAGAATTGGCAAGCGTTGCTGGGCGCATGTCCGCTGTGTCTGTGTCCTCTGGGTTGGCGACAATTTTGTCCAGGATGATGTAAACATCTTTCATCGTCGCGAACGTCTCGGCAACCAGCGGAACTCGCTGTGTGTACACTGTGACGGCCGCCGTAACCGCAGCAACTGGAGTGCGAGTGACACCGGTGTAGTACAACTCTCCGCCCAACAAACGCCCGAAATCGCTGCTTCCCAGGTTGCTCGATCGGCCGTCGGTCACCGAAAGAATATCAGTAGTCGTGGAGCCGATGTCCAATACAAGGCAGTCGCTTTTGAAGCATCCAACGGCCGACGCCAGTGCATGCCAATTAGCAGCCGCCGTAAGCTCGAATTCTTTGACTGCTTGTTCTTCCCGCACAAAATCGCCGGTCACCTGGTAAAAGACAGGGTCGAATTTCTCGCAACTGTCTTGAACTTCCTGGCAAATATAGCCAACACCATGTTTCTTGTTCTCAAAACAATCGGCAAGTTCACCCGTCATCGTCACCGCCAACCGATCGAAAGGCTCAAACGGCTGAAGCAAATCCGTGATGGTCGCTGCCAGGTCTTCAGGAAATTTCCAAAGTGGAAACGAAGCGTTCACCAGTGTCTTCTCACCGGCTATCTTTATGTTGGCTCCACCGATGTCGATCCCGACCCAGTTTTGGTTTCTCGAGACTGAAATCATGATTTCACCAGTAGATCGACAAGCGCGGGCTGAAGTTCCTTGAATTCAAATTCGAATCCTGCATCGAGTGCGGCGCTTGGAATGACTCGCTGAGATTCAAAAAGGCTGTTGGCAAGTTCTCCGACAACTATTTTCAATACAAACTTAGGCACAGGAAACAGGGCAGGGCGGTTGATGACCGATGCCAATGTCTTTGTGAATTCGGCGTTGGTGACTGAGTTGGGTGCGACGCCATTGAAGGCGCCTGAAACAGGGTTCTGCACCATCCAATGAATCAGCCCGACCAAATCATCAATGTGAATCCATGGAAAGTACTGTTTGCCACTGCCGAGTCGGCCTCCCAGTCCTTTACGAAAAATCGGCAACATTTCTGCCAGCGCGCCACCTTCTGGTGTCAGCACAATTCCGATCCGGACATAAACTAAACGAATTCCATATTGCGCGGCATTGGCAGCGGCTGCTTCCCACTGTTCACAAACGTCTGACAAAAAACCTGTGCCTGCGGAGCTGTTTTCATCAATTTCTTGGTCGCCCATATCACCGTAGTAACCGACGGCCGATGCAGATATCAAGCATTCTGGTTTTTCAGGCAGCTTGGAAATCGCTTCAACAAGTCGCTGCGTTCCAACAACACGGCTGTCGAGAATGCGTTTTTTCTTTTCTGCGTTCCAACGCCCCGAAGCAATGGACTCACCCATCAAATTGATCACCGCATCGATCTTCCCGCATCCAGAAAGATCCAGCGGTTGGTTGTACGAGTCCCATTGAATCGCCTTCGCTTTATCCCCAAGCTTCTTTCTTGCGGCCGATACATTTCGCGTCGTTACAAGGGCGTCGTCAAAACGATCGATTAATCGATTGCCTATGAGCCCAGTTCCTCCCGTTATCAGAACTTTTGTCAAAAGTCACTCTCCTGGCGTTGAATCTTTATTCTTATTCCGCTTCTTCGCTTTTTTTGCACCCAAAGGCAGATACCACAACCAGACTCCGGTTACCCAAAGCCCGAGCAATACAATTCCATTGGGCAAAAAGATCCACAGCTTTGCACCGGATGAAAAAAACGAACCGTCGTGCAAACTTTCAATAAAATCGCTGCGCCGATACGCGGACGAAAGGACTTCTCCATTTGTCGAATCCAGTTGCAGTTCCCATCCATTTTCACAACGGATTTTTATCAATCCTTTGGACGGCCGCACATCAAGACGATCGATATCTTTCCAATCGCTAACGTTGGCCTCTTTTTGAGTCTTTGCGACTTCCAGAATATCCGGCCATGACAAATCGAGTCGGTTTGCGGCACCCGATTTGGTGGTTGGCTGAATCCAGGTAACTTCTTTTTTCAGCTGCAGCATCAAACCGCTGACAATCACAATCAACAAGGGCAGGGCAGTAATAATCGCACCCCAGCGGTGCAGCTTCCTAGTCCACCAGTTAAAAGATTTGCTCATGCACCACTCAGTTCGTTATTTTAAACACTCATTGATACCTTAAACACGAACATTGTTAAGCCCCAGTTTGCTGATGAAAATTTGGCTTGGTATCATTTACACTGGCGGGCTGACAGCCTTGGCTCAAAATCACTCAATCGTTAACGGATGTTTTTGTTATGCGCTCAAATGAAGCCAGAATCCTTTTTTTAACTGCTTTGATGACAATCGTTTCTTGTACAGCGGTCGTCGCTTATCAGGATTCCGATTCCAAGCTGCCCGATTCGTGGAATGAAGCCGTTCGCTTTCGCAGCGTCGGGCCAGCCAACATGATGGGACGGATTACTTCGATCGCAGTGTATCCGGGCGACAAAAATATCTGGTGGGCTGCGTCGGCATCGGGCGGATTATTAAAGACAACTAATAACGGAACGAAGTTTGAACATCAATTTGACAAGCAAGCGACGGTTTCGATTGGGGATGTGCAAGTTGCGGCAACGGACCCGGACCTGGTTTGGGTTGGCACGGGTGAAGCGAATCCACGTAATAGTGTTTCCTGGGGCGACGGCGTTTACAAATCGACCGACGGAGGAAAGACATGGAAAAATATGGGGCTCAAGAAGACTTTCCAAACTGGCCGCATCGCAATTCATCCTGAAAATCACGACATCGTTTACGTGGGTTCGCTAGGTCGTCTTTGGGGGCCTAACCCTGAACGCGGACTATTCAAGACAACTGACGGTGGCAAGAACTGGGAAAAGGTTTTTTACGTTGATGACAAAACCGGAGTTGTTGACGTACAGATGAACCCTGAAAACCCTGATGAATTAATTATCGCGACTTACGAACGACTGCGCGACGGTTTTGATAGTAACGATCCAGCGAAAAAATACGGCGAAGGTTCGGGAATCTATAAATCTGTCGACGCCGGTAAAACATTCACCCGGCTGAGTAATGGATTGCCAACTTGCAAGTTGGGACGTATCGGTTTGACGTATTTCGCAAAAGATCCAAATTTCATTGCGGCGATCGTTGAATCCGAGAAGATTGCGACCGAACCAAAAACGGCTGCTTATGCCGGGCTACGAGGCGAGAATGCAGATGTCGGCGCCAAAATTACTCAAGTCACCGAAGATGGTCCAGCAGACAAAGCTGGATTGAAAGAGAACGATATTGTTGTTTCCGCCAACGGAGTGGTTTTGTATTCCTATGCGGATTTGTTATCGGAAATTCGCAAACACAAGTCGGGAGAAACGGTCGAATTGGTCGTCTCGCGCGAACGCAAACCAATCGATGTCGTTGTCGAATTGGGTACGCGACCTGAAAGACGGCCAAATCGCAGAAACCGTGGTGCACGCCGCACGCCGTTTACCGGAACCCTTGGTGGTCAAGCTGCCAATTTGCAGGGCCAACAAGGCGACAACGAAGAAGAGTACGGTGGAATCTATCTGTCAAAAAACGGCGGCGATTCATGGGAGCGAATTAATACGCTCAATCCGCGGCCAATGTATTACAGCCAGATCCGAATCGATCCGGTCGACATGAACAACATGTATGTTCTGGGGACGTCCTTATATAAGTCCAAAGACGCAGGCAGCACGTTTACTGGCGATGGTGGCGGTCGAGCAGTGCATGTTGATCACCACGCTTTATGGATCGATCCAGAAGATCCTCGACACATGATTTTGGGTAACGATGGCGGTATATATGTTACCCACGACCGAATGGAAAATTGGGATCATTTGAACCACGCCGCTATTGGGCAATTCTATCATGTGGGCGTTGGTTCGCGTGACAACTATCGCGTCTATGGCGGACTACAAGACAATGGAAGCTGGGGCGGCCCGGTTCGATCTGGAAATGATTCTGGAACGATCAATTCTGATTGGTTTCGTGTTGGTGGTGGCGATGGCTTTATTACTCTGCCAGACCCGGACGATCCGGACCAGATCTATTTTGAAAGTCAGAATGGAGCGATGGGACGAATCCATTTGGAAACAGGTGATCGCGGATTCATTCGTCCACGACCTCCTCGCGGCACACGCTACCGATTCAATTGGAAGACGCCGTTTTTGTTGTCGCCGCATAATTCAAGAATTCACTATAGCGCCGGCAATCACGTTTTCCGTTCTTACAACAAAGGAACCAATGTTGCTTCCATTTCGCCAGACATTACCAACACCGACAAAGGAGCTGGCAGCGCGATAACGGAATCGCCAGTAAAAGCTGGTGTGCTGTATGTGGGCACAACCGATGGTGCCGTTTGGATGACCAAAGACGGAGGCAACGAATGGATCGCACTTTATTCGCAAAAGGAAGAGAAGCAGAAAGATAAGCCAAAAAACAGGCAGGAAGCCGGCCAAGCGGATGAAAAGAACAAAGACTCGGCAGAAGCACAGGCTGCCGAAGCTGCAAACACTGGCACAGCTAAAGACAAAGATAAAGAAACGGACAAGAAAGTCACCAACAAGCTTGATGGCGTCTGGAACGGAACGATGATTTCCGACCGCTTCCCAGAAGGCCAGGAACCGACAATCACACTTTCCTTAAAAGCGAATGATAACGGTGAAGTATCAGGTGAAGTAGAAACCCGACGAGGGCCGCAAAAAATCTCATCAGGCAAATACGACGCTTCAACCGGTGAACTCAACTTCGCGATCGAAACTCAACGAGGAAAGCGAGAGTTTTCGGCATCGGTCAAGGAAGATACTATGGTCGGCGAAATGTCGATGCGCAACGGCCAATTTCAAGTCGAATTTGAAGCGAAAAAGCAAGAGGATCCTGGCGATGGGAAATCGTTGCTGGTTTCGCTGCCATTGCCGCTTGCTGCGACAGCTATGAACATCGTCAGCTATCAACAAGATGATGATCCGGTTACCGGTCAATGGGATGGCATGGTTCGTATCGAAGGGGGACCGGAGATCAAGGTCACTTTATCTCTGGAGCTGGACAAAGAGAACGGTATCAAGGGGCTCATCGAAACGGATCGCGGAGAAATTGACATCGACGATGGCCAATATTCTCCAAAGACCGGGAAAGTTTATTTCTCGGGCGAAAACGAACGCGTCTATCTGGATTTTGAAGGCAACATCAAAGGCAACAAGCTTACCGGCGATGTTTCGATCAACGACTCGATGACTGCCGGTTTCGAAGCCACGATGTCGAAATCAAAGGAATCGAAACCAGCCGAACAAGAAGAACCAGCGCCGAGCACAAATCCAGACACTGAGACGGATCAGAGTAACGTGGATCCGTCAAAATCGGGATATCTTGGGGTCAGGTTGCAAGGCATGGCGGTTTCTTCCGTGGTACCAGATTCACCTGCCAGTAAGGCTGGTTTGCAAAAGGATGACGTGCTTGTTTCGATTGATGAGGTAACACTTGAAAATCCGAGCGAAGTCGTTGAATACCTGCGTTCTCGAAAAGCCGGTGAAACAATAAATCTTGTCGCCAAACGCGATGGTGACGATATCGAAATTGAACTTGTTCTCGGAGCTCGTCCGCAACAAGCACAACAAGCTCAACCTGCTGTCACTTCAGATCAAGAAAACAGTGATACTGAAACCAAGCCTGACGAAATCGAAACCTCAGATTCTGCTCCCCAAACATCTGAAGAAAAAGAGACAGAACCAGCGAGCGACGATCAAGTATCCGGAACCTGGAAGGGAACGATAACAACTCAGCAAGGTGACAGCGACATATCTCTCAAGCTTGTTCGCGGAAAAACCATTACTGGCACTTACGAAACCGAACGCAGTGAAGGCGAAATTGTCGAAGGCAAATTCGATGAAGCATCGCAAACCTTAACGTTGGTTGCTGAGAACGAAAGATTCAACCTTGAATTCGATGGCAAACTAAGTGGCAGCAAGTACGAAGGCGAGATCGATTTCAACGGCGGCATGTTCACCGTTGAATTCGACATGAAGAAAACGTCCGATTCCAAAGCGAGCGTTGCAGCCAATGAAGAAGCCAAACCATCTGCTAAATCCGGAAAACCATTAAGCGAGCTATTACCCGGTCCACGCTGGGTCAGCAGCCTGGAAGCATCAAAGTACAAAGCAGAACGTTGTTACATTTCCTTTGACGGTCATCGTAGCAACGATACCTTGCCGCACATATTCGTAACCGAAGATTACGGCAAATCATGGAATTCGATCCGTGGAAATTTGCCGGACGAAGCGGGTAGTGTTCGAGTGATTCGTGAAGACCGAACCAGCGAAAACATTTTGTACTTGGGTTGCGAATTTGGTGCATGGGTTTCAATTGACCGCGGAACCACCTGGACAAAATTTAAAAACGTACCAACCGTGGCCGTTCACGAAATCGCTCAACATCCGCGATTGGATGATATTGTTTTGGCAACCCATGGAAGAAGCATCTGGGTAGGCGACGTTGCGACGTTAAGGCAGCTTGACGGAGAATTAAAAACGCGCGAACTTTTTGAACCCCGTGACGTAATTATTTGGCAAAGCAAACCGCGACGCGGAAGTTCAGGTACTCGCAAATTCGTTGCCGCCAATCCGCCGATCGAATGTCGCTTGGAATATTATCTGGCCGACAACGAGCGTGCCTTGGAAATTGAAATCCGCAATTTACGTGGCGATGTCGTAAAGCGATTCGATGAGCCGCCTCGCACGAAAGGAATTAACAGCGTTTCCTGGGATTTACGTCGTGCCTCAAACGGTGGTCGGTTTGGAAGACGCGTAGATGCGGGACAATATCTGGTAGATATGCGCGTCGGTGCAGAACGGATTATTCGTACGATTGACATCAAAAACGATCCCCAAAGCCCGCAGAGGGGTTCTAACATTGCGGATGAATTCACTTGGTGGATGTATATTGGTGGCCTCGCAGATAAAATTGACTGAATAGGCTAAATTTGCGTCTTGTGGAGCATTAATAACTGGCGATCAGAGAACTGTAATCAATAATCATGAATATGTTATGTAAGGAAGAAATTTACATTGGAGAATTTTTCCGGCTAACCTTTTGGAAAACTATTCCAAACCGGAGAAATTTGGGTGATTGACACCTTACAACAACAAACTAAAATGGGCGATCTGGTAAGGTAATCGTGTAAATGCGGGACATTTTGTGACCCCTTTCACGCTTAACTTATTCACGCCTAATATCCCTTTTTTTTCAGAAGTATTCTCACAGATTGTTCTGTGGAGCTTAAATATCAACATTCGTGTTAGTTCCGAGGAGGACTTATTTATGTCGCGAAACCTTTTTTGTGCAGTGGCAGTCTGTTGCGTTGTTTTCGCAACATCAGCTGTCAATGCCGACTACCCATGTGGCTGTGGTCAAGTAGCCAGCCCATGTGGAGATTGTTACGGAAGTTCTGTAGTTGACCCCGGTTGTGGTGGTTGCGGCTACATGGGCGGTGGCATTGCTTACGGTAATGCTGGTGGAATGAGCTATGGCTCAGGTATTGTGGACGGCGGCATTGGCGGCATTGCTTATGGCGACGCTGGCATTGGCGGAGTCGCTTATGGTGGCGGAGTCGCTTATGGTGGCGGCGGTTGTTGTGGTACTCAAATTCAGTACCAAACTCAGACTGTATACGAGAGCCAAATGGTTACTCAGATGCGTTCAGTTACTCGTACTCGTTACAGAACTGAAACTCGCACTCGTAACTACACAGTGAACGTTCAAGTTCCGACGACGCAGCAGCAGAACTATACTGTTATGGTTCCACAGCAGCAGACTCGTACTGAGAACTACACTGTAAGCGTTCCTTACACTGAATCTGTTCCACAGAACTACACTGTCAATGTTCCTGTGACAACTCAGACTCAGCAGAACTACACAGTTAACGTTCCTTACACAGAGAACGTTACTTCTAACTACGTAGTTTCTGTTCCTTACACAGAGAACGTTACCTCTAACTACACTGTTAACGTTCCTTACACAGAAAACGTTACTCAGAACTACCAGGTATCAGTACCTTACACTGAGCAAGTTGCTCAGCAGTACACTGTTAACGTTCCTGTTCAAGAACAACAGAACTACACAGTTAACGTTCCTTACACAGAAAACGTTGCTCAGCAGTACCAGGTATCAGTACCTTACACTGAGCAAGTTGCTCAGAACTACACTGTTAACGTTCCTTACACAGAGAACGTAACTTCTAACTACACTGTTTGTGTTCCTTACACAGAGACAATTCCTCAGACTTACACAGTTCAGGTTCCTGTTACTCGTCAAGTTGCTCAAAACTACACAACAATGGTAGCTACGCAACAACAACGAACTGGCACTCGCATGACTTGCCAGTCTTACCAGGAAACTCTTTATCGCACTGTTTGCCGTGACGCTGGTTCATGGCAAACACGTACTGAAACTGTTCCTGTCTACAACGGTGGCGCAAGCTACGGTGGTGGATTCGGTGGCGCAAGCTACGGTGGTGGAATGGTTATCAGTGGCGG
>CAYONX010000025.1:0-1504 GCA_964405425.1 uncultured Pirellulaceae bacterium | reverse complement strand
CTACGGTGGCGGAAGCTACGGTGGCGGAATGATCGCTGGCGGAATGATCGCTGGCGGAAACGCTTGTGGTTGTGGCCCAACCTACCAGACGGTTTCTCGTCAGGTATGGGTTCCAAACCAGGTTTCTGAGCAAGTTCCTTACACTGTTACTCGTCAGCGTCAAGTCCCACAGACTTACACTTACAACGTAACTGTAATGGTTCCTCAGCAGCAGACTCGCATGGTTAACGTAACTGAGTACACAACTGAAACTAAGACTCGTAACGTATCTGTAACTCGTCAGCGTCAGGAAACTCGTACTCGTACGACTCCTGTTACTCGCATGAGAACAGAAACTCGTACTCGCAACGTTCCAGTTACTCGTACTCGTATGGAAACTCGTACTCGTCAGGTTCCTGTAACTAGAATGCGTCAAGAAACTCGTACTCGTACGGTTACTCGCATGACTACAGAAACTAAGACTCGTATGGTTCCAGTTACTCGTACTCGCTTGGAAACTCGTACTCGTCAGGTTCCTGTAACTCGTCAGCGTCAGGAAACTCGTACTCGTACGACTCCTGTTACTCGTACTCGTCAGGAAACTCGCACTCGTACGACTCCTGTTACTCGCATGAGAACAGAAACTCGTACTCGCATGGTTCCTGTGACTTCATACCGAACTGAAACTCGTACTCGCAACGTCACTGTTACTCGTACTCGTCAAGAGCAGCGAACTCGCACTGTACCATACACAACTATGGTTCCTCAGCAGCAGACTCGCACCGTAACAGTTATGACTACTCAACCACAGACTCGTACTCAGAACTACACAGTTCAAGTTCCAGAAACTTACACTGAGCAAGTTCCTGTACAGGTTTGTCAGCGAGTTCCTAAGACCATCCAAGTTCCTGTATCTGTTCCAACTTGTGGACCTGCAGTCTCTTACGGTGGTGGAGCTGTCATCAGTGGTGGAAGCTTCGGCGGAAGCTACGGTGGTGGAGAAATCATCAGTGGCGGAAGCTACGGTGGTGGAACAATCATCGGTGGCGGAAGCTACGGTGGCGGAAGCTACGGTGGTGGAACAATCATCGGCGGCGGTGGCGCAACTTACGGTTGCGGTGGCGGCGGATGCTCAAGCTGTGGTGGTGGTTACACAAGCGGTGGTTCATCATGCGGCTCAAGCTGCGGTGGTGGCGGATGTCGCTTGTTCCGCGGATGCCTTGGCTCACGTCGTGCTCGTTGTGGCGGATGTGGTTGCTAAGCTTTAGCGATCTATTGATAAATACAAACACGCCCCCATCGGGGGCGTGTTTTTTTGCGCGCATGCTATTCAATCAATGCTCAATAGCGACACCATGTCTCGCCTGAAAATCACAAGGCTTGCCACCTGCCGAAAAATTCGTAAAGTTATGTCAGTCACAAGACGAACAAAAGATTGTTCATCGCTATTTGCACCCGTAGCTCAATTGGATAGAGCGTCGGTCTACGGAACCGAAGGTTGGAGGTTCGAATCCTCCCGGGTGTA
>CAYONX010000024.1:11423-57883 GCA_964405425.1 uncultured Pirellulaceae bacterium | reverse complement strand
GCCGCGTCTTCTTCACCACGGTTGACGGCGGCTTCGGAGATTTCTCCGTCTTCGCCCACGTCTTCAAAACGGACGCTGACTCGCTTGGATACACCGGATTCCTGCATGGTGACACCGTACAAAGTGGTCGCAGCGGTCATGGTTTTCTTGCTGTGGGTCACAATTACAAATTTCGTCCAGCCAAGAAAGCTCTTGAGCACATCGATAAAACGACCGATGTTGGCTTCGTCAAATGGAGCATCGACTTCGTCCAGCACACAAAACGGACTCGGGCGAAATTGGAAAATCGCCATCAACAGCGAGACTGCCGTTAGCGCCTTCTCGCCACCGCTCAACAAAGAATTACTGAATTCAGGCTTGCCCGGCGGTGTGGCGACGATTTCCACCCCAGCTTCCAATGGATCCACGCCTTCTTCAAGGATGATGTCAGCCTTGCCGCCCCCGAATGTCTGCCGGAACAATGATTTGAAGTTCCCGCGAATCGCTTCAAGGGTTTCCACGAACAATCGGCGGCTGTCGGTGTTGATTCGTTGGATAATATTCTCAAGCGATTGTTTTGCAGATACCAGATCCTGGTATTGCTCGTCCATCTTGTTGTAACGCTGTTCCAGATCCTCCAATTCAGCCAGCGCGTCCATATTGACCGACCCGATCGAACCAATCTTTTTACGAAGTTCAGAGATTTCTGCGTCGATCGCTTCACGCTGTTCCATTTGCTCCTGGTTGGTTGGTGCGCTGTCCAATTCAGCGATATCAATTCCGTAATCTTCCTGCAGCCGCTCGACAAGATTTTGTCGTTCCATATTCAAATGGCTGACCTTCAGTTCGGCCTTATGCAATTGATCTTCCAAACCACGAAGTTCATCACGTTGGTCATTGAGAGTTTTCGCGATTTCACGTCGATCGGTATCGTGTTTGGATTTTTCCTGACTAACACCTTCCAATTTGGTTGTCAGTAATTCCAGGTCCGATTCGCTTTTGCTTAACGCTTCGGTCGCAGCTTCGATTTCGGCCTTCGCGTTGTTTAACGATTCTTCGTCAGTACCCTGTTGTTGCGAAATGCGTTCTATTTCTTCGGACAATTCGGCAGCGGTCGTCGCGAATTGTTCCTGTTGCTCGGTAAGCGATTCGAGTTGCTGTTCACTTTTCGCAAACGCAATTTTTGCTTGAGTCAGATTCTGTTCGACTTCCGTTCGCTGACCTCGCAATTCGTTGTTGGTTGATTCGTTGGCCATTACGATTTGGTTCAATTCATCAAGTTTGGCTTCGTTTTGTTGAAGCTGCGTTCGATTGCCTGCCAATTCTGCGACCAACGTTGTCAACAAACCAACGGTATCGGAATTCTCCTTTTGGGCGATCTTCAGCTTTTGGTTGGATTCTGATTTCTGTTTTTCGATTTCCTCGCTACGAATGGCGATGTCGGAAAGACGTTGAGATAGTTGCGTGTTTTCGCTGATCAGTCGTTGCACTTCAGCTTCGGATTGCTTTTCCGCCTTTCGTTTCTCTTTTAGATCGGCGGTCGATTGTTTTTCTTGTTCACCGAGCTCTTCAATTTCTTTGGAAAGCATCCGCAATTCACTGCGGCGGGAAACAAGTCCAGTAACAATGGCTTTGGGCCCAACGATGACGCTGCCGTCGGCTTCAACAATTTCACCATCAAGGGTGACCAGGCGGATTCGCCCCAGGCGTCGGTTGAACAACGATATTGCATCGGCCAACGTTTTGACAATCCAGGTGCCGCCTAACAATTTGCGAACGAAGGTTGCATATTCAGTGTTTACTTGTACCAGTCGGTCAGCGCGCCCAATGACACCGGGTTCACCATTAATGCTGACGTTGGGGTCGGCACCAAGTGTAGGAGGTTCCGACAACTGGATGATTCCTACGCGTCCCTTGACCTTTAGTTTTTCTGCCGCCATCTGGCTGATCAGTTCGTCACCGTCGACGACGATGTATTGTGCGGCATTGCCCAGGGCGACATCGACGATTCCTGCGTGCTGAACATTCACGCTAATCATGTCGGCAACCACGCCGATAATTTCCCGGAAAGGTCCGGAGTTCGATTTCTTGGCTTGTTCGAGCAACTGCTTGGCACCAGCGTTGACGCCTTCGAGTTTCTTTTCCAATTCCAATAGAACTTTACGCCGTTGCGATTTGCCCGTCAGTGTGTTTTTGATCTCGGCAATCGACTTTTCACATTGGTCGCGAGACAGGCGTGCGTTGTCGAAATTTTGTTTGGCGGTTGCGAGCGCTGAATTTTTGGCTTCAGCATCGGTTTCGAGCTTTATTTTTTGTTGTTGGAAGTTTTCCAATTGTTCTTCTTTGCTGCGAACATCATTTTCCAATTCGCTGGCAACCGCTACTGATTTTGATTTGCGCAGATTCAGGGCGCTGCTTTGCGAGTCGGCCGCACTGACCAGTTGTCCTAACTCTTTGATGAACCCGATCAACCCGCTGGCGTCTTTGCGTGTCGATTCGTTTTCCGATGCGATTCTGGAGAGGTTATTGTCGATGTCCAGCAGCGTCTTATCGAGCGTCTCGACTTCACCGTGTGAATTGTCGACGATCTGTTTCGACTTGGCGACCTCTTCGTCGAATCGTGCCTTTCGGATATCGACTTCCTCCAGTCGCGATTTCAATCGACTGGATTGCGCGATGGATTCCTGATTGCGTGCTTCAAGGTCAGCGACGCGAGTTTCGTTAAGCGAAATTTTTGCCTTGTGCTGAGTGATGGCTTCGCGATTTTGCAGAGCGGATTGTTGGAATTCGGCGACTTCGGCGACAAACTTTTCCAACGTTTGTTCGATCGTATCCGCCTTTTTTTCGGCTTCGGCAATTCCAGATTTCAATTCCGTCGATCGGGAAACCACCGATTCGTTTTCGGATTCGATACGCTGCAGCTTGTCATTGATGGTCCGCCAGTCTTTGAATCCGACGTACGTTCTAAGGTCTTGAAGGCGAGTTGAATATTCTTTGTATTTGGCCGCCTTTGCTGCTTGATTTTTGATGCTTCGATAACGACTTCCGACTTCTTCGACGATATCGCTTAGTCGCACCAGGTTGCCTTCTACCCTTGCGAGCCGCCTTTGAGCCTCAACTTTTTTGGCTTTGAAGCGACTGATGCCAGCGGCTTCTTCAAAAATCGCCCGACGATCTTTCGCCGAGGCCTGCAGCAAACGATCGACCTTCCCTTGTTCAATCAAGCTGTACGCGTCGGTGCCGATGCCGGTGCCGCGAAACATATTGCGAATGTCTTTCAGGCGGGAGGTTTCGTTGTTGATTAGATATTCTGCTTCGCCACTTCGGTAAACTCGGCGCGAGACAAGCACTTCATCGGCATCGAAAGAAAATCGACGATCCGTATTGTCCAATACGATAGTCGCTGTCGCACTGTTGGATGGTTTGCGCCCGCTAACGCCTCCGGCCCCTTTGAAGATGACATCCGACATCTCTTTACCGCGCAGACTCTTTGCGCTCTGCTCACCAAGCACCCACTTGATAGCGTCGACGATGTTGGACTTACCAGAGCCATTGGGACCGACGACGACCGTGATTCCGGCTGGGAATTCGAAGCGAGTCTTGTCGGCAAAACTCTTAAAGCCAGTTAACTCCAGGGCTTTAAGCATTCGTTTTTCCGGGGGGACAAATTAGAAACTTCTATTTTTGCACAGCAGTTTCTGCCGGCCAGATCAAATTCACAGATTCAATGGCAGCCAGGCATCATTGTGTACCTGTTGAAGAACCTGTTTCAACGTCTGAAAATAGTTCAGGCGCTTTTTGAGCAATGTATCGATCGCTCTTTTCCGCTTCGTCGCTCAAAGCATCTTGCCTCGATTTCGAACCGATTCGAGGTGCCGCGTTAATGACAAGGCGGGCGTTTAGCGTATCGTTGCTGTCAGCCTCGCGGCACATTTCCAGCATCGTCGTGTAATCTAACCCAAATCGGGCCAGTGTTTTTATTAGTTCTGCGACTTCGGTTGAACAAGTCAGCTTGATTTCACCATTAACCGGATCAAATCGTTTGATCCTGACACGATCTTTATCGATCGCACGGGCCGTCAGACCGGGTTGCACAAAAATGAAATCTTCTGAAACTTTTTCATTTCCAAAGACCACAATCTCAGGTCGCTTGGATCGTGCAAAGTGAATCATGCCCTGAGCTTCTGATGAAATATCGTGCAGATAAAATTCATCGGAAAGCAATTTGCCTTGGACCGATCGGTCGTTGGGGCTGCATGCGTTGAGCGCTCGAAATGCTCCGTATCGAGTTTCAGCACTTGGGCGATCAAACATTTGCTTTAAAGCTAATTTCGCTTCGCTGTTTCCAATGGATGCCAAAGCCGTCAGAGCGTGCCATCGAAATGCTGGCTCGGATTCGGCTGCCAATTGTAAATGTGAAATGCCGTCGCCGTGACCCATGTAGGCGAGCGATTCGGCAATGTAAAATCTGACTTCGAAATCGGGATGCTGAAGGGCGTTTTTCAGGATCGGTACGCCTTGGGCTCCAATGGCTTCCAGCTCAATTGCGGCCCGTGCAGCCGAAGTGGGATCTCCAATACGACGATCCAGATCTTCCATACGTTGCGCAAGAGCTGCATCGGATTCGTTGAAAGCCATGGCCTGAATCGATTGGATGAATCGGCCGAGATTGTGTTCGTATTCTTCTGGGATTCGCAATTCAATGATTCGATCGGTGACGGGTTTGGCAATGTTCTCTCGACCACCGTCAACTGAAGTTGTATATCGCTGGTTAATCGAATGGGCGATGCTGCGCGTGGTTTTTACTGACGTTTCGTCTGAATTGACGATCAACGTCATTGGATAGTCGTTTCTCAAAACACCGCCACCGAGAATCGTGCCTGTCAAATTGTGCTGTTCATCGGTGCTGCTTTCAAACAGCGAATCGACAAGGACAATTCCTTTAGCCCGAGCCATCACGTTTCCTAATTTTACTCCGCGCCCCAATGCGGCCAGCGGACGCATATCCGTCCTCAACAATTCACCATATTTCAAACTTGTCGTGTCTGTCTTGGGCGGTGCAGTGACCTGCAAGTCAATTCGGTCACCTCGTTTCGCTCCGGCCGGAATTAGACCTCGTATCATTACCATCGAGGTGTTTTTGCTGGACAAAGCGGCCCGAGCGTTTTCAGTGGTCTTGTTGGTTTTTAATTCGCGAAGCAGATAGTCTTTTTGTCCGCTCGGAGACGGCTCACTGCCGGTTCCTTCGAGTCCCACTAACAAGCCAATCCCTTCGATTTGGGCGGGGCGAACACCTTTGATGCCGCAAAAGTTTCCAATGAATGATGTGTCCGATCGATTGTCGTTGAATTTCAACAACGAATCATCAGGACTTTGTCCACGTCGAATGGCGCTGCCGCAGCCAATCGCCAGACTCAGGATGAATGAAATGCCAATCAGGCCTGTGATGGCAGCGGTGCTTCGGCTGCGTAATCCAATCCAATTGCTGCGTTCCATCTTTGCGTTCCGTCGCTAAGAGTAGGTTTGTTAAATTAATCGCCGGCTCGGACAAGTTATGACCCGTTGTCCGCACGAAAATTTTGGCAAACGTAGATTTTTGGCGTGGGCGTGTCAATGTAAATGGGGAAAGTTGCAGCAGGCTATGGCGTGAACGACTTACCAAGCATCGTCTGATGCCGAAAAAGCATGGACGAAATGCTCAATCTGGGGTTTTCCCTTGGCTGACGGCCAGATGATCGAAACGACATCAAATCGACACCGGTAGTCCAGGAGATCATGGTGCTTTAGGTAGGATGTCGCTGTTTTGGTGATTTTTTTCTGTTTCAGATCGTCAACTGCTTCAGCGGGAACCCCAGCCGAATCCGTCGTTCGAGTTTTGACTTCAACAAAAACAATCGTGCGATCATCGATGGCAACAAAATCAATTTCACCAATCGAATTCTTGAAGCTACGGTCAACGATGAGCAATCCTTGCCGCATTAAATGCCGTTGGGCACATCGTTCCCCGCGGTCGCCCAAATTGTGCACGGGCGAAATCAGATCGTACGTCTTAGTGAAAACCGGATTGAGCAGCAGGCGATTGCAATGTGCGCGAAAACGAGTTTTCAACGTCGCTACATTCACATCGCCAACAGCTCATTCAAAGTTTCTATTCGCCGGGTTGTTCAGAAGATTCTTCAGCCCCAAATTCACCGCCGCCCGAATTGGGCTGCTCGCTCATCGTTGGAAACGAGATATCCGGTCGCTTGGGTAGGCGTGCGCCGGGTGCTTCTTCAGCCGATACCGGTACGTAAGCTTTAAAACTGGCAAAGAACGTTTTCATGTCTTCATTTTGGACACGTTTTAGACCTACGCTGGCAACTTTGAACAGCGGATTTTCTTCACCCGCGTCGACCAGGCTTTGATAAATTGGCTGGGCCTGGTCGAAATCACCATGGCTTTCATAGGCATACGCCAATCCATAAGTGGACCGTCGCTGCAACATCGGGGTTTTACTTGCCGATGAATCGACAATTTTTTTATAGAAGTCTTGAGCTTTCTTGATCTTGGCAAAGCCTGCGTCACGATCGTTTCCAAGTTCGGCAAGTCCTGCACGCACTTCGGCATCGGCGGAATAGAGCAAAGCCCACAAACCGGCCACATGGTCAGGATTCTGATCCGCAAAATCAAGCAGGCTGTTGTTGTCCCCACTCTGGTCAAGGTTGTTTTTGCCAATGTTCAACGCCTGCCAGGCAGCCGCTTCGGCTTTGTTCCCTTGATCCCAAACGAACACCAGAGCAAGCAAAGCCAGGATGGCTGCGCACACGCCCAGCGTGATATGAGACCAATACGGTTTCAAATGACCAACTTTATCTTCCAGATAAGAGACCAGTTCGTTTTCTTCAATATTCTCTTCTTGTTCTTTACGCTTGCTCATTTCAACCGCTTTTGATCGTTGTTTAGGGTGTTACATTCGCCCAAAATCGAATTCGCCAGTATATTGGCGGGTTGATTGATCGGTCAATACTGACCCCCTGCCAAACTTGCATCGCAATAGTTTACCATGTTGAGCTTTTGTCCCAAGTCTTGTTTTGAAGACGAATCCTCACGGCGAATATGTCTGGTCTGAACCCGGCACAACACGAAGCAGTCAACACCTTGTCCGGTCCTATGCTTGTTTTAGCCGGTGCGGGCAGCGGAAAAACGCGCGTGATTACTTTTCGCATTGCGAAGTTGATCGCCTCAGGCATCGCACCTGACCGCATTCTGGGTGTGACGTTTACCAACAAGGCAGCCAGCGAAATGCAGGAGCGTTTGGCCGCAATTTTGGGGAAGAAACGCAAAAAAGCAAAACGGCCGATGATTTCGACGTTCCACTCGCTGTGCGTCCGGATTCTCAGAATGCACATCGACAAGCTTGGCTATCCGTTAAAGTTTGCCATCTATAATCGCGGAGACCAGGAGGCCCTTGCCCGGGAAGTGCTGCGTGAGATCAATGTGGCTGACAAGTTGCTTTCCGCGTCCCAAATGCTGTTCTATATCGGAAATTGGAAAAACAAATCAATTAGTCCTCAAGGAGCGGTTTTAGACTGTGACACGGACAAGATGCATTTGGCCGCGATTGGGTACGATCGGTACCAGCAATTGCTCAAGACACGAGGTTGTGTTGATTTTGATGATTTGTTGCTGCTGACCGAAACGCTTTTTAAGAAGCACGAAGAATGCAAGGATGAAGAAGCTGCTCGTTACGACCACATTCTTGTCGATGAGTATCAAGACACCAACGGCAGTCAATACAGGATCATCAGTGCGTTGGCTGCCCGTCATAATAATTTGTGCGTGGTCGGCGACGACGATCAATCCATTTATGGTTGGCGTGGTGCGGAAGTTCAGCACATTTTAAATTTTGGCAAAGCCTGGCCAGGGGCGAAAGAAATTCGGCTGGAGGAAAATTATCGCAGCACGGCCGCCATTCTGGAATTTGCGAATACTCTGATTGCGTTCAATTCGACGCGGAATGACAAAGTATTGCGAGCTGCACGCGGCGGCGGGATCGTGCCTCAAATATTACAGTACCCCAATGAAGCAAAGGAAGCTGCGGAAACGGTTCATTTGATCAAGAAACGATTAGAGCAGCCGGGTGTTGAGCCACGCGATTTCGCAATCTTATTTCGTACCAACGAACAGCCTCGACCGTTTGAGACTGAATTGCGAAAAGCAAAGCTGCCGTACGTACTGGTCGGCGGCATGTCGTTTTTCGATCGCAAGGAAATTAAAGATGTGCTGGCCTATTTGAGATTGCTCGACGGTCAGGACGATGAAGTTTCCATTCTCAGAATCATCAATACGCCTCCTCGAGGAATCGGTCAAAAATCGCGCGAGGCTTTGTTGCAGCATGCGATTACTAATAAATTGAAATTGTGGGACGTGATATGCGGCCGAGCATCACAACCGAAACTGACTGCGGCGACTAAGCGTGGTATCGATGCTCTACGCCGAATTGTCGAAGGCGCAGAGGCCAACAAGACGATGTCACTAACCGATCAAGCCCGCGATTTGATCGCAAAAGTTGATTATCGCAGTGAATTGGATCGCGTTTACACGGATCCAAACGAGCGCGAATCTCGCTGGAATAGCGTCGAACAAGTGGTCAATGCAATCGCTGAATACGAGTCGTCAAATCGCAAAGGCAATTTGACGGACTTTCTGGACCGATTGTTGCTGGGCGATCAAGATGTCGACAATGAGAAAGAAAAGCAATTACAGAAGAACGCGATCGCACTGATGACGATCCACAGTTCCAAAGGATTGGAGTTTCCCGAAGTCTTTCTCGTCGGCATGGAAGAACAGATTTTGCCGCATCACCGTAGTCTTGCCGATGACGAAGCAGGCGTCGAAGAAGAGCGCCGGTTATGTTACGTCGCCGTTACTCGTGCTCAGGAAAGATTGACGTTATCGTTGCCGTTGACACGTTTGAAATGGGGCAAGGCACGCGATACGATGCCCAGTCGCTTTTTGTACGAGCTGACCGGGCAAGCCGAACATCCTAATTACAAGGGTGCCGGTTCGCGAGCTTAGCAGAAGATCTGTTGATCTGTCAGCCTGGCGTCGCGAACTCGTTGACAACAAAAACGTTCGCCCAAAATCAATGTCGGCCGACTTGCGAGACGACGATTACTTCCAGTTCTACACTTTGGCCATCGGCCGTTGAAATCTTGACAGTGTGCGAGCCTTGTTTAGTTGACCGAGGAACGCTCAAGGTGACAAAATTTTCGCCTTTACTCAATTTCTTGCTGCCAGCAATTTTCCAGCCATTGGGTAGTTTTGATTGATCGGAAATCGATGTGTCCGCTGAAGCAGAGAAGTTGATTTGAACAGGATCGCCAGGCGCAATGATTGGGTTCAAAAGCTGTTTGTTTCTGACGGTGGTATGTCTGGCTCGCGGGCAATCGTTTTTCTTGATTAGCTGCAACATTTCAGCTGGTTTGATTTTGCTCGGATCGTAAAAGACATTGACCCATTCGCCAAACGGGCTTTGACGTAGCAAGCGAGTTGTATCGACAACACCGTCTTTTCCGCGAACTGCGGAAGCTCCCAAGTCATATCACCACATTTGATAGGTGATCACGCGATGCTTCACCGGGTCGAATTTTACGCCTGACGCGGTCGTGACTTGGTCGGTTGAATGGTTTGGATTCAGGGCTAATCGGTGACCAACATTGGATGCTACCGCACAACCGACAATGGTTGTGAAGGCCAGGAATAAAATCAGTGTGGAAGTTTGGTTCATTTTTGAATCCGAGAATATGGACCTTGAACAAGCGTTTTAGATGGCGCGATTGTTGAGAATTACACTCACAATGCGACATTGAATCGACGCGGATGATGTCTAAATCTTACGGTAATTATTCGTAAATACGAGTGTTTTATCAATCTCAATCTTCGGCCAGCCAACGCAACGCCCATCATTACCCGGCTACAAACGCACGCAAATCGATCGGGCCGGTTTTCTTAGTTTTTCAATTCCCCCTAATCCGCCCTGCACCACCCCGAAAACAGTGCGATTGTTCACATGAAATCGGGGCGATTTCTGCCGAGAAAGTGGACGATTGAGCGAATAGCTTGTGATGGCAATGGAAAATTACGGGGAGAAATTCGGGATTAAGCACGGAATCAATCACAAGGAAATTGCGCAATTACTTGCGCCGGCGATGTTCGGGTTATCGCTGACTTTTCTGGCATTGGTTGCGACGCTGATAGTGCTTTGGGTCGACGTACCGCGATACGATTTGCTGACTGAAAATTTCGGCGACTCGGCAGCCGTTGCCAATTCGGAATTGTTGGTTGATTCAATCGCGCGCCTGGCGCAATTTGTGGTCTACGCAGTATTTGCGATCTGGGCCGTTATTGTTGGTGATGTTTTGATTCAGTTTTTCTTAAGCGTACCAACGCGCCGCATTGAAAATCTGAACCAATGGCGATTCTTTGCACTGCTGCAATGTTTGTGTCCACCGTTGAGATTGGCCGCGCCCAATATTGCTCACGACGGACAAATCTGGTTACCGGGAATTGGTTGGCAAACGCCTAATCGAAAACTGTATCGCCGTCTGGAGCGGGCCTTCAGCAAGCCGATGTTGTTTTTCGCTTTGTTGATTCTTCCGCTGCTGCTGGTCGAATTCGCTCTACAAAGTGCGTTACATGAAATGTTCTGGTTACGAATGTCGATCCATGTTTGTACCGGATTAATTTGGTGTGCATTCGCGGTCGAATTCATTGTCCTGGTCAGTGCGTCAGAAAAACGTCTGGCGTATGTCAAGAAAAATTGGATCGATCTGGCGATCATCATGTTACCAATCGTGTTGTTCTTGCAATCGCTGCGTGCTTTTCGGTTGGCCAGATTGGCGAAGATTGCCAAAGTGCAGCAGCTTGTCAAAATGTCTCGAATCTATCGTGTTCGTGGCGTGGCGATGAAGGTGATTCGGGCATTGATGGTGTTGGAGGTTTTCGGGCGATTGATCGGCATGACTCCAGAAAAACGCCTGGGGCGTTTGCGACGCGAATATGCTGAAAAACAGGATGAGTTGGCGGAAATTGCCGTTGAGATTGAAAAGATCGAAGCGAGCATCCATTCAAATATAGCTGCGTGAAAATCTGGCATTCTCGGCGAGAGCCCTGTTAATTTTCGATCCGATTCAACAGAATGGCAGGATGAAAACTACATCAATAATCATCGTGGCTACTTGTTGGCTATTGGCAAGTTCGAATTGCAATCTTTTAGATGCCCAGGAAATCAAAATGCCAAACCATTGGTCACAGTTTCGGTTGACCGCTGATAATGCCGGTAGCTTTGGTGAAACGGAAATCTCAAAACCAAAATTGAAGTGGAAGTATGCCACTGGCGACATCATCGAATCTTCACCCGCAATCGTTGGCGATACGGTCTACATCGGCGGACATGCAAAACGGATGCATGCGGTCGATGTGGAAACTGGAGAATTGAAATGGAAATTCGACGTGGACGGCTGGATTCGGGCGTCACCGTCGGTTGTCGACGGAATCGTCTATTTTGGTGCGGATGATAATAAATTCTACGCTCTTGATGCCAAGACCGGAAAAAAGGTGTGGGATTTCGCGTTGGGCGAAGGCGGCGAGCAATCGTCGCCGCTGATTGCTGATGGAGTGGTCTACTTTGGAGCGTTTGACCATTTTGTTTATGCACTGGATGCCAAAACGGGTGAGCAAAAATGGAAGTTGGATGTTGGGGCAAGTATGTTGTCGTCGCCAGCGGTGGTTTCCAACCATTTGTTTATCGCGACCTATGACGGCGATATGTTTGGGATTGATATTTCGAACGGTGAAAAAAAGTGGTCGAAGCGATTGAGCGAGAAACCCATTTTTTCGTCAGCTGCGATTGGTAAGCTTGGAATCTATTTCTCTTCGTACGACAATCATATTTATTATTTGAACCAAAAAGATGGCAGCGAAATCTGGAAGTACAAAACCGATGGGGAGATATTTTCGTCGCCTACTCTTGGTCCCGACGGCACAATCTATTGCGGTTCCAATGATGGGAATCTTTATGCGATCAAGAAATCCGGCGATGGACTGGTTTGGAAAACCAACTTAAAGGGTGCAGTGTTTTCTTCTCCTACGATTACGAAAAAATCACTTTACGTCGGCTCGTCAGACGGGAATTTATATGGGCTGGATTTGAAAACCGGAGAGGTGCGATGGAAGTACCTGGTCAAGGAAGATGTTAAAGTCTGGTCGTCTGCTTCTGCTGTGAACGGCGTTTTGTATTTCGGTAGCCACGACGGAGATTTGATCGCGTTGGAAGAAGACGCGGAAACCGCAAGCTCTGATTAATTGTGATGCTGATGGATTCTTTATCAACAGAAATCGGCGGTCAGCGCTACAGTATCGATCTGGAGAATGCCAACAGTATCGCGATTGATGTGAAATTTGATGGTGACCAGCCGTCTCATTTCGCCGCCAAGCCCGCGACAAAAGTTCCAATGAATGCCGGGCAGTTCGTCGGAAGCACAATAAAGGGTGGTAGTTGTAACGTCGATGTGATGACCATTAATCCGCATTGCAACGGAACTCATACTGAAACGGTCGGGCACATCGTTAACGATTCCATTGCGATCGCATCGGCAGCCATTGAAGGTTTGTATGTCGCGATGCTAATCACCGTCGATCCAATCAAAGCTTCTCAGTGCAACGATACTTATCAGCCAGCGCTTGAAGCAGATGACCTTGTTGTCGGTCGCAATCAAATCGAGGCGGCGCTTGCAGACGCTGAAACTTCGTTTGAAGCGATCGTCGTTCGTACGTTGCCCAATGACAAAGCAAAAAAAACGTTTAAGTACGGTGATTCGGTTGTGCCCGCTTTTTTCACGAACGATGCGATGCAATGGATCGCGGAAAGTGGCATCAAGCATCTATTAGTTGATTTGCCGTCGATTGATCGAATGCATGATGATGGCAAATTAAGTAACCACCATATGTTTTGGAATGTTGAACCGGGTTCGAACAAATTGGGCGAAGATAGTTGGCCAGAAAAGACGATTTCAGAGATGGTCTTTGTGGACGATGGAATTGTTGACGGTGCGTATTTGTTAAATTTGCAAGTAGCGGCGTTTAGTAGTGACGTCTCACCTTCGCGTCCTATTTTGTATCCGCTAAAACCTCTTTAGGCGGTTGAGGATGCTGCTTAGTGCGGCTAACGTTAATGGTCGCTCCTTCTTTTTTGGCGGATGAAAATGACTGATTTGATTCACAACGAGAGCCTTCAACAGCAGGCTGCCGATTTAGACGCCCAGGATTCGCTGGCGCATTTTCGTGATCAGTTTCATATTCCGGTCGATGACGCGGGCCAGGCAGAAGTCTATTTCGTCGGTAATTCATTAGGGCTGCAACCCAAACAGACTCAATCGTATGTGCTTGATGATCTAGAGAGTTGGAAGCAACGCGGCGTTCGCGGCCATTTCGAAGGCGAATTTCCCTGGATGCCCTATCACGAATTTTTGACTGGTTCGATGGCGCGGATTGTTGGCGGTCAAGAAAATGAAGTCGTCGTGATGAATGGTTTAACGGTAAACCTGCATTTGATGATGGCGACTTTTTATCGCCCGGTGGACAACCGGACGAAGATCTTGATCGAAAATCATGCGTTTCCTTCGGATCACTACGCCGTCGAATCACAAATTCGCTGGCACGGATTGGATCCTGGCGAGCAACTGGTTGTATTGGGCAACGATGACGATATCCAGTTGCTTGCTACCGAAAAGATTTTGCAGGCGATCGAATATTATCAGGACTCGTTGGCGCTGGTTCTGTTGCCCGGTGTGCAGTACTACACCGGTCAGGTTTTAGACATGCCGGCCATCACGGAAGCTGCGCACAAATACAACATTCCAGTTGGTTTTGATTTGGCGCATGCGGCTGGGAACATCGAATTGAAGCTGCACGATTGGAACGTCGATTTCGCCGTTTGGTGTACATATAAGTATTTGAATTCGGGGCCTGGCGCTGTCGCAGGTTGTTTTGTTCATCAGCGGCATGCCACCAATAAGAATCTTCCTCGTTTGGCGGGTTGGTGGGGCCAGAACAAGGAGACCCGGTTTCTGATGCAGAATAAATTTGACCCGATTGGTACAGTCGAAGGCTGGCAATTGAGTAATCCACCGATATTGTCGCTTTCGGCGATTCGATCGTCATTGGATTTGTTCGAATCGGTTGGTATGGACGCACTGGTTGAGAAATCAAAATTGCTGACCGGATTCTTTATCGAATGTCTCGACAAATTGCTTGGCGATCAAATCGAAATTGTTACACCGCGCGACGAGAATTTTCGTGGTTGCCAGTTGTCGCTGCAAGTGAATTTGCAGAACGTTGCGGGTAAGGCAATTCATGAAAAATTGGAAGCGACGGGGGTGAGAACCGATTGGCGAGAACCGAACGTGATTCGGGCGGCGCCGGTGCCGTTTTACAATTCCTATTCGGACGTGTTTGAATTTTGTAAGCGCCTTAAAAAGGTGTTGTCCGAAGCCTGATCCTTGACCTTGAAAGTGAATCCTTGAGTCGACCGGAAGAAATTACGATTGCAGGTGCGGGCCTGGTAGGTTCGATGCTGGCGTTGATGCTTGGCAATCTAGGTTATCGCGTGGTCGTGCTTGAAAAACGGGCGGACATGCGAAATCACGATGTTGATGGTGGCCGATCGATCAATCTGGCTTTGGCTGAACGCGGGATTCATGCCCTGACCAAAGCAGGTTTAATGGACGACGTGCGCACGCTTTTGATTCCGATGAAGGGACGTATGCTGCATGATACGGCTGGCGAATTGGGCTTTTTCAGTTACGGCCAACGACCCGAAGAGGTCATTTATTCTGTGTCACGAGCCGGTCTGAACGAAATGATGATGACCTCTGCTGAAAATTCGTGCGAAGTCGAATTACGTTTCGAACATGAATTGAAATCCGTGGACTTTGCTAATCGCACGCTCCAATTCGCTGATTTGGCCAGCGGCGAAGATAAACAATACGATTATGAAATTTTGATCGGGGCCGATGGTGCAGGATCGCGATTGCGTCGAGCTATGTTGCCGGTTGTCGGTGGCAAAGACAATTCTGAGCTTCTGAACCATGATTACAAAGAATTGACGATTCCGGCAGGCGCCAATGGAAAGCATTTGATCGAACCAGAAGCTTTGCACATTTGGCCGCGCGGCGGATACATGTTGATCGCGCTGCCGAATTTGGACGGCAGTTTTACAGTTACGCTTTTTCTGCAAAAACAGGGTGATCCAAGTTTCGCTACGTTAGATTCAGAACAAGCGGTCAACGAATTTTTCAACGCTCAATTTCCAGATGCTTTTCAATTGATTCCAAATCTGGCGAACGAATTTTTTGAAAACCCAACAGGGATACTGGGCACCGTGCGTTGCCAACCGTGGCGGCATGGCGATTCGGTGTTGTTGATGGGGGATGCTTCACATGCGATTGTGCCATTTCACGGGCAAGGGATGAACGCCGGTTTTGAAGATTGTGCTCTGTTCGTCGACATGCTGCTAAAACACGATCATGATTGGCCAGCAGCGATGCGTGAATTTGATACTACTCGCAAAAAGGATGCGGACGCGATCGCCGACATGGCGTTGGAGAATTACATCACGATGCGTGACAGTGTGACCGATCCGAAATTTCAACTCAAGAAAGAGTTGGGCTTTGAGCTTGAGCGGCGGTATCCAAATTGCTTTATCCCGAGATATTCGATGGTGATGTTTCATCGTATTCCTTATGCTCAAGCTTTTGAGCGAGGCAAGATCCAGGATCTTTTACTCGAAGAATTAACTTCGTCTGCCACTGAGGTCAAAGAAGTTGATTTTGCAGCAGCGGCTACTGCGATTGCGGATCGATTGCCAGCTGTCATTTAAGTCGGTTGCGATATTTGACGGCGTGTGGATTGATTGGAATTTCTCGATAAGAAAAAAGCCAAGGGTTTTTCCTTGGCTTTTCTTACGTCTGCTTTTTTACGTCTATGGCTCAATTCGGTTCAGACGCGAGAAAGTCTTGCGTCCGCGATCCGATCGATTCACGACCAGCCACGCTCACCAGGCATCGCGACTTTGTCAGGCGTGTAATCGCCGAACTCCAGCTTCTTTGGGCCCAGCGTCTGTTCTGATTCCATCAATGCTGACCACTTAATTTTTTGGCCGGTGTAACTGGCTTCACGACCCATGATGGCCATCATTGTGCTGTAGCTCATGTATTGTCCATCGTTGATTGGTTTTCCATCGCGAATGCTCTTAAAGAGATGTTGATGTTCGACGTCGTACATGCTGGGCGTACCCTTTTGATCGAATTTCCAGATTACCCCTGTCGAATCGGAAATCCGTTTCTTAAGAACTCTCGCACTGGCTTTGGTTCCAATTACGTAGTCATCAACATCACTCATGCAGCCTGCCATTTGACGACAGTAAGAGAACATTTTCACGCCATTTTTCCATTCGAAAACGGTTGAAAAATGATCGTAGACATTGCCCCACTTTTCGTCAGTTCGAACTTGACGCCCACCGCTGCCATAAGCGACTTCAGGTGGCTCGTCTCCCATCAGCCACAAGGCTTTGTCGAGACTATGGATGTGTTGTTCAGCAATGTGGTCGCCAGAAAGCCAATTGTAATACAGCCAGTTTCGCATCTGGTATTCCATTTGCGACCACTTTGGATCGTTGCCACGGTGCCAAAGCGTTCCCGTCAAATAGTTTTCCTGGATCGTTCGAATCTCACCCAACATTCGATCTTCAAGAATTTTCGACATGACTGCATTGACACCAATGTCGTATCTCCAGCAGAGACCCGAAACGATACTGAGCCCTTTTTCTTTTGCAAGTTTGCAGGTTTCCAGAATGCTGCGAACTCCGGGTGGATCCACAGCAACGGGTTTTTCGCAAAACACATGTTTACCAGCATCGACACATGCTTTTAGATGCGCGGGGCGAAAATAAGGGGGCGCGGCCAACAAGACCACGTCGACGCCTGACGCTATAAGTTTTTCATGACAATCGAAACCCGTGAATCTTCGATCTTCGGGCACGTTCAATCGCGAAGCCGATCGTTCGTTTTCTTTGAGCCCGTTGTAGCAGATTTCAATGCGGTCGGCGAAAGCGTCGGCTAAAGCGGTAACTTCTGAATTGTCGTCTGCTTTTAATGCATTAAGTACGGCTTGCGTGCCTCGGCCGCCACAACCAACCAGCCCGATACGAAGTTTGTCATCGACACCATGATGGGCACTTCTGGCAACCGACGTCGACGCCCCCAATGCCATGGAAGCTGCGGTCGTTGCCGCTGTCTTCTTCAAAAATGAACGCCGCGTCTGATTTTTTTCGTTGATCGACATTTAATGTGGTCCGAAATTGTGTGGTGAGGCAATCCACAATAATAGTCACAATTTCACTGGTGCCGCAAGTCTCATGTACGCGAGATGTTCGACTCTGTCAGATAGCGGCAAGTTTTGTGCTAACGACTCATCTTTTGGAAATAGAGCACAAACTCTCGATCCAATTGTTCCAATGTCGAGTCAAAATGTGATTGGAAATCGGCAAGCCGTTGCTCTGGCGTGTCGTATCGAAGAACTTTCTTCTTGGACATAAACTTCAGGTATTCGACGAATTCTTTTTTGTGCCGCTTCAAGAGGAAGTAATTGAATGCCCATGCTTGAGCATAAGTGTCCAGCGCCGTTTCGCTTCGAAATCCATCATCCTTTTGGATCATTTGGGTCAACGAATCTTCCGGGCGTTTGTTGATGTATTCAAGAAACTGATTCACGCGAATGAAATTCAACTTCCCAATCGTGCGCCATCCTCGGTCCGCATTCAGATCGGGTGTCTCGAAAAACATTGCCATGCCTTCGTTGAGCCACAACGGTGTATCGGAATATCGGACTTGCATACCGTAATTGAACATCAACTGATGAGTGCCTTCATGAATGATCGTGGCAACCATGTGAATAGCTCGTGGGTTGTTAAGCACTTCGTTGATCCGGCGGTCATTGACTTCACCTTGAACCCGAAATTCTTCGGCAGTCAAATCGAACATGACGACTCGATTGGTTTCAAGGTTGTAGTAGGCCATCATGGCGGGATTCACAGTGCCCAAGTCGTCGGCCATGTATCGTTCGAATTCCTGACGTGATTTGAAGATAATCACTGCAAGCGGAAAATCGGGTTTGGCGACCAGCTTGAATTTGCCCTTGGTCCAATAGCCTTTGAATCCACGTTCGAGTTTTTTGTAAAGGCCAGCGACCCAGCGTGCGTAGGCTTTTTCGGTGTTGTACACCAGCACAAAATTTCCCGCTTCATGGATCTTGAATTCTTCGCCAAGTTCGTCCCGCAATTTTCGGCCGTACTGCTTTCGGCCCAACGATTCGAATTCGCCAACATCTTTCTTTACAGATTCAATTTGTTCAGGTTGCAAGGGCCAAAGTCGACCTTCGCGTGTTTGCATGAGCAGCCCGTTATCGTTCTGGGCTTCTTCAAGAATTCGGCCAGTCAAAACGATGGACTGACCTTCCCTGGAAATGGTGACCTCGTCTGAGGAATTGACCTGTTGGAAGATCGCACACACACAACAGATTGGAATGGTTAGATTTATCATTTAGATTGCAATCAGTTTCCGTGTGATCCCGGTTCGGCAGTCACGTGTGCCGAATCCCCGTCTTCTAGATTATTCGATGTCATTTCGTTGCTGCCAGCCGTAGAGGCAAAATCCAACCGAAATTACCAGTAATATGAAACAGACACTGACGATTGTGAGGCCGGCTGTGTGGTCGTTAACACCTGAATGTAGCAAGCCGAGCATCCGACGTGGGATCGTATCGATTCCTGGCGGAACGGCCAACTGCGTCGCGGATAGTTCGCCAAAACAAACTGCAAAAATGATCATTGCAGTTCCCAATAGAATCTTCCAGTTGGCAACCACGATCAATTGAATCGTACGAGTGATTGGGCCAGCACCTTCGATGGTCATACTTTCTTCGGCGTCCGCGGCTACGTTCAGAAAAACGAACCAAGTCAGAAAGACGGCGATTGGGAAACAGAAAATAATGTTGGCGACAACCGGCGCGAAAATCGTCCTGTCAAATAGCCAGTGAAATCCAGGTACCCCAATCAACGAGCGAAGTTCCAGCAAGCTTGACCCGATCAGCGGACCTGGCAAACTGCAGCAAATCGCGGTCATGCCAATTAGCAGCAATTTCCAGTGGCGAGATTTGGTTGCCTTGCGGACCAACAGGACGCTGACTGCGAGCAAGACAATGGTGCTGGTAGTCGCAATGATTGCCGACCAGCAGAATTCGTCCGCGAAAGTCGCTGGAACTCGAATGACAACTTCAGCCAGATTGAATACCGAGTAGGAAACTATCGGTTCGCCTTCGATGGATTCAACTTTACGGCTGGCCCGAGCCAACAGATTTATCGCTGGAGCCAATACCAGAACGAGCAAAACCACAGCCGTAACCGATTGGACCCATCGCGGTGCGGGTTTGCGATTTTGGCTACTCATCGTGTCGCCGCTGAAAGCACTTGGTTGAACGCCCGGCAAGAGGATAATGAAGACAGAGGCCGCTACAAAAGCGATTAACAAGGTCGTCGTTGTTGCCCCTGAAATCGCCCCAAAATCGCTGAGCGAGTAGCCTAAATAAATTTGTTCGGCGAGCGTTCCAATTCGATAGATATCGGTCACCGTAATTTCACGTGCACATACGACGAAATTCCAGACGATCGACAGCCCGACTAAAGGCAGGAGTTTCGGCATCGTGATGTGCCAGAAAACGGACATGGCGTCGGCGTCGAGTGAGGCTCTTTCTTCATGTATGTTTTCGGCAATCAACAGGCCAAGCCATGTGATGACAGCCACTTGTGGAATCGCGGCCATCGAGTGGATCCAGATGGCCATGGCCCACGGCCCAACGGTTGCATTGGCCTCAGTTGAAATTCCAGTTATCCAGCCGAGTTTGCCAAACGCCGCGTCCCATGCGCTGACGTGCACGAAGAGAGGCAGAAAAATCAGGGCCAGGCAAGTAAGCACAACCAAGCGGCTGAATCGGCCTCGACCCAGACAGCTGAATGCTGTGATTAGGCCCAAGGGTATCGAAATCAAATTGACAGCCAGCCCCAACAGAAACGTGTTTCTGGCAACGTGTTGATCGACGTCAGGGGCATACGAATGGAATAAAGCCAAGCCCGCTAATAAACAAATCGCTGCGCTCAGATGTCGCCAATTCAAAAAGCTGATTTCCGCTTGAGTTTACGTTCGCTGTAACGACATCCATTTTAGATGCAAATGCAGCAAAGTCAGCGGCAAGCACGCAATTAATTGCGGATGATTGGTTTGTCACCGAGGCGTTTGATGTTTTGCCTGGCACTGGACATCCTGTCTTTGGACTTGCCGTCGGAAGCGACAATTTTCTCAGTCATTCGGCCGTTGTATTGGAGATGGCTGTCGGGTCCTGCATAGGCCTGAACCGTTTCGTTCCAGCGGACTTCTTTTGTGTCGATGCGTCCGTTTTTCATGTCGAACGCCACATAGCCCTGATTGAGCTTCTGTAAAAGCTGGGATCGAACCTGATCACTTTCAATCGGTGTAAGAACTTCTGTTCGAAATGAAATAACGGCCAATTGCCCAGTCACAATTTTATTGAATTCGTAATTGATTCGAGCCTTCAGCTTCAGCCGCTTTCCGTCTTCGTCGGTGGCGTCAAAAACGGTTGGAACAAACCATTTATGGCCGACCGAAACCGGTTCCTCGGGCAACGGGATACAGACATCACCGACTCCAAAACTCATTTGCATAGTTTCCGACTTGCGATCGACGACTTCACCATTGGGGCTGATCGTGACAACTGCTAATGGTTTACCGATCATTGAACTAGCTGAGGCGAATTCATCGGGAACTTCGGTGTCTTTTTTGCTGTCGTAGGCTAACGGTTCATTTTCGCCAATTTTTTGCCATAGCGCAGTGGATTCGACACTGTGCACAAACGTGATATTACCAACGGTGTCGACGTTCGAAACTTTCCAGAGCTTTGTCGATTGAGTTCGACTGGAAGTCGTTTCTTTGGTTCCAGCAATTTGTGCTTTCGTTGTCGCTACATGTTCAACATTCCAGCGAATTTCTTCACCCGGTTTGAATTTGTATTGCAATTTATGCTTCTGCTTGTCAGCGATTTTTTTGGCTGCCGCATTAGCTCTTTCTGTTGCAGAATTTTGGTCCTGGGCGAAAGTGGTTGCGGCATTCAAAAATGCGACCATTACACCGGTAACGAGTACGATTTTGTTAACAGACAACATTGCTCAAACCTTCCGTGAATGCGATAGTGCGGTCCGGGCTACGTTTGAGTCAATGCACCTCGCCAGCCCAGCTTTTCTCTTAGCGTCCGATAGTAACCTTTTCCGGCGATTTCGATCAATTGGAATATTGGTTCCGCTTTTTGAATGCGAACCCGGTGGTTTTCCTTAAGCTTGCAAATCACTTGGCCGTCCAGAACGATTGACGTCGATTCGTTTGGCTTTTTTACGCAAACCTCGTAAATTCTGTCAGCCGTGTCGACGACCGGGCGAACCGTCAGCGTATGCGGGCTAATGGGAGAGATAACAAATGCTTGCAGATTTTTCCTCAGGATTGGACCACCAGCCGACAAATTGTGGGCCGTCGAACCGATCGGTGTGCTGATAATCAGGCCATCGCAGCTGTAGCTGGTGGCAAATTCGCCATCAACGGTCAGGTCGAATCTTTGAATGTTAAACGGAGGTCCGCCTAAGATAGCAAGTTCGTTGAGTCCGATTACATCGAATTGCAATTCATCGCCCAGGTAAACTTCACACCGCATCATCAAGTGATCAACGATTCGATATTCACCATCGGCGAGCAATTGCAAAGCCTTTTCCAAATCGGCGGGTTGAATGTCGGCGAGAAATCCAAGTTTGCCCAGATTAACGCCAAGTACAGGAATCTGGTGAGACAGAAAGTGGCGGGCTGCTCGCAGGACAGAGCCATCGCCGCCTAATACAATTGCGATGTCTGCTTTGATATCTTGCAGCGAACTTGAGTAATTAAGATCTTCATGAACAACACGAAGATACTTTTCCACGACCGGACGAATGTCATCGATCGCAGTTTTAATACCCGGCCGTCGGTCGCCGGAACCCAACAGGATTGCCGTTTCAATTTGCATCATGTTGGAATGTAGCCTAGTGCGGTCAGTTAAGCAATCGACTTGTTTTTGTCGTCGACCAGTTCATCAGAATTCATTTTCGCAGCGGCCCGGCAAATTTTGGCGATGCCGGCTGTGTCAAGATTCAATTCAGCGAGAACTTCTTCACGTGAGCCGTGTTGTACAAAGACATCTGGAATTCCGATTCGCGTAAGTGGTCGCGTGTCCAGATTCATTTCTGCTGCGGCTTCTAAAACGGCACTGCCAAAGCCGCCCATCAACATGGCTTCTTCAACGGTCACGACGAAGCCGCCACTGGTCAGTGCTTTGCGGATCATATCTCGATCGACCGGCTTGATGAAGCGAGCGTTAACAACGCCAACGTCCAGTCCTTCAGATCGCAATGTTTCCGCGGCTTCGATCGCTGCAGCCAACGGAGTACCCGCGCACAGAATGTTTCCGTCTTTGCCCCAACTTAGTATTTCGCATTTGCCAGTTTCGACTGGCTGGATCTCGCGAGAAATTTCACTGGCTTTGTCTTTCGGATAACGGATCGATGCCGGGCCATCGAGCGTAATCGCGTAGTCGAGCATTGCGCCAATATCGTTGGCATCGCCAGGTGCGAGTACGTGCATGTTGGGGAATATTCGCATGTAGCCAAAATCGAATGTGCCATGATGCGTCGGTCCATCGGCTGCAGTCAATCCACCTCGATCCAACATAAACGTTACTGGAAGATTCTGCAGGCAGACTTCCTGGAAAATTTGATCGTAGCTTCGTTGTAGAAATGTGCTGTAAATGTCGACGATCGGTCGCAAGCCGACTTTGGCTTGGCCGGCCGCGAATGCGACTGCATGTGATTCACAAATGCCAACGTCAAAGAAACGATCTGGATAGGCTTCTCGAACGGGTTCAAGCTTATTGCCCTGGCACATCGCAGCGGTAATCACCGTTACCTTGTCGTTGTGTTTCATTTGATCAAAGATCGCGTCACGAGCGTGGTTCGTATACGCCTTTGTTCCGCCTTTTGACTTTGGGACCGTCGTTTCGCCATCGAGATCCAGGTCAAATGCCGGCGGAGTGTGAAAGTACACTGGGTCTTCTGCCGCCGGTCGGAAGCCGTGGCCTTTGTTGGTTAAAACGTGCAATAGAACCGGCCCGTCGATGTCCTTAACCATTTTCAAATACTTTTTCATCAATGCGATGTTGTGGCCATCGATCGGGCCAAAGTACTTGAAGCCAAAATCTTCAAACATCATGCCGCCATGCAAACCGGCCTTAACCCCTTCCTTGATCTGGAACAGGAGCTTTTCTGCGGGATCGCCAAACATCGGAACCTTGTTCAGCATGTTGACGACTTCCGATTTCATGCCAGTGTAAATCGGGTTGCTGCGCAATCGTTCCAGGTAGCTTGCGATGCCGCCAACTCGCGGGCAGATGGACATTTTGTTGTCGTTCAAAATGACCAGCATCTTGCTCTTCAGTTCACTGGCGTTGTTAAGAGCCTCAAATACGATGCCCGATGGGAATGCGCCATCGCCAATAACGGCGATACTGTGATTGTCTTTTTTGCCCATGATGTCGTCGCCACTTCTCAGGCCGACAACCGTCGAAACGCTGCAACCCGCGTGGCCGGTCATGAACAAATCGTAATCGCTTTCGTTTGGGTTGGGGTAACCCATCAAGCCGCCACGTGTTCGAATGCTGTTGAATTCGTCGTATCGGCCGGTGATTAATTTCTGTGGGTAAATTTGATGACCGGTATCCCAAATCAAACGGTCGTTCAGAAAATCGAAAGTGCTGTGAAGAGCCAGCGTTAATTCGACGACGCCAAGATTGGATGCAAAATGGGCTGCGCGCAGACTGAGCAGATTGCAAAGTGTTTCACGGATTTCGTCGGCAACCTGTTCAAGATCACCATTAGACATCGCGTGTAATTGAAGAGGCGATTCAATGGAGGGAAGGATTTTAGACATTTAACAGTTCCTATCGATTACGAATTTTGCAAATCGACGCAAATCATCTGCAACGGGTCCAAAAGAGTCCAAGGAATTGATCGCCCGATTCGTCAAATCCCGGGCGAGCGTTCTACTCGCTTCCGATCCCATAAGTTCTGGATATGTTCGTTTGCCGTGCTCGCTATCCTTGCCGAGCCGCTTTCCTATTTTGGCTTCGTCACCGTATAAATCCAATAGATCATCAGCAATTTGGAAGGCCAGACCCAAACTTTCGCCATATTGAGTCAAATTCTGTAGCTGATCGGCCGTTCCACCGGCACAAATACAGCCCAATCGCAGCGAGGTGGTAAACAATGCCCCGGTTTTTCGAGCGTGAATGGCTTCCAGCTGGGCGATGCTGATATCTTCATTTTGCAGTTCCAGGTCGTCCGATTGGCCGCCGACAAGGTGACATGCGCCGGCTGCTTTGGAAAGTTCCCAACAGCACGTGGCGGCTTGATCGCCCGGTAGATCCTGCAACATGATTTGAAACGCCAGCGGAATTAAGGCGTCGCCGGCCAGAATGGCGGTGGCTTCATCAAAGGCCACATGGCAACTGGGCTGACCTCGCCGTAGATCGTCATCGTCCATTGCGGGCAAATCGTCATGGATCAATGAATAGGTGTGTATCATCTCGACGGCACAAGCGGCGGGCATCGCTTTGGCTGGATCGCCGCCAGCAACTCGACAAGCCGCCAACACGAGCATCGGTCTGAGACGTTTGCCCGGCGACAACAACGAATATCGAATCGCAGACGCCAATCGCTCTGGGCAGCCTTCGTCAAATTGCGTGTATGCGTCTAATTTCTGGTCAACTTGTTTCCGGGCCGCTTCAAGTTCGGGTCCAAAAATGTCAACTTCAGATGTGCTCATCATTAAGTGACTCGTAATCGAGAAATCGCTCGTGCTAATAGTCGTGGTGGCAATCATGGAGAGTCACTATTCTAAACTGCAACCGAAATTCGTGCATTAACCGATATGAAGTTCTCGAGACAGGATGTCGCAGTTCGAAGATCAGCGGATTCTGATCGATAGAACCATTGACCGGTCATAACGTGGAGATAGTTTCAATAAAGGCGGCGATTTCGAGGCTAAACATCCGGTTTTCTATCCAGACGGCATTGCTCAATTCAGCAAAGAACTCGAACTGTCGCAGATTCCAATTTTGGAAAACAGCGATCGTACCGTCGTCTGGTCAAAATAGTTCGTCGTCGACCGGGCTATTCTTGGCACCTTTTTTAGATTTATTGGAAACAGATTTTTTCTTGTTGGCCCCTGGAGCCGTTTCAAACTGTTTGGTGACCAAATTGCCGTCGTCGTCGATTTCCGCCAGCTCGCGTATCTTCTGTTCGGCTTTATTCAGTGCGGCATAGCATTCTTTCAACCTTTTGATGCCGGTTTCGTAATTCTCAAGGGACTGGCTCAAGCTCAAGTTTCCGTCTTCCAGTCCAGTGACAATTTGTTGTAGCTCTTCGAAGGATTGCTCGAAAGAGAATTCAGTTTCAGTCTTTTTCTTGGCCATTTTGCTCGAAGCTGGAATCGGGTGAAGTTGAATCGACGGTACTGTTGATTTTGCCTTGTCGGAGCCAGGTCACGATTTTATCACCGGAGTCGACGCTTTCGCAATCGACAACCGGTTTACCGGCGGAATCGACAGTAAGACTATAGCCCCGGCTGAGAATATTCTTTGGATTGAACGCGTTGAGCATTTCCTGGACATGCCCCAGCGAATGTTGGGTCGATTGGATTTTTCGCCCCATCGCATGGTCCAGTTTCTCGCGGATCGTATGCAGCTTGAGTCTTCGATTTTCAATTTGGTTCAATGGAGACTTGATAACTGGATTGGCGAGCAGTTGCTGTAGTCGCCCGCGAGCCTGTGGCACTGAGTTTTTTAACGTCATTGACAGTCGGTCAAAACAGCGATCGAGCATTTGTCGTGTTACTTCGAAACGCCGCTGGGATTGTTGGACTAATTTCGTGTCCAGCGTATCGATTTGCAGGGCTAAATTGCGGAGCAGGCTAAGAGGTTGTCTTAGAGCCGTTCGGTTGGCTGTTGATTGTAACTGACATTTGCGATGATGAACAAAGTTTTGAGCTGCATTTCTCAAACGCAATGCACTGGAATTCAAGAATCCAACCACTTCCTCTTTTTCCGGTGCCATAATTTCTCCGGCTTCACTAGGCGTCAACGCGCGTGCGTCAGCGGCCAGGTCGCTAAGTGTGACGTCGATCTCGTGACCAACGGCGCTAATGATTGGAATGCTGCATGCGTGAATCGCGCGAACGACCACTTCCTCGTTGAACGACCAAAGATCTTCGATGCTGCCACCGCCTCGAGTCAATACGATGACTTCCGGGCGGAAAGGAAATTTTTTCTGGCCACACATTTTAATGGCCTTGGCAATTTGGCCTGCGGCCTCGGGGCCTTGGACCTGGGTCGGAACGATAAGAATGTCAAAATGCGGCCATCGCCGAGTTGCGACCTGCAGAAAGTCATGAATAGCCGCTCCGGTGGGGCTTGTGATGACGGCGATTCGACGCGGGAAGCTGGGGATTTGTTTTTTTAAGGCCGCGTCAAAGAGGCCTTCCGATTTCAATCGATTATGGAGCTTGCGAAACGCAGCTTGCAGCTGGCCTTCCCCAATCGGTTGCATGCTGCGGGCAATCAATTGAAAGGTGCCACGTTGCGGATACACGTCGACATAACCACGACAAAGTACTTGCATTCCGTCTTCCGGTACCACGGCCAGGCGGGCAACGGTGCTGCGCCAAATTACGGTTGAAATTTGGGCGTCGGAGTCTTTCAGGGTCAGATAGATGTGGCCGGATTGAGGTTTCGACAATCCGGATATTTCACCGGTAACCCAAACGTCCGCAAATTCTTCGTTCAATGTGAACTTGACCGCGTCGGTTAATTGAGAAACGGATTGAAAGGTTGGTTCCACTAGTTTGCCAGCGTTAAGGCGTATCGGTTAGGGCCTGTGCGTGGCAATGATTTTAAGTGTACCGTTGTGTTTATCAATCGGGTGAAAGAGTGGGCCGTTGGTCGCGACTTGAAAGGAGGGTTCTGGTTTGTGCGCACAGAATTTACATTCAGACGCGCATCGTATTCCTACATGCTGAGTGGCTTAGTTAGTGCAGCGTTTGTCATTCGTGCCAGCCAGCCAGCCAACCAACGAACGAGCTGACTGACGAACTGACCAACCCTTTAAGCGTTTTTCTGCAGACGTAAGAATTGCCAGCCAGACATCCAGTATTCTTCACCAAACGGCTTGCTCCAGCGGCATTCGGCGACAATTCTTGGTGTGCTTTTGAGTTTTGTAAGCCGGTAAATTTCCAAAGGCGCAACGACACCCTGTTTGAATTCAAAAGAACTGATTAAAGAAATGCCTGCTGGAGAAATATTGCGAGAAACACAATGTTGCTCCTCCGATTCTTCATCGTCAAAAGAGATGATCACCGGACAAACTAGCGGCTCACGGTGGAAGCTTCTGAGTTCGCGTTTGTAGCGTGCGTTTTCGCGAATTATCTCGTCGATTAGGCTTTCAATCTCAGGGCGAGTTTCAGCTTGATGGTTCAACATGGTGTTTGGCCTGGGCTTGGTTTTACAGCATGACGTGGGATCACTTGCTCACCAAATTAAAGGTAGCTTATTTTCTTGAAGCAGGTCGCGAAAATGACGCTTCAATCTACGGCAGTCACCCAATCAATTTGAAACTTGAGTGCAATCGTTATAAGCGCCCATTCGGCGATCCCCGATTGAGTAGGTGAGCAGGGTTTTCTCGTCAAACAGCTCAATGCCAACGAAATATTGGTTCAGGCCTGAATCAACAGCATCGAGTATTCGATTATGACGAACGATGCCATACCCGGAAAAATGGTCTTCGCGAACGGTGAATCTCAGGTAGATGCAATCCAGCCAGAATGGTGTCGTAAATCCTATTCCGTGCTTACTGAAATCCTGAGTCATGCCCCAAGCTGGAGGGCCGCAAATAGAAAGATCTTCGTCGAGTGGTTGGATTTCGATATACGTCACCCGCGCATAGCGTCGAGATCTACGACGATTTTCAGAGGACAACATGGGTGCCCACGACAATAACCATTCGCGCAGCATGGTAGACAAGGAATTGAAGAGTAGGTTGAAATGAGAAGATAAGAAACGTCCTTTAAAAACCTAGTTTGAATTGGCTGGTGTGATGGACTGAATTTGGGGATTAGCATGAAAGGGGAAATTCGACAACAAACGAGTGTTGGATTTGCCGTTTTTGCAGGACGATTGTGCGACGACAGTATTTACCTGAAGCGATTGCGGATCTTGATTGGCCAGCTCAAATGACCGCCTGACCAATTGCCATTGGGGCGGAGCGATTGCATAATGTCTCGATTAACTCTTAGGGGAAATGGCTTAGGTTATGGACAACAAGATTCGCCATACGGCAATCACTTTTGACGACGTTTTGATCGAACCCGCCTATAGCGAGGTGGTGCCTTCGCAAGTTGATGTTTCCACGCGCTTGACGTCGCGAATTCAATTGAACTTGCCGTTTCTAAGTTCACCCATGGATACGGTCACTGAACACGAATTGGCGATCGCGCTGGCCAAAGTCGGTGGCCTGGGTGTGATCCATAAAAACATGTCAATCGATCAGCAGACCGAACAGGTTTACAAAGTTAAACGCAGCGCCAACGGGATTATCATGGATCCGATTACTCTGCCACCCGATTCGACAGTTGGCGCAGCAAAGGATCTGATGCAGCAACACAATGTCTCAGGCGTCCCAATTGTGCATTCGGACGGTACGCTAGCAGGCATTTTGACTCGGCGCGATCTAAAGTTTTTAGAAAGCCTTGAAACGCGTGTTTGTGAAGTGATGACGGCTGATCCGCTTGTAACGGCCAAGGGAAATGTAACGCTTGAGCAAGCTGAGAAAATTTTAACGGCTAAAAAGGTGGAGAAACTTTTACTGGTTGACGAAGATAACAAACTGAAGGGCCTCATCACGATCAAAGACATTGACATGATGAAGAAATTCCCCAACGCGTGCAAAGATGCGCTGGGGCGTCTTCGGGTTGGTGCTGCGATTGGTGTGCATGACTTGGAACGGGCAGAAAGCCTGATTGCCAAGGATGTAGACGTTTTGATCGTGGATAGTGCTCACGGCCATTCGCGAAACGTCGTTGAAACCATTAAGGCTTTAAAAGCAAAGTGGGACATCGATGTTGTAGCTGGAAATATTGCTACCGCGGAAGGATGTAAAGCATTAATTGATGCAGGTGCTGATACGGTGAAAGTCGGTATCGGACCGGGATCGATTTGTACGACTCGCGTGGTCAGTGGCATTGGTGTGCCGCAAATCACCGCGATTTACGAAGCGGCAAAGGTCGCCAGTGATTGTGGAGTGTCGATTATTGCCGATGGCGGTATTCGTTACTCGGGAGATATCACAAAAGCGATTGGAGCCGGAGCTCACGCCGTAATGATCGGTGGGCTGTTTGCCGGTTTGGCAGAAAGCCCGGGCCAGACGATTCTGTACCACGGGCGTACCTTCAAGGTATACCGTGGTATGGGCTCAATTGGAGCCATGAATAAAGGTTCAAGTGAACGTTACCGACAATCCAGTGCGGCGCCAGGAAAGCTGGTGCCTGAAGGGGTTGAAGGACGTGTTCCATTTAAAGGATCGCTCAGCGATTTCGTCTATCAATTGGTTGGCGGATTGCGAGCTGGAATGGGATACGCGGGCACTAAGAACATTGAAGAATTGCGAAAGGACGCGCAGTTTATCCAGGTATCTGCGGCCAGTGTTAGAGAGAGTCATCCACATGATATCGCCATTACGCAGGAAGCGCCAAACTACAGCACGGAGACGCCAGACGGAAGTCTCTAGCCAAGTCTACCGGCGACTTTCAAGATTTTATTCTGTCGCAGTTGGTATGGTTGCGTTGGGAATCTGCAGCGGGCTTAGTGCTCAAGAGCCAGTTCCGGATTTTCGGACCGATGGATTTTCTCCTCCGGTTCATATCCCCCCAAGAGTCACAAGATTCGACCCTGGTTTGCCAGAGTCGTTAAATGGTAAATTCAATTCGACTCAGACAATACGCAGCAACAACCGGTCTGGATTGCGAGCTGTAATCAGTGATTTGACCACTCCGAATCAAAGCAACGGACATTCAACCCGTACACGTACAAGGCAGAACACTTCGTTCCAAGGTACTACGACTGAAACGTCGTTTGTTAATGCTCCTTCGCGGCGCAATGGAATACAGGACCGGATTTCCCAAATGATGGTTTCGGATTCTCGAGTACACCAACAAAGAGCAGTTCCTGAATTTCATCAACAAAGTGTAGTTCCTCAACAAGTTGCAGTTCCTCAACGACGACCGGCACCAGCCACTGCTCCGGTGCCAAGTTACCGATTTACAACTCCGCCAAGGCAAGTTGCCCCAAACACGCATCAACTGACCAATAATAATATTCAACTGGCTCAGGCGTCGCCTCAACCACAACGCTCCCGTGTGCATCCTCCGCAAGTGCAGCCCGCTGGACGCAATTCCATGCATCCACCGCGAGGTAGCATTACAACACAATCGGTGTTGCAAAGAACCAGTTACCCGAGGGCTGCCAACAACCGTCTGCCGGAAAAACCGGTTGCCAGACGAGCCGTTGACCGGCGACAGGCTCAATTGCCAAGACAGAACGCTGTTGCCCAGCCTCAAAATATCCAGCGTGCCCCAAATCGAGGCCCCGTTCGTCAGGTTGCATTGCAACAAAGCGATCGGCAAAGCAATTCGTTTGTGTCGCGGGCCCAGGGTCAATTCACGCCACCACCAACGGGGCAATTAAGCTCGCAACGTCCACGACAATTCACGCCTCCACTAACGGACCCATTTAGCCCACAACGTCCACGACAATTCAATCCGCCGGTAGCCAGAAAATCTCCGCGGGCAGCCAGCCCTCGTGACGCTGCCATTGAATTTCGCCAAAGCAGGCGAGCCGAACCGAAAGCACAATCGCAACAATTGGACGGATATTCAGAACCAGTTTCAGTGTTGTCGACACGTTCGGAAGATGAGCTTTCACTGGATCCTGTCGAAGAATCCGGATCCGATTTCGGACCTTTGGATGTAAGTCCTGAGTCCACGATTGAAAGTTACGAAAGTTTTGCTCGCCCAACATCGTCGGGTTCTGTAAATACTCTTCGCTCATACAACGGCAACAACTCGGCGGCACAGCTTGACGAAGAAGACGAAGATTTGTTGGATTCCGATTTGGAAGGTAGCGACGATGCCGATTTTGAAGACGACAGCCAGAATCCGATCACAAAGACATGCGAGGAATTTCGAACTCAATTGTTGAACGAACCAATAACAAATATCGCCCTTGATATCAGTCCTCCAGGCAAAGTGGAATTGTTTGGGGCTAATGTCTTTCGAGTTTGGCGAGATCAATACGGTAATGAGCTTGCTCAGGGCACAATTGCTGATCTGAGACGAGGCTACGTAATCATCAATTCATCGGCTGGTGGCCAGGTGCGATTGCCTTACGCTCGCTTGGGTGATTCAGACTGGTTAGCGATTTCTGACTATTGGCGACTTCCGATCGAATGTGGACTGGGAGCTGGCAGACGATTGGATCGAAACTGGGTCCCACAATCCGCCACATGGTACGCTTCTTCGCTGTGTCACAAGCCACTGTTTTTCGAGAATCGCCAACTTGAACGATACGGGCACTCGCACGGACCGTTCTTGCAACCGGCGGAATCTGCCTTGCATTTCTTTGGAAGCTTATTCTTCTTGCCTTACCACACGGCGATTAACCCGCCAAACGAATGCCAATACGCCCTTGGGTTCTATCGACCCGGCAATTGTGCACCGTGGCTAAAGGATCCATTCCCAATCAGTCTCTCTGGTGCAATTCGCCAGACAGGCATATTTACGGGGATCGGTTTTCTAGCGAACTAACCAACTGAAGTCGGCTGCCAAAAAGCAAGCGTACAGCCGAACATCGAACAATGTTTTGAGAGCGATTGGCTCTGAAGCCGCAGGTGTAAAAACCTGCGGCTCATTTTATTTAAATAAATTTTTATTCTGCACAACGACCGTTGCCGCAACCGGTGGCGCCTCATCCGGCTCCCAGATTGGAACGCGGTGCCATCGGCATCGAAGAAGACGAAGATTTCGGGGCCGAAGCGACACTCAGTTGTTTCGCCAAACGCTGGCCATCGCAATGCGGGCATACAGGAATTTCGCTGGCGCGTACAAGCAATTCAAACATCGAATCGCAATCCGCACATTGGTACTCGTAAATCGGCATGTTACATTCAATTATTTCAAGGATCGTATCAACGTTATTTTGCCGTACCGATGGAACGAAGTAAAGTTTACCTGACGCGTGCTCAAAGTCGACTTGTCGACCAATTGGCAATTGAAAGTGGTATTTCAGGCATTCAACTGATGGAGAATGCCGGGAAAAGCTGCGTTAGTCGATTAATGGATCATTCACCCAAGGCGATTGTGGTTTGTTGCGGCACGGGCAACAACGGCGGCGACGGATTTGTAATCGCACGTCGATTGGCGGTTGAAGGGATTGCGGTCAAAATTCTGGTTTGCGGCGACATTCAAAAATTGAGTGGTGACGCAAAAACGAATTTCAGCATCGCCAATAATCTGGATCTGGATATTCACCTGATCGACGATTCGGCTACATCGAAAGAACTGCAACCATTGCTTTCTTTTGTTGGCGATCAAGGCGTCGATTGGATCGTTGATTGTTTGTTGGGGACTGGCGCAAGCGGAAACCCACGTTCGCCTATGGATAAATTGATTGAGGCGGCCAATCAGATTCAATGTAATAAAATGGCGATTGATGTTCCTTCGGGCTTGGATTGTCAGACGGGGGTGCCCGGCGTTCCGACGTTCAAAGCCGATTTGACATGCACGTTTGTGGCTAAAAAAGTCGGGTTTAAGAATCAGGCTGCCAAGCCGTTCCTGGGGAATGTGCGATCGATCTCGATCAGGATTCCCGATTCGATCGTGGAACAGGTACTTCAAACTTCGGATTGAATACATTGCTGGAAAATATTTCAATTCAAGCGAAGCGAGCGGTTTTGGAACCGGGTGTCGAAATCGACAATGCCGTTATCCAAATTCAACACGGAGTGATTGTTTCGGTTGCCAAGTCCAATGTTCCGTCGGCACAAACGGTGGATCTTGGCGATGTGACCTTGGCGCCTGGTTTTGTAAACGCACACACTCACCTTGAATTCAGCGATTTGGATAATCCCCTTGGCCAGCCTGGGATGCCCTTTGTCGATTGGTTGCAGCTGGTAATCAGTCAACGATTTTCGGAATCGCAAAGTGAGCAATCGAAACGATTGGCTATTTGTGATGGCTTGTCGCAATCGGCAGGCTTTGGAACTGCCGCACTTGGCGAAATCGGAACCTCAACATTGGTGCCCGATCAATACGTTCAAGAAAATATTGACGTCACTTTGTTTTTTGAGCGACTCACCCGCAATCCAGAGCTGGTCGATTCCGTTGGCAAGGAATGCGAAGACTGGCTAGACGAAAGCAAGTCTGAAGAGCGATCGGCGATCAAAGCCATCAGCCCGCACGCTCCTTACAGTGTTCATCCACAGTTGTTCAAGCAACTGGTTCAACATTCAATCAAATTTCGCTGCCCAATCGCCATACATTTGGCGGAAACGCAAGCAGAATTGCAGTTGCTCAAAAGCAAAGATGGACCGTTTGTCGAATTCATGAAAAGTCTTTCCGCCTGGTTTCCAGACACGTACACCACCGGTACGCGAATCATGGACTATTTAGAGTTGCTGGCTACTGTCCCTTTGTCTTTGGTTGTCCACGGGAACTATTTAAACGACCAGGAGATTTCGTTCGTCGCTGGCAACGAAACGATGTGGGTTGTTTTTTGTCCTCGCACTCACGATTATTTTCGGCATTCGGAATATCCGCTTGAGAAATTAATTTCAGCTGATGTGAATCTCGCCATCGGAACCGATTCAAGAGCTTCTAACCCCGACCTGAGCCTTTTCGAAGAATTGAAGATGATCAAGCAGAAATGGCCAGGCCTTTCTGATATGCAACTTTTGAAGATGTCGACCAATTCAAAACCACTTGGTCGCGCCGAAGATTTGACGTGGATTAAAGTTGGGAACTGCGCCCGGTTAAACGTCCTTGAACAGATCGATAATGGACTTTTCAGCAGCGAAAGCCGATGTACGCCGTTGGCTAAATGGATTTGAGCCGGATGTTATTACGTGCTTGCCAATCGTTTGGCGACAATCGCAATTCGCTTGCCGCCTAAAATTGAAAGTATTAAAGTTCCTCGTGATTGGCCTGAGGATTTCGATTTGAATTTGAATTGGCGGGCGAATGATTCGGGCAGTCCTCTTTTTTTAATTTCAAGATCAGAAAACTTGTGGCGGGCCAGTGCCTCGCTGACTTTCTTAACACTTGCGGGCACAACTTCAAGCGTTTCGAAACCGTTTAGCAATCCATGATCAACACATTGGTCGCTGGTGAAATATGCGATCTCCGTCGAAAATTTTTCCAGATTGAATTGATTGCCAAGTGCGTCTTCTAAACGTGCAGCCAAAACTGCGTTGTGTGGTTCGAAACAATAACGCTTTACTTGTGCTGCCAGTTTCGGAAGAGATTTTTCGGCTTCGGCAAAGTCGCACGAAAAGAAAGATTGTGATTGGGTGTCTAAAGAAATGGCAACTTTTTGGCCACGGTGCTGCGACAATTCGCCTGACCAGATCATTTGCTGTTTGCATTCTCGTTGATGCCCAATCCAACACAATTCCAGCTCTTTGGATTGTGCGGCGTCGATTCTGGTAGCGGGAGCGACTTTAATTCCAACAGAATGAGCGGAAGTTAAAGCTAACATCTCATCCAACGGCGGCGAAAATGAATGGCCGACGGTCGAACGTCCACCGGCACGTCTTTCCGGATCGATGTGCATTGCCGAATAGGAACCGGCCAGGTCAGGATGGAAGCTTCCTGTCTGAGCACAAGGTGCCAGGCCATAGGCCGCAAGATTTTTGTTGGCACATTCAACAACATACGAATCAGAATCAATTCCCGTGCATGTTTCTGTTACGCGCGCCAACGAAATCAAATCGCCACCAATGCCACAACAAATGTCAGCAATGGTTGCGAATTGCCGGAATCTTTCAGCTTTGAAATTGGCGATGATTTCGCTGGATGCCATTTCTAACGCCGCCCGCGTAAAAAACATCCTTTCAAATTCACGAAACTTTTGGCGGGCTCTAATTCGCAGTTCGGCAATTTCTACGACGGTTCTTGCTTGTTCGACGGAAAGGTCTTTTCGAAGTTTATTTAGAATCCCCAGAGATTCCTTTCCAGATTGTAATTGCGAAAATGTCTCGTTGATGTACGCTGAAGCATGAGCCGAAAAAGCCCAGGACTGTGAATAGTCGCTATCTTGCATATCTATCCAGTTTGATTTGGGTCGCGGTCATGAATCTAGCCTGTAAACTTCCTGCCAAAATCTGGAATCCAGTCACGCAGCCGCTGCCCGGTACTGCAGGAGGGTGCAGCCAATAGCGTCAATTCAAATTCGTGAATGATTAACAACACTTGATTCTCGGACACCATTCCAAATGATTGAAGTATGAATTCTTCTCTTCTTGATGAACTTATCGTGTTTTTGCGATTGGCCCAAGCGTTCAAAGATCGCTTGCTGTTGCCCGATCGCGATCGTGCGTTGGTTATGGCGGCATCATGCGCCGAATTGAATCGGATGCCTCCGGTGGCTGAATTTTGTCGGCAGCTCATCTTGCAAAACAACCACGGCCATATGGTTCGCAAATGGAATTCGATGGCGGAAGCGTTGCAAGATGGAGACTTCCTGCACTTTCTAAAGCAAATTCAGCGGAAAATGCCGCTCGAGGCAGCTGAAAGTAAGCTCCTTGAAATTGGCTATCAATGCGATGTCAAACGCGAGGATTATGAAAGCGATCAGGAATTTGTGGCCGCCGTTATGGGAGTCGATGCCAATTGGTTGGAAAAGCGCTTCTGCGTGGAATGATGGGGCTGGTTTTGGTTTCGAAGCCAGGATGCAAGAATCGGTAAGTTGGAAATGTAGCGCTGGCATGAATTCAAATCGCGTATCTGATTCGTTCCGACCCGAAAACTTTACCGAAAGTGTACAGGCGACAGTAAACCTAAATGAGTCAGTTTGCTTTTGACCGTGTTTACGGGCCATCGTTCCGATGCAAATTTTGCCGAGCGCTCTAATTGGCTCACTTTCACAGCTAGCGGTTCCGATATCGATCCAGTGGAAATTTGTCTTTTGGGTCGATGAATGTTCAGAAAGCACTCACTATTTCTCTTGTTGCTGGTCGCCGTTTTGGTTGGCCCAGCGTTTTATTTCAATTCCGATTGGTCGAACATTCTGTCAATTCGCGATGCTGGATTTGCAAACAACAATTTGAGCGGTATACCTGCACGCTCGCCTTCCAGTTTCGATCTGTCGCCAACAGGATTGTCACAACCGGTATCGACCGTTCAGGTTTCGGCTCCCGGATATGGTGCTCCCGGTAATCCTGCGCGAACGAACTATATTAACTCCCCTCCCCCGGCACCGTTGCCTAACGATGTTATTCTTCCTGGAACCGCCAGCGGTCCAGACTTCAATGCGGTTCCACTTGAATTCATGCCGGTTACAAATCTTGGAGAGATTCTTCGATTTGATATCAATGCGGCATGGGTGCGCAATCGTTGGTCACGAATCTCTACGACTGCTGGTCCAAATGGATTGCAAGGTCTGCGAGTGCCGTTGGTAACTGGCGTCAACACGTCGGATTTGTTCGGTTCGTTAACATACTACTTTGATGATCGGCAAACCGCCCAAAAGATTACGTTTCGCGGTTGGACTGGCGACCCGAGCCAACTGGTGCAATACACGACATCAAACTTTGGCTTGAAAAATCAGCCGACATCGGCTGCGGGTTTGTATGTGGCCAAAAGTTGGCGGAAAGCTTCGGGTGCGTTGTACATGCAACACCCAAACGTCATTAGTAGGGATAATCCGACTCAAAAGGTCGCAATCTTACTTGAGCTGAACAATCCAAACGGTCCCTATGAATTGAGTGCCGAAGTTGCGTCAATGATTTTCAGTAATTCACAGCGATAACTAAACCCAATCATTAACGATTGTGGCTTATCCAAATTAACACCGATTTGATTCGAATTTTTGTTTGACAACTTATCCACGTAGACAATGTGGTCTTTCAAGAATTGAGTGATTCAATGATTGTGATTATCTTTTAAAAAACAACGCTTGAATCGCGCTGATTGAACTACAAAAAGATTCTTTTCTGTTTTTTGAATTCTTCGGTTTGACACCAGTGCTAGCGTTCTTAGAATCTCGTTTCTGCATTAAGAAGTTTAAATGAGCAGCACCAGTTTGTTCATTTGAAATATACGGTTTTCAGGAACTGAATCTGTGACGTGGTTGGGTATTGGGACGTTTTACCCTGTTTCAGCTTCAGTAGGGAGAGACGCCAGGAAGTGCCAATTTCGAAACAGGATTTCGTAGTTTCAGGACAACAGTCGCAACTACAAGACAATCTTCAGAGGGATCAAATTGTCTCAGTATTGAGACAAAGGTTGTCGCCCGAAGTCTTGGAAATGTGGTTTGATGGCGGAGACGTTGTACAGAGCAATACGACTGGCATTCGAGTCGTTGCTGACAGCGAATTTAAGCTCAATCGTATCTCTCAAAAATTTGGCACAGAAATCCGTCAGGCCGTTCGAAGCGTGATGGGATTGGATGCCGAAGTCGCATTCGAATTGCAAGGCATTGCAGATGCCAATGATTCTTCGCCGACAGTCAGTTTGCAAACTGAAATTCAGTTGCCATCCATCAAGCCTGAACAAGAACAGCCAGAGAATCCATCGGTACGCGAATCAGTTCGGGCACCGCGAAAACCTGGAACGGAATCATTTTGGTTTGGCGAATCCAATCGGCTTGTGCAAGCTGGTATCGATCAGATGTTTCAGCATCCTGGACAAATGACGCCGCTGGTTTTGTACGGGCCGGCCGGTTGCGGGAAAACACATTTGTTAGAAAGCGTTGTCGTCGATGCCCGACGCAAACATAATTTGAAGCGCTGTGTTTATCTGTCAGCAGAACAATTTACATCCAATTTTGTTCAATCGCTGCGCGGGACGGGGCTTCCAGTGTTTCGCCGCAAGTATCGCGACCTGGATTTGTTGGCGATTGATGACGTTCAATTTTTTGCTGGTAAGAACGCAACGCTGGGTGAATTTCAACATACCGTCGATTGTTTGATTCGTAATGGTAAGCAGGTTATTCTTGCGTCCGATCGACCGCCAATTGATCTTGGCCGATTGGGAGAAGAGATTACCGCTAGAATGATGTCGGGGCTGGTGTGTCCCTTGAATTACCCGGATGCAGAAGGTCGTAAGAAAATCGTTCGTGAGATTTGTCGCCAACGTGACATCCAAATTCACGATGATGTTGTCAAATTGGTTGGTGAAAATCTGGCTCGTGACGTGCGTCGGCTGACCGGTGCAATTAACCGGATTCACGCATTGTCAATCGCCACAGAACAGGAAATCACGGTGGCAAGTGCTCGCGAATGTTTGATGGACCTGTTTTCGATTAGTGCTGCGATGACGTCATTGAGCAGTATTGAAAAGTGCGTTTGCAGCTTTTGTGGCGTAAAGCCTGCGGAATTGAAGTCGGGCAGCCGCCAAAAGAGAATCAGTGCGGCCAGAATGTTGGCAATGTATTTGTCACGCCAACATACCCGTAGTGCGTGTTCGGAAATCGGTGAATATTACGGTGGCCGTAGTCACAGCACTGTCATTGCCGCCCAAAAGAAAGTCGCATCATGGGTTCAATCCAATGCGGCGATCGATCTGCCTCACGCAAAATATCCTGCTAAAGATGCTATCGGCCGCATCGAATCTGATTTGCGGATCGGTTAATTTGTGTCGATCAACCGTCGAATTGTGCCAGCAATATTCGCTAGCGGAACGAATCATATAACCGCCCAGACTTCCCATTTCGGGTAAACTGCCTGCGATTTGTGATTGTGCTTGACGAAAAAACTCGATGCTAGGAATATCCCTGCCGCGGTGAAACGATCCGGAGGGGAGGCTCATCGCAAAAAGAATCATCGAGATTTTCCCAGACCTATGAAGAATCTTACCCAGGCAATCCGGTTATCGCTTAAATACAAGTGGTCCATCCTTGGATCAGTTGTGTCTTCGTTGATTATTGCGTTCTTGTTTTGCATTAGCATTTCGGCGCTTTTTCCGGTGATCAAAATTGTTCTTGAAGGCGAAACGGCTTCAATTTGGATTGCCAAAGAAGTAAAAGACGCCAAGATCCAGAAGATCGAGTTTGTCGAAGAACTTGATGACCTGCAAAAGCAATTCGACGCAGCAAATCCTGATCAGCAGCGTCAGATGAAAAAGCAGCTGGCTCTTGCAAAACATAAGGTTGATGCAGAAACAAGGGCGGTCGCCAGGTACGAATTCCTGCAACCTTACGTCGACCAAATTGCGCCATCGAAACCATTTACAACTTTGGTTGCCGCCATGGTGTTCCTTTTGATCACGGCTGTATTGAAAGGAATATTTCTTGTCCTCAGCACGGTCCTGGTTTCACGAGTTGCCAATGCAACGGTGATGGACATGCGGCGAATTTATTACTGTAAAATCCTTGAATTGGATCAGTCGCGAATTGAGCATCTGGGCACATCCCAAATGATGGTGCATTTGTCCAACAACATGAACATGGTCAGTTCATCTTTGCGAGCCCTTTACGGCAAATCGCTTCGCGAGCCATTCAAAATGGTCGCTTGCTTGTTTGGCGCGGCCATGATTTCTTTGCCGCTGTTGTTGCTATCGATGATCGTTATCCCGGCGGGAGCGATTGTCATTCACAACCTCACTCGCCGCATGAAAAAATCAGTGCAGAAAGAATTGGGCGGAATGCGCGAGGTTTTCCAGACGCTGATCGAGACACTTAACTGGTTAAAAACCGTTCGTATATTCAATCGTGAGTCGACCGAAAGAAAAAGATTCAAAGAGAACGCCGGCGTCATGTATCAGATGTCGATGCGAATTTCGATGTACGATTCACTTTTGCGTCCGATCACCGAAGTTTTGGGAATTATTGCGATTGCGCTTTCGATTTTGGCCGGTTCTTATCTGGTTTTGAATCAAGCGACAACGTTGTTTGGGTTCAGGATTTTGGACCGCCCGTTAGAACCAAGTATGTTGATTCTGTTTTATGGTTTTCTGGCCGGTGCCAGTGATCCAGCAAGAAAGATGAGCGAGATCGTAAACTTGCTCGTACGCGGCGACACGGCATGTGGCAATCTTGCCAAGCACTATTCAACCAGTGTGGATGAAGAAGACGTGCATACCAATGCTGTTCCACTTCACCGACGGAGCATTGAGTTTCGCAATTTGACGTTTGAATACAAACCTGGCCAGCCGGTGTTGCATGACCTGAATTTGACGGTGCCTTATGGCCAGGCGGTTGCAATCGTTGGCGGCAATGGTTGTGGAAAGTCGACGTTAATGAATTTGCTGGCTCGCTTCTATGAAGTAAAGCAGGGTAAGATTCTGCTGGACGGAGTAGACATTGGTACGATGAACCCCAAGCGTTTGCGTCGTCAAATTGCCTGGGTGACGCAACAATCGGTACTTTTCAAAGGCACCATCGCTGAGAACATTGCGTATGGTAAAAGAAACGCAACGCATACAGAAATCCTGGACGCTGCACGCGTCGCCCATGTCACAGAATTTTTACCGAATCTTGAAAATGGCATCGAAACCGAGGTCGGCGACAACGGCAGTCTGTTGTCAGCGGGACAGCGTCAACGCGTTGCGCTCGCGCGAGCGATTCTGGCTGACCCAGAGATTTTGATTCTTGACGAAGCGACGAGCCAAATGGACGGTAAGACGGAAAGAAAGATTCACGAAGCGCTTTCTCATTACATCAAAGATCGAACGACGTTCATTGTGACTCACCGCGCTTCTTCATTAAGTTTGGCCGACCGAGTGATCGTGATGGAAAATGGCGAAATTGTTCATGATGATGATTTGGCCGCAACTCGCGAACAATCTGAACATTTCCAATTCTTGTTTGCCAAATCGGCCTAGGAAGTTCTATCCGGTAGTTGAGCTCAGACGCGTCGATGGTCTTCCAATCGTGCGCGAATCGAAGAAGAGAGCTGCAGCACTGTATCTCTGCATACCGTTCTATTTTAAGTGTATTTACCGCTAGCGAATGTTAATACTGGATGGCCTTTATTGGGGGGGTGCTTCCTGCTAACTTCCCGCTTTCATCCTATAGCGGGTAAGCCAGCTACATGCCGAAGTTACGTATTTTTGGCCGGACTCAGACCGAAGATCTGCCTCGACCAAGAGTAATTTTTGTTTCGCACGAAGCGACCAGAACGGGCGCCCCTAAGATCGTTCTGAATATACTCAGGCATTTCTATGCGAGTTGTGATGTGGATTGCGAAACCATCATTCATAACGACGGTCATTTGCTAGAAGAATTCAGTATGCTTTCTCAGGTCCATTGTCTTGAATTGCCAAGGCAGCGTTCGAGCGAATTGCAAAAACGAGTTCGAGGCATCGTTCGCAAGAAACGTACGATTGTTCCATGTGTAGCGATTTCTAACAGTATGGAATCGCGTTTTGTTTCGGCGACTTTGAATGGGATGGGTGTGCCAGTCATAACGTTGTTGCATGAATTGCCATGCAGTTACAACGTTGGGGACTATCAAATGGTTTACGACCAATCAGAAAAAATAGTCTTTCCAGTTCAATGCGTGCGCGAATCGACGCACAAAAAGTTACCGATCCCATTTGGCAAAGACCTTGTGTTGCCACAAGGGCTTTTGAATTCACGAATTGCCGAAACGATCGATACCGAAGCAGCAAGAAAACAAATTCGAACGGAATTAGGTTTACCGCTGGATTCCTTTGTCGTTCTTGGGTGCGGCACCCTGGACATGAGAAAAGGTATTGACCATTTCGCCAATATCGCAAAATGTGTCGCTCAGAAAACCGCTCATCCCGGCAAGATCCATTTCGTCTGGGTCGGAGACGGGCCGCGATGGCCACACAGCACTTTTCATTACGTGCAAATCGATTTGCGATTGGGGCAAACAGCTTCGAATGTGCATTTCATTGGTGAACGTGAACATGTGGATTCGTATTTTGTCGGTTCAGATATGTTCCTGTTGCCGTCGCGAGTGGACCCGTTTCCATGTGTCATCCATGAAGCGATGGCCACAAGGTTGCCAGTGATGGCATTTGACAATTCAGGCGGCGCTGCCGATGCGATCGATGATGGTGCCGGGTTCATCGTGCCTTATGGTGATTACTCGTTGGCGTCGAGTTTGATTTGTGCCGTCGCCAATAATCCTGGCTTGGCCGATGGAATACGCGACAAAGCTCTGGCCCGCGTTCACGAAAAGTACAGTTTCGAGACGTACGCAGAAAATCTGGTGATTTTGGCACAGAGCATCGCCGGAACCGATTTTCCGAGAATCAGCGATACGCGGATTTCTTCATCGCAGCGCAAAGCAGCTTAATGCAAGCCAATGTAGGGCTTGCAAGCTAGTTGGTTGCAATGCAATGCGTATCGTTTAATTATTTATTAGCCCAAGATGCTGTCGTAAACTTCAGCAACTCCACGAGCCATGCTGATATCTGATAATTCGCTACGTTGGCGAATCATACTATTGCGGCCGAATTCTTGCCAATCGCCTGGATTTTGAATTGCTCTGAAAATCTTCTCAGCCATATCTTCTGGCGAGCCGGGTTCGCAAATCAGGCCATCCACTTTGTCGCGAACGGCTTCTGGAATGCCTTCGACATCGCTGGCGATCACGGGAACGGCTTGAGCCATTGCTTCGAGCACTACCATCGGCAAGCCTTCACCAAATAAACTTGGCAACACGAACACATCCATTTGATCAAATTGTGCATGGATGTCCCGTTGGAAACCGGTCCAGGTAATGTGTTCGCCGACGCCCAAATCGTTGACCAGCTTCATTACTTCGGCTTCGTATTCAGGCGTTTCGAAACCGCCGACTGCACGCAAGTGGACGTTGCAACCGCGTTGGATCAAATTCGCCATCGCAGCAAGCAGCGTTTCTATTCCTTTTCGCGGTCGATACAGGGCCATGGTTCCAATGGTCCATTGATCACGTGGAACTGGTTTTGGATTCGCTTCATTGCAAACGGGAACGCCATTTCGAACGACGTGCAATTTGTCGGCGTCGTGTCCGATGGAATTCATATAGTTCTTTAAGCTACCAGATACACAAATCATTGCGTCGACGACACCCAGGAATTTAGTTTCGACCCAGGTGTTGATGCGGTTGCGGAATTTGCGAGTTGAATCGCGACCGACCGGTGAATGAACGTGATAGACCAAAGGCATGTCCAGCTTTTTCGCTGCCAGAACACTGACCATTAATGACCGTGGTGTATGAGCGTGTAACAATTTATAGTCGGCGCTTTTTGCGACTCGGACGATTTCGTTAACAACAAATAGATCGAATGAGTTACGCATGTTTAATTCAAAAAGATCCGTAGTTGATTTACGGACGTCTTTGAATTTTCCTGTTTTCAAACAAGCGAAACTGGCGTCGTATCCAAATTGAGGCAAAGCGTTTGCCAACAGATCTTGAACTCGTTCTGCTCCGGCAAAATGTTCGCCATTGATCAGATGCAGTACTTTGACAGTTTCTTTTTCGACCGCAACAACGTTCGAATTTGTGTATAGGCTTTCAGGCGCCTTAACGATCATAAATCTTCTCCGAGAAAATATATTTGCAACCACGCAACTTTATGTCGCTAAATCGCGGGCAAATGTAGCTTTCCCGAAGTTGGAGATGTTTTGGTTAATCGAATCCGAAACTGCCCGATTAATCGGCGCAAGTCGCACAAACAGCAGGGCGACGCAGTGTGAATGCCGTGCTTCGTGCTGATCACCTAAAGTGCCGGTGATGATTCCTACAGCGTTTTTTCGACTTCGCCCCATTGAGCATTGTTTTCGTCGACTCCGACGATCAACTTGGACAAGCCAGGGTGGCCCCAGGATTGGACCGAATCCAGTAGAACATTGGCAATATGATCGGCCAGCAATTCGGCAGTCGTATTGGCAATTGGAAGTAGCAGACAATCGTCGGCGGGCAAAATCCACCGACGATCTTCGAAAGTTGCAGTGACTTCGTTGTCTCCTGCGGAAACCGTAATAGAGGGATGTTTTGTGGGTAACAAAACTCGATGGTCCATGTTTTTGGTGATGGCTTGCAGCTGATTTCCCAGAGCAATGAAGTCTACGACGTAACCATGTTCGTTCAATGCACCTTCTACAGTACAACGAACACCATAATTGTGCCCATGCATTCGTTCACAAATGTTGTCGCCAAATGTGATGAAATGCGCAGCGCTGAAAGTCAGGTTCTCTTTTTCAAGCTCAACTCGGAAAATCGATTTTGACATAGTTAATTAATTGAATGGTGCGGTAATGTTTTCGTTAATGATGGCGGTGAAGATGCCGGCGGTGATCAGATCGGCGGTCGTGCCCGGATTGCGTTTGTTGCCATCGCTTCGTAACCAGAAGTCCAATTCGGTAGCTCCTTCAAAGTAGGCTTTGGGTTCGCCGTTGGCGAGGCCTTCGAGTGCCTTGCAAGCCAGCATGCGAGCGTGATTGGATTCTTCTTCTCCGCATTTTCGTTTGATCAGCGAATCGCCATAGCGAGCCAACATTGATATGTGTGCGTAGACAATGGCATCATTGATGGAATCGAATTGGTGCTGCCCGGCTTCCAGCAGCGGTACGACGTCGTCAAAAATTTGCTGAAAATTGTTGGTGTATTGTTGAGCAATCTGATCCTGATCGCTTGAGTAATGCATCGCCTGCATGATGTCAGCGGGCGCCTGGCCGGAAACATCCATGTCATCGACTTCTCCCAAGCCACCTGGCTGGGCTAGCGCGATGGCCTTGTAAATGTTAGACGCATCTTCGGGCGTCGCGTTCTTGAGTAATTTCCGAAGTGCCGTCGGTGATAAATCGCCATCGTTAGCCAGGATAGCCAGTGGGGAGATCAGCATGATAATGCCCAGATTGGTATTCACGCTGACCAGCGATCGAGTTGCTTCGACGCTGTTGTGAATCAGCAGCCCCAACTCGTCAGTAGCTCGGCTGTCGATCGCTTGTCCAAATAATTGCGAAGACACAACAAAATCGTTGAATGTTGTGTCTTCGAAATCGGCACCGCGATGGACATTGCCTGGTTTGCTTGCGCAAATTTCCAATAAACAGGCGATTGAAGCGATTCGGCCGATAGACAATTGAGCGGTTTGTTTGGTTGCGGGCATGTCGATCAGGCTTTCAGAAAATCAGACATCAATTTGATGATGGGTTGCGTTTTATCTTCGACAACGTAATGCCCGGCGTCTGCAAATTCCGAGACATCCGCTTTCGGCCAATACGAACGGAATCGATCCAGACATTCAGGACGGAAGCACCAATCTTTCATGCCCCAAATCAATTTGATTCGCATTGAATCCTGTAAGGCGGGCAAGCCAGTCTCGATATCCTGCAATGTTTTCCACGTTGGGTGGTTGGCTGTAAGTGGAATATCGTTGACGAAATTTTGAATGGCGACACGATTGGACCAATTGTTGTAGGGAGCCAGAAGTCCGGCGGCGACTTCCGATTGCAAGCCACCTTTTTGCTCGGTCGCCATCGTAATCGCCGCTCTTGCAAAGCCGTTAAATCCTCGCACGGCAATCGGACCAAAAATCGGCCAGCGGCATACTCGAATTCGGAAAGGAATATACGGCGGTGGAAATGCGGCGGTGTTGAACAATACGATATTTTGGAAACGCTCTTTACGTTTAAGCAAAGCCCCCAACCCAATCGCTCCTCCCCAATCGTGAGCCACCAGTGTCGCGTCCTTCAAATCAAGTTCGTCGATCAGATTGACCAGATTGTCGATATGTTGGCTGAGGCTGTAATTGTATTCCGACGGTTTGTCGCTCAAACCACAGCCCAGATTATCGACGGCGACGGCACGATGGTTGGCCGAAAAATGATTGATCAGGTCGCGGTAATAGAAAGACCACGTCGGGTTTCCATGCACAAACAGCAGCGGACTGCCCTGCCCCGCATCAATATAGTGCAAGCGGTTTTTAGCATGCCCGTTTTTGCCGAGCCCGTTTTTGCCGAGC
>CAYONX010000024.1:1261-11323 GCA_964405425.1 uncultured Pirellulaceae bacterium | reverse complement strand
GCCCGTTTTTGCCGAGCGTCAGGAAATTCGAGTCAAACGGGTATAGATCACGCCAAGACGAACGTTGTGCGGGGCTATTTGCGTTCACGGTCGTTGGTCAGCGAATAATGGTTGGTGCGACAATTGAATTCAGGAGTCTAACAAATTCTGGCTCAAACGGTAGTTCCGGCCTTTAAGGCCTGAAAAATGGGCATTGCTATCACTTGATTCCGGGCAGTTTTAAATCGTATTGTCTGTCGGTGTCCGGTGCGATAGCTTTATGTTCGGTTAACAGCGGAGAACATGGATGTTCTGGTTAAAAAATCGAACGGTTTTAATGTGTGCAAATGCGAATCCTCGTATCGGTACGCGACTGGTACGACGCTGTATTGCGCTGGCAGACCATCTGAGCCAATTCGGCTTTCAAACGCATTGGGTGACGCCTCAGTTGCCGGTCTCTTTGAGGAAAAAAATTGCGTCCCAACGTGCAGGACACAGCATTGCGAATGTCGCCGATTCTGATTTCGATTTGTCCGACTATGTTGATGAATTGTCGCCGGCATGGACTGTGATGGCAGGAAGCCATGAAAATACTTTGGAGGCGGTCGAATCTAAGCGGAATTTGCGGCTGTCCGATGGAAGCGACTGGCGATCTTCTGTTGTTTCGGTCGGCGGAGAGGTCCAGGTTTTTGACGAGCCCAAGTACTCGATCGCTTGTGAGCCAGAAAATGATGACTTGGAATTGAAATCGCGGGTGCGCCGCATTGCGTGGATATACGATTCCGATACAGATTGTGATATTAAAGCCGCAGTCATCAAATTTATTCAAAACAATGCCAAGAAGAGCTTTTCGGTCGATTTGTTGGCGACTGAAAATCAGTCGGATGCCCAAGACCTTGCCGGCGAAATTCAGGACGCCGGTCATAGCGTGCGAGTGCATTCCAGTGCGGATCGTCTCGAGTCGCTGTTGATGTTTGCCGACGTTGCCATCGCCAGCAATAGTCATTGGGTTGCCGAATTGAGCTTGCAGAATTTGCCAGTGCTGTTTCTGGCGGGCCAGGAAAACGACGATCCTCTGGTGGATGGTTTGTACAAACGCGGCGCCATTGAATGGGTGCAGAAATCGACTGAGCCGCGTGGGATTCAAAAACAGATAGCCCGGTTCTTTAACAATGTCGAATTGCGACGAGAGCGGTGCCAAGAGAGTTTTAAGTTGTACGATGAGTTGGGTGCTGAGCGGATTGCTCGAGCGATGGCGGCTGGGATGTTTCATTTTCGTCGATGTGAGATGGCCGATGGCGATCGTTTGTTGGATTGGAGAAACGATCCAGAACTTCGAGTCGTTTGCTTTGATTCCAGACGAATCGAACGAGACGAACATTTCGACTGGCTGTCAAATCAAATCGATTCAGACCATTCTGAGATTTTTATCATTGAAAATGAAAATGGCCAATCGGTTGGCCAATTCCGCTTGGAATATGACGATCGGTTTGAAACCGCGCAACTGAATCTTGGAGTCATTCCATCGCTTCGCGGTATGGGAATCGGCACTGGATTACTTGAACGAGTGTGTCGAGACGCAATGGCACGACGAAGAGATTTGGAAGTCTATGCCAACATTCGAACCACCAACGTGATTTCTCAGACGGCATTGCGCAAGGCTGGATTCAAGCCAGTGTCAACGATGATGATTCGCGGCCAGGTCTCGATTCGATTTTCCATGCAACGGTTTGATGCCCGAGCGGCTGAAGTCAATTACCAATACAAAAAGGCCTCTTAGGCGTGTTTAAAAACCCGAAAGCAATATGCAGAATTTAAGACGTGCGCTGCGAATCGCGCTCAAATACAAATGGTCACTGGTTGGTTCGATCGTAAGTTCGATCCTTGTGGCGATTTTTTGGGGCGCTAATCTGGGAGCAGTGTATCCATTTATCGAAGTCGTTCTGCATAATAAATCATTGCATGATTGGGCAGACGAAAATGTTGCTGACGCGAAGCTGGAAATCGAAACTCGACGCGATCAATTGGCACTGATTCGCGAAAACAAGGCCGATGGGAATGCACAAGCGATTGCCGGTGAGATTCGAACGTACGAACGAAAATTGAGTACTGCCGAATATTTTCAACCGTTAATCAAGAAATACGCGCCCAATGATCCGTTTGATACGCTGAAGTACATTGTTGTCTTCATGTTGATCGGGACATTCGCAAGATGTGTTTTTCTGGCCGTGAACATGTACCTGGTTGATCGAATCGGTCAGCGTACGATCCTGGATTTGCAGAACCGCGTTTTCAACAATGTGCTGGATATGGAGATGTCCGAAGTTGGCGTCAAAGGCACTGGCGATCTGATCAATCGAATTCGGGTTGAGACCGGTGCGATTGGGATTGCGATTACGACTCTGTTTGGAAAATCGATTCGTGAACCGATGAAGATGACAGCCTGTTTGATCGGTGCGGCGTGTGTCAATTGGCGATTGTTGCTGTTCTCATTGATCGTTTGTCCGGCTGCGGTGGCGATCATGATCGTTTTGGCTCGCCAGGCAAAGCGTGCGAATCGAAAAGCGATGGAAGAATCGGCCAAATTGCTTAATCGACTGTACCAGGCACTGGAATATTTGCGAATGGTCAAGTCGTACAACATGCAGGGCAATGAAGCGAGACGATTCAAAGTGGTCGCCCGTGACGTCTATCGTAAAGCGATGCGAATTTCGTTGCTTGATGCTCTGGCCCGAAGCAACAATGAATTGCTGAGTGTCACGGTCATCGGCTTGTCCGTTTTAGCTGGCGGATATTTGGTTTTGAATCAACAGACGCATTTGTTTTTTATTCGAATGTGTAACACTCCGATGGACTTCGGACAGGTGATGTTGTTTTTTGCGTTTCTAATCGGGTCGGTGGATCCGCTTCGGAAAATGGGCGATGTTTACAATAAGATTCAATCAGGCGTTGTCGCTTCGGACCGCGTCTTCCCGATCATTGATCAAGTTCCTGCGGTTAAGGATCCACGGTCGCCCCTTCCAATCGCTGATGGCCAAACGAGTGTTACTTTTGAGGACGTTGGATTTTCCTACGAAGCGGATAAGCCGGTTTTGAAGGACGTTTCGTTCGAATTGCCGGCTGGAGCTTCGATGGCGATCATTGGCCACAACGGCTGTGGCAAAAGCACCTTGATCAATTTGGTCCCGCGGTTCTTTGACGCCGATCGCGGACGGGTGCTGTTGGGTGGCGTCGATGTTCGGGATGTGCAATTGGAGGAGTTGCGCAAGGAGATTGGTTTTGTGACCCAAATGACGATGCTTTTTGGCGACAGCGTTCTAACGAATATAAGTTACGGTACGCCTGATGCGACGATCGAAGAGGTTGAAATTGCTGCCAGAAAAGCATACGCACACGAGTTTATTTCCGAATTGGAAGATGGTTATGATTCCCAGATCGGAGAGCGAGGGACGACGCTATCGGGTGGTCAGCAACAACGACTGTCATTGGCACGTGCAATATTGAAAAACCCCAAGGTGTTGATCCTGGATGAAGCGACCAGTCAGATTGACCCGGAAAGTGAACGCCTGGTGCATGATGCTCTGAGAGATTTTATGCGCGAGCGAACGACGATTATTATCACTCATCGCATGTCGACGTTGGAACTGGTCGATTACATTTTGGTAATGAAAGACGGTGCCGTGGTCGATTTTGGTCGGCACGATGAATTGATGTTACGTTGCCCGTTGTACAGCCGGTTGCGAAGTTTTGAATTTCAGGAGGCGGCTTAATGGAAGTCTTGAAAATGGACGGTGCGGCTAAGCAATCTTCAAGCGAACCGCTCAAGTTTGAAGTGCTGCGTCAGGCGAAAGAAGTCATCGGCAAAGAGGCGGAAGCGCTCAATAGTCTTTCTCAAAATGTACCAGACAGTTTTTATGACGCCGTCGAAGTCATTCGCAATTGTGAAGGTGCCGTAATTGTGACTGGCGTTGGTAAAGCGGGTTGGATTGGACAAAAGATTTCAGCTTCGTTGGCTTCGTTGGGAACGGTCAGTCATTTTCTAAATCCCAGTGAAGCGTATCACGGTGATCTTGGTCGAATTGGAAAACATGATGTCGTGGTTGCACTTTCAAACAGCGGCGAAACGTCTGAGCTTTCACAGATTCTGCCGCGAATCAACCAGTTTGATGTTCCACTCATTTCAATAACAGCAAAACCGAATTCGACGTTGGCTCAGCACAGTGATGTTGTGATTGACTACGGCAAAATTACTGAGGCTTGTTTTTTGGGTTTGGCTCCTTCGACGACAACGACGGTGATGTTGGCGATTGGTGACGCGCTGGCGTTGATCGTGGCACGTTGTCGAGATTTTCAGCCACATGATTTTGCCCGCTTTCATCCAGGCGGAAGTCTGGGAAAGCAGCTGTCTTTGGTAGATGAAGTAATGAGGCCGCTGGCTGATTGTCGAATCGCGACTGAAACAGAAACGATCCGTGAAATCTATGTGCGGCACAGTGGTAAAGAGCGTCGAGTTGGTGTGATTCTGGTGGTCAATGACACGGGGCAGTTGTGTGGCCTGTTTACCGACAGCGATTTGGCTCGATTGCTTGAACAACAACAAGACAATTTTTTTGATCAACCGATTGCCGATGTGATGACACGTGAGCCGATCACTGTACCCGTAGGTTCGAAAACGCTGGTGGCGGTAGAGATTTTGGCTTGCCGTAATTTGAGTGAGTTGCCAGTGGTCGACGCTCAACATCGACCGTTAGGTTTGATCGATATTACAGACGTCGTTTCGATTATGCCGAAAAACCGCTGATGCTTTGTGTTGGCCGTCGGTACTGTTAAATTCGCTTCACGTGGGCTATGTTGGTAGCAAAGCGACATCATCTACTGGATCCTACTCATGAACGAACCGAAGATTGCGGATACTTGTCCCAGCAAAGTTGAATTAGAAGCTGGAAAAAAATACGCGTATTGCACGTGCGGCCTATCCGAGAATCAGCCTTTTTGCGATGGCAAACATGCTGGTACTGAATTTGTGCCTTTGTTGTTTACGCCGGAAGAAGGAAAGACAGCCCATTTGTGCCAGTGCAAGCGAACTGGCAATGCACCGTTCTGCGATGGTGCTCATAAAGAACTGAAGAAAACCGATTAGTTTCTGTCGTTCGTTCTGCTTGTCTTTCGCGTTGTTGGTCGACGAGAGTAAAAAGTTATGTCGCGACGACGCTGGTGGGGATGGAAATTTCTGGCTTGGCTGATAGCCATTGTTTTGTTTTTGTTGCTGATTGTGTTGCCGACCGCAATTACATTTGTGGTTAAGAATTCGCAAACGGTGCCTAAGCAAGTTGCTGACTATTTGAAGTTCAGCGAAGGCGTTTTGTATTATGCAATGCTTGCGTTTTCGGCGCTCTGGGTGTTTTTTCTTGGCGGCACGTTCGCAAGTTTCTTAAACGTCGTCGCAGCCCGAATACCTCAAGGTGGAAGCATTCTTGGTTCCAGTCATTGCCCGTACTGTAACGTCGCGCTGACGTTTCGCGACAACATTCCGTATTGGGGCTGGCTGAAAAATTGGGGGCGCTGTTCCACGTGCCGTTTACCAATCACGGCCAGGTATTTGTTTGTCGAAATAGCGCTGGGTGTGATTTTTCTGGGACTCACCAGTATGACGCTGTTGACTGGGGGAGGCACGTTGCCGATTCGTGAACCGTTCAGAATCATGATGTTTTCGCGAATGATTTTGGAGCCGCAAGCGGACCTGGCTGCGATCCTTGCCTTGCAGTTATTGATGTTGTTGGGGCTGTTTACGTTTGTATTAATCGAATTGGATCGTCAACGGATTCCTGTTTCCATTTGGCTTACCTCGATCGTTTTTGGTTTGACGGCGTTGTTGATTTGGCCGCAATCGTTGTTGGTGTCTTGGATCTATCCTGTCGCTGACGTGGAATTGCCGATGTCGCTGGATTTGGCTGCGATTACGGCGTTGATTGGAATCGCGTTTGGATTCTTTTTTGGTTGGATGCTGGACGTTTTATTAAAGGAAAAGATCGATGCAGAAAAAGATGGTTCGGTGTCGCAGCAACCACGAACTATGCGCATCGCTTACGGACTTTCGCTAGTTGGTTTGTTTGCCGGTTGGCAATCAGTGGTGGTGGTAGGCACGATCTATATATTCGTGCGGGCTGTGTTTGTTAAATTTGTTTCAACGGATCCGAAAAGCTACGTGTCGAACATGTTCTGGTCACCCAATGCCGCATTGTTGATGGCGGTGCTGGTGCATTTGGCCAGCTGGCGCTGGATGAATTTCTAATTCGCCTGTCGCGGGTTTGGGCAGACGTTTGACGTTTGGGCAGAAGGCTGACGTTTGGGTAGAAGTTTGACGTTTGAGAAATCAAACCAATCTATTTGCGATACTTCCAGATTGAGTAGAGGATTTTTGAGCCGGCTTTGATGCTGCCGGAAATCGTTCCACTGATTTTACTGGTGCCGGTGCGGACTCGATAAGGCACGGGAAGCTCAGTGGTTCGCAAGGCGTTGCGAGCGGCCTTGATTTGCATTTCGATGGTCCAGCCAAAATTGGTGTCGACCATTGCCAGGGCATTTAATTCATCCAGGCGCAAGGCCCGAAATGGGCCCAGGTCGGTGTATTGGGTTTTAAACAAGAAGTTCATGACCCCGCAAGCGAATTTGTTGCCCCACACACTTTGCGGCGGCATGGCTCCTTTTTCACGCTCTCCCAATAAGCGACTGCCCAACACGAAATCGAATTCATTTTCGAAAATGGGAGCGACTATTTTTGGCAGCAAATGAACGTGATCGCTGTAGTCTGCATCGACAAACACGACGACTGGATTGGGGTAGTTTTCGGCATTGGTCGCCCAGGCGTTGACCGCATCAATCCCAGCCAGACACGCTGCACCGTAGCCTCGCACGCTGCAGTCAATTACGTTAGCGCCCATGGATCTAGCGATTTCTGGAGTTTGATCTGTGCAGCCGTTGTCCACGACAAATACGGCCGCCACGTCGGGAAGGTCGTTCAGGACCAGCGGCAGTGATTTTTCTTCGTTAAGTGCTGGTGAAATCACGACGATCTGATTCAAATCGACCGATGGAATCGAAGCGCTTTCTGGTATGTTGGATGCCGGAGACAATGTATTTTCTGATATTTAAAGGTGTACAGCAGGCTTCGTCGGCAAATTCTAGTCGTATGTGGTGCTCAATACAGCGCCGGGCGATAATTGGTCGATTAAGCCGCTTTGTGATTTACCTTAAATGCCACATTGCTAATAATTTCAGGTTAATCTATCTACACCAAGTCACGAATAGTAACTCAAGGTTAAAAAAGCAGACGTATGAGCGAAAACAAATCGACTTTAGAACTGGAAACGGATCGGTGCGTTAAGGAACGTTACTCGGCAGCTTCCAAGGCTCAGGAGCCAGCCCTTTGCTGTCCAGTAATTTATGACACAAAATTCCTGGAAATAATTCCACAGGAAATTATTGATCGAGATTACGGCTGTGGGGACCCGTCACCGTATGTTCGTCCTGGTGATACAGTGGTTGATCTTGGCTCGGGTGGAGGCAAGCTTTGCTACATTATTTCTCAACAAGTTGGCGCCGAAGGCAAAGTTATCGGCGTCGATGTTAACACGGACATGTTGAGTCTGGCTCGTCAGTACCAAGGCGATATCGCCAAAAAGACGGGGTTCGATAATGTCGATTTTCGACGTGGGCGGATCCAGGACCTTGCATTGGATTTGGACCAAATGGCTCGAGAAGCGTCCGGCATTACTTTGGACAACGCGGATGCCATGTTGGAGTTGCTTCAGCTTCAAGAAGAGATTCGTGAACAACGTCCAATGATTCCTGATAACAGCGTGGATTGCGTTGTTTCAAATTGCGTGTTGAATCTTGTGAAGCCCTCGGACCGCAAGCAGTTGTTCGCAGAAATTTTTCGCGTGTTGAAGCCAGGTGGCCGAGCAGCGATCAGCGATATTGTTTCTGACGAAGACGTACCTTTGGAAATGCAGAACGATTCAGAACTGTGGTCTGGTTGTATTTCCGGAGCGTGGCGAGAAGATCGATTCATTGACGAATTTATCAGTGCCGGGTTTGAAGGCGGTCGCATCGACAAGCGACAGGAAGAGCCATGGCAAACGGTTAACGGAATCGAATTCCGCAGCGTGACGATTCTGGCGTTCAAGAAATTTTCGGATGTCTGCCTGGAGCGAAACCAGGCGGTAATTTATCGCGGGCCGTTCAGTAAAGTGATGGACGATGATGGTCATACTTACGTACGTGGACAACGAACTGCGGTTTGCGAAAAGACTTATCAAATGTTGGCCGAACAATCTTTTCAAAACAGCTTTTATCAGATCGAGCCGTTTAACGAAATTCCTCGCGAATCAGCCAAACAATTCGATTGTTCCAGAGATCAACTTCGTCACCCTCGTGAAACGAAGGGACTTGAATACGATCTGACGCAGCTTGGAACCAGTGAATGTTGTGGTGATGATGAATCGACGTGCTGTTAGCGCTATTGTGTCCCTGAAAATTTATCGTGCGACGTTTTATAACACGAATTTGAATAGGAAATTTCATTGAGCGATTTGCCAATAATGACGCTGAAGCGGCGAGGTGCGGACCTTGCAAATCCTGAAAACCAGTTGAAGGTTTTGGAGCAGGATTGTGAGTTGCCAAAATTCGACCAGAGAATGCTCGATTCCAACCTGGATTTGTTGGTTGCAGATGGCATCGATATCTTGCAGGTGAACGTCGGGAAAATGTGCAATATGACGTGCGCACATTGCCATGTTGATGCTGGTCCAGATCGCCGCGAGATTATGACTCGTGAAACGATTGACCATTGTTTGGCTGCGGTGCGAACGGCGAAAATTGGCACCGTTGATTTGACCGGCGGAGCTCCGGAAATGAACCCGGAATTCAAGCACTTTGTTTCCGGTGCAAAGGAGCTTGGCGCGCACGTGATCGATCGGTGCAATCTGACGATTCTGCTGGCCAATGGCTACAAAGACATGCCTCAATTTTTGGCAGATCACGATGTAGAGATTGTTGCCTCATTGCCTTGTTATTTAGAAGAGAATGCCGATTCGCAGCGTGGCGACGGTTCGTTCAAGAAATCGATTGAAGCATTAAAGTTGTTGAACGAGCTGGGGTACGGAAGCGGCGATTCCAAGCGGATGTTGACGCTGGTTTACAATCCTGTTGGGCCAAGTTTGCCTCCCGATCAAGACGAGTTGGAGAAGACATATCGCGAGGAATTGGGCCGACGATTTGAGATCAAGTTCGATCGATTGTTTACGATAACCAATATGCCCATCAGTCGGTATCTGGAATACTTGTTGGAGACCGGCGATTACGACCAGTACATGGTTAAGCTTGTTGAGGCCTTTAATCCGTCGGCGGCGATGGGCGTGATGTGTCGAAAGATGTTGTCCGTTGGCTGGGACGGGAAGCTTTTCGATTGCGATTTCAATCAGATGCTCGAATTGCCAACATCCGCAAAACAACCCAAGCACATTTCAGATTTCAACGCTGAGTCCTTGTCACAACGGCACATCGTAACGGGCCGACATTGTTTCGGCTGTACTGCAGCGGCTGGCTCAGGATGCCTCGGTGCGATTGAAAGCGCTTGATATCGGCAGCGTTTTTTAAGGTGCCGCGATATTGCCAGGCTTCACTTTTATGCCATTAGTTTTTGGCGGTTGCTTTGGTGTTCACCAATTTAGCCATCACGGGAATCTTGATCTGCGTGTTGACCGGAACCGTTGATGGGTTTTTGAATAGCTCTTTGTTGGCCAGGTATATATCCAGGTAGAAATCCGGTTTGCCAAAGAACCGAATGGAAAGGCCATGCAGTGTATCGCCGAACACGGTTGTGTAATCGACGAATTTTTGCGATTCGGTTGTGATGCGGCTTTCGCGGTGCCGAACGGGAACCAAATTGCCGGTGATCGTTTTTTTCTTGGCAATGAAGCTGTTCCGAACTTCCGTCGAATCGGGCTTGGTCGGGAGCGAGCGTTTATGCTTGGGATTGATGGTCAGTTTACGCTCGGGAATGTCTCGAACATCGCGCATGCC
>CAYONX010000024.1:0-1161 GCA_964405425.1 uncultured Pirellulaceae bacterium | reverse complement strand
CGAACATCGCGCATGCCCCGAACATCGCGCATGCCCGAACCGTCCTGAACTTCCCTCAATCGTCTTCGTGGTGGAATTGGCCCGACGATGATGCCGTCCGTGAAACCGTCCGCCAATTTTTTTGGCAACGTATTTGGATCGGACTTGGGCAACGGTGCTGTTTCCATGATCGGTTGCAAAGGTGGTTCTACAGCTTCGAAATCATTGAAGGAAGCGAAATCCGGGACCACAATATCGTTTTCGGATAGCGTGAAAGGCTTGGTCGAAAGTTTGTTGGTTTCTGCAGCAATATCGAGCTTTGGTGAATTACGATTTTGTCGTTGATCGAGTATTCGGTCTCGCAGACTGCGTTGGTTTGATACTGGCTCCGGTTCCGGTTGAGGCGTCGAATCGTTTTTGGTCAGTAAATTCAATGACCCAAGAGAAGGCGTGGTGCTTGCCTGCAGATTAACTTGCGCTGGCACAGAGGGCTGTGAAAGGTTTGTGCCGATGATTGGTTCGTCGTTGATGTGGCGTCCAACCAGGAATGCCGTTACCAAAAGCATTCCACCTACGATTATTTGAACATAAGATCCCATGTATCACTCCGTGAATTTCGCGACAAGAATTCCACCGCTCAATTATTACACTTGGTGGGGAAACAAACGGTTTTTTACTGGTTTTTGACTAGCTGTGTGCCGTAAAGAATCAGGTTGTAGCGGACAGGTAAAATCTTATGCTCAGGTCACCGGCCGCATCGGTCGCCCGCCGCTGCGGATGCTAATCGTGTCAATTTCAATACGTCTGTCCTTGATTGATCTTTATTAACTGAAAATTGGTTGAATGCACTTGGAGCAAAGATAGTGTTGTTTAGCGTTTGTACGCAATAAATCATCAATTTTTGAAAGTGAAATTGACGTTTTGTAGAGACTCTCACTGGTGCATTTGTGTTCTTATCAAACTCAAAAAACAAGACTAGCGAACATCTAGAACTAAATCGTTCGCCCTCAATTCTCGAAATTTGCTGTGGCCTTTGCTTCATGTTTGCATCTTTCTTGATGGGCTCAAAATGTATTTCGGATTTCTTATTTCATGGCTATCTGAAAGATGGTTTGAGTGTTTTCATCTGCTTTGTGAGTGCACAATTGGGAATTTATTGGATTGCATGTTTGTGTAGCAACC
>CAYONX010000023.1:47209-59222 GCA_964405425.1 uncultured Pirellulaceae bacterium | reverse complement strand
GCGTCGGATTTCGCGTCAAATTGTCTGCGGGTTTGACTTCACCTCGGTTTTTGCTTGTATCGCCCATTTGCCCCGCGATTACTACGGTATTTACGGGGTTTTTTCGTTGAGCCTTGGCCGCCAGGCAATAGGACGAATATTGTCGTGAGGGAGTGGGAAACGTTGGCGTCCTGGTCATGAACTCAAGATTCGACTGTGACTCAAGATGCGACTGTGCATTGGTTCGCCGTCACACGCTGAATCAGGGATTTGTATTTTAGAAAATACTTCGCTAATGCTTCGGCGCTGGAGCCTGGCTCGAATGCTTCACCAGTACCATCGGCCAGGCTGTTTAAAAATTCTGACCACGCTTCCTTACTTCCGTTGATGACTTCATGACGGTACTTTGCCAATAAAGCCGCTCCCACCGCAGTCCCTTCATCGGCGCCGGAAGGCAACGTCACTCGAGTTTCCGTCACGTCTGCAAGCAACTGGCCAAGTTCCGGTGTCTTTGTCAGGCCGCCGGTCAGTATCAATTTTGTTTGCCGATACCCTTGGTCGTTCAGGATATCCATGCCCATTTTCAGATTCATCATCGTTGCGGTTAACGCCGCTCGAATCGCATTGGCCGCTGTCGAATTGGATGGGTTTAAATTCCAAAGCATCGACTGCCCGCCTTTGCCAATCCCCAACCCCGGCTCATCTTCCATAAAAGGGACCGCCATTAAGCCTCCGCAATCGGGAGCCGCATCCAACACACGCTTCATCAAATCTCCGAATGACGACGCACTCTCACGCGCGAACATTTCGACAACGGTATTCATAAAGGTTGTGCCATTTCTCAGAAACACCATATTGATTGGCTTGCCGTCGACCGCACAAAAATGATCGATCGCATCACTGACTCCGGTGAATGGCCTGTCTCCAACCGCATTGGTGCAAACGGAAGTCCCGAAACTGACGGACACCATTCCTGGGGCAGCTATCAACGAACCGGCGAGTGCCGCCGGTTGATCGCCTTCTGCCGGTGCTACTGGAATACCCTGCGGCAATCCCAACCATTTCGAACCAGCCGCATTCAAAACGCCTCCGTCTTCGCCGGCCTTGCGCACCACTGGCAATAAATCACCTAGTTTCGTCGGTCCAGAATCAACGCATTCTTCAAATTGCGTTAAGCGCTTTGTGTCATAATCCAAATTTGATTGATCGATTGGAAACATTCCAGACGCATCACCGATGCCAAGGTTAAACTGGCCCGTCAGCTTGAAAGCCAACCAGCCAGCGGGCGTTGTGATTCGCGCCGTCTGCCGAGCCTTGTCAATCGAATTTCGAGTTGTCCACAACCAGCGTGCTGCCGTAATTCGTTTCGGCATTTTCACGCCAAGCAATTCCGTCAACTCTTTGCCTTCGTCTTCATTGCGAGCATCGCACCACAACCTTGCCGGCCCTGGACAATCGCCCTTGGCATCAAGCAGCACCTCGCCATGCATCTGACCAGAAATTCCGATCGCCAAAACTTCCATTTCGTCCGGCAACTTGGATCTTAAATCTTCCATTGCCGTCTCAAGTGCAGCCATCCAGTCGCTGGGGTGCTGTTCGTAGCATCCTTCGCCCAGGCCAGGGATCATGCTATAGCCGCCATCTCCCGTCGCGATCACGTTCATCGACTCGTCGGCAAATACCACCGACAAGCCTTGCGTCCCAGCATCGATCCCCAAGAAGCCTTTTGTTGCCATTGCCATTGCCATTCTCGCCGCGTGATCCATTTCCTTTGCACACAATAAATCCTGATGTGCAAATCTAATCGATTTGTGACCGTGAAAAAACCGATGTCATTTTGCCTTCGGTGGTCACGGCAAAACCAGGCGGTTCGATAAAAGTTGGAAAATCTAAAAGTTGGCAAATTTGATTCGATGACAATGGCCATCAATCGGCTTGTCCAAAGAACATCATGTGCTGCCACGGAAGCCCGTCGAATTGTTTGACCAGCTTGAATCCGTTGGCATTCATTTCTTTGTTGATTTGTTCTTTGCTCATTTTGTGCAGCGGCTTAATCGGTACTTCTTCGTCTTCGGCACGAAATTCGACTAAGACAATCAGGCCATCTTTCTTAAGACTCTTGTGCATGGCGGCCAGCATTTGCACGGGATACGAAAATTCGTGATACACGTCGACCAATAAGATTAGATCTACGCTGTCCTTCGGCAGGCGTGGATTGTGATATGAACCGAGGATCGGGATCACGTTTTCAATTCCCTGCTCTTCCATTCTATTTCGCAGCAGCTTGAGCATGCCAAGTTGCACATCGATTGCCAGCACTTGTCCAGACTTGCCAACCAGTTGGGCCATTTGCAGTGTGTGAAATCCGTTGCCACAACCCATATCGCAAACTGTGATTCCGGTCTTTAACCCAAGATTGGCAAGCATCATGCTGCAGCGTTCTTCGCGTTCGCGTTCATCACGAAGCAGCCATTGGGCGCCGGCGTAATGCATGGTTTGAGCAATCTTTCGCCCCATGTAATGCGTCAGTGGCTTTGGGATCGATGACGTTTCAACTTTTGGCTCGTCGGGCTCGGCAAGCTTTTCTTCTTGACCACAAACAGAGATTGGAAACAAAGAGATCAACATCGCGATAATGGTGACTGCAAGAAGCTGTTGAGTGGTTTGGTTGGGTCGCACGATGCCGGGGCCAGTTTGGATTCAGCCAGTGGAAGTGGAAACTCTCCATCGCGAATTGAACATCCAGATCATGCCAAGCAGTAGACCGGAATTTAAAACGATGGTGAATACGATGTAGCCGGCGAAGTGACGTAAATCGGTCAGATTGTACCCGAGGGGACCAGTTCCTTTTTGCCATGCGGGGCCGGACAAGGAGCTATCGTCCATAAACAATGGGAAATTGAAGGCGGCTGCGAAAGGACTTGTGATTGTCGAATATTGAACGTAGGGCGTGGAATCTGCGGTTGGGAAATAATTGGTCGCAAAGAAGCTGGCGGCCAAAGGAGCAACGTACAACGTGATGATGACTGCGTACGTTGCCATCAAGCTGGCACTGGTCTTGTGGAAAATCGTTGAACAAAACAATGCGAGCGTGGCAGTTGTCAAGCAGGTTAATCCGAAAATGATAAAGTACGCGAGGACGGTTGGAATATTGCTCCAATAGGCTGGCACCATGAACAACGCCAGAAACAGCGGCCACAACAAAAAGCTACTTAATACCGTTGAAACGCGCAGACCCGAAATCAGCTTACCCCATAAGATTTGCCAAGGGGTGATGACGGTCGTTAGCAGCAGATCCAGTGTTTGTCGTTCACGCTCGCTGGTTACGCTGCCAGCGGTAAACACTGGACCGACCAGAATATTGAAAATGCAAACGTATGAAATGTACCACGCTGCTCGTGACGGTGAGATGTAAAGGAAAATGGCCATGAACGGAATCGCCAGCAACATGCTGATTTGGATGGCGAGTCGCAACATCAATGTTCCCTGACCAAAAATCTCGCTGCGCATTTCCTTGTCGTAAACTGGATTGGTGCCATCGGCCATCAGAGATTCGCGTTTGGGAGGTGCGAACAATCGGTCGGGGAATTGGTCCCGTTGAATAACCAATCCGATGGCTTCGGCGGCTTCCTGTTCCAAATCGACGACTTCTTTACCTTCGCTTCCCACGTCAGGCGGATAGAGCATGCGAGCGCTGGTCACATAGAACAACAATATCGTTACCGCGGCTGCGATTCCGGGTATGACGGTGATGGCAAGTTTGAATCGCGTCTCCCCAAAATCGCTCATCGATTGCCAGAAGAAAACGCCGATGATGGCCAACGGCAAAATCAGCAAATAGGAAACAACAAGCGAGGCACTGGTCCGTTTGAAATAACTTCCGCACGCGACACTGATCATTCCAAAAGTGATAACGCTGGCGATAAGTGCGAGATAGGCCGCAAAAACTTCATAGATGGAAACGCCTCCCAGTGGCAAACAAAGCATTACGATCGGGAGTGATGCGAAAATCAATACCGCCAGGTGCGTCAAAGCCGCAACCAGCTTGCCCATGATGATGGCTTCCGGGCGAAGTGGGCTGGCGAGCAGCATTTCGTACGTCTTACGTTCTTTTTCCCCGGTGACCGCTCCAGCAGCGAAGCTGGGAGCCATCAAGGACGCCAGAATGTATTGCCCCAGGAAAAAAAGGTTAACGAGAGTCTGAGTCGATTCCGGATTGTCTGACAAATCGAGTCGAATGTTGTCGGCGGGCCAGGCCAAATAGACGACGCACGCCAGTAGCACTTGATAGATCAGCAACAGCATGAACGCACGCGGCATGCGCAAGTTAACGAGCAGTTCGCGTTGTAGTACCGGATTTTCTAACAGATACATTTAGACTTAATACTCCCGAGGCATCATTTTCGCCTGGACGCGTGCGGGCAAGCCCTGGATTCGCATAAAACCTTCAGCATCGTCCTGGTTATATGATCCTCCGCCTTCCATCGATGCAATAGCTTCGTCATACAGGCTGTTTGAGCTGTTGCGACTTACGACCGAAATATTACCTTTGTACAATTCGAGTTTGACACTTCCGTTGACGTTTTTCTGAGCGTCGTTGATGAAGGCAAGCAATGCGTCCATTTTTGGACAATACCAAAAGCCATAATAGACCATTTCGGCGACCTCTGGAGCGAGTCGATCTCGCAAATGCATCAGATCGCGATCAAGGGTCAATTGTTCGACGTTGCGATGGGCATCGTACAGCACCGTCATGCCAGGTGCCTCGTAAACCCCCCTGCTCTTCATGCCAACAAATCGATTTTCAACGATGTCGATGCGACCGACGCCATTGCGACCGGCAATTTGATTTACTTCATCAATCAAATCAAACGCTGACATTTTCTTTCCATTGACGGCAACCGGAATACCACTTTCAAAATCGATGGTGATCGTTTCTTTTTTGTCTGGTGCCTCTGCTGGTGAAACGGTCATGCCAAATTCGACAAGATCCACGCCGCAAACTTCTAGATTTTCCAGTTCGCCCGCTTCGTAACTGATATGTAAACAGTTTTCGTCGCTGCTGTAAGGTTTGGCCGCCGTTGCTTTAACGGGTATGTTTTTCGCTTCGCAATAGGCAATCATTTCCGTTCGTCCAGGAAACAATTCTCTGAAGCTGGCGTCACGCCATGGTGCGATGACTTTAACGCCGGCATCAAGGGCCTCGGCGGCCAATTGGAAACGACATTGGTCATTGCCTTTGCCCGTTGCGCCGTGGGCGTACGCGTCAGCGCCGACTTCGCGCGCGATCTGTAAGCATGCTTTGGAGATCAGCGGTCGCGCGATTGAGGTGCCCAGCAAATATGGACCTTCGTATTTGGCTTGCCATTGAAGAACGGGGAAAGCAAAATCGCGACAAAGTTCTTCTCGAGCATCGATGATCTTCGCTGAAGCGGCTCCGATTGAGCGTGCCTTGTCCATAATCTCCTGTCGGTCTTCGCATGGTTGGCCAAGATCGATATAGACGGCGTGAACTTCGTAACCCTGGTCCATCAGCCAACCCAAAATCACCGACGTATCCAGTCCACCAGAGTATGCCAGAACGCAACTTGCCATTTTGAATCTATCTCCTCGCACTAAAATTTTTAGCAATGATAAAACGAATTTAAAGTGCAGATTGTAGTGCAATCGACGCTGGGATAACATCACATTGACAATGGTCCGTATCAACTTTCGTTTGGGCATGCAAAAAATCAGGTAATTTGAATCTATGATTGATCGAAACGAATTTCAACAAATCGCAAAGCAGTTTCGCGCTGGCAAGTTGAGCCTGAGTGATTTTACGAATGCGGCTTTTGACGCTGGCAGCGTTCCCGAAAATACGCTGCCGCTGGACGAAAATTCGATTGATTTGCGGTTGCCGGTTCGTCCGTCCGATTCGCATAAGGGGGATTTTGGACGGGTATTGTTGATTGGTGGTTCCGTCGAGATGCCGGGAGCGATTGCGTTGTCAGCGATGGCCGCTTTGCGTGCTGGTAGCGGTTTGGCAGCGATAATGACACCGGATGAAGCCTGGCGAGTCGTTGCTGGATTCTGTCCTTGTGTGATGACAGCGCCAGTGCAGTCGGCATCTGGATTGTTTGCCAGTGCCGGGTTGGATTTGCTGCTGAAAAAATGTGAGTGGGCGGATGTCGTTGCGATTGGGCCAGGGATGGGACGGTCAAAAGGGTGTCAGGAAATTGTTGCGAAAATTTATCAACAGATTGAATGCCCGGTAGTTTTGGATGCGGACGGTTTGAATAATCTGGGCGATTGTGGTGCCGACTTGGCCGATCATCGGGGGCCACGCATTTTGACACCGCATGCTGGTGAATTGCTCCGACTGATAGATGGTCGAGCTGATACTCGCCGCGAATTGGAAGAGAATGCCGTTTTGCTGGCACAAGAAAGCCAGGCGGTAGTTTTGCTGAAGGGACCTAAGACGCTTGTGACCGACGGCAAGCGAGCTTACCACAATACAACTGGAAACGCTGGGATGGCCACTGCGGGTTCAGGAGACGTGTTGACCGGAATTATCAGCTCATTGGTTGGACAGAAAATGGATGTTTTCGAATCCGCCCAAGTCGGTGCTTATCTACATGGGATGGCGGGCGATCTTTATGCTCAACGGACGAATTCGGCATCGATGTTAGCAACCGATTTGGTTGAAGAACTGCCTCGGGCGATGGCAGCAATGAAACATCGTTGAAAAAAGTGCGCCGGTGTTTTTGGTTTTGCGAATTTACCACGTGCTATACGGCTCGATGGATAGCCTTGAATTAAAGTACCGCACGTCGTTTGTGACTTCTTCGGTAACCCAGGGCGGCAGTTCGAACGATTCATCTTCGGATTGCAATTCAATTTCGGCAACGACTAGTCCTGTGTTGGTGCCAAGGAATTCATCGACTTCCCATTTTTTGCCGGCAAACGTAACGACGTAACGATGTTTTTCAATTAGGGGTTGCTGGCACAATTGCAACAATTGTTTGCCGTCACTTTCTGGGATCGGGTATTCGAATTCTGTTCGGACAGCTCCATTGTTGATTCCCTTTATGGTTAGGACGGCATTGTTACCGAATACGCGCACCCGGACGGTTCGTTCCTTTTCGCGACTCAAATATCCTTGGCAAAAAAAAGTGGGTTCAACTTGTCGCCAAGCGTCTCCGCTAACCAGGAATTTTCGTTCAATTTCAATACCCATCAGCAAGCATTCTTTCCAGATTTTGGTTTGTCGAAAACAAAAACTATCAAATTCCAATATTAGATTGTTGAGATTCCATAATTCACTCTAGAATTCAGTCATTATTTTCATCCCTGAACCCCAAACAGGCTCCAACCATGTCGTATTTTCGAATTTTGATCTTATCGGTGCTGTTCTTGCAAGCTGATTTTTTGAAGGGGCAAGGCATCGAATTAACCGTTGAGCAATCGCAGTCGTTTGCGACGGTAACTGTTCTTGGTGCCAGCGATGTAACATCGATTGACGGCAATGCGTTGATCGAGTTGGATCCGGTACAAGGTCCATTTGCGACCGCTCACCTGACAGAATTGAATGTTTCGTTGGCTGATGGATTTAATATTTGTTTGCTCGGAGGAGCTGCAGAGGTAATTGTTGAGCCCGGTGAAGCGAGTGTGTCTTTTGTGCAGGTGGGGGCTGCCGGTTCGGTGAACGCAGACAATCAATTTGATCAAGTTGGCAATCTTTTTGGGGTCGTTGGAGAGTCAACGATCGCGTCGATATTCGGTGATTCAGTGGTCGATTTAGCGACGGTAAAGCCAGTTCCGTTTGATATTTTTGGAGCACAGTTGGATGTGGATGGAGAAACGTTGACTGTATTCTCTGAAGTGGACCTCGATTTCGAATTTGAAGTTCTGGGCGGAACGGCTGTAATGAATCTTAACGGACCGCTTGTTATGACGGGAACTCTGCCATCGAAGGTGATACTTGGAGATGTCAATTGCGACGGCAGTGTAGATCTATTGGACGTCGGGCCATTTGTAGACGCGATCACATCCGGTGAGTTTTCGCAAAAGGCCGATGTAAACGAAGATGACGAGGTCAATCTTTTGGATGTTCAGCCGTTCATTGAACTGTTGACCGGTGGTTAGCACCAGCGGGTGGTTTACACCAACATAAAATTCAGCGCCAACATAAAACTCAATGCAATAAAAAAGCCGCACCAAACGATGCGGCTTTTTCTTATGAATATTTGGTGTTAGCCGCCAGAGAGAAGCGAGACAAATGGCGTGACATCTAACAAATTGACGACATTATCTCTATTTATATCTGCCTTAGCATCAAAATCTCCGCTGGAAATTACATCGACGAAAGGCCCAACGTCAAGCAGGTTCACCACGCCGTCGCAATTAACGTCACCTAAAGTAAACTTCATTACGTCCACCACTTCATAATCGGCTGGGCTGTGTAGCTCGCTCATTGAAGATGACTCCAGTAGAAACACAGTATCGGTATCCGCGTTGATGCTGATCCAATCACTTTGGTTAATCCAAACTCCGCCCGCTTGGGCTTCGTCGCTTCGATCATCTGCTGAAACGTTGTCCACCCCGTTGAGACTCATTTGAATGTGGTCTGCGATGTTTGCTCCCGCGGCAAAAGGCGTTTGAAAGTAGAACTGGATGGCATAGGCACCATTGATGTCCAAGGGCAAAGCGAAACTTCCCGGAATTGAAGTGCGATTAATCTGGTTAGCTTCGGCAGGATCGGCATCATTGTTGAAGTGGATAAACATAGACTCGCCGGCACCGAGTGACATGCCATTCAATCCGGTCGCAGTGGTGTATTGTCGTTGCTGATTTTCATCGTGCGAACAAAATCTCCATCCATTCAATGATTGAGCAACTTCGCCGAAGTTATGAACCTCAATCACGGAATTCACAAAGTCAACTGAGCGGAATTGAACCGCTCTTTGAGGGACAGTCAATTGGGCGTGAATCATCTGAGAAGATGAAGCGAATCCAATCAGGACCGCGCAGAAAGTTAAAAGTGTTTTCACAAATATCTCCAGCTAATGAATTAAATTTTGGGGGCAACAAACTCAGATAGCTTGGTTTATTCCGGCGAACAATTTTTAAGTTATTGCTACAATGGCAGTTCGAGATTGCCAGAACGTTATCAAGCCAAGTTCCGAGTGTTTCGTATAAACGAAACCGTATAAAGGAAAGTATGGACGAAATCATACGGCTTTCATAACAACATAAAGTCAGAAATGGCGTACAAAACGCTTTCCAAAGAACAAAACGAGTTTCATCGTTGGTAAAAACACACAAGCCTATGTCGAAAAGTGAAATTGCATACCAATTCGACATCGTCGTTGTTGGGGCTGGCCATGCGGGTACCGAAGCGGCGATGGCTGCAGCCAGAATGGGCGCGAAGGTAGCGTTGCTGACCACGAATTTGGATACGGTGGGCCAAATGAGTTGTAATCCTGCGATCGGTGGCGTCGCCAAAGGTCACATCGTGCGCGAGATCGATGCGCTGGGTGGCATCATGGGGCAAGCGATCGACGCATCTGGCATTCAGTTTCGCATGTTGAATATGCGCAAAGGGCCGGCGATGCACAGTCCGCGCGCTCAGGCAGACAAGAAGGCTTATCAAAACTGGGTTAAGAACGCGGTTGAAAAAGCAGAAAATCTGCATTTGCGTCAGGAGGTTGTAGAAGATTTGATTGTTGATCATGCCTGCAAAAAAATTATCGGCGTGCAAGTCAAAGGCAATGCTCAGTACCTTGCGCCAGCGGTAGTGTTAACGACTGGAACGTTTTTGGCGGCGATCATGCATACTGGCGAATCCAAATCGGCGGGCGGCCGCGCGGGCGAAGGGACGACTACCGGGATTAGCGGCGCTCTGAATCGGCTGGGTTTTCAGCTGCAGCGATTCAAAACGGGGACGCCGCCTCGATTGAATGCACGAACGATCGATTTCGAAAAAGCTGAAATTCAACCTGGTGACCAACCGCCTCAACCGTTTTCGTTCTTGAGTGATGATTTTTCCGTCCAACAGATTCCCTGCTGGATCACTTATACCAATGAAAAAGTTCACGAGCTGATTCGGGAAAATCTTCATCGTGCACCGATGTACAGCGGACAAATTCACGGAAGTGGACCGCGGTATTGTCCGTCCATTGAAGACAAGATCGTGAAATTTGCTGATAAGGATCGTCATCAATTGTTTCTTGAGCCCGAAGGCCGTGACACGCAAGAAGTCTACGTTAATGGAGTTTCGACCAGCTTGCCTCGCGATGTGCAGGATCAGATTTTCCAATTGATACCGGGCTTGGAAAATGCACAGATCATGCGGTATGGCTATGCGGTCGAATATGACTTTTGTCCGCCGGAACAATTGCGGCCGACTTTGGAAACCAAGCTTGTCGATGGATTGTATTTTGCCGGGCAAATCAACGGTACAACTGGCTACGAAGAAGCGGGGGCACAGGGGCTGATGGCGGGTGCTAACGCGGCACTTAAACTAAATGGCGATGGGGATTTCGTTTTGAGTCGAGATCAGGCTTACATCGGTGTGCTTATTGATGATCTGGTCACCTGTAGCGTCGACGAGCCGTATCGCATGTTTACAAGTCGAGCTGAATATCGCTTGTTGCTAAGGCAGGATAACGCAGATCGGCGTTTGACATTGGCTGGCAATAAAGTCGGATTGGTGGGTGCGGAGCGAACGCGACGGATCGAAGAAAAGAATGTTGCCATTGAAGCTGCCACCAAAATTCTGAAAAAACATCGAGTCGAAGGCAACACTTTGGAAAAACTGTTGCGTCGCCCAGAGACTCAATGGTCGGACCTGGTGGAGCTGCGGCCAGAGCTTGCGGAAGTGAATGATGATGTCGCGCTGCAAGTTGTTTATGACACAAAGTATTCTGGCTATGTCGATCGTCAAAAGGTATCCATCGACCGACAACTGCGGTTGGCTCAGAAGAAAATCCCGCCGGATTTTGATTACCAGCGATTAAGCCATTTGCGGGCCGAGGCGAAAGAGAAGCTGACTCGGTTTCGTCCAGCCAATATCGATCAGGCCCAGCGGATCAGCGGAATTACGCCAGCTGACATTGCACAGTTGATGTTGCATTTAGGTGGGAAATCCAAGGCCAAAGCGGCAACTGGCGATTGATTTTAGCTGCCGCAAGTGTTGGCAAGCAGAAGGGCTGGGCTAACGAGTTTTTGGCGCAGATTCGGATGTGGCTTCGGCAACACGCTCAGCTGAGTCGTCTGGATTTTCGGCAATGCTCTGGTCCGCAATATTCTTGACAGGGTTTATTTTGGCAAGAACCCGACCGTTACTCGATCGTTTGTTTTTGCCATTCAGTTCGCGACCCGCAAATCGGAACCCTTCGTGAATCGTTCCTTTTTGAAATGGACCCGCGCCAAGCACCCACGTATTGGTACATGAGCTTTCAGATTTCTTGAGGCCCGATTGCCAAACGGCAACTTTGGTTTCACGGTCGTAAGCGAAAACCATAATCTTTGCGATGCCCTGGTGTTTGTCGCTTTTGCCGAAAGAGATTTCTGGAATAACGGGGAGCGCCGGGACGCCGGCTGAAAGCGCGGCAGCAGCACCAGTGAGCTGACCGGTTTGCGGAATGCCGTAGGTGACTTCATGGCCGTCAGTGCCGAGCGCGCCAACTCGAGGTTCAACAACAATTTGTGCATCCGCACGCTCGTCCTGAATCCGACACCCAGATGCAGCCAATTGCTCCCGAATGGAGCTCACAATGTATTCGGTGTTGGCAAAGCCATTACCACGTATCGATTTCAAATACGTCGTATCTAAAAAAACGGTTTGGCCAGACAAATAGCTGAAATCAATTCCGGCAACGGCCTGGTCGACCGCATCGGATATTAAAAGCTGTTCGGTGGCTAAGCGTTGCGTGGTGGTTCCACATCCTGATGTAAACAGAATGGGAAGAAGAACTAAAACCGCAAGTTGAACTGCACGCATTTGATTTCGCTGCAAACTCTGGATGAAGCGCGGACTATAAAGGAAAGC
>CAYONX010000023.1:13521-47109 GCA_964405425.1 uncultured Pirellulaceae bacterium | reverse complement strand
AGCGCGGACTATAAAGGAAAGCGTAATTTACGGCAAAGCGATATTCTGAAGTGTCGCCAGCGGGCTTGGGGCAAGCATCCTGCTAGGGGGTTTTTGGGTGCTTTGGTAAATCTGGAAAATCTAAACATAACACATCGTTTGACGTAAATTGTTTCCATGAAACAGTTTGAGTGATTTGCATTAATCTTGACCGAATCCGTAGTGTAGCTATAATTCGGTCGTATTGGCAATTTCGGCAAGATCGGCGAAGCCGGTTGAAATTGACGAGTGTGCTAATAGAGCTGGTTTGGTGGGGTCGCAGGATTCACTAAGACTTCATTAACTGGTTCGGCAATAGAAACATCGACTTCGATCGTTCAAACACTATTCGGTTTGGACGTGTCATCAATCATTGTTCGGCACTTTTACGCGACACGCCCGACCACCTAGGGAGAGGATGGTTTAATGAATTCCAAAACAGTCTTTACAACAGGCGAAGCAGCCAAGATTTGTAAAGTTAGCCAGCAGACGATCATCCGTTGTTTTGATAACGGATCGCTTAAAGGATTTCGGGTACCAGGAAGTCGTTTTCGACGAATTCCTCGTGACCAGTTGTATTCATTTATGAAGGACAACGGGATTCCGACCGATGCCTTGGAAGACGGCAAGCGAAAAGTCCTGATCGTGGACGACGACGAGGAATTGGTAGAATTGATGGTGGACGTTTTTGTCCGCGATAGCCGATTCGACTACAAAACGGCCAACAACGGTTTTGATGCTGGAATGCTTGTAAAAGAGTTTCGGCCTGATCTGGTTGTTCTGGACGTTATGCTGCCAGATATCAATGGTAAAGAAGTTTGCCAGCGGGTGCGCAGCGATCCTACTATGTCATCGGTAAAAATCATTTGTATCAGTGGAATGGTAGAACAGGACAAAATTGCGGATCTCAGACTAGCTGGAGCCGACGATTTTATGAATAAGCCTTTCGCTGTGGACATGTTGCTGGAGCGTTGTTGTGAAATGCTCGAAATGGAAAAGGCAGCTACCGGTTAAAGCTCGGCGACCAAATTAAGAGTCAACCAAATCACGCCTTTGCAGGCGTGATTTTTTTTCGCCGCGCCGATCCATGTTGTGCTGCATCGCCAGCTTTGGGATAAACTTAGGTTCTCAAGGACGTGAATTCAGAGCTTAACAATGTTGTACATGCCGGCAAAAATAGTTTCGAATTGTGAAATTCGATTGCCCGTGTTTGCAGCCGATTTGATCGATCTATTTTCGCTGTTTCCCGAACACGTCGAATTTGAGTCGACCATGATTCGCTTGTTCCGGTCCAGTCCGGGTTTGTTGCTTTACGCTGCAATTCACTATCAACAAAATAATTCTCGCCCGGTCGAGGATTTTGATTCGCTTGTAGATTGGGTCAGGCAATCAATGTTTGAAACCGCGATTGAATCGGACGCTTTTGAAATCGCGGAATTCGACAATGGACATTTGAGTCATCTGTTGGCCTGGCAAGACAAGCCGTCTCGCAAACGTCTGGGGAAATATCTGGATCACGTTTCCATTATTGGCCACAAACAGTCAAAACAAATGGTTCGAGAATGGTTTTCCGATTTGGTTGATTTTTCAGCTTTGATGGCTGCCGTGATCAATGGTGGAATTGCCAGCAGCCATGGTGTTGTTGAAAAGTTGCCGGTTCGATCGATGTGGCTTTCATGTGCCAAGCTGCAGCAATTGCAAACAGGATTTGAAGAAAATCTCAATGCAAAGAAGATGGCGGCGATGAAACAAATTGCGTATGGGGCCAGCCACGAGATAAACAACCCGCTGGCCAACGTTGCCACTCGCGCCCAATCATTGCTCGCCGAAGAAACTCACCCAGCCAAGCGACAAAAATTGGCAGTCATATACGCGCAAGCGATGCGTGCACATGAAATGATTTCGGACATGATGTTGTTCGCGCATCCGCCTGAATTGAATGTTGAATCAACGGATGTTGTCGAAATTGTCGATGGCATTGCCAAAGAGCTGAGAAGTAGCTTCAAAACAAATCAGATCAAATTTTCGATACGCAAATATCCTGGTGCTTGTGTATCAGAAATAGATGTGACTCAGATCGGCGTCGCTTTAAAGGCGATCATCGAGAACTCGGTTTGTGCGATCGGCAGCAACGGCGAAGTTCGTGTGCAGATCTGGTCCGATGATAAGCGCGGATTGGGGTTGGCCGTGGTGGACGACGGGCCGGGGATCGACGCATCGATCCAGGATAAATTATTTGATCCGTTTTATTCAGGGCGAGAAGCTGGGCGAGGCCTTGGTTTTGGTTTGTCAAAAGCGTGGCGAATTGTCGAAATGCACGGCGGAACCCTTGAAATCGACAGCTCGTATCAATCCGGTGCCCGGTTGGTTATGCGATTACCTTTGCGTCAGCAAAACGCTCAAAAAAAAATGAGTCGAATTGACAATGTGCGTGCTGCCTAAAGATAATTTCGCCGACTGAACCCTTAAACAAGTTGGCAATCATGGCAGAAGCTCAAGATTCAAAAGTTCTCATCAGTTCGATACCTCTGTGGTTGGCGATATTTCCGGTTGCCGTACTGATATTGCTACTGGTGATCAATGTTTATTTCTATGGCGCCGATGCTTCCTACGGCCCCAATCAAATTGCCTTGCTGATGGCGGCGTCTGCCGCAGCGATAGCCGGTTGGTTTTTAAGAGTCCCGGTTGCGACCATGATCGAAGGCATGAAGCAGAGTATTAATTCGGCGCTGGTCGCGATGATGATTTTGTTGCTGATCGGTGCGCTGACTGGTACTTGGATGATCAGCGGCATTGTGCCGGCGATGATCTATTATGGGCTGGACGTGCTCAGCCCGGAGATGTTTCTGTTTGCGACGGCCATTGTTTGTGCGATCGTTTCGGTGGTTACCGGCAGTTCGTGGTCGACGGTGGCGACCGTTGGAATCGCATTGTTGGGCATCGGCAAATCGATGGGTATCAACGAAGGCTATATTGCTGGAGCGGTTATATCGGGTGCCTATTTTGGCGACAAAATTTCTCCCCTTTCAGATACAACCAATCTGGCGGCTGCGATGGCTGGCACGGAACTGATTACCCATATTCGATATATGCTTTGGACGACCGTGCCCAGTTTTCTGATCGCATTGGGGATCTATTTTGCGATGGGATACTTGACCGAGCCAGCCGAAGTCCTGATTGGCCAGGGCGCCCTGAAAGAACAAATCGCCAATCGATTCAATTTGAGCCCGATCGTGTTTTTGGTTCCTGCGGGTGTGTTGGTGATGGTGTTGATGAAAGTGGATGCTTTGGTCGCACTTATGGTTGGTGCGGTTGCCGGTGGAGTTCTGGCGATCTGTGTGCAACCGAAAATAGTGGATCAAATTGCTGCGTTACCACCGATTGAGATTGTCGACAGTGAAGGCAAGCCGACCGGTGAAACCCGGGAACAAAGTTATGCCGCCAAATCTTATACGGCATTTATTAATTCAATGGCGATGAGTACTGCGATTGTTGATGCCGACCGAGTGGAAGCATTGAAAGGATCGCTTGACGAATTGGCAGCCGATGAAACGGAAGCTGGTAAAGAACAGCTTGCGGCTGCGAGAGCGGAAATCGCCGCCGCTGATTTGCTGACAGGAAAAGGGATGGTTGGCATGCTCAATACGATTTGGTTGATCATTACAGCGATGTGCTTTGGCGGGTTAATGGAAGCTTGTGGCTTGCTGCAACGATTGACGCAACCGCTCGTCGAGTTTGCAAAATCGACTGTATCGCTGGTGGCAACGACTGCTGCTTCCTGTTTGTTTGTGAATGTGACAGCGTCGGATCAGTATTTATCGATCGTCGTTCCGGGCCGGATGTTCCGCGAAACGTATCGGGATCGAGGCCTTGCGCCTGAGAATTTGAGCCGGACATTGGAGGATTCTGGAACGGTGACTTCAGTGCTGATTCCCTGGAATACTTGTGGTGCCGCGCAGCACGCAGTTCTGGGCGTGGCGGTTTTGACTTTCGCTCCGTATTGTTTTTTCAATTTGATTAGTCCGTTGATGACAATCATGTTTGCGGCTGTGGGGATTGGGATAGCGAAATTGAATGCGAAAAAGTAAGTGTTTTGGGCGTTGCTAGCGGCGATGCTCTTTGAGGCAGTTGCGGCATTTGCTAAATGTTCGATTCAGCAAAGCTTCTTTCCTCTTTTTGCATTCAAACACCATGCGCTTACCTGTTCTTGCCGTTTGTATTTTTGTTTTACTGGCCAGCTTCGGCGATATTGCCGTCGGTCAAAACCAGTCTGACGAATTCATCGAATCGTCTTCACCGTTACCCGGTGGAGGCCGTGTTGTCAGTCGTTCGACGCCAGACACTGGGATACAAACTGTCGCGGCGGATGCACCCTCATCTGTACTTGAAAGCAGTCGGTCGAGTTTGGATCGTAGGGATGCTGATTCGGAACGAAGTTCGGTTTTCCGTCAGGCAGCGCCAGCCAATGCGACTGGCCAGCAGCAACGGTATCCGTATCCGACCAATGCCAATGCCAATGCCAGCGCTAGTGCGCCAAGAGTGGCGCAAGCTGGTTTGTTTCAGCCTCCGGTTCGAGCGAGTCGCACTTGTACGAATTGTGCGGTTCCATTTCAAGTGCCAACACTTGGTTTGTCTGGGACGCAAACGGCGGCGCGGCAAGTATACGGAACTGGGAATTGTTGCACTCCGCAACTTGGCCCTACGACTTCATTGCAGGTGCCGGCTTTACAAGCTCCAGTTCTGCAGCTGCAGCCTCCCGCATCTCAGGTTCCATCGTTGGCTGTTCCGTCGTTGTCGGTTCCGCAAACCGGTGTTTTCAATCAGGGGTTTCAAACGGGTTTTCAGCAGCCTGCCGGATTTCAACAACAACCGCTCACTACGAACCCCAATCTAGGTGTGCCGCAATTCGGCGCCGGTCGGTCAAGCAGCTTTTTGACTCCGTTCGTAACTGGCTCCGGCGTTTACCAGCCGATCATTCGTTTGGCGAATCTGCGACCGGGAACTTATCTTGGGCAAGGCATCATTGGCCAGCCAACTGCTTATGTTGATGGCCAGCCCGTGAGGAATCTGCTGCGGTATGTTTTTCCGTAACAGGAAGCGACCCTATTAGCAGAGTAATGGCAATCGTTCTTGAGGATTGTCATTTTGATTCGCAAGGATTCTTGCCAGCGGTTAGATCGCAATTTTTGCAGTAAGGACATTCTGCTGGATTGTCGGTGTCGTTGTCTTCGTCGCTGCGGTATCCGATCGTATCTCGCCAACCACAATCCAGGCATTTCAGTTCATAGGTGTGAATCGTCAATTCGTCAGATTCGAAGAAATTGTATTTACACGTAAGCGGACAGCTTTCGCGATTCCCATCGGCATCATTGGGGCACTTGCCAGCCGGTGGTTTCGTGGGACGAGCGTTTTTCATACTAAAACCCTGATGGCGATACGAATGACTTCATCAGATTGAATCCAGCGTCGAATTGAATGTCTGATTTTGCCGCGTTGACTTCGTCGTAGGTTTCCAATGAATCAGCTTTGATTCCGGTGCCGCAAACCGTGAATGGGACGTTTCCGTGTGTATGAGTTTTGGTGCTGATGTAGGTTGGATGATCAGGGGTTATCATCATTCGATAATCGCTGCCCGTTAACTTCTCCAGAATTGGGCCAACGATTTCAGAGTCGATGGATTCCAGAGCAGCTATTTTCTTTTCGCAATCGCCTTCGTGGGATGCTTCGTCCGTAGCTTCAACATGCACGCAAACGACGTCGTAACGATCAAGGCTATCGACCGCGTATTTCCCTTTGGCAGAATAATCGGTGTCGGTGTATCCGGTGGCTCCTGGCACTTCGACTCGGTCCCAACCTACCAGTGAAGCCAGTCCACGCAACAAATCAACGGCTGTAATCATGGCGCCTTTGACACCGTGAACGGATTCGAAAGATTCGAGTTTAGGTTTTCTTCCAAGTCCCCACAGCCACAGATTGGTTGTGGGTAAATTAGATTTTTCGATGCGAGCCTTATTGATTTCGTGACCCTCGAACCAGGCGGCACTGTCGCTCATTAACGTTTCAAGCACCTTGCTTCCCGGGCCACGCGGAAAATCGTTTTCGATTGACTTGTCGGACAAATCATGAGGCGGTGTCGTTCGAGTTTCCATTGAAAACAAAGAAGCCTGTTCTGCGTCTTGACCGCGATAGATTAACAAGTTGCGGTAGCTGACGCCGGGTATGAATTCCAGGGCGGCGTTGGCAATTTTCTCCTGTGCCGTTTTCAGCAGCGATCTGGCTTCTTCGCTTGATATATGGCCAGAAGTAAAGCTCTTCATGACCTGGTCTTCGATGGTCACCAAATTACATCGGATCGCCCAATCGTTGTCTCCAAGTTCAATGCCCTGAGCGGCGGCTTCCAATGGAGCGCGGCCAGTAAAATTGGCGACGGGGTCGTAACCCAGCAGACTCATGTTGGCGACGGCCGAACCGGCTGGTAGTTGGGCAGGTGTGTGGTTGGCGGCGCCGACAATTCCCGCAGCCGCAACTTTGTCCATGTTGGGCGTCGTGGCAGCTTGAAGGGGTGTCTTTCCGCCCAGCGATTCCTGTGGTTCGTCTGCACATCCGTCGGGGATGACGATTACGTATTTCATGAATTTCCTTATTCTAAAATTCTGAGCCGTTCGTAGCTGTCGCGAACGCTGCTCATTTGAGTGATTTTCTCAACGGCGTTTCGTGCTGAAGACTCAGGTGCAACTTGTGTCATGATGACGACTGGAACGCCCGACTGTTTAGATGCCTGCGAAGCGTGTTGAAACACAGAGGCTATCGAGATTCCGAATTCGCCTAAGATTCCAGCGATTTGTGCGAGCACTCCCGGTTCGTCGTCGACGTTAAATCGAAGGTAGAAACGGCCGGCCAGATTGCCCGGTTGGTCAAATTTAATGTTGGGGCTGTTTTTTGACCAGAGTTCAAGGGTCTGGAAAGTAATCGCGGTTCTGCCGACCGCCGTATCGATTAGATCGGCGACCACTGCAGAAGCAGTAGGCATTTGGCCGGCGCCTTGTCCGTGCAGGAAAACAGGGCCAACGGCGTCACCCAAGATTGAAACCGCGTTGAAATTTTCGCGAACTTCGGCCAGTGGCTTTCCAATGCGTGCGAGCATCGGTGCGACTGATAATTGCAAACCGTCAGGTCCAAGTGCGGCGTAGGCAATCAGTTTTATTCTGTATCCCATTTGGCGGGCGAACGCGAAATCGTCCAAGTTAATACTGTCGATACCCCGTCGTGGAATTTCCGACCAGCGAACTTTGGCTCCAAACCCCAAGTGTGCCAGGATCGCCAGTTTTTGCGAGGCATCGCTGCCATCGACATCGAACGTCGGGTCAGCTTCGGCGTAGCCAAGTTTTTGAGCTTCGGCGACGACGGACGCGTATTCGGCACCTTCTTCGTCCATCCGGGTGACGATGTAGTTGCTGGTTCCGTTCAGAATCCCGCGCAGCGAAACGATCTGATTGGCCGACAGCGACTGGCTCATGGTCGTAATGATAGGAATGCCACCGCAAACGGAAGCTTCGAATGCGATGGAACGTCCGAGTTTGCGAGCGTGTTCGAAAAGTTCCGGGCCATGTTCGGCCAGCAGCGCCTTGTTGGCTGTTACGATGTCTTTGCCCGCGTCGAGAATCTGAATCATGATCGATCGAGCGTTCGTGATTCCACCCACAAGTTGGGCGACTACTTTGACCGAATCATCGTCTAGAACCCGCTGTAAATCGTCTGTCAGAACGCCATCGGGCAGCTCGATTTCACGCGGTTTGCTGATGTCAGAAACAACGGCGTGGGCAAGGCGTAGATTTCGACCTGCATGCCGTGCGGTTCGGTCTGCATGTTGAAGCAGCAATTTGGCGACGCCGCTGCCGACGGTACCCATGCCAACGATTGCTATGCCTGTATTGTCCATCATTCAAAAGCCTGATCCAGTTGGCCGTTCAGATATTTATGGAAATGGTATGGCCAATAGTATCGATGCTCAACACGGCTACAATTTGATTCGAACAGGAAAATTGCTGCAAACTTGGTTTGACACCATATGGGGGTTGAAGGTAACTTGTAGCATCCGTGGCGAACGCCTACAGGACGGATGGCTGAGTCTGGTTTAAGGCACCGGTTTTGAAAACCGGCGTAGGGGAAACTCTACCGGGGGTTCGAATCCCTCTCCGTCCGCTAAGCGACCTATAAAATTGCTTTGCTGTCTTTTAATTGTCTTTTGCCTGCCTATTATTGCTTGATCAAAACTAGTATCGCGATTGGAAAGAAATCGTGAAAAGTAGGAATCAAATTGTCGCATATCAAAAGAATTGTAGTGGCTGGCGGTGCTGGCTTTCTGGGCTCACATCTTTGTGAACGATTGGTTGATGACGGGCATGATGTCATTTGTCTGGACAACTTTTACACCAGTCAAAAGTCCAATGTCGCGCATCTTCTGGATAAATCGAATTTCGAATTGATTCGACACGATATCGTGCACCCGATTTGGTTGGAAGTCGACGAAATCTACAACCTTGCCTGTCCAGCAGCTCCCGGGCATTACCAATACAATCCGATCAAGACGATGAAGATCAGCATCATTGGTGCGATCAATGTTTTGGGAATGGCAAAGCGATGCAATGCCAAGGTCTTTCAGGCGTCAACCAGTGAAGTCTACGGCGATCCAGAAGTTCATCCTCAAGTCGAAAGTTATCGAGGCTGCGTCAATCCGATTGGGATTCGCGCTTGCTATGACGAAGGAAAGCGTGCGGCTGAAACGTTGTTCATGGACTACAATCGCCAAAATAAAACCAATATTCGACTGTGTCGAATCTTCAATACGTACGGTCCGCGAATGCATCCATTCGATGGCCGGGTGGTCAGTAACTTTATTCGCCAGGCAATTGCAGGAGAAGACATCACCATTTTCGGCGATGGTTCTCAGACACGTTCGTTTTGTTACCGTGACGATCTGGTTGAAGGCTTTTTGAGGTTGATGCAAGCTCCGGACGACGTGATTGGCCCGATCAACATGGGGAATCCTGGCGAGTATACGATCAAGGAGCTGGCTGAAATGGTGGTTGAACTTGTCGGTTCAAAATCAAAAATTGCTTACGGTCCATTGCCAGCTGATGATCCGACTCGACGACAGCCTGACATCACTCTGGCGAAAAAGCACCTGGATTGGGAACCGAAGATTCCGTTGCGCGAGGGATTGACCAAGACGATAGAGTGGTTCAAAACGATCGATCCTGAATCATACCGACCGCCGACTCCCAATTACTAAATCGTACATTTAGTGTTCCGTGCAATTAGCGGAACGAAAGTTTCGTAAATCCCGCTTGGCGTGGAGCAACTCTGAATTGAAATATTCGGTCGCAAATGATCTATGATTGCATTGTGCTTGGAGTTGGGGGTATTGGAAGCTCGGCGCTTTACGCTGCTGCCCAGCGAGGCTGGAAGGTTCTGGGCATCGACCGTTTTGGGGGCGCACACGATAAAGGCAGCTCGCATGGTCGCACACGCATCATTCGGACGGCCTATTTTGAGCACCCGGATTACGTTCCTTTGGCCCAGCGATGCTGGGAGCGATGGGAGCAAATTCAAGCCAAATCTGACGTAAAGCTGGTTGAAAAAACGGGGCTCTTACAGGTTGGTGATCCTGAGGGCGAGGTCTATCAGGGCTTGTTGGCCAGCGCGACGCAACACAATTTGGCGATCGAGCAGCTTTCAGCGCAGCAGGCGATGCAGCGGTTCCCGGCTTTCACGATTGATGACACGCAGCAGTGCATTTATGAAGAAGCTGCCGGATTCTTGCTGATTGAAAATTGTGTGGCGAAGCTGATTCAGTTGGCCAAGCAAGCGGGTGCTGAATTTGCGTCCAATACGCATGTTCAATCGGTGTCAGTGAACACGGACGGAACCATCAAATTGAAAGCGGGCAACGACGAATATCTGGCACATCGACTGGTGGTCGCTGCCGGTTCCTGGTCCTCTGAAATTCTGGGCGGCTTGCCGTTTGAAATTCAGGTTGTCCGCAAGCAACAAACTTGGTTTCAAGTGGATCGAGTCGATGTTAAATATCAAAACGGATTCCCAGCGTTTCTGTTCGAAGAAGACAATGGTTGTTTTTATGGATTCCCGGAAATCGATTACCTGGGAATGAAAGTGGCGGAGCATTCCGGGGGGCAGGATGTTGAAGACCCGTCAAAATTAGACCGCCAGTGCAATAATGAAGATCTTGACCGTACACAGCAATTTATCGATCGCCGATTCAATATTTCTCGTCGTCGTTTGGTTCATCACAGCGTGTGCATGTACAGCATGAGTCGCGATGGCCATTTCATTATTGATCATCACCCGGATTCGCAGCGAATTGTTTTTGCGGCCGGATTGTCGGGGCATGGATTCAAGTTTTCTCCGGTGATTGGTCAGCAATTGGTAGATTTGCTCGAAGGTGAATCGGATCCGTTGTTTGAGTTTTTGAAGATTGGTGACAGGCAGCTTACGGGTGCTTTTCCGGGGTAGGCCGGACTGGCAGAATATGGCTTTTAAAGGAGTATGGCTATTAACGTGAATAAACGATATGACGCAATCGTCATTGGCTCTGGACCCGGTGGTGAAGGGGCAGCGATGCAGCTTGTCAAAGGTGGCAAGAAAGTCGCGATGGTGGAGAAATACGGTCAGATGGGCGGCGGCTGCACTCATTGGGGAACGATTCCCAGTAAAGCACTAAGGTTCGCGATTCATCAGTATACCGAGGCCGTCAACAATCCGCTGGTGAAGGTCGACAGCACTCCGTCGATGAAAGAGCTGCGACAAAGTGCACGCAGTATCATTGAAAAACAAGAGTCGATGCGGCGCGGATTCTATACTCGCAATAAGGTCGACATCGTTCACGGCACCGCGAAATTTCGCGATGCGAAAACGATAAGTGTCAATGACGAAGAAATTCTTGAAGCGGAACATTTTGTGGTTGCCGTCGGATCGCGACCGTACCGGCCTGACAATATCGATTTCGATCACCCTGGAATCTTTGACAGTGATTCTATTCTAGGGCTCGACGTGAAGCCGAAAACGATGACGGTCTACGGAGCCGGTGTGATCGGTTGCGAATACACTTCGATGTTTCGCAATTTGGGGATCAAAATTAATCTGGTGAACAGCCGAGGTCGATTGCTGGATTTTCTTGATGATGAAATCAGCGATGCTCTAAGTTACCAGATGAGAGAAAAAGGGATCGCGATTCGTCACGATGAGTCCTTTGAAAAAATCGAAGGCTTAGATGATGGCGTTGTAATCTTTTTGAACAGTGGGAAGCAATTCAAGACGGATATTTTGTTGTGGGCGGTCGGGCGGACTGGGAATACCGACAAATTGGGCATCGACAAAGTTGGATTGGAAGCGGACAGCCGAGGGTATTTGAAGGTTGATCATTGTTTTCAAACGGGCGCTGAAAACATCTATGCCGTGGGCGATGTGGTCGGGATTCCGTCGCTTGCCAGTGCCGCCTACACGCAGGGGCGGGCAGCCGCCAATCGCATTCTGGGCAAGGATGAGGACTTTTGTAAATTGGCCCATGAAATCCCGACGGGCATTTATACGAGTCCGGAAATCAGCAGTATCGGTAAAACCGAAAAGGAATTGACCGAAGAGAAAGTTCCGTACGAGATCGGTGTTTCACATTTCAAGCATCTGGCCAAGGCTCAGATTACTGGACAAACGGTCGGGATGTTGAAGTTGCTGTTTCATCGTGATTCACTCGAAGTCCTTGGAGTGCATTGCTTTGGAGCAAATGCTTCTGAGATTATCCACATCGGCCAATCGGTAATGAGTCAATCGGGCGGGGCAAATTCGGTCAGATACTTCATGAATAGCACGTTCAACTACCCGACGATGGCTGAGGCATATCGGGTCGCTGCACTAAATGGCTACAACCGCCTATTTTAGTATTTGTGTGCAAATACACTGTTTTTTCTTTGAAAACGCAGTTCTTTTACACTGGCTAAATTTGCACGGAATTGGTGTTTTAATTAAAATGCACCTTGGGCAAGGCGCATTCAATGCGCGCTCGTTCACCTCGTCTCCATAAGTTGAACGGTCCTTTTTTTATATAAAAATATAGCAGGAACAAACATGCCAGGTCTAAGGCCAATCGTCGAAGGTATCGATACCGTATTGATGTTGAATGAGTCCATTGCGGCATCCGAGCTTTTTACTGTCAGTGATCCCGACGGTGATCCGATCACTGAGTATGTGTTTACAGATGGCGGTAATCCGTCGAGCGGATTCTTTATTTTTCAAGGGATCGTTCAAAACAACGGTGCCACGCTGACGATTCAAGCTAATCAGTTGAATCAGCTGGTTTACGTGGCTGGCGCTCTCCCAAGAAACGAAACCATTCGAATTAGCGCTTCCGATGGAACGCTACTGAGCGAACCAGGCCTTCTGACGGCGTATACGGCACGGGAGGAATCTGTGCGTCCAGTGGCGTTGGTTGAGGACTTTACTGTGCTTGGCAACGAGTCAGTTTTGGCTTCGTCATTCATAAGCGGGTTTGATCCCGATGGATTCCCAATCACCAGTTACCGCATCCGCGATGAGTTGGAGGACCAAAGTTTCTTCAGCTTGGATGGTGAAGCGGTTGAGCAGGGTGTGTTCCGCAACTATTCTGCCGACGAATTCGAGCGGTTGGTTTACAACGGTGTCGGACGTCGTTCTGAGGAAATCGAAGTTTTGGTGTTTGACGGAACGGTCAATAGCTTGGCGGTTACAGCGGTTGCTAACGTCCGTGCCAACTTGAATCGTCCGGTTGTGGATTTTGCGTCAGATATTACGCAAGAGGGTTTATTAACGCCGATTGCACCGTTGGTGAATTTTTCAGATGCCGATGGAAACACGATTAAAACGATTGAATTGAGGGATCGTAATAATCGTTTCTTTAGTGGCTCGTTGGTATTTCAAGGTGAAGATCTTGCTCCGCGCGAATTTCATTCGTTTACTCCGGAGGAATTAGAAAATGTCTTTTTCCGAGGCGGTGAACGGAATATTACTGAGCAAGTTCGATACCGCGTGACTGACGGGCGGTTTCGTAGCGGTTTGACAACGATCGCACTGGAAAATGTTGCCGATAGTGGTGGCGGTGGTGGTGAAAACGCCGGAGTACCGTCACTCGATGCAGTGAACTTTGGTGAAAACGTCCAGGAACAATTGTTTTTCATTCCAATTGACTCGCTTGTCACGCAAAACAATATCGGTTTTCCTGCTACTTCGTACGAAGTCCTGGATACAAACGTTGATCCAGAGAGTGCAAATTTGTTCCTTAACGGCAATATGCTGGAAGCTGGTGTCATTCAAACGTTCACCGATGCAGAGTACGAGAATTTATTGCAAATTCGGACCGGTGTATTCGAACAGCGTCACTTTGATGAAATCTATGTTCGGGCAAACAATGGAACATTCCAAAGTTCCTGGACTCGGTTGAATGTGAACACCGAACCCGAGTTCTTTGAAGCGTTTACTGGACTTGACCCAAATGGATTTACAGTTGCGACCTGGGACGATTTCATCAATCCGACGGAAGAGGGGCGGTTTGAAATTACGTTTAGCTTTATGCAGCAATTGCCAGATTACAACATTGGCGATGTGATTGAAGAAAACCCATTTCGAAATCCAACACCTCGGCTGTTTTTTCAATTTACCGAAGCCCAACGCTTCGCGACACGACAGGCTTTGGAGTTTATCGAGACGTTTGCCAACGTAGAATTCGTCGAAGTAGTGGATTCGCCGCTGACCATTGACCCTGTTTCTGGTAATCGCGGAGGAACGCTTCGTTTTGGTAATTACTACCGCGCGGCGGATCCGGTAATTGGAGGCATCCAAGGTGCTGATAACAGTATTACTTGTGCGCAGACGTTTGGACCGTCCAATTTGCCGGAAGGTGGAGATGTCTGGTTTAATGTCGAGGCTGGTCAGGTTCTATCAAATGCTATGGGTCCGATTCTTGACCCGGATGGCAATTTACAATTTGCTCCATCACCCTGCGGTTTGGCTGGTCTGGATCATCTTAATAGTCCGGATGTTGGCCCTGGAACCGCTGAATTTTCGTTGCTGCTTGACTCAGTTGCATTTGCATTGGGGCAAAGAGATCCTTCTGACCTTATTGGACCGATTGATCAAAATCCAATTTTGCCGGCTCCGACTGACACTCAGTCTTTTACTGTCCAGGGTAACGGCTTTCCATTGCCCGGGTTTTTTGAACAAATTACGGGTTTCCAGCTTTACGATGTGAGTTTCTTTCAAGAGATTTACGGTGCTAACAACGATTTCAACACCGGTAATGACACGTACAGTGTGGCGTCTTTGGTGCAAGGCGGGAACGCTATTCAAGCGCTTTGGGATGCTGCCGGAGATGATACTCTTTCTGCCGTAGGCTCAACGATCTCGAACCCTGTGGTAGATTTGCGACCAGGATTTTTCAGTTCGATTGGGAATTTGGAACAGAATATCTCGATTGCATTCGGGGCCGAAATCGAAAACGCAACCGGAAGTGACAATGACGATTTGTTGATTGGTAATGAGTTAAACAATACTTTTTTTGGTGGTGTTGGCGCTGATACGATTCAAGGAAATGGTGGCGATGATCTCTTGACCGGTGGTTCAAACGGAGACACGTTCATCTTTACAGTTGGAGATGGAAACGACGTCATCGACGAAATGCAACTTGCCGGTCGTGATACGATCCAATTGGTTGAATTGGCAGATCTGGACAGCTTTGAAGAGGATCTTGAATTCCGTTTGGATGGACGCGACCTCGTTATCGAGTTGACACTGGACGGTGCCGCGGTTGCTGACTCAACGATTACAATTCGGGATCAAACGCGTGGTGCGTTCCGAATTGAAACATTGAACATCGGAACTGAGACGGTTGATCTGGTTAATTTGACCGCACAGGCAACTGGTTCAAACCAGTCATTTCGGTTGAGCGAAGAAACGACCGTATTTGGAAACCTCGTTGTTCCGACTTAGGATTCGATCTTTACAACAAAAAAAGGCGTGCTGATTTTGCACGCCTTTTTTCGTTTGAACACCGAATTCAATTTTTAATTGGGCTTTTTGTCGGCGGTGGTGGTGGGACGTCTGAACCGGATGGATCGTACAGTTTATCGAACTCGTAAACTGGCGCTTCCGGATTCTGTTGCTGTGATTCCTCTTGAGCTGGTTCATCGTTGGATTCAAAGCCAGGTTGCTGTGGAGCCGCTTCGGGTTTTTTGGGTAATTCCGGCTCGCAGAGCTTCCATGTGTATTTGCATTCGCAGCATTCGTATTCTTTGACCCCTAAAACGCTAACCGTCCTTGTCTTTGAACAAGGGTTACAGCATTTTTGCCACGGAAACGTAACACGCGGAATGCAGACAACTTTTTGATCGACGTCAAAGCAAAGTTTTGTTACTTTGGCATTCTTGCATTTCAAAACGCAAACGTCGGCATTGCACTTGGGACATTTGCGAAAACATTTTTTGCGTTTGCCTCCTCGGCAGGCTCTGCATTTGCATTTGCCTGCTTTGGCGACGGCGACGACGGGTGGTTTTGCAATCAGGCATGTCGTAGCGCATGTTTGGATGGCCATCGGAGCACTGAAGACAAACAACCAGCCGGCAATGATCGGAATTATTAGTTTCTTATGCATCGGATCCAATTCTTTTGTTGGAAGTCGTGTTTCAATTAAAAGAAGATTTCGAGTTGCAACCCGAGCAAGTCGTACTTGCCATCGGCTGGTGCACGGTCGATATCACCGTTGATATAGTTGAACTGCATTCTCGCGTATTCATTCCACCACCAGTTTAGGCCCAGCGTCAGGGAATCGGCCGCACCTCCGGTAATGTCTTCATCATTCAAATCAAGGTATGAATATCGGGCTGCGATCTGCCATGCTCCCCAGCCCCTGCTGACATTGCAGTCACAATCTCGGACGGCGAAAAAGTTCTCAAACGGCTTTACAGCGCCAAGCGTTCCTCTTTTCCGATTCCAAGGCATGTGTTCACCGGTCAACATGTAGGCCGCGTAAACGTAGCCGCCATGGAAATTCAGGTTGGAAGCAACGGGGCCTCGGTCGACGAAGGTTTCCATGTATTCCGCACCAAGCTGGAAAGCACCGGCATTAAATACAGCTTCAAAGCCATAAAGGGATTCTGAATCCGCATCGGTAATCGGTCCGGTCGCCAGAATATTGGGAGTCAGGCCTTCTGCATTGGCAGAGTATTCGGACAAATTGTTGGGGCCACCGCCATCGGGGAATCGGTGGGCGGACGAAAATGCTACGTGTAAATACCCTCGTCCGTTGGAACATTTATCCCACCAAGGCGTTGCCGCTAATCGGCTGCCGACTTCCAGTTGATAATTGTCCCCGGCAAACATCCCATCGTCTTGAACATTTTCCATGTTGAAAACGCCGCTTCGCCAATTGTATCGCAAGTCTTCTGAGAAACCATTTGTAGATACTCCTAAACGACGAGCACTATCGTTGAAAGCGTCGGCAACAAATGGGCGGTCATTGAACACGTTTGCGTTACTGCTGTTAAGTTGGTCAAGGCTATACGGGCGTTTATGATTTCCGATGATGACCGTGTTAAGCAATGGTAAATCTTTGAATCCCAGATAAGCGTCGCGAAACTGGAAATCCTCTGCATTGGCGAATTCTGTTTGGATTTTGTAAAACATGTTGTCATTGATATCGCCTTGGACACCAATTCGCAGTCTGCGAATTCCAAAACTGTCTTGGGGGTCGCCACCAAACAAAGGAGCGATACCAGGATCAATATCAGGAAAAGTGAAATAAGAAGTGTGAATTCGTCCAAATAGCTGCATTCTTGGACCTTTTCGCTTTGTATATACCAATCCTGGAAGAGTCTCTTCGACGGCGCCTACGGATTCGCTCAAGCTGTCCACGGTTTCGCTAAGCTCTTTCAGTTCGTTGATTGTGCTTTCGCTGAATTCGTCACCGTCAGATTGCCGTGTTGCGAGGCCTTCACTTTGCGAAACAAAATCGTCTTCCAGTTCACGCAGTCGGTATTCCAGTTTTTCAAATTTGGATTTCCAATCAACGTCCGAATCCTGATCATCTTGGATCGGGCCAACGGTGGTGACCGTGCTTATGTTTTGAAACGGCCCAAAATTTTCTTGAGCGAACATGTTTGAACTGCAAGAAAGAGCCAACAGCAATAAAAATGTAAATCTCATAAGCAAACATCGAATCTAGGTTATGACGGTTATTTGAATAATTCGGTGATTAGCGATGTTGTCTGTAATTCGGGTCCTACAAATCGTCGCAATTATCGGAGTTTGACGTGTAAAAACGGAATAATCGGCAAAGTTTGACAGATGAACTTACGTAACCTTAAAAGTCGGATACGGTGTTCGCATCTGGAAAGTCGCAAAGTGAAAAATACGAATGTTCAGAAGCCGTGCTTGGAAGCAATATTCACTGAGCGATTCAGTGAATTGACACCTTGCGACCGCTGACGCTAACCATGCCGCGAGCGATCAGATTGATGGCTTCTGGATAGAGTTGGCATTCGAGCTCAAAGACTCGACTGGCCAGGGTATTTGGAGATTCGTCTTTGGCAACGGCCAAGCTTTTTTGGGCGATGATCGGTCCATGATCGTATTGATCGTCGACGAAATGAACGGTGCAACCGGAAACTTTACATCCATAATCGATGACGGCCTTGTGGACGCGGGCACCGTAAAACCCTTTGCCAGAAAACGCAGGTATCAAGCTGGGATGTATGTTGATGACCTTGTTTTCGTAAGCAGAAGGAATCGTGACACGCTTTAGAAATCCCCCCATGACAACTAAATCTACTTCCGCGGCTGTGCAGGTTGCGAAAATAGCGTCACTGAAATTCTCGACGCTTTCAAACGTATTTCTTTCGATGACAGACGTGGGAATCGAATCTTCGTTGGCAAATAGCAACCCTTTTGCTTCCGGGTTCGATGAAATCACCCAGGCAATATCCGCTAACAAACGTTCGTTTTTGCGCACTGCTATCAGGTTCTTCAGCGTCGTCCCACCGCCGGAAATCAAAACCGCGATCCTTAATGGCTTTTCTGTTGCCACTCAAACGACCTTAATATAGATACAAAGAGTTGCATCACCGACTTCGCGTTCAGCAGATTCGGAATCCTCAATTGGCCCGAATTTGAGATCGATCGCAAGTGCTTCCTGCTTGATGTATTCGACGTTTTCGGTGATCGCTGCTATCAGGTCTTCGTCTGCTGAAACCAAACCGATTTCGATCCTGTCAGTAAATTCAAGGTTCATTTCTTTGCGCCGATCTTGAACCAGTCGATTGACATCTCGCGCAAGTCCTTCGCGAACCAATTCGGGTGTCAGTTCAGTCGAGAGCACGACGACTGCGAATTTACCTTGTGCCGCCGCCCATCCTTCGTTGGCAGAAAGTCGAACTGCGATATCTTCGCTGTCCAATTCGATTGTTTTGCCTTCCAGTTCCAACGTCACCTTTCCAGTTGATTCCATTTCGGCAAGCAACTTGCCTCCGTCCGCATCGCCAAGCGTTTTCTTGACGATCGGCATCAGTTTGCCAACTCGCGGGCCAACTCGTTTGAAATTCGGGATGACCTGGTAAGTTACAAATTCGCCAGCGTCAGAAGTGTAGGTGACATTTTTTACGTTCAACTCTGTTGTCAAAATGTCTGCATGCGAATTCAACCATTCCAAATGGCTTTCATCGTTTAGGATTACCGTAACTCCCGAAAGCGGTTGTCGCACCTTTAATTTGGCAGTTGTTCGAGCCGATCGGCCTAGCGAAGCGATTTCGCGAATCAGATTCATTTGAGTCGACAATTGCTCATCGATTTGCGAGCTGTCGGCAGTTGGATAGTCGCAAAGATGAACGCTTTCAGGTGCGGATTTGAAGGGAGCGGTCAGGTTTTGCCAAAGCGAATCTGCAATGAAAGGAACAAACGGTGCGGTCAATTTTGAAAGTGTCAGCAGGCACTCGTACAAGGTCCAATAGGCGTCCAGTTTGTCACTGGCGGTCTTGTCCTTGGCCCAGAAACGATCACGACTGCGCCGGACATACCAATTGCTGACTGCATCGACAAAATTGGTTAAGCGATTGGCTGCTCCGTAATTGTCGTAAGCATCCATCGCAGTTGTTACATCTGCAACGGTCTTGTTCAATTCGCTCAGCAGCCATCTATCCAACTCACCCCTTTGTTTTGCGGGCCGGAAAGTCGGGTTGTCGCTGAAATCACTCGCGTTGAGTTGAGCCACGCTGGCGTTTTGAGTTGGATCAAATTCGTCAATATTTGCGTACAAAACAAAGAAGCTGTAAACATTCCAAAGTCGCAGGATGAACTCCGGGATGCTTTCTTTGATCGATTGCTCGCTATAGCGAATCGGTGTCCAAGGTGGTTGGTTGGCAAAGAAATACCATCGGAGTGCGTCGGCACCGTATTTGTCAAAAATCTCTCGTGGCTCGCGATAGTTACGGAGCCGTTTGGACATCTTTCCGACTTTTTGTTCGAATTTTCCTTTGCCAAATAACTCTTCTGCTTCTTCTTTGTTGAGCGCGATCTTCTTGGTTTTCTTTTCCTCAAACCATTCGCCCAACATCAAACCAAGCACGATGCAATTCTTGAAGGGATGGGGGAAGCTGACCTTGGCATCCGATTCGTCATCGGAAAACATCAATGTGCTAATCGCCAGCAAGCTGTAGAACCAGCCGCGGGTTTGGTCGATCGCTTCGCTGATAAAGTCAGCGGGGAATTGCTGCTCGAATTGTTCGGTTCCGACGTGTGGGTAGCCCCATTGAGCGAACGGCATCGCACCACTGTCGTACCAACAATCGATGACTTCTGAGACCCGTTTCATTTTGGCACCGTCAGCAAACGGCGAATCGTATTGAACGTGATCGATATAAGGTTTGTGGACTTTTAAATCGTCTGGCAATTCAGGGTTGGCATTCTTGGCGGCGTCCCAAACTTCGGTCCCGGTAACTCCAGGCTTGGCAAGAAGTTCATCGTAACTGGCAAACGCTTCCTGTTTGCCCGTTTCTTCACATTGCCAGATCGGTAACGGCGTTCCCCAGTACCTTTCACGCGACAACGCCCAATCGACGTTGCTTTCCAGGAAGTTTCCGAATCGTCCGTCGCGAATATGTTCGGGGCTCCATGAGATTTCGCGATTGTTGTTGAGCATTTTATCGCGGAACTTGGTCGTTTTGATGAACCAGCTTTTCCGCGGGTATTGGATTAGTGGGTCGTCATCGGCACGCCAACAGAACGGATATTCGTGCTGGTATTGTTCCTGTAAATACAATTTGCCAAGCTCTTTGAGCTTCTTCATGATTGGCTTGTCGGCATCTTTTACCCATTGGCCAGCGTAGTCTGGCGCTTCGTCGGTGAAACATCCATTTGGGCCAACGGCGCATATAAGCTGTGGGCCTTCACCTGGGGCGAAACGAGCTTGTTCGTTCAATAGCAGCTCATAATCGACTTCGCCAAATGCGGGGGCTTCATGAACGGCTCCCGAGCCGCTGTCGGTTGTTACGAATTCAGCCGACGTGATTCTCCAGGCGACATGCTGCTGCCCACCGTCTTTTAAATTGCCAGTTTTCTCGCCTTGATCGGAGTAAAAGTAATCAAACGGCGGGATGTATCGTTGGCCGACAAGTTCGGAGCCTTTACACGTCGATTTAATTACGAGTTCGCGTTTAATTTTTTCGCTGATCTTTTCGACAAGGTCTTTTGCGAAAATGATATTTTGATCAAGTTCGCTGTCGTACACCGTCGCATATTCGATTTCTTCGTTTACCGCAGCGAATTGATTGGATGGCAAAGTCCATGGTGTCGTTGTCCAAACCAGCAGACTGGTGTTGGGTGTATCGACAAGTGGGAACAGAACGAACACGCTGGGGTCCATGACGGTTTTGTATCCTTGTCCGACTTCGCCACTACTCAATGCAGTGCCACCTTGCGCCCACCACCAGATGATTTTGTGGCCTTGATAAAGCAGGTCGCGATCAAACAGACTCTTCAGCGACCACCAAACGGATTCCACATAAGATTTGTGGTAGGTGACATAGGCGTTTTCCAGTTTGACCCAGAAGCCAAGTCGTTCGGTCAGCCGCTCCCATTCCTTCATGTACTGCCAAACGCTTTTTTGGCAGAGTTGGATAAAGGGCTCGACGCCATACGCTTCGATATCTTCCTTGGAATGGATGCCAAGTTCCTTACAGACTTCCACTTCAACGGGCAGACCATGCGTGTCCCAACCTGCCTTGCGTTCGCAATAAAAACCCTGCATGGTCTTATAGCGAGGGAACAGGTCTTTGATAGCGCGGGTCAGGCAATGGCCCGGGTGCGGTTTACCGTTTGCTGTCGGCGGACCTTCGAAGAAGACATAGTTATCACTGCCTTTTCGACGCTCAAGTGACTTATCATAGATCTTTTGTTCATTCCAGAATTCCAAAACCTGTTCTTCCATTTCAGGAAATTTCGGATTGGGTTCGACTGGATTGAACAGATGTTTGTCGCTTGACGATTCGGACATTGTGAGTTTGCAGAAATAGTGGCGAAGATGTTTTTAGTATGCCGCGCAACCCGTCATAGGATGCCGACCCTCAAATCAGCAATCAATATCCCCGATTGAGGTGATACTGTAAATGTATCGCAGCGGGGATGATGGATAGGCAGATAGAAAACCGCCCTGAAATTGAGCAGGAATATCGACTCTATTTTTTGGTCTTAGAGTCTTTGCCCTTGTCGTCGTCGGTCAGGTGCCCAAATTCCTTTTTGAATTCTTCGCCGTATTGATCGTCTTCGAGATCGTATTCGCCTTCGATTTCTTCTTCGAAGTCGTCATCAAATTCGTGGTCGAAATCGTTTTCGTCAAATTCGTCCGTGATTGTTGGATCTTCGACTTCAATCTCGATCTGATCAGGAACGATTGCCTCAGTCGGTTCAGGAGCGGGCGTTTCAGTTTTCTTTGGGTTGGACTGATTTGGATCGATCGACATTGCGACTCCGTTTCGGCGAACTGGTGGTCAAAAAACCAACGCTTAAGGGTATATTCGCCGTTTAAATTGTCAACAATGACAAGTGTTTTATGGTGACAAAAAGCCAATATTTCGGTCGTTTGCCAGAGGATTCCAACGCTTGGGACAGCTTTGCGAAGTGTTGCGATACATAGGAATTAAAAAAGGGGTTGGCACGAATGCCAACCCCAAAACACGAGGTGAGAAAGCCAAGTTGAAACCTCAAAGATGATCCGAAGATCATTTCGTGGTATTAAACTGTATGCTTTTGAGCCGCCTGATTCTTGAATAACGTATTGGCGGCACGCGCAATTGCGTATTTGTGGTTATTTGTGCGGGTTGTAAGGGTATTCAGTGGCGACAACCGCAACGGAAGGTGCTTTTCAAATGCTAACTGCAATCTATGAGATTTCAGGTTCGGTAGTCGGCGTTTAGCGTCACATACTCATGGGTCAAATCGCTGGTCCAGTGCACTGCCGAACCACCACCGCCACCAATCGTCAATTCAATCAAAGCTACTTTTTCGTCGACCATTGATTGACTGACTGCCGCTTCGTTAAACGTGACGGGGCTGCCAGTTGAAAAGATGGTTGTACCGTTAAGCTTTAAAGAAATCGCTTGCGGGTCGAGTTCAATATTGGCCATGCCAACTGCGGAAACAATACGTCCCCAATTCGGGTCGCATCCACTAATGGCTGTTTTTACCAAATTGCTTGAAGCCACAACGCGGGCAACTCGATCAGCTGCGGCATCAGAAGCGGCTCCTGAAACTTGGATCTCGATCAGATGCGAAGCGCCTTCACCATCGGTTGGAATCATTTTTGCCAAATCAATGCTGCACTGGGTAACTACGTCCTGGATAAAGTTCAAGTCTTCGTCCGAAACTGGATCGACACTTGTGCCCGATGCTAAAAGCAATACAGCGTCGTTGGTGCTGGTGTGTCCGTCAACGCTGATTCGATTGAACGATTCGTTGACCGCCGCTGTCAAAATGGTTTGGGCTTGGTTTGGGTTTAAGGTTGCGTCGAGCATAAAGACGCCCAACATCGTGGCCATGTTGGGGCCGATCATCCCCGCCCCTTTCGCTATGCCCAATAGCTGGCAATCGGTTCCGCGAATCTGAAACTGCCTTGAAACCGTCTTTTGGAATTTGTCGGTGGTCATGAACGCTTGAGCAAGCTTCGGAATCGATTCTGGTGAGTTGTCGAGTGCGCCGTGCGCCGAATTGATTCCCGCGTTGATTTTATTCATCGGCAATTGTTGGCCGATAACGCCTGTGGACAATACTAGAACCTGATCGGGATTGCAGCCGATTTTTTGTGCAACCGAATTTGCCATGGCCATTGAATTGCTTTCGCCTTCGTCCCCCGTACACGCGTTTGCGTTGCCCGAATTGACGACGACACATCGCAATTTTCCCGTCGGTGTTTTGCCTCGATTTTGATCGATACAAGACGCTCGTACCAGATTGTTTGTGTAGACTCCTGCAGCGACACAATCCGAATCAGCAACGATCAAGCCAAGATCGTTTCCGTTGGCTTTGATGCCAGACGCTGCCGCACCCAATCTGAAACCAGAAGGAACAATCATGATGTCTATACCAAGCCCATGGTTTCAGGAAAGTCGAACATTAAATTGAAATTCTGTACGGCCGCGCCCGATGCTCCTTTAACAAGATTGTCGATCGCCGAAACTAGAATGACGTTGTCTCGGTTTTTAGCGACGTGAATGTCGCAAAAATTGGTGTGGGTAACATCGGATGTCCTGGGCGGAGTATCTCGAAGTCGGATGAAAGGCTCGTCCCGGTAATGGCTTGCGATGGATTCGGTGATGGTATCGATATTCGCTTCCCCGGCGGGCTGTAAGTAGATCGTCGAAAGGATGCCTCGATTCATTGGAATCAAATGCGGTGTAAAGGTGATGTTGGCGTCCTTGTTGGTTGAGCGTTTCAACAAGTGTTCGATCTCAGGTGCGTGACGGTGAGTCCCAATAGAATAGGCGGCTACCGATTCGTTGGCTTCAGGGTAATGAAGGTTTGGTTTTGGGTTGCGGCCAGCGCCCGATACGCCGCTTTTTGAATCGACAATGATGTTATCTGTCTCGATCAAGCCATCTTGCAGCGGTGGTGCCAGTGGCAATATGGCTGAAGTTGGAAAGCAACCTGGGTTGGCGACAAGGTTTGCTGACTTGATTTTTTCACGGAACAATTCGGGCAAACCATAGGGGATGCTTCCAACGCGATCGGGATCGGGGTGTTTAGCCTGGTACCAGTTTTCAAACGTTGAAACGTCGTTTAATCGATAGTCCGCTGAAAAGTCGACGACTTTGATATCGTGTTGTAGAAGTTGCTTGACGATTTCTGCAGATGCGGCGTGCGGCAAGCATGTAAATGCACATTGGACTCCAGCGTCCACAAAATCATCGACGTCAAACGACTCGAATGAGAGCTCACGCCATTTCGCAAGTCCCGGGTGGCTTTCTGCCAGTGGCGTTGCGTTTAATTGTCGGCTGGTCCCACGTACAACATTCACGTGAGGATGTCGCTGCAGAATCAGCAGTAATTCTCGGGCCGTGTAGCCGCTGGCACCGACGATTCCAATATTGATCATGGAGGGTGATTTAAAGTGCTGAATAAAAGCTCAAGTTTTACTCGAAAACGGTAGTTGCCAAAACAACACGTTGCCCCTGAACTTCAAAATAAATCGAAACGGGGATCGGCTTTTGAAAGAAAGGCTCCAGTTGAGTAAGGATTTCGCGAAATTGTTCCGCTCTGCCTTCACACAATTCCAAATGTTTCTTCAGTTCGTTTTTTTGTGCGTTGCGGATGTCATTGCTGAATTGTTGCGAACTTAGATTTCGTTCAGCACGGATTTCCGCGATCGGTTTGCCAAGGTATTCGATTCCGGCTTTTGCGTGATCGATCTGTTCTTGAAGATATTGTTTCGCTTGATCGGTGGTTTTTTGGTCGGCGACAACAGGTTTCTGAGCGGGGTTAAGTTGGATCTGTAGTTCAGCTTCCAGGCGAGAACGATTTTTTAAATTGGATTCGAGCGACAGGAAAATCATTTGATATTCGGGCAATTCGCGGAAATGAATTTGCAAAGGGTTTTTGCTGGAAAATGTTCGGACGTCACTGTCGTCGCTTATCACGGTCGGTCCGTATATTTCTTCGTCAATTTCATGTAGTTCCACAACGGCGTTCTTGGGCAAAAATTTCAGGTCTTCGATTTCCAGTTTTAGCTTGGGAATCTTGCGGTCCAATGTGAACCCACTCAATGACAAGGGGCTGCGTAGATTCACGTAATTCGTCTGCCCGCCGCTTCGAATCTTTAAGACGCAATTCGACAAGAAGCCAGTATTGGCAATGTCTTTGGCCTGTGCTGTCCAACTGAAATTTAGTTGGCCGTCCAGCAATTCGAGATTAGCGATTTTTGTAGAAGTGTCTCTTGAACGATATTCTATGCCCCAGCCGGAGTCTGAATTGCCGGAGAGCTCAAATTGAGCTTTGTTCTTGCTGATGTTTTCGTCCGACAGCAGCTCCAGGTCGACCAATGGACCGGCAATGTTAGCGACTGATTTTGGGTTTTCTGTTTCGCTGGAAGGCAGTGAGATGTGTTTAGGAAACGAAGACTCAGCAATTGGTTGTGCATCTGCAGGCGTGTTTGGATCGGCAGACGAATCAACAGCAGCAGACGATTTTGTCTCACGAATGGACTTGAACGCCGAAAGAATCGAGTCCGTTTTATCTTCAGTGTTTTCGAGGAGTTCTGGATTTTCGTCGATCGATTGGGGATTCGCGGCTTCAGACGAATTGGTGGTCGAGGATTCGAGTGGATTTTCAATTTTACTAATTTCAGTTTCAATGATTTCAGTAGACGTTGATTCAAAAGCGAGATTCGTTTCGGTTGGCGGTTCGGTCGGGCTGCTATCTGTCGGCGGGGCTTGTGCCTGCGGCGTGGTCGTCGGCAAGCTTGGAAGGCTCCTGTCGGTTGCGACTGGCTTAATCTGGTACTCGTTCGAACTTGTTTGCGGCTTGGACGAATTCAGCCAATCCGAGGTGTAAAGCAGGTATCCGACACCCACCAAAGCAATCGCTGCGAAACCTGTTTGCACAATTTGCAACCGATTCCACGGCCGTTTCGGATTGGTATCAATTTCGCATGCAGCAGGAGTACTTGGGGTGGTATCCGTATGGCGTTCGCTTTGTTCTGTAGGCGTTGTACTTGGTGGTTCTTGCGTTGTTGTTGAAGACGCATCGGTTGATCTGGCCAACGAATCCAGTTCTCTGATCGCTTTTCCCGTTGCTGACAGGCTCGATTTTCGAGTGCCAAGTTGGTTCAAGATTGATTTGAGTTCATCCGCCTGGTCCACGGAATCTTCTAGTCTGCGCAATAGACGGCTGCCAATTATTTCAATCGCAGCAGCGTCTTTATCGATCGTGCAAACAGGGCCGGTGTATTGATCGGTCAGGTTATGTACCAGGAATGATGCGACCAGGTTTTGCAGCTTGATTGCGTTTCCATCAAACAAAACGTCTTGTTCAGTGAGAGTTCCGTGCGACAATCCTGCGTCGTGCGCGGCCGAAACGGCGTCAATGATTTGGGCCAGGATCTGCGGTACGTCACGACCGTTAAGTCGAGACAGATTGTCCGGGCTGTTTAGAGACTTCGTTTCGTGGTAGTCGGTGATGATTAGAAATCGACCGGACTCTCGTTCAATCGCTTGCAAATGTTCAATGCCGAAATGATTGATGCTCGATGCCGAAGCCGCCAGCCGAAGTACGTTGTCGCGATCGTCTAGTTTTCTAGATAAATCCTGGCTCAGAAACAGGATGTTAACCTTTTGATTTAGATTGACATTATTGGCAACGAAGTAATCGCCAATGTCGTTGCTTTTGATGCGTTGTTGAAGAATATAGTTTCCAAATCTGATTCGGCTGCGACCAGAGAGCAGAAACTTGGCCTGCCACTTGGTAATGAAGTCACTCTTGGTCAGTGACTTGGCAATGTTTGCCGCTGAAGATTTGTCGGTCACACGTTCGAGCCAAAGCGAAACGATTTCTGGCGACGCGATGTTGGATTTCTTCAGCAGTTCGATGAATTGATCAGGGTCTTCGACTAGCATTTTGATAAGACAATAAATTGGATTTACAGCTTGCGCTCATTGTCTCACCATTTTTCAACATGGCAACTATTTGTTATTTGTTTTTTGCAATGTCTTTTGCATGAAGTTATATGGGGTTTCATGGAGGGAAAGGCGGATTGCCCGTGGTTTTTAATGTGATCCAGCGATGGCTGTTGTTAACTGCGGGCGACAAGAATCCGATTGTAGGCTTCCAGCAGTTCATCAGCACAGCGTTCGATGTTGAATTGTTGGATCGCACGGTTGCGAAAATCGGCTGCGATTTGTTTTTGTAAAGTAGCATCGCCAAGTATCGCAGCGGACTTATTCGTCATGGCGTCCACGCAATCGATGTCGACCAGTACTTGATCTTGCAGTGAAGGCTCCACGATAATTTCGCGTGTGCCTCCAACATCGGTTGCCACAAATGGAAGACCACTGGCCAGCGATTCCAAAAGTACGCGTCCAAGCGGCTCTTGTCTGGCGCCGTGCAATAAAACATCCGCTGAATTCATTAGCTGGCTTGCATCGTTGCGTCTACCTAACCAGAAAACGTGGTCGTTCGAATTATCGAGCTGGCGACATTGTTGTTCGTATTCGATCGCTTCATCCTTTACGGAATTTCTCATGCCGACCAATAACAAGGCAACGTCGTTGAATGTTCGACAAAGATTGTTGAAGGCCTGGATGACGATATGCGTGCCCTTTCTCATACCGATTTGACCAATGCACAAAACCAGCCGCGTACCTGGTTTCAATCCAAGTTCGTGATGAATCGAAGCTGATTTTTTTGCTGGTTTGAAGTGCTCTAGATCCACACCGTTGTGGATGACGGTCGATTTTTCAGCCGAGAGCCCGTTGTCGATGTGAAAGTTTCGAGTGGCCGCCGAAACCGCCACAATCGAATCCAATCCATTGATATCGGACATTGCCTTGCGGCTGATTTTTATGATGTCGCGCAAATATCCCAGGGCGGGTGTCTTAAGCTGTTGAGTCACCGGGCCCACGAGGCGGCTGCTGGAGAGGCTGTTGGCGTGAACAATATCGGGCTCGCATCGCCGAATGATCTCGCTAATGTCGGCTCGGATTTCATCCTGAGTTTTTCGCGTGCCGCTGGCACGGGCGAGTTGCCAATCGATTGTTTTCATGCCGATATCATTTAGATGATTCGACAATTCAGTTTTGGCTGGACAAGCAATTTTGAATTCGAAGCCGCGTTTGCGAAGCACTTCAGCGACGGCGAGCCACGAGTTTTCACCACCGTTTCGCCAACCATATTCGGCGAATACTAAAACACTCAGAGAATTCATAATGGTGGTTTTGTGCCGGTGCAAGAACCTTGCGCCACATCGACATTAATCGACGGTCCAGGTTTCACCGCTTTGGAACATCTGATCCAACTCCCCTGCCCCGCGTTTCTTGATTACATCGTCGATTTGAGAATTCAGGGCCGCGTCATAGGTTGGTCTTTCGACACAACGAAATACTCCCAATGGCTCTGGGAATTCCGGTACCATCATGCGACTAAGCATGAATGCCAATTGCGGATTTTCAGCGACTTCATCGTGAAACAACAAGTCGTCCTGGGCGATGCCGCCATCAAGATTGACGACTTCAGGACTCCATCCGTTTAAGCGAATGCCCTTTTTGCCACCGCCAAATATCATTGGCTTGCCATGTTCAAGAAACAAAGTGTTATTCTCTTTGACTTCTTTATCCTTCATGTAATCCCAGGCACCGTCGTTAAATACGTTGCAGTTTTGGTAAACTTCAACGAACGAAGTCCCGTGGTGCTCGTTGGCACGTTTGAGCGTAGGTATTAAATGCTTTGCATTGACGTCGATGCTGCGCGCGACGAAGGTTGCTTCTGCGGCGATCGCGACGGAAATTGGATTCAAAGGGTGATCGATGGAGCCAACCGGCGTGCTTTTGGTGACCGTTCCAACTCGAGATGTCGGAGAGTACTGCCCCTTGGTCAGGCCGTAAATTCGGTTGTTGAAGAGCACGATATTGATATCGATATTACGGCGAATGGCGTGCATCAGGTGATTGCCACCAATGCTCAATGCGTCACCATCTCCGGTGATAACCCAGACATTTAGTTCGGGGCGTGAAGCTTTTAAGCCCGTCGCAAACGCTGGTGCTCGTCCGTGAATGCTGTGCATTCCATAAGTGTTCATGTAGTACGGAAATCGGCTTGAGCATCCGATCCCGGAAATGAACACGGTGTTAGAAGGAGTCACTCCCATGTCGGGAAGCGCCTTTTTCATTTGTGCCAAAATCGAATAATCGCCGCAACCAGGGCACCATCGTACATCCTGATCGGACGCGAAATCAGCGGGCTTCAAAACGGGTAACTCAGTACTGCTCATGACTTGATCGTTTAAAGTGTTAAGATCGTTTAAGTGTTTAAACTAAGTGATTGGATTTTTTCGACAACTTCGGAAACCTGGAATGGCTTGCCTTTGACCTTGTTAAAGCCTTCAACGTCGACGTCGAATTCGCTGCTTATGATCATCTTAAGCTGACCGCTATTGAGTTCCGGAATCAGAACTTTGTCGAATTTGGCAAGCACCTCGCCCAGATTTTTCGGGAATGGGTTAAGCCAGCGCAAATGCACGTGCGAAACTTTGGTTCCGTTTTGACGGCAAGTATGAACGGCCGTTCGGCATGAGCCGTAAGTACCGCCCCAACTTAAAACCAGCAATCCTTCTTCCGGTCCATCGACAACGATTGGGTCGATAACATCTGCCACGTTGGCGACTTTCTGCGCACGTGTGTTTACCATGTGTTGATGGTTTTCCGGATCGTAGCTGACATTGCCGGTGCCATCTTCTTTTTCCAATCCGCCGATTCGATGGGCAAGCCCTTCGGTCCCAGGAATTGCCCATGGACGGGCAAGGTCTTCGTTTCTGCTGTATGGTAAAAACGCTTCACCGTTGGCTTCGGGGTGAACGACACGGATTGGATCTAAATCGGCGGCCAAAGGAACCTTCCAGGGTTCAGCACCATTGGCGATATATCCGTCAGACAAAATGAAAACCGGCACCATAAAGCGAGTTGCGATTCGCCAGGCTTCAATCGCGGCGTAAAAACAATCGCTTGGACTTTGGGCGGCGATGATTGGCATTGGTGATTCGCCGTTACGGCCATGTTTGACCATCAGCAGATCGGATTGTTCTGTTTTGGTCGGAAGTCCAGTACTTGGTCCGCCGCGCTGAATGTCGATTACGATCATCGGCAATTCAAGGATCACTCCCAATCCAATGCCTTCGCCTTTGAGTGCGATTCCAGGTCCCGAGCTGGTGGTAACGGCCATGGAGCCTCCGAACGCAGCTCCGACTGCCGAGCAGACGGCCGCGATTTCGTCTTCCGCCTGAAACGTTCGAACACCAAAGTGCTTGAACTTACTTAATTCATGCAAGACATCACTGGCAGGCGTGATCGGATACGATCCAAGGAACAATTGCTTTTCGCTAAGTTTGGCAGCGGCAATCAGGCCCCAAGCCAACGCCTGGTTGCCCATAATGTTTCGGTATGTGCCCGGCTGCAATTCAGCTGGAGCAACCTGGTACGTCGATGCAAAATGTTCAGTGGTTTCGCCGAAGTTCCAGCCAGCTTTAAGGGCAGCTGTATTGGCGGCCGCAACGTCCGGCTTACTTTTGAATTTAGATTCGATGAATTTTAAAGTTGGTTTGACATCGCGACCATAGAGCCAGAACACCAGCCCCATCGCAAAGAAGTTCTTACAGCGATCAGCGATTTTTGTCGAAACGCCCGTGTCTTCAACGGCCTTTCGCGTCATCGTCGTCATTGGAACCTTGATCAAGCGGTATTTATCCAAAGACGGATCGTCGAGTGGATTGGAATCCAGTTTTGCGAGCTTCAAGTCTTTTGCTTCGAAGCTGTCCGAATTGACAACCAGGATCCCGCTGAGCTTCAAGTCATCGACGTTGGTAACCAGGGCCGCTGGATTCATGCAAATCAATGCGTCGAGTCCATCACCGGGAGTGAAAATTTCTTCGGCAGAAAATTGAACCTGAAAACCGCTGACGCCGGCACGAGTTCCGCGTGGAGCGCGAATTTCGGCTGGGAAGTCAGGAAAGGTCGCAACGTCGTTACCCGACAATGCTGAAGTGTTAGTCAGTTGGGTTCCCAGTAGCTGCATCCCATCGCCACTGTCGCCAGCCAGACGTACGGTAACGCCAGAGACAGATTCAGCAGGTTTAGCAGTCGGTGGAAATTGGCCGATCGAAGTCGTCATGGATAATTCTCGACGGGCGGAGAGTGATAAAGATTAAAGTAAAGCCCGATTTGAAAGAATGAACAAGCGTTCGCAATTAAACAGATAAAAGACCGAGGATTCTGGAATCGACACAACAGGCGAAAAACTTGTTCTTTTGCCGATCTTCAAGATCACTTAAATTCCTCAGACGATCTGTAAAGTCTCTCAAAATTCGACGGTTTTCGAAAGGGGGAATTCTTTGTTAGAATCTTGACCTTTGTTGATTTAATACTAACCGTTACCTGACTAACGAGATATCTATCAAATGGAAAGAAGTTTAATTTTACTTAAGCCGGACGCGGTACAGCGACGGTTGATCGGCCGAATTATCAGCCGTTTTGAAGACAAGGCTTTGTCGATTGTGGCAATGAAATTGATTCATGTGACGCCTGATATGGCCAAGCAGCATTATGCAGAGCACGTCGAAAAGCCGTTTTATCCGGGACTGGAAAGTTTTATCACCGCTGCACCTGTCGTTGCTATCGTCTTGGAAGGATTGAACGCGATCGCCGTGGTTCGTGCCATGCTTGGCAAAACCAGTGGTTTGGAAGCAGCTCCCGGAACCATTCGTGGTGATTACTCGAGCAGTCGACAAATGAACCTGGTTCATGCGTCCGACGGGGCTGATGCAGCCGCTCGCGAAATCGCTCTGTATTTTAACGATGATGAGCTTTGCGATTTTCAGCCTGACCTTGGCCGTTGGTACAAGGCTGACGACGAAGCCTGATTTTCGTCGCATTGTCAGAATCAATTGCTTAAAGGACCGGAAACTTGTTTTCGGTCCCTCTTTTTTGAGATACCATATTGCCAGCGGGTAGCCGCTCGAGTTTTTGCGATTGAATGTTTCCGTTGAATTTTTGCCAATCCAGGTAGTTTTATGCTTCAGCTAAAGATTGTTGCTGGTCCCGATATGGGACGTGCGTTTGAATTGAAACCAGGCGAGAAAATGATTGTTGGTCGTGGCGAAAAAAGCGACACGCGAATTAACGATCCATCAGTCTCCAGGATTCATTTCGAATTAACTGTTCTGGAAAACAGTGTCGCGATCAAAGATCTTGGTAGTTCGACGGGCACTTTCGTGGACGACGCCCAGGTCGATTCGCAGAATATTCAAATTGGCAATTCGATTCGAGTGGGCGATACAAAATTGCAACTCACTCAAATCGACGAATCTGAGAAGACAATCGCCCCGGGCTACATCGAAAATCCAACGATGATCAAACCTGTTTCACAGTTAGTCGGGACCAGCCTGGGGCCGTACCAATTGAATGAGATCATTGGCAAAGGCAATTCGGGCATGGTCTTTAAAGCCTATAATGCGGAAAAGGATCGAAGCGCGGCGGTGAAGGTACTCTCGCCACAATTTACTTCTAACGATGAACAACGACAGAGATTTGTCCGGGCAATGAAAACCATGTTGCCGATCAAAGACGATCGTATCGTTCGTTTATACAATGCTGGGAAGAATGGTCCGTATTGTTGGGCGGCGATGGAATACGTTGACGGCGATAACCTGGCCAGTGAAATTGAAAACATCGGTATCGAAGGGATGATGGATTGGAAAAAGGTCTGGAGAGTTGCCGTCGATATCGGTCAAGCACTTAAGACTGGTTTTGAACACAAAGTGATTCACCGGAATGTAACTCCAACCAATATTCTGCGACGCAAAAGTGACGGAGTATGTTTGTTGGGTGACTTCATGCTTGCCAAAGCTCTGGAAGGCACATTGGCTCAACAAGTGACTCAGCCCGGCGAAATTCTGGGCGATATTCCTTACCTGGCCCCCGAGCGGACCAAAGCGGACGCCATTATCGATACTCGCAGCGATTTGTATGGTTTAGGCGCAACTTGTTACGCGTTGTTGACTGGGCGAGCGCCGATCAGCGGCAATTCGCTTGTCGAAATGATTGGCAATGCACGTACCGAAATTCCTGAGCCGCCAAAGAAGTTTCAGCTTTCGACCAATGAGCTTTTCCAGGACGTCGTGATGCGATTATTGGACAAAGATCCTGAGCAGCGTTACTCAGATCCGATGGCTTTGTTGAAAGAGTTACTGAAGATTGGCAAATTCAATAACCTGGATGCCGGGATTTAGTG
>CAYONX010000023.1:0-13421 GCA_964405425.1 uncultured Pirellulaceae bacterium | reverse complement strand
TGAAAGAGTTACTGAAGATTGGCAAATTCAATAACCTGGATGCCGGGATTTAGTGATCGTTGGTCCTGCATTGAAATCACAAGCCGAACTCGCGATTTCATTGCAGACATCATTTTTGCTAACAATCGCCAAACATTCCCTCTCCGGCGAGTCGCCCAAAGTAACATAACTTACAGAAATCCTGCCGGTTGGTCCGACACCTGGCGTCCAGTCCGTCAGTCATACTAGTCCTTGAAATTGGGTTGTGCGAACGAATACTACTTTTCAGGTTGATGTTTTAGTAAGAGAAACGATTGTAGCTTTTTCAAGTTGTCGGTGTTGATGTGGTCGATGCCGACATCAAGCAATTGTTGCCAGACAGCTGTTGATTCCGGCGAAGCCCAGAGCCGTACGCGACGTTGCATTTGATGAGAGCTGTGCACAATCGACTTTAACTTCGCCAACTCGGCGTCGTCGATTTCGCTACGTCCTCTCCATTTGAATGTCGAACCCCAGCGTGCGCTGATCATGGGAATTAAATTGGCGGGTGCCTTGCTGTCCAGATCACTGAGCCGTCCGTCGATCGCAACAAGTCTTTGCGTATCGGCTTCGATTAGCTTTCTCGGGCAGCTTCCGGATATCACAACTTGTATAGCTCGATATTCGTATTGTCCATTTCGCAATCCACAAAGCATCGACTCAAATTCAAGCAGCTGTTTTTTCAATTCCGGGTAAACGCCTGTGCCGTTTTCCTTGATATCGATTAACAGCGTGAACAATGGCCCGTCCCTGTAGACCCGTCCGTTGTTTCTTTCGACTTGTTTCATGAGCGGTTCCAGGTATAGCTTCTTCAGCGTTCGAGACTTCTTCAATGTCCAACGATAGTGCCCAACCAGAAGTTCTCCATCGGACAGAAAGATATCCGATTCGACGCTGCAGAACCCGGCATCCAGTGCGTCGGTCAATGGGTTGCTTTGCAGGTAGTCGTTGTGGGCGTGGGCTTGCTTAAGCGGAATGATGTTGGCCGATTGCCCGTGACAGGAGCTGCCCAAGCCGCAAATAAATATCAATAAGATTGAAGATGGGAAATTTATGTGCAACATTGGCTTGTATCGATATTTGGAGAAATCGGCGCCAGAATACCCTAATTTCAACCGTTTATCCATAATTTTGTAGACAACGGACTGTCAAAGCCTAGCTTTTACAGACTACTTTTTTGCCTTTTCATTTTCATCGGAGCGCCCATGTCCAACCAACAAACACCTATTCAAGACATCGTATCTAATCAACAAACAATGGATCGAGAATTGATTCAGGATCAAGAAACAACCGAAGTTCAGCAAACAACGATTGGAGGAATCGAAAATCTGCAGATTCCAAATTCGAACTTTGTGGCCGTAGTTGTTTTGACTTGCTTGTGCATCATGCAATTTCAAGCTTAAACCGTTTTCAAGCATAAACGGATTTGCAAAGTACGCCGAGAAAGAAAGTGGGAAGAAAAAACCCCTGACATTAGAAGTCAGGGGTTGTTGTTTCCGAGGAGGAAACTGCCTGGATGCAGAACAAGGTTGTTTCAATCTGATTTATTTTAGTTGTTTTAAGAGAAAATGTAACCCATTTCTCCATGCGCAGACGTGCGCATACCCAGTCCAAACCTTGCAGTTTTGCATCTGGATCGACTCTTAGTTCGATCGCCATATCGATTGCATTGAGAAAGAATGCGGATCATTGCTCGGATTATTGTCGTCGAAGCTGGATTTTTGCGCAAGGATGGTGCACATTGGAGTGCCGCCAGTCGAGCGTGAGAGGAGAATCGAGTGATTTGGTTTTTGATGGCATGCATTTTTGTCGGTGACCCACAGCCTAACGTTGTCGTATTGCTGGCTGATGATTTGGGGTGGGCCGATCTTGGATGCTATGGATCCGCTTTTCATGAAACGCCCAATCTCGACCTTCTTGCCAGCAACGGGATGCGATTTTCACAAGCTTATTCGGCCGCGTCGCTGTGCTCGCCCACTCGTGCTTCGATCATGACCGGCAAGCACCCTGCGCGAGTCAATATCACTGATTGGATTCCCGGTGCAGGACATGCGGGAAGATTATTGAAAACACCAGAAGACATTCATAATTTGCCGCTAAGTGAATTTACGTTGGGAGAAGCGTTTGCCGATTCCGGATACTCTACGTTCTATGTTGGCAAGTGGCATTTGGGTTCCCCAAGTCATGGCCCTGATAAACAGGGGTTCGAAACTTATGTTCCCACCGCAACTCGAACCGTTTCGGACGCCGGTAAATCTAAGCGAACCAGTATTGCGATTCCGGACGGCGACCGTTGGCATCTGACCCGCTACATCACTGAAAAGTCGATTGAATTTATTGAAAACCAAACATCTGCTCAACCTTTCTTTGCGTTCATTGCTTACCACGATGTTCACACACCCGTATTGCCCGACAATCATTTCGTGCAGCATTTTCGAACCAAATTGCGTCCGCAAAGCCAACCGCCGATCATGGAAGGCGTTGGGAAGACTCGAATGAGTCAAGACAATCCTGAATATGCGAGTATGGTTGCGGGCTTGGACGCCAGTGTCGGTAAGATCTTGCGGTCGCTTGAATCGGCTGGGTTAGAGAAAAATACGATCGTGTTGTTTGCGTCCGACAACGGCGGATTATCGACTTTGCAAAAGCGACTGGGACCTGCGTGCAATTTGCCTTTACGAGCGGGAAAGGGTTGGCTTTACGAGGGAGGCATTCGGATTCCGCTTATCGCGAAATTCCCTAATCGGATTCAAGCTGGTGTAACTTCCGATGCAGTAGTCACAACCACTGACTTCTACCCTACGCTACTTTCGTTGGCGAAGCTGCCAAACAAGCCGAAGCAGCATATCGACGCGACCGACTTTTCGCCGGTGTTGCTGAATAATGGAGGCGCGGAATTACAGCGAGATTTGTTCTGGCATTTTCCGCATTACCATGGTTCCTGTTGGACTCCCGGTTCGGCAATGCGCAGCGGTAATTGGAAGCTGGTTAGATTTTATGAAACTGAAGAAACGCAGCTGTTTGATTTGGCTTCTGATCCGTCTGAGCGTCAGGATGTAAGCGAAGCTGAACCGACAATCGTGTCGAAGATGTCAAAGAAACTAACGAATTGGCAGGACCGGATTGGAGCTGCGTTACCGGTCAAGAAATAATCCGGTTAGAAATAAATGAACTAGAAGATCGATTTCTAAGTCATTTCGGATTTGTAACTGAATTTCTAGCGTCGCCATTCGTCGATAATGTTTGCGACCAGTGCTGTCCAACCTGTTTGGTGCGAAGCCCCCAGACCAGCGCCGTTATCGCCATGAAAATACTCATAAAATAGCGGCAGATCTTTCCAATAGGGATCTTTTCCAAACCGTTGGCATCCGCCGCACCACGGTCGTTGGTCGTCATCGCCTGTTTCAAAAATTCCGATAAGTCGGTTGGCGAGATCGCCGGCCAGTTGAGTTGCCGTTTGGTCATTTGCAAACGCTGGCGATTCAAATTTCAGCTGCCCGCCAAATGCTTTTCCTAAACGCCGCAACGAATCAATCAACAAGTAATTTGTTGGCAACCAGACCGGTCCGCGCCAATTCGAATTGCCACCCTTAAGCTTTGAAATGGCTTCAGCGGGTTCGTATTGGACCGTCGCTCCATTGAATTCAAATGGATTGGCTTGATGAGCTTTGGACATGCTGCGAATTCCAAAGGGCGATAGAAACTCAGACTCATCCCAGACTCGCTTCAGGATCTGTTGAATTTGGGCGGGCGTAGCGACCGTCATTACGTGTGTCTTTCCAGCGTCGTGTTCTACCGTGTGCAAAACATCGCCTGCCAGATCCTGGTGATTCCTTAAAAACCAATTCACATTTTTTGTGAACTGTTTAAAAGGTTTGATCCATTTGAATTCCAATCGTTCGACGGCGAAAAGCGGGATGAGTCCAACGAGTGATCGGACACGAAATTTTTCGAAGTGACCGTCCGGGTATCGCAGCACATCGTAAAAGAATCCATCCTTTTCGTCCCACAGCTGACAATCACCGCACGTCCCCATTTGTTTCATTGCAGCGGCGATATAAATGTAGTGTTGGAAAAATTTGGTAGCCAGACCTTCATAGATTGGGTTGCGCTTGGCAAGCTCCAGCGCCATTCGCATCATTTGTTGCGAGTACATTGCCATCCAGCCCGTTGCGTCGGCTTGTTCCAACACTGCATCGCCCAATTTGGGTTCGCTGCGATCGAGAACGGTGATGTTGTCCAGCCCCAGAAATCCACCTTCGAAAATATTGTTGCCGTCGTAATCTACTTTGTTGATCCACCAGGTAAAATTAAGCAGTAGTTTGTGAAAACATGTTTCCAGAAAATCATAATCCGCATTTCCGAATCGGAATTTCTCCATGTTAAATACTTTCCAAACGGCCCATGCATGCACCGGTGGATTGACGTCAGAGAATTCCCATTCGTAGGCCGGGATCTGGCCATTGGGATGCAGGAATTGATCGAACAGCATGAACCGTAACTGTTCTTTGGCAAACGCCGGATCGGCCAATGCAAACGTAACACAATGGAAGGCCAGATCCCACGCTGCAAACCAGGGGTATTCCCATTTGTCCGGCATCGAAAGAATACGTTTTGAATTCAAGTGCGTCCAATGAGCGTTTCGAATCGATTTGCGAGATTGGGTTTTATCGATATCCGTTGAGTCTCCTTTAAGCCATTGCCGAACATCAAAAATATAATTCTGTTTGGTCCACAGTAGCCCAGCGAGCGACGTTCGTTGAATCTGTCGTTCTGCTGTTGTCAGGCTTTCACGATGAACAGAATCGTAAAACACATCAGCTTCACCCTTGCGCTGAGCGATTAGTTGATCAATGTTGGCCAGCGATTGGTTGGATGTTGGTGATCCGTTCAACCGGCAACGTACAACAGCGGATTGACCGGGCGCGATATCGGTGAATTTGAAATGAGCCGCAAACTTGGTTCCAGTGTTAGATTGGTTGGTTGAGGGCTTGTTGTTGACGACGGTCTCGTGAAATGCGTCTTTGAAATAGCCAGAATTTGATGCCTGTTTTGCGTGCTTGAATTTCGCAGGGTTGGTTTCGTTTTCTGTGAACAACAGATTTGCCGATGGCTCAAGGTGCAAATAGCTATTGCCAAGTTCATATTCTTCGGCCAATTGATTTTGCCATTGGGTTGAAACGTGATTGGCAAATACTGTGACGGCTTCGGGCGTTGCTTGCGCGACGCTAAGGTTAGGTTTGGCGATTTCGTTTGTGTCCCATGACCATAAATTCCGAAACCACAAATGCGGTAAGATGTGCAAATCAGCAGGTTCGTTTGATCGATTGAACGCTTCGATTTTTATCGCGATATCATCTGGACCGACCTTGGCGTATTCAATGAAAATGTCGAAGTAGCGATCCTGATCAAAAATTCCTGTGTCCAGCAATTCGTATTCAAATCCCTGTCCACCTCGTTTCTGATTTTCAGTGACCAGTTGATCGTATGGGAATTTTAGTTGCGGGTACTTAAGCAGGAATTTCATGTACGAATGCGTTGGCGTGTTGTCCAGATGAAAGTAATACTCTTTGACGTCCTCTCCGTGGTTGCCTTCAAATGGTGTTAAGCCAAAAAGTCTTTCCTTCAATATTGGGTCTACGCCATTCCAGAATGCAGGCGCGAAAACAAGCAATTGACAACGGTCACAGATCCCGGCGATTGCATCCTCGCCCCAGCGAAACGCCTTGCTGCGGGCGAGGTTGTGAGTGACGTAATTCCACGCGTCGCCGCTATCGCTGTAGTCTTCCCGAACGGTTCCCCAAGCTCGATCACTGACATAGGGGCCCCATTTTCGCCATGCCGAAGTATCGTCAGGGGAATCTTTCAGGCGTTCTCGCTCCGGGTTCGTTGTGTCAGTGTTCATAGTTGTCAGAAGATTTCAAATCGATGGCTGTAAGTGCCCACGTCAAGCAGAATGCTGTACAATGAATTGGCAACAAAAGGGGAAACTCAATGAAGAAATTGCTTCGAATAAGTGTGTGTGTTTTGGTTTGGCTGGGTGTAGCATCTGGTTTGATTCACGCCAGTGAAAAACCAGACGACGACCAATCGTATACTTTTACTGGCAAGATAGTCTATTCCAAAGTTGACGATCAGGAATTACTACTTGATGCCTATGTCCCCAAAGCCGCAGGGAAATATCCGGCGATTCTGGTCATTCATGGGGGCGCGTGGCGACGCGGCAATCGCAAGCAGTTGGGCGGATACGCACAAGCGCTGGCAGAAAAAGGGTTTTGCTGTTTCGCGATCGATTACCGGCTGGCCCCGAAACATAAATTTCCGGCGCAAATTGAAGATTGTCGGGCCGCTGTGAAATGGATTCGAGAAAATGCGGATCAATACAAAGCGGATGGTTCACAATTGGGAGTGATTGGATATTCCGCTGGCGGGCATTTGGCGTCGCTGCTGGGAACGACCGGCGAAGGACCCAACGAAAAAAATGGCAACTTCAATATGCGAATTCAAGCGGTTGTTGCGGGAGGTGCTCCAACCGATTTTCGTTGGATGCCAGACCAGGGTAAGTGGGCTGAGTATTGGATGGGTGGCGATCTAAAAACGGTACCAGAAAAATTCCACTTAGCTTCATCTGCGGCTTTTGTTGACGCAAACGACCCGCCCATGTTTTTCTTTCACGGTGAGAAAGATTCGACGGTGCCAATGATTTGGGGAGGCCAATGTCATGTGGCACTCAAGAAAGCGGGCGTAAAAACATTTATGCATCGAGTGGATGGCGCCAGCCATATTCAGGCAGCCAGAGATGTGGATGCGCTGACGAAAGCTTATGAATTTCTGGCGGGCGAATTGAAGGTTGGCCAAGGGGTCGATAGCAAGAAAGTAGAAGCCGAACCAAAGTGAAATTAAGCATCGTTTGTTGCGGCAACTTCGTCCGCGTAATGCGTAGTGCGTCAAATGGCAAATTCATTCAGCTGTTTTATAGCTTGTTCAAATTCGAAATCGCGTGACGCAACGAGACTGATTTTCTGATCCGTTGCCGGATGCGCAAAACTTAATTCTTGAGCGATCAGCAGCAGTCGAGAAACTTTGAAATGTTCGCGGAACAAACGGTTGTGGCGTATATCTCCGTGCGACGAATCCCCGATTAACGGATGCGAGATGTGGTTGAAATGTCGCCGGATCTGATGCTTGCGACCGGTTTCCGGTCGAACGTGAACTTCGCTGTATCGACTGTTCGGATATTTGCCAGCTGAAAAGGGAACTTCCCATCGACGAATGGTTTCGAATTCCGTGATGGCGTCTTGTAAAGTTAAATCAGCGTTGGCGATTCTATCAGGAGCCAACGAATCGGACTTCCTGGACAATGCTTCGTCAATGCGACCATGATCGAGCGTGTGTCCTCGAACAATCGCACGGTACATTTTAGCGACCTTTCGGTTGGCAAATTGATGTGCGAGATTTCGGGCGGCGTCAATGTTAAGTGCAAATAACAAAATGCCTGACGTTGGCCGATCCAGTCGATGAACCAAAAATACTTTTCGGCCAATTTGGTTATGAAGTGTCTCGACAGCGAAGTCTCTGGCGTGAACGTCGATGCGACTGCGATGTACCAGTAGCCCCGTCGGTTTGTTGATCGCGACGATGTCGTCGTCTTGATACAAGATCTCCAAATGATTTTGATTGGAGATGTTCATGGGTGGATTGATCAACGCGGTTGCAGAATCGTGGTTTGGCAAGCGAGGAATATGCGCTTGCATTTTCTGTGCACAAACTTCTCGACCATCGCGATCGTAACGCAAACCGGTGTTTTTTCGTTCATTGTTTTCAGAATAATTTGGATTTTCAAATACGGAGCCTGCTTTCCTGACTTCTGTAGCCTGGGCATGCGAAATGAAAAATAATAGGCGCATGTGGAAAACTGCATTCGTAGTACTGTACAAGGGCGCGGCTGGCAGCTTGCGCCTTACGGCTTAAACGAGAAAATGTTGCCGCACACGAATTCACATCGATCAATTCTTTGTTCAGCCTTCTGCCCGAACATTGAATCATCGATTAAGATCAGTCTTGAACCGAAAAAGCTAATAGTGACTCTCTATTAAACATGACTGAATCAAATCCAATCGAACCGAATAAATATTTTATAGAAGTTTCTGGAGCTGGTATTCCGGAAGTTGACGGGCTGTTCGTCCCATCGACCGAACCACCCAAAGAATCAGAATCGGGTACGGTTTCTAGTCTTGGCTATTGGAATGGCAAAATGGCCTGGGATCGAGCAGATGGCAAGTGCGATCGCAATCCATCACTGTCCTATTCCAACAGTTATACGTCGTGGCGGATTGCTCGGCTGGATGGGCATCTGGCATACCATATTACGTGCGATGACGCGCTGCCTCCGACTGATCGGGAATGGGACGTTTACAAAATGGGAATCGCACCGGCACCGCGCGTCGTATTGCATCATTTTGATCCCCGTGAGCCCTGCCCTGCCGCGAACATCGTTTTCGTATTGGGTGGTCCGGGCGCTGGCAAAGGAACGATGTGCGAATTGGCCAAAACGCAACTGGGCTGGGAACACTTGTCTACCGGGCAATTGTGTCGAGCAGAGCTTGAAGCTGGCGGCGAAAATGCAGCCACGATTGAAAAATGTCTGGCGGCCGGAAAACTGGTTCCAAATGAGATCATTGTTACGTTGCTGAAAGAAAACATCGAATGGATTACCCGCACGACAGGCAACAAAAACTTTCTGCTGGATGGCTTTCCGCGTTCGCTTTCAAATTTGGAACAGTGGTACAAAGTTTTTGGACGAGAATCCGAATTGCCAAAAATGTTGTATTTCGAATGCCCTTACGAAGTGCTTGAGCAACGGATTCTTGGTCGCGCTAAATATTCGGGCCGCAATGACGACAATGTCGAAAGTATGAAGTTACGTTTTGATACTTTTAAAGCCGAGACTTTGCCGACAGTCGAAATGTTTCGAGGCAAAGATAAGTGTATTGAAATTGATACCAGCCAGAAGCGTGTGGCGGTATATGAAGACGTTGTAAAAAGCCTGGCGGAATTTACTGATGATGCAGATTCTCAAAAGCCTTTAACAGAACGCTCAGAGATTCTGCTTGGTCTACGCCCTTATCCAAAGCAGCAGTAATGTTTCGGTTCGTCTGAGGCTTCCGCGTGTAGGATTCTGGTTGAAATCATAGATCACGTTCACCTTGTTCCTGTTTCAGTTTGCTGTTTGCAAAATGGATCGCCGCACCTCCAATCATGCCCAGGATGGAGAAGAGGCCGCCGAATACAGTCAGAAAGATTGCACATCCCGCAAAGAATGCGACTGGGCCGTCTTCGGTGTAGAGTTGACCCTGAACAATCTCAGCCTCTCGAACTGTTGTCACGATTGCGCAAAAACAAAGTGCCGCTGGCCCGGAGAATCCTGTGATCGCCCCAGTCGTGATTGGATTGATTCTCATTCGCCAACACTTGTACGCAACAAACGAGGGCACGAGAAGAAGGCTGGTGAGCAGAACGCTCAAACTTGACTGTGAAACCGCCAGGCCCATTGTTAATGCCGCGATTACCGTCCACTCAGCGAGTTTGCCAATGCTGAACTGCCGAACACGATTCGTTCCATTTGTTTGCGCAGGCGTTGAATCGGTCATAATTAAGCAGAATAATGTCAGCGTTCGCCGGGCCGCAGCAAACAAACCAAACATTGAACACCGCGGCCCACGGCTCCGCATTGTTATCACGTGTTTCGACGAACCATAGGTTGGTACCGCACACCTTCAGTGTCAATTACCGGGCCATCAGCGTCAAATCCTAACTGGTTGTACACTTGCACCGCGTTCAGTGACGAATTGACAGTGGCGAGGCATTTTCCAGAAGCGTTTCTGCTCCAATCGTCAGCCATTGCAAACAATTTTCTGCCGATTCCAGTCCGCTGTCGATCTGTTCGGACGAATAAATGATACAAATGATTTGGTGGTTTTGTGACAACGACACCCACGAGCTCGTCGCCATCGAATGCACAAATGTGTGGCCAGAGGTCAACAATGCGCTGCTTTGTGGCACTGGCGTTCATGCTGTCGAGCAGCTTGCACAGGCCTCCTTCACCCAGCGAAGGCGCAATGTGTTCAGTCGCGAGTTCGCAAACGAAATCAGCAATTGCTAATGCGTCAGTCACGTTTGCGTTGCGAGTGTTCATGTCAATGCAGCGGGATAACGGCCAAGATCATCGAGCCCAAACCTTGTCATTACGCACAAGGACCACTTTGGCTCACTTTAACACCTATACAATACCATTGTCTTGCAAGCTCGCACACATTTTATTGTGCAATCAGTGGCAAGCAAACATGATATTTCGTGTCAAAATAGATACGTGTAACCACGCGCGATCATCCGCTTCAAAATCACGCGCGGGGTCTGGATTCGCGGCATCACATCGTTATCCGGGGGTACTTCGGTCAGCATCCTGAGTCATTTGCCGTATCGCTTCACGGTCAGCGTTGTTTAGTCTGCTAAGGTCAATCACAAGTTTCTTGCCAGACTTGTTAGCATAAAGAAATTGACCATCTTCACTCATATCGTCAATTTCATTCAACGGGTGCTGTTTTGGTAGCCAAAGGGTTCGGTGTTGCGTCACCGTTTGGCCATTAATTGAAATGACGGGCCAGAATGAATCAGCGATGTTAAACGCAACCATTAAAAAGATAAAAGCAGTGACAACAAAATAGTTTTCCCAACGTGTATCATTCGTCAAGAAGGAATAAATGATCCACCCGACTGCGAGAGCCAAAACGAGTGAGACGACAACTAGCCTTCGCTTTGAGATTCGATTCGCGGCGGACGGGAAAAATCGTGACATTGAATTGAAATCCTTTCAAGAATTCAGGTTGCGGGAAGCGGGGTAACGGCAGTGATCACCGAGTCCGGACGGAAACGTTACTTCAAAACACGCGTGCAAGCCGGGCTTCGCGTGCATCGCATTGTTATCCGTGAACTACATTCGATGATATATCCAGCTGGGCATCAGTCTTAATAACCAGGCGATAATTCGCCAGCGACGTGTGACGTAAACATGTGTTCGACGTTTGTCTATTGCGGCCAGAATTTGCCGCGCAGCCTTGTCAACCGGCGCAACCCAAAATAAGCCGTCCCCTTTTGCCATCTCTGTATCCACGAACCCTGGTTGAACATCAATTACTAGTATTGGCGAGTTGCTCTTTGCGAATTTATGTCTGAGCGACGAAAGGTAATGCGATACGAACGCTTTCGACGCACCATACGCTGGGGCTCCACCGTTGCCGCGGATCGCTGCGATAGATGAGATTCCAACCAGAGTACCACGGTTTTGGCGCTCGAACTGCTCCACTGCAACATTTGCAATCGCAGCAAACCCCGTAACATTGATGATCAAAGTCTCCTTGCCTAATTGGCTCAGTAGACTCTCATATCACATGGAACAGATTTTGGGGAGCACGCCACAAATGCTTGAAGAAGGTTGGGAAGTGATAGACGAATTTGTTGGGCAAAATGTTTTGTTTGTGAAATTGAAAAGCCCAAATAAATAAAACACGCCCGCCGTTAGGACAGCGGGTGATAGTTTAATCTTGAAAGTAGCCTAAATGAATTTGCACACCTAGGCGTGCAATTCCTACAGCAAGATTAAGGACGGCTAGTATGGTAATGAATTCATACATATCGGCCTCCTCATGAGTCTGAGTTTTGTGGACTCTTCATCATAATCATCATCTTATCGTAGCGATTATGATAACGATTCTCAGAACCAGATTCAAACCAGCCATTCTGAGGGGGCTGCAAGGCTCCCGAAGATGGCGAACCACTTCGTAATTAGCGAAGTAAGGCTTTCGAGAACGAGCGACAGCGAGTTTGAGAATGCCGTCGAGCGGATTTAGCCCCGCCAAGTAAACCATCCTGAAGTCAGCGAGTACTGACCATAGCGGGATAACGGCAGCGATCACCGAGTCCGGACGATAGATCTTCCACTTCAAAACCACGCGCAAGCCGGACTTCGCGTGCATCGCATTGTTATCACGCGTCTTTGCGCGGTCAACAGTTCGCGATATGATCTAGTAAGTTTACATTCAGTCTAACAATGGGGCAAATGGCGTGAGTATCAAAGATATTAAATTCACCGGTCTGATTCAAAATCAAAAATTCACAGAAATTACTGGGCCTGCGTTCTTGAATGCGTTAAGGGATGTCGGCTGGAAGGAAGGAACGAACACGCATTTCTTCAAGTCACTGAAAGAGGATGGTCCGAGTCGTGATATCACCACACCCAAAGAGCTAGAACGGGCAATCGAGAAAGGCGAGTCGGAACCAGCGAACGACGGAAAATGGATTCATCGCATGGTGAACGACACGGCGTATATTGTGTTTAACCCAGACACGAAAACATTGATCACGTTTAGCCAAGGAAGCCCACCTAATGCGAAACAGAAGTAACCTAAGAAGTGAATTCCGACTGGCCGCCTGAGCGTGATAACGTACAGGATAACCGCGTCGGGACGATTATTCATTGATGCGCTAATACGACCGCAAGCCCGACTGCGGTTTATCCGTTTGTTATCCGCCATTTAACGGATCGGATGGTCTTTCAATGCATGGTTCAGTTAACGAACGTTACAGCCTTCAATTATTACCAGCAAGTATTATATTGACGTGAAAGTGTTCAACAAGCTCGAGTAAAAACACCATGAGATTTCGACGAAAAACCGCTCCGTTTATTAAATTCATGACAGGTTTGAAACGAGCCATTAAAAACGACATCATATTAAAACGATTTGATGTCAGGAATGCCGACGAAAAAGAAGGTCAGGGCCAGGTCTCAAACGTAATCCAAAACTATTTGGTTAAGCATTTCAAGGATTATGCCAATCCGCAGTTGAAAGCAGCAAACGAGTTTTACTGGGAAGGTCAACGTCGCCGGGGAGGTCCCGCACCGCAGATTTTCGACAGTCGAAATTATCCAGATTTTGTGATTCATTCGCCGTACCTGATCGCTATTGAATACAAGCTAAGTGAGAGCGGCTCCCTTGTTAAGGAGGGAATTGGCCAGTGCATGATGCATACGTTTGGCGGAGAGTATGACTTTTCCTTGTTGGTTTTTCACGACAAAAACAAGTCAAAATCAATTTGTCAGGCGAGCACAAAGAAGCAGGAGAAAAGCGTAGTCAAAAAGTTCGAAGAGCTAAACGTATTCTCTTGCTTCATCTAGTCGATGCTCAGGCTCTCCCAAGGCGGATAACGGTAGTGTTCACCGAGCCCGGACGGAAAACGTTACTTCAAAACACGCGTGCAAGCCGGGCTTCGCGTGCAACACATTGTTATCCAGCGATGGGAAGTGCCAGTTTGCGCCGCTGAACCTAATAATTTATCACGAGGAAACA
>CAYONX010000022.1:0-59936 GCA_964405425.1 uncultured Pirellulaceae bacterium | reverse complement strand
CGGTCCGACACGCCGAACGCACGAAAATCACCTACCTATCTGCTTCAAATTCAACTGACTGACGCAGACCAAAACTTCAGCTGGTCAAGCGACGGGATCGTCGCTCTGCAGGCGGTTCTGCCGATCTTCGGATGTCCTGCGGAACCGGCCCCCGACAGAATTGATTCGCATCCAGGCCCAGTTGGCCGCGCCGTTGCCAGCTATATCGCATGTGCTACCGGCTCGATTCAGATTGCGCTTCAATCTGATGCTACTGCACCGGCATCTTCCATCAGTTTTATACCTTCTAAGAATCTTTTCGCAAAATTGAATCTGTTCGCATAATCGATTGCAGGACGACCACTAAAGTCTTGTGCATTAACATTGGCATTTGCTTCAATCAGCCGCTGTACAAGCTCTATACGCCGACCACGCAAAGCCATCATTAACAGATTTGTGCCTGCTTCGTTGTCTTCAGCAACCGCGTCAACGTCGAAACCGTTCTCAATCGCATTGAAAATGCCTTCATAATTTCCTGTTCGAATAAACGTCCATGGCTCGAGATTCGTTTCGCAGGGTTCTTCTTTTTCCCAAAGCCCGTCAAGATCAACTCGTCCCATTTTGTTTAGGAGTTCTTCTATGGTGCCCTTGGCTACATACCCCTCTGACAAATAATTTGGATGCAAAAACAGAACCGCCGGCTCACTGGGTCTCACGGGTATATACAGGTCGTCAGTGCCGCCACTTGCAATTCGAAGTAACGGATACCACTCATCCAAAAACCTGGGTGGTTCGAACTCCTCCTCGATTTGGTCAGCACCAAAATAGACGTTGTATTCCGGCGAACTCTTTAGATTTCTAACCAAGTCCGCCGTTCCAAAGAACCGAATGACTTCCGCGTAAGCAATTCCTACGAATTGATTGACGACGTGTGGACCGCCTCGTAAGTCTATCGGGAAATAGGCCTGTGATTTTTGAACATTTCCGCCATTTACTCTACGCAGAAAACTCTCGAAGTGAGCCGGAAGTTCCAAACGCAATATCGATTCAATTGCCTCGAAATCCGAATCTTTAGCGGGTGGATTGGAGTTAAATAGTTGGTCTTTTTTCATTTCAAAAACGAGCCCCGCAAAACAAGGCTCACCAGTAGTTGTCAAAATTACTACGGACTAAAAAAGTGGAACTCCATTGTTGCCGGAATGAGGCTCCGCTGGAGCCAGGTCAGCGGCTGAAACGGCACGCAGCCAACAAAATGTTTAGTCTATCTCTTGAACTCGTATTCAAAATATTTGAAATCTCCGGTTGCAGCAGGAAATCTTTTTGCTAACTTTCTTTGTTGAGATTGTTTAATTCTCAACATTGTCGGCAACGCAGCAAGCAAGTTTTGCGGTTCTTAAACGCATTCAGCCAGCCACGCACCGTTCTTTGGTCGTTATTCAAGGCTGCTGTTATGCTAATTCCATTCTACAAGTCTGTCGTCGTTTTATGTTTCTTTTTGATCCAATCAACGTCGATCTTGGCTCAGGAATTCGTTCAGTTTGACCCTGATAACGAATCTCCTCATACTCAATTCGGCTGGAATTTATTTACTGGCTTTTTTCCGCAGCAACATCAGACGTTTCGAAGCAATCATCCAGACGGTCTTCGAATCTTAATATTTTTTGTCAAAGGCGCAGGTAGATAGATCGTTGTTCATCATTTAACGCTGCCGAATCAATTATGCTTTCCTCGGGCAACTTGCGACGCTGCAAGCCTGTTGTCAGTGAACTCGTTGCCCGGGGACAGCACCTTCGTCTGCATTGATCAGGAACACATCTTTGCCGCCTGGCCCGGATGCACAAACCATCCCTTCACTCAAACCAAACTTCATTTGTCGCGGCTTCAAATTAGCGACCATCACAACCAATCGCCCTTCCAATGCCTCTGGCTCATAGGCACCTTTGATCCCGGCAAACACCTGACGACGCTGATCCCCTCCCAAGCTCAAGGTCAACTTCAGCAACTTTCGCGCTTCTTCAACGTGCTCAGCTTTGAGAACTCGAGCCACACGTAAATCGACTTTCACAAAATCATCGATCGTGCATTCATCCGCCAACGGCTCGGCTTCCAGGGCATCCGCCGAATCATTGTATTTGGCACCCAAATCGTCAACGGTTGCTGCTGACATTGCTGCTTCGGCAGCCTGCTCTTGTTTAGTTTCTTCAGTCATAGCCAATATGTCCTTTTCCTCGATACGCTTCATCATGTGTTTGAATTTAGATACTTCTGTTGCAGTCAAAGGTGTTTTCGCTTGCTCCCATGACTCGATCGGATCGTTTAACAACTTCCCGGTTTTAATCGCAATTTCGGGCAAAACCGGAGCCAGATAGATCACCAATTGGCGAAACAAATTCAAGGCGATCGTACAAACGTCCTGAAGTTCCTGTTTTTTGCTCGGGTCCTTTTTCAAATTCCAGGGCTCCGCCTGTTCTACGAACGGATTCGCTCGATCGGCAAGCTCAAGAATTAATCTCATCGCCTTGTTGTAATCACAATTTTCATACGCAGCTGCAATCTCATCTCCAGCCGCGACTCCGTTCTGAAACAAACCACCATCATCAGGATATTCAGCCGACAACCCGATGTCTTTGACGAACTTCGCACTGCGCGACGCCAAATTGATCACCTTGCCTACCAAATCTGAATCCACCTTCGTTTTGAATTCGTCAAAATTCAAATCGATATCGTCCAGGCGATTGTTCAATTTTGATGCGTAAAAATATCTCAATGCCGATGGATCGAGATGCTTCAAAAACGTTTCAGCCTTTACGAACGTCCCCGTGCTCTTGGACATTTTCTCGCCGTTGACGGTAAGAAACCCATGGGCCTGAACGCGAGTTGGCAAATTAAAACCGGCCGACTTCAGCATCCCTGGCCAGAACAACGTATGAAAGTAAATGATGTCCTTGCCTAAAAAATGATAGATCTCGGTATCATCTGACTTCCACCAATCCTCCAGCTTTTCACCATTTTTGTCGCACCACTCCTGAGTCGATGCAATGTACCCAATCGGAGCGTCAAACCAGACGTACCAATAATTGCCGGGACTATCGGGGATCTCAAAACCGAAATAGGGAGCCGGTCGAGAAATATCCCAATCGCGCAAATCCTTGGGGTCGTCCTCTTCCCCCAGAAAATGACCTTTCAAGTAGTTGGCCACTTCATCCTGCAAGTGATTCCCGCTCTGAGTCCACTCGACAAGGAAATCTCGCAACTGCTGGAGCTCGATAAACAAATGCTTCGCTTTACGAATTTCCGGCGTCGAACCAGAAAGCGTGCTGATAGGATTGATCAATTCAGCCGGCGAATAGGTCGTCCCGCATTTGCTACAGTTGTCCCCTGGTTGATCCTCTGATTGGCATTCTGGATTCGGGCAGGTACCACGCACAAATCGGTCCGCCAAAAACACTCCTTGCTCTACGTCGAAAAGCTGTTCGACATCTGCCTCTTTAACCAGACCCTTATCACGAATCGAAGCCCAGATTTCTCCGCAAATCTTGCGGTTGGCGTCGCTGTTGGTGCTGCCGAAGTTGTCGAACTGGATATGAAATCCAGCAAAATCCCGCTGATGTTCGTCGCTGGATTGGGCGATGAGTTCTTCTTCGCTTCGCCCTTCTTTGCGAGCCCGAATCATGATCGCTGTACCGTGCGTATCATCAGCACACATAAAACGACAATTGTGCCCACGCAACTTTTGAAAACGGACCCAAATATCGGTCTGTATATACTCAACCAGATGGCCGATATGGATCGGGCCATTGGCGTACGGCAATGCCGCGGTTACAAGAATTTTTCTTTGATTCATTATTTGTCCACCTGCCGGTTGCCTTTGGCCGGATTCTGCAGCAAGATTCTAGCTGAATTTGACCTATCGCGAAGTGCCAACTACCGCCATGAACTCAGTTTCTCAGTCGATTGAACACGAAAGCTATTTCGTCGAAGACGTTTCCCAAATCCACTCACCAGGCTTGCTGATTTACCTGGATTACGTCAAAGCCAATCTCGACGAGATGATTCGCATAGCAGGAAGTCCCGACAAATTGTGCCCGCACTGCAAAACTCACAAGACTCGTGAGATTGCCAAGCTGATGTTGGAACGTGGAATCCATAACCAGAAAGCAGCCACAATTGCCGAAGCTGAAATGCTTGCGAGTTCGGGAGTGCCGAACATCTTGATCGCCTATCAAATGGTCGGGCCCAATATCAATCGACTTAGCCAGTTGATTGACAAGTTTCCCGCCAGTCGGTTCGCAACTCTAATTGACAATCCTCATGCTTTGGATTTACTCAGCGCGACTATGCATGAAAAAGATCAACAAGTCGATGTGCTGATCGATTTGGAAGCCGGAATGCAACGGACCGGTATCGAGCCCGGAGCCGAAGCTATCGAGTTAATTGAGATGGCGATGACTTCTCCTGGAATAACGCTAGACGGTCTGCATTGGTATGACGGCCACAACCGGTCACCGGAAAACGCTGAAAGAATCGGCGTTGCCGTGGCGGGCTGGAGAAAACTCCAAAGCTTTAAAGACCAACTACTGCTCAGCGGTATTCCAATCAACCGTGTTGTCGCGGCCGGAATCGGCTCCTTTCCAGTACTCGCCGAAACCGCATCCATGAATTTACAGCTTAGCCCGGGCACGCCGACGTATTTTGACGCAGACATGCAAGAACGATTTCCCGATATGAATTTCCAACCGGCAGCTTTGATCCTGACCCGAGTCATCAGTTCCAATCGCCCGGGCCATTTGACCTTGGACATCGGCCACAAATCCTGTGCTGCGGACATGCCTGCGGGAAATCGATTGCGGTTCCCTTGCATTCCCGATGCACAGGAAGTGCTGCAATCCGAAGAACACTGCGTCATTAAGACTTCGCTTGCTGATCAATTCTCAATTGGCAGCGCCACCGTAGCCATACCACGGCACGCCTGCCCTGTTTCTGCCGTCCATCGTTTCGGGGATGTCATTGCACAGGGAAAAATCGTCGATCGCTGGGAAATGGTTGGTCGCGACCGTACGTTGACGATTTGAACGTCGCATGTTGCCCGATCGCAACGTGTGTTTAAAAAACTAAACACTGCCAAGTGGCCAATACCTGAAAAACCCCTGCGTTTATCGCTGATTTCAGGTTCTCAAGTGACGGCGGCTCGACCGGCACCGCGTTTGCTTTTTGAAGATGTCGAAACACAACTTCTTTCAGAGAACAAGCTCCCATGAAATTTGCTGATCTACAAAAAGACACCCACGTCCGCCCGTTTCGATTTGCCGTTGTATTTGCGGCCATCGTGGTTGTGATGCTAATCTCACAACAAGCAAAGTCACAAACAGCTCAGCACGTCAATTGGACCACATCATACGAGGAAGCATTGGACCGAGCTCAACAAACCAACACGCCAGTGATGCTTTACTTCACCGGAAGCGATTGGTGCCCATGGTGTCAAAAGCTAAAAGCTGAAGTTTTAGAAACAGCAGAATTCGCAGCCTGGCTCGACTCGCGAGTCATTCCGATCCACGTAGACTTCCCACGAAAAACCAGCTTACCTGCTCAACTCACTCAACAAAACAACGAACTTTTAAACAAGTACCGCCCACACTTGACCGGCTTTCCAACGGTTTTGTTCATTAAGCCCAGCGGAACGGTCGTCGGAAAAATGCGTTACGAACAAGGTGGAGTTCGCAATTGGATTCACAAAGCTCAGGCAATCATCGGACAACTCGACAAGAAGACCTAAACCCAATCCTCAATCGGCTTTCATCGTCTACGCAGGCTGGCAAAACGCACACACACAGTGAACCTTGCATAACGGATCACTGTTGGAAGTTTAATTAGACCTTTTCGTTTGTTCGCTCGGCAACGCAACCAGCTCCAAAGCCCGAATCCAACTCGGAACTCTATCATCATGGACAAAAGCAGGAATGCCATTACATAACCAGCCAAGCGAATCTGGTAGTTGTGTATCGATACGATGAGTCGATGTCTCCAGGGCCGATTTGAAGGAACTGTCAGCATCATGCAGTCGTTGAGAATATTTCTGCAGCTTGCTTTGTACTTCGCTTTTGAGCTGCAATTCCAGGACGAACACAATCAAACGCCCATCCAAGCGGTTCAAATAATAATCTAACGAAAATGTTTCGCCGCTCGTAAGCAGATTTACAAAATTTCCCCAGTCGGCCATCAGCCCCACCAGCCCGCGGACGTAGATAGACTTTGGGCATCCCAAATCTATCAGCAAACTCTTGATCTCTTTTTGCATATTCCCAACGCCCAAACAGCGTTGCCTTATTTCCAATTTCCAAAAAAACGCTCTCCCAGCACTGGAATAAAGGCAGTCCCACCTTCGATCGGATCGTATACCAGTATCAAAATATTTTTTTTGCGGCGATACAAATAACACTCACGTCCATCCGCCGAACGGCGGAAATTTTCTCCACCAACTCCAGCAACAATATCAGCCAGAATATCGGTCAGGATTGCAAGTTCGTCTTTAGTATCAATTTTACCGTCTTGATTTATGTCAGCGTCCAATCCCGCACGTTTTAATTCGCCAACACAGTGATTTTGCAAATTTCCGCTTTGGACTAGAAACTGAGCTTTTTCAACAATCGCTTCTGCGTGTTGCGGCTGTTGTTGTTCAGAACCGCTGGTCAGTTCATACCTGACGATTGAAACCGATTTGATTATTTTTGGGTCGGGCCAATAGCTCATTTCGTTGAAAGGAATTTTGTTCGGTTTGCAATACAGCCACCAATATTCCTGCGGTGCCTGGCGAGTTGCATCTTTGGAAATCATTTCTTCGAAACATGTCGAGCCTGACAGAAAAGTATTGTCGGCTTCAAATATATCGTCGCGAAACCGCTCGATCGAAGATGGCAATGCGTGGCCAATACAATTGTCAATCAGAGTCCGTACACCAACCAGACTCCTATATCCGTCGTAGGTTGGCACTGTCCCATTGGCAATTTTTTCGCTCAGCGACTTCCATCGCCAAACAAGCCTCGGCAGCCCTCCATAGTAAATATTTGGCGAGCTACCGCGCTGTTTTAAATAAGCCTTGACGCCGTAATCAATCATTAACTGTAACAGCTTCGTTATTTATTTGGCCAGCTGTCGAAATAAGCTCAAAGGACTGGGGTGGGCGATCGTCAGGCTATCAATATTCCTAGTTGGTCAGCAACTCAACAAACGGTTGAACATCCAACAGCGTCACAACGCCATCGCAATTGACATCCGCTTCAATTTGAAACTCGCCTGAAATTATGGCTTCAACAAATGGGCCAACGTCCTGCATGTCAATTACCTCATCTTGATTCACGTCACCGACTTCAAAGTCCGGTGCATTGATTCGAACGATGGTAACCGTAGCGATGGATCCAAAATCAAACAGCGGGTTGGTCGGCACAACGGCATCCAAACCGGCAACTACGCTTTGCGGATTCGTTGCTGGATTGGCGAGAGAAAATGTGTCGCCTTCTTCGGTTCCGGCGTCGTAACTATTAAGCACGATTTCTACTTCTTCGATCCAACCGTTTTCATCTCGCAAATCAATACTATTCATGCCAACAAACCAGTCGGGGCTGGGTGCAATCATTGTCAGCATACTGACCAACGAGTTTTCGGAATCAGCAGTAAAATCGACCGTCACGGTATTGGCTGGCCCAACGTTGCCCGGCCTTAAAATCAACTCGCCCACGGTCCCGTTGGCAATCTTCTGATTTATTTCACTCTGAAGTAAATTGGTAACTCCAAGTTCCGCTACATTTTCGACGCCTGGAGACACCATTGTGCCGACAGAAAAGATTTCATCTGCCGCAGAGTGCGTCGCACCAATCAATGGAGAGAAATGAGCATTGCCAGGTAGTGGCTGCAACGTCCAACTAGCTTCAAATGTAATTTGGAATTCCGCTTCGTCACAGAATACCGGCATTGAAGCAAATGCGACTAACAAAACACTGCAAATTGCGACCCTCATTTCTTCACCTGTCTCAATTAATAAATTTGTGAATAAAAACCAATCCAGCCTTCAGGAAACTATTCACTGGATGTGTTCTATTAGACAACGGACAAACCGATTCTCGAGCGTAAACGTTTATTTTTTAACCAGAATCGCGTTTTGGGCACGTCCGACAGTTTACTTTGTGAATTCAGACACAATTACAGTTATGTTCTGACCACCAAATCCAAAGCTGTTATTGAGCGCGATTTTGCAATCGGCCTGACGAGCTTCGTTGGGAATGTAGTCCAAATCGCAAAGAGGATCCGGATTCTCGTAATTGATAGTTGGCGGCAATACGTTATCTCGAATCGCCAACAAACAAACGATCAATTCTGTGGCTCCAGCTGCGGCAATCAAATGGCCCATCATGCTTTTAGTGCTTGATACCGGCGTTGAGTCCGCATGCTCTCCGAAGACTTCGCGACATGCTTTGGTTTCGACTTTGTCATTGACAGTCGTACTGGTTCCATGTGCGTTGACGTAATCAATTTGTTCAGGGTTTAAGCCGGCGTCATTCAAGGCCATTCGCATACAGCCGATCGCTCCGCGTCCTTCTGGATGAATATCGGTAATTCGATATGCGTCCGCTGTCGAACCATATCCAATCACTTCACCCCAAATCTGGGCACCACGTTTTTTAGCATGCTCCAATTCTTCGAGCACCAACATCGCAGCACCTTCGCCAAGCACAAAACCGTCGCGAAGCCGGTCAAACGGACGTGATGCGCCCGTTGGATCTTCATTGTTTTCCGAAAGCGCTGTGAGCAGATTGAATCCAGTGACACCGAAGGGGTGAATCATGCTGTGCGTACCACCGGACAACATGATATCGGCTTCACCTCGTCGAATGATTTCTGCTGCTTCTCCAACCGCCTGACTGCTTGCCGCACACGCGGTCAAACAATTCGCGTTGGGGCCCTGCGCATTGAACATGGCTGCCATGTGCCCAACGGGCATGTGAGGCTCTTGTTCCAATTCACTGATCGGGTTGAGCGTATTAAGACCGGCCTCGGTGAATTTAACCAGATCCAGAGTTCCTTGATCATCCAGCGCTGTTGCCATCATGGAAGCAAAGGAAAAGAAATCCTGATTCCCTTCGCCGCTGCCCATGTAAACACCAAAACGACGTGGATCGGTAATCACATCCATGATGCCGGATTCCTCGACCGCCTGCTTTGCCGCACCCACTGCAAACTTAGTATGTCGACCACGATATTTCCAAAACTCAGGGTCTTCGCCAGCCTGGGCAATATCCCAGTCCTTTACTTCGGCCGAGATTTGAGTTGGGAATTTACTGGCATCGAAAATCGTCGTTACTCCAACGCCCGATTTACTTTCCTGCAATGCGTTCCATACGGTTGCGACGTCGTGTCCCAACGGATTAACGACACCGGTTCCAGTTATCACAACGCGTCGTTCGTGATTTCGTGCGATCATGAATAATCACTCACCTATCAAGTGTTTGTCAGCAACCAGGATTTTTCGGCTTCAATCATATGCTGCGGCACTTCGATGGGTGTGCCGTCTTGATTGACGCCAACCTCAAACAATTTCAACAGCCGGATCATTCTGCAGAATTCTGCAGGCTCAAACAATTGAACTTTATCAAATCGTTCGTCATTAAGGACTGCAAATATCAAGTTGATATTGGCCTGCAGCTCGCCATTACGATGAACGGTTCCTTTGACCATCGATCCAACATCCAGATTGTCCTCAAGCTCGACCCGAAAATCCAATTGATCTCCCGGCAACGCCTCAAAGAAAAATTCACTGCTTTGAATCTTGGCCAAAACCACTCGGCCGGTGAAATCATTGAGTTGATCAATTAACAACCCACCAGCCTGAGCCATCCCTTCGACAATCATCGAAGACGGATAGTAAGGCCGACCGGGTGAATAGTCGTCGGTCACTTCGTCAGCAAGGCTGACACATTTAACGGCAGTCGCATACTTGCCACTGACAAATTCCGAAAAACGATCTATCCAAAACCAGCGCATACCAGCTGCTATACCTAAGGTAAAAACATTTGGACCCGTCGGAATTCCGCGGGTCCACGAGAAAAATCAATTCGCTCTTGCGTATGGAACTCGCACGAAAACGTGCTATGCCGCGACTTTTGTCGACACATAGTTGCAAAGATCTTTGACCGTTAGCAGGTTTCCAAAATCTTGAACCAACGGATTGGTTTCGAATTTGGTTAAATCCGCAAACGGCATCCGCTCTTTTAATTTCGCGATTCCATCAGCAGTGACTTTTCCGTCAGCGACGTATTCAGCATTCGTCAAAATGTCGTCCGGGAACAATTCGTCTCGCGGAATTGAAATACTGAAAGCTTTTTCCAGTTTGAAAACGATATCCAGAAAATCGATCGATTCCGCTCCCAAATCGCCAACCATCGTGGCTTCTTCGGTTACTTCGTCGTCGTCGACGCCAAGAGCATCCACAAGCGCTTCTCTTACTTTATCAAATACCGCACTATCGACAGGCATTCGCGTTACTCCAATAAAAATTCAGTTCTAACCGTTTTGACGGTCAAGCAATCACTTCATCATCCGTATTCGCATATTCCAGTAAACCACCCGAATCAAGTTGATTGCACAGCAGTCGATAGTTCATGCGAAACTTCTGTCTCATATAATTGTCCGTCGCACTGGCACCTAATTTACGGTCTGCAAGATTGTAGCTATCGACCGTAATCAAGCCAGAAGCAGTCGGAATATCGTTAACGGTCCCAACCACTTTTAACTTGGTCAGAGAATCGCTAACAGATTTGATTTTTGCATTTAGTATCAGTTGGTCACCCGGTTGAACAAAACCAGAAAATTTCATGTTGTTTGTCTTACGCAACGTAACAATCGAATGTTGAAATCCGTTTGTCACACGCACCAACCACATGCTTGTCTGGAACAACGCCTCAACGACTAATACACCAGGCATCACCGGGAATCGTGGAAAATGATCTTTCAAATACTCTTCGACCAAAGAAAGGCTTCGAACCGCAGTGATTGACTCACCGGGCACCAATTCCTTAATTCGGTCAACTTGTGAAAAACGCATCTTCCATCCGGAAACTCTCCTCAAAAGTCGTTGATTTTCAGGCACATTCCCTTAACCAACTCTTCGTCAATATAACAGCCTTCCCAATTTGCCACAACAACAATGGGAGCCTGATATACCGGTCTTCAAAGCCCCTTAAACTTCTTGTTTTCAATCATTATTATTCCGCCATTTCGCGTGGAATTTTCTTACTTGGCAGCCACTTCCGACAAGTTGTCGATTTCATTTCGCTTGGGCGATTTTGAGCTATGTATCCGTGCTTCGAGCCATTAGATTTTAGGTATGCACCGTGGAATTGCAGTTTCTCCCGGCGTCGCCATTGGTTCGGCATACGTAATCCATGAGATTTTCGTAGCAGCGGACACAAAGCGATTGGCGGACACGGAAATTACAGCTGAGTTAGCCAACTACGAAACCGCTCGTGATAAAGCGGCCGAAGACTTACGCGCCCTACAGCGAAAAGTCGACGCCCAAGTCGGACACGAAGAAGCATCTATATTTGCAGTCCACCGAGCTATCCTGCGCGACGCCGCTTTTACCAACAAGATTCGCAGCTGGATTGTTGACGATCGCATGACGTCGTCCGCCGCTTTGCATCGCCTGCTTGGTGAATACACCACCATTTTTGCCAAGACCAATGACGACTATTTGAAAGAACGGCTCAATGACGTCCGCGATGTTGTGATGCGGCTCAGCGGCCATCTGTCAAATGTACAGGAAAAAACAGCTGAGCTCGATGGCCCAATCATTTTAGTCACCGACGAACTGCTGCCTTCGCAAGCCGTCGTTATCGGCGATTTGAATGTGCGCGGCATCGTTACTCAATCTGGCAGCGAAACCAGCCACGCCGCAATCATCTCGCGCAGCCGAGGAATACCTGCGGTTTCCGGAATTCGCGGAATTCTGCGCAAAGTCAAAAACGGCGATACGATTATCGTTGACGGGCGAGACGGACACGTCGAAATCAATCCGAACTCGGAAACCCTTAAAGCATTTCGCAAGCTCGAACGTGAATTCTTTGACCTGAAAGATCAGCTTGCAGAAAATCGAGATCAGCCAGCCGAAACCAAAGACAAGACGCAATTGAAGCTGGAAGCCAATATCAATGGACTTCCCGATGCCAATTCAGCGGTCGCCATGGGCGCGTCTGGAGTCGGCCTGTACCGAACCGAGTACCTGTACCTGACTCATGCTGATGTTCCAGACGAAGATGAACAATACGAAACTTACCGGGATATCATCGGGAATAGCCCCAACAACAATGTAACCATCCGAACTCTCGATATCGGTGGCGACAAGACTGTTGCTTACCTCGGCCACAATCACCAGGAAGCCAACCCGTTTATGGGCTGGCGCAGCATCCGATTGTCGTTTGAGCATCCGGAATTTTTCAACACGCAGATCCGCGCCATCGTTCGGGCTGCCAGCGATTATCCCAGCGGTACCGTTCGTTTAATGTTTCCAATGGTCACGACGATTGAAGAAGTTCGGCGACTAAAGAGCATGGTCAGACGCGCCTACAAAACACTGTCCAGCCGTGGCAAACAGCCTAAGGAATTGCCCATTGGTATGATGCTGGAAGTTCCGGCGGCCGCAGTTTCGATCGACAACATGCTCGAATTGGTTGATTTCGTTTCGATCGGTTCGAACGACCTGGTGCAGTACTTGATGGCGGCCGATCGTGACAACCCGAAAGTTTCACACCTTTGCCAGCCGTTGGCTCCGCCAGTGCTGACAGTTTTGGATCGTGTGATCAAGGCCTGCAATCAGGCCAATGTGCCAGTCACCGTTTGCGGTGAAATGGCGGGTAAGCCAAAAGCTTTCGTGCTGCTGCTGGGGATGGGACTGCGGCGATTCAGCATGAGTCCAGCATTCATTCCATCCATCAAGCAATTGGCAAGCCAGCTCAGCGTCAATGAAGCTGAACAAATTTTGCGCAGCGTGATGAAGCTGAAGACCACCGCGCAGGTCAAAAAATTCATGACGCGCCAATTGGAACATATCGCTCCGAATCTTGCGTTACTCGACACCACAAGTTGATCGATCGTGTTGAATGCGGTCGATAAATAAAGAAAGGCCAACGATAAACATCGTCGGCCTATTCAATAGTTTTACTACGCGTATAGATCTTTGTTTTTTGGATCTATGCTTTGTGCGCGTTGATCAATTCTTGCAGCTTTGATTTGGACGTTACACCTTGAACGCGCTCAACCACTTCGCCACCCTTAAACAACAGAATGGTTGGTATGTTTGCGATTCCGTATTTCACCGCAACTTCTTGACCGTCATCAACATTTAATTTGCCGATTTTTACGTCTGCATTTTCATTGTCTAGTTCGTCAATGATCGGCGCGATTTGTCGACATGGCCCGCACCATGGGGCCCAAAAGTCGACGACGACGGGACTTTCAGATGAAAGGACTTCGCTATCAAAGTTGTCTGTTGTGAATTCAGCGGCCATGTATGTTCTCCGGTGATTTGGTTGAATGTTTTTCAATACTCGGGATTTTATTCCCACAAATGGGATCGTCAATCAAAGGGATAGAAAACGCGGCAATTTCAGACGTTTTCGCCCTTTTTGGACAACTTGACTGTCTGCCGACTACCCCAAAGGACGCCAGCAAGCAAGCTTCCTTACAACACCTACATTCCAAACGAATCAGCAATATCCGGTGGTGCCGGTTCGTAGCCAAGCGGTTCCATCGAACTGCTCGCCCTGCCCTGACTCAAAGATCGCATCGCATTGGAATAGCCAAACAATTCAGCCAACGGGGCATGCGCTTCAATCGTTGTCAGCCCGCTGTGGGAGTCCGTATTTACAATCCTTGCCCGGCGCTGACTCAAATCACCCACAAAGTCGCCGTAGTATTCGTCCGGAGTTGTAACGGTTAATTTCATTATTGGTTCAAGCAAAAGTGGACCGCCGCCTTGTAAAGCTTTCTCGAATGCTTCGCCAGCAGCAATACTGAACGCCATCTCGTTGGATTCGTCGGTCACTTCGGCATCCAACAAACTGATTCTGATCTTCGACAGCGGAAAACTACCAATCGCGCCGCCACCTTCGCCGCATCCAGCCAAAACTATCTTGATCGCCTCAAGGATTTCACCCGGTACCTTACCGGCAACTCCAGCCGTCAAAACCTTGACACCACTTTCGACATTTTCGTCCGGCTCCATCTTTAACTTCAATTTCGCAAACAACTGCTGGCCATTAACCATGCGATGACACTCACCGACAACTTCAACCGCACTCGAAATCGTCTCTCGGTAAGACACACGAGGCTTATGAACCTTGACGTTCAAATTGAAATCCCGCAGAAGCTTGTTCTTGATTACTTCCAGATGAAGTTCGCCCATGCCTGCGATCAACGTCTGACCGGTGTCCTCGTTCTCTTTGGCGCTGAAGGTTGGATCCTGCTTCTTGAGCAACTCCAGAATTTCACCCAATTTCGTTCGCTCTCCCATCGTCTCTGGCTCGATCGCCATCTCGATAACGGTTTCGGGGAATTCGATCGACTCCAACAAAATCGGATCTTTTTGTTCGCAGAACGTATCGCCCGTCACCGCAAATCGAGGCCCAATCACACCGACGATTTCACCCGTCGAAATCTTGTCTACCTGCCCGTCTTTTTCTTTTTTGGTCGCGTGAATCTGCCAAAGCTGTGCAACATTTTCTTTCTTGCCATTGGACGAACAGAAGACGCGAGTGTTTGCGTCCAGCTCGCCAGAATAAATCCGCAGCCAATAAAAATCACCTGTTTTGGCTGGCAGAATCTTGAAGACCAATCCACAAAACGGCTCTTTCGGATCCGGCTTTCGCAAAACGGTTTGGTCCGGCTTCTTCGGGTTGGTCCCCTCAACGGGCGGTCGGTCGAGCGGACTTGGTAAATAGTATTTGACCGAATCCAAAACCGTTTGCACCCCGATCCCATGCAATGCAGATCCGCAAACGAGCGGTTGGATCTCGTGGTTGACGGTTCCCTGCCTGAGCACTTTGCGAATTAAGTCGTTGGGAATTTCCTGTTCAGCGATCGCAAGCTCCATGATCTCGTCATTGAGCCCGTACAGCGTCTCCAGCATTTCACCACGCCAATACTCGGCCTGCTCCAGATGATCCTCTGGAATCGGAGCTTCCTTTACGGTCTTACCTTCTTCGGAAAACGTCAGCAAACGCATTTTGATTAGATCAATTACTCCCTGAAATGCGTTATCAACATGCGCGGGGCCTTCGCCAACGGGAATAAAAATCGCAACGGGCTTGGCTTCCAAACGCGTTTTAATGTCGTTGAAGACCCGCTCGAATTCCGCGCCCTCGCGGTCCATCTTGTTAATGAAACAAACACGCGGTACACGATAACGGTTGGCTTGCCGCCAAACGGTTTCACTTTGCGCTTCCACTCCCTCGCGCGCACTGAATACAACCACTGCGCCGTCAAGAACACGCAGACTTCGCTCGACTTCAGCCGTAAAATCAACGTGTCCCGGGGTGTCGATCAGATTGACGTTCACGTCTTTCCAGTCGAACGTAACACAGGCAGAATAAATCGTGATTCCGCGATCCTGTTCTTCAGTGTCATTGTCTGTTGTGGTCGTACCACTATCGACCTTGCCAACACGATGCTTCGAGCCGGTTAAAAACAACATCCTTTCGGTAACCGTTGTCTTGCCCGCATCGATATGAGCGATGATGCCAATGTTTCTTAGATTTTGAAGTTTACGCGCCATAACTAACTTTCGATTTCATTCCACAACCAATCTCGACAAAATTGGAATGTAATGGTTCCCTGTTTTAAACCTTTGGCAAAGAGCCAATAAATATGCGCATAAAAAAACCGCCCGAAAAGAGCGGTTATTGACCTCGATTTACCATGCGAAGTGAGCGAATGCCTTATTGGCCTCAGCCATACGGTGAGTGTTTTCCCGCTTGGTCATAGACGCACCTTCACGATTAAACGCAGCGACCAATTCGTCGGCCAACTTCAGATGAGTCGGACGCCCCTTCTTGTCGCGGATCGCGATCAGGATCCAACGAATGGCGAGCGACAATTGCCGCTGGCGATTCACTTGCATTGGCACCTGATACGATGCACCACCGACTCGCTTTGAGCGAACTTCAATCTGCGGCTTTACATTCTCGACCGCCTGAGTGAACACATCGATTGGTTCCTGATCAGGTACACGTTTTTTGATTTCGCCCAGTGCATCGTAAAACACACGCTGTGCGATTGTCTTTTTACCATCCCACATCAAGCAGTTAATAAACTTACTTGCCAGTTCAGAATTGTGAACTGGATCAGGCTTCAATTGGCTTTTACTGGAAGTTATACGACCCATTGTTTTTTTGGTTCTTTCTACTTCTTGGTGCCGTAACGGCTACGTGATTGCTTTCTGTTTTCAACGCCCAATGTATCCTGGGCACCACGAACAACCTGGTACCGAACACCCGGTAGATCGCGAACTCGTCCGCCGCGAACCAACACAATTGAGTGTTCCTGAAGATTGTGACCTTCACCAGGAATGTAAACGGTTACTTCTTTACCGTTGGATAAACGAACACGAGTAATCTTTCGAAGTGCAGAGTTCGGCTTCTTCGGCGTCATCGTACGCACTTGCAGACACACACCTTGCTTTTGAGGACATTTCTCAAGAACAGGTGCTTTAGTAAACTTCCGCTTTTGTTTGCGTCGTTTTCGTACTAACTGGTTGATTGTTGGCATTCGTTTTGCCTTGGTTTCTTTCGCTTTTTAAAATTTTCGGTAATCCGTAAGGCTATCGTTGAGCATAGTTATGTCAACCTCTATTCGAGGTTTTCCACTTCCGAATCTGCCCTCGGAAAGCCATTAACCACTACATTTTTCCACCATTGAGCTGGTCTTGCCATGCTCGTAGTTCGTCATGCAGGCCGTCAGCAGCCATTTGAGCCTGCTGTGGCCACGTCGATGGGTCATGAGCTGCCATCTGGCCGCCGCTCTGGCTCAACAATTCCTGGATCTGTTCAACGGAAGTTGCCGCCAATTGAGTCCAAGTCGTAATGCCAGCGTTTGTCAGCAGTTCGGCGATCGCCGGGCCAATGCCCTCGATCAGCGTTAAATCATCCGTTCCGCCAGCCACGACACGACCACCATCAAGTTCATCTTGCCAGGCTCGTAACTGATCCCATTGACCGGCAGCCGCCAAAGTCGCCTGCTGTGGCCAAGTCGCCGGATCATGGGCAGCGAATTCCGGGCCCAGGATGGCCGAGATCTCATGTGGGTGTCGGCCACTAAGCTCAGTAAACGAGCTGATGCCATTGGCGTTCAAGATTTCAGCAATCTTCGGACCAATGCCTTCGATCAAAGACAAATCATCCTGAGGTCCAACCGGCCGACCACCTTGAAGCTGGTCCTGCCATGCTCGCAGTCCATCCCAATCACCGGTGGCCGCCATTTGCGCCTGATCCGGCCAAGTCGAAGGATCGTGCGAAGCGAAATCTGTCGCCATGATTTGTCGCAACTGACTCGGATCTGTACTCGCCAGATCGGAAAATTTATTGATGCCATAACTGTAGAACAGTTCCGCGAGCTTGGGACCAACGCCTTCGATAATGGTTAAGTCATCTCGCGCGGATTCAATAGAAGGATGTTCCATCCCGCCGCCACCGAGCAAACCGGCGGATGGATCGACCGGCGGCATTCCTGGTGTTTCGGCTCCAAAGCCACCTTGGCCAGCGAACTCGGCTCCACCATCGTATCCTCCGGTCATCGGTTGCGATGAACCAATGATACCCGGATGAGACATGTTAGGATCAAACCCGGTTTGCGGCTGGCCACCGGCGGGCATACCCATCGTTTGAGTGGCAGTTGCACGTGCCGGTGAAGCAGATTCAAGCAGCGGGAACGATTGTTCGAGTGTCTTGGCAGGTGCTTCGGCCAATTCTTTCATCGCTTCCAAGTTGTATTGAACTTCCGATTCCTGGAAGGTTCTGAAACCCGTGCCTGCCGGAATCAAGTGTCCAAGAATAACGTTTTCTTTCAAGCCAACCAGATTGTCGACCTTTCCAGCCAACGCCGCTTCGGTAAGCACCTTGGTCGTTTCCTGGAAACTGGCGGCCGAAATGAAACTTGAACTCTGAACCGACGCCTTCGTAATTCCCAACAACTGGGTGCTGGCCGTTGCTGGCGTTGGCTTCTTGCCTTTACCAGGCTTGCCACCAAGAGCTTCAATTTTTGAATTCGTCTCTTCCAAAACCACCTTGCGAACAATTTGGCCCTTGGCGAAATCCGAATCGCCGTTGTCAGTAATTCTGAGCGATTTGGAAAGTTCGTCGTTAACGGTTTGGAAGTCAAATCGATCGCAAACCAAACCTGGCAGCAACGAAGTATCACCGGCGGTTTCGATTTTTACTTTACGCAACATCCGGGCAACGATGATCTCAAGATGCTTATCGTTGATTTCCACTCGCTGAGATCGATAGACGCTTTGAATTTCGTGTAGTAGATATTGCTGAACGGCTTCTTCACCAGAAACATCCAAAATATCATGAGGAACAAGAGGTCCATCAACCAGTTGCTGCCCTGCCTTCACATGGTCACCGGTGTGAACGCGGAAACGTTTTCCAGGTGGCACCAGGTGCTCACGCTCGATACCCGATTCACTGCGAACAATGATCGTTCGCTTACCACGTTTCTTTTCTGCAAGAATCTCGACAACGCCATCGATCTCTGACAAGACTGCAGGATCTTTTGGTTTTCGAGCTTCAAAAATTTCTGTGACACGCGGCAAACCACCCGTGATATCCGCGACGCCAGAAGCTTCGCGTGGCGTTTCAGCAACCGTTGCTCCGGCAGAAATCTTTTCGCCTTCGGCCACCATGATGTGTGCACGTTCAGGCAGATAATAAACATCCAAAGGCTTGCCGTCGGTATCTTCAACAATAATCTGCGGATGCATATCGCCTTTGAAGTCGATGATCGATCGCCGAATGGTACCACTGGGGTCTTTTTCGGATTGCATCGTAACGCCTTCGACGATGTCTTCGAAGCGAATCTTACCACCAACTTCAGCAAGTACCGGAATCGCGTGCGGGTTCCAGTTACAAAGTACCGAGTTAGGCTTAACTTCCTGATCGTCTTTGACTTTCAGGACCGCACCGGCAGGAACCTTGTGATTTTCCAATTCACGACCACGAGGATCAAGAATCGCGATCTCACCGGTTCGGTTCAAAACAACCGTATCGCCTTGGTCATTGGTCACGTAACGCATACGAGTCAGCTTGATCGTTCCGCCACGCTTACCACGTTTCTCATTCTCTTCGGTAGTTGTTGTCGCCACACCACCAATATGGAACGTACGCATCGTCAATTGAGTACCCGGTTCACCGATACTCTGGGCAGCAATAATTCCGACCGCCATGCCTTCTTCGACTTCAGCGCCGGTCGACATATCCATTCCATAACACTTGCGGCAAACACCCAATGGCGCTTCGCAGGTCATTGGACTTCGCACCTGAATCTTTTCCAGACCCATCTGCTCGATCTTACGAGCGATGTCCGTCGTGATCATGGCGTTTTCACGGACCACCAATTCGTCGGTAACCGTGTTGACAATATTCTGTCGTGCGACACGACCCAAAATTGCAGTCGCCAATCGCACTTCAACTTGCTCACCACGGTAAATCACACCCTTAGTGATACCTTGAACCGTATTACAATCGTCCATTGTAATGACAACGTTTTGAGCAACATCGGCCAGCTTACGAGTCAAATAACCCGAGTCAGCCGTTTTCAAAGCCGTGTCCGCCAAACCTTTTCGGGCACCGTGAGTCGAACTGAAGTATTCCAGTACCGACAAGCCTTCTCGGAAGTTCGCTTTAATCGGCGTCTCGATGATTTCACCGGTCGGCTTGGCCATCAAACCACGCATTCCGGCCAGCTGACGAATTTGTTCGACACCACCACGAGCACCAGAGTGGGCCATTAGATAAACCGGATTCACGTAGCCATAACCACCACGATCATCCCGCTCCATCGCGGCCATCATATCCTTGGTGATTTGCTCACGAGCATGAGTCCAGGTATCCAATACCTTTGAATATCTTTCTTGTTCCGTAATCACACCACGCTCATAGTGCTTACGAAACTTCATGACTTCCTTTTCAGCGTCCGCAACGAATCGCTCTTTACTATCTGGCGTGACCAAATCATCGGTCGCAAACGAAAGTCCACTGCGGAAACTTTGGTGGAACCCAAGCTGATTCATCTCGTCGAGCAAATCAATCGTTTCTCTTCGGCCCAACGTTTGATAGCAATCGGAAATCACAACCGACAAATCACCACTACGAAGTGGATAGTTGTAGAAGTCCATTCCAGTTGGCAGCATCAAGTTGAACAACACTCGACCGTAACTGGTTTCAATAATCGCATCTTGATTTCGTTCTTCTTCGCTGATTCGGCTAAATTGTCCTTCGGGCAAACGAACCTTGATCTTGGCGTGAATGGTGATGATGCCTTGAGAATAAGCAGTGTCCGCTTCTGCCAATGAGCTGAAGACCATGCCTTCGCCCTTTTGGTTAGGCAAAGCCAAAGTGATGTAGTAACAACCCATCACCGTGTCCTGAGACGGACTCATAATCGGCTTTCCGTTGGAAGGCGCGAAAATATTGTTGGTCGACAGCATCAAAGTATGTGCTTCGACTTGAGCTTCGATCGAAAGCGGCAAGTGAACTGCCATCTGATCACCGTCGAAGTCAGCATTAAAGCCTTTACAAACCAGCGGATGCAGATGAATCGCATTACCTTCAACCAACGTCGGCTCAAACGCCTGAATTCCCATTCGGTGTAGCGTTGGTGCACGATTGAGCATCACGGGGTGATTCTTGATCACGAATTCCAGGATATCCCAAACCTCTTCATCTTTGCGCTCAAGCATTTTCTTGGCGCTCTTAATGGTGTCCGCATGACCAAGCTCTTTAAGCTTGCGAATGATGAACGGCTGGAACAACTCAAGTGCGATTTTTTTCGGCAAACCACATTGGTGCAATTTCAGCTTTGGACCAACAACGATCACACTTCGAGCCGAATAATCAACACGCTTACCAAGCAAGTTCTCACGAAAACGTCCTTGCTTACCTTTGATCATATCTGTCAAAGATTTGAGCGGACGATTACTACTGCCCAAAACAGGTCGCTTGCATCGGTTATTGTCAAACAAAGCGTCAACGGATTGTTGCAACATTCGCTTTTCGTTACGAATGATGACTTCCGGAGCATTCAAATCAACCAACTTGCGCAATCGGTTGTTTCGATTGATGATACGACGATAAAGATCGTTCAAATCACTGGTGGCAAAGTTACCCGAATCCAGCAAAACGAGCGGACGAAGATCCGGAGGAATAACCGGGATCACATCCAAAACCATCCATTCCGGCTTGTTGTCGCTGTCACGGATCGCTTCAACAATCTTTAATCGATTGGTCAGATCCTTGCGCTTCTGCTTGGAACCAGTTTCCGACATCTCGATGCGCAATCTGTCCGAAAGAGCAACCAAATCAAGTTCGGACAACAATTCGCGAACCGCTTCAGCGCCCATTCCCGCTCTGAAACTATCGTCGCCAAATTGCGCACGGGCAGCGCGGTATTCTTCTTCGGTCAGCAGCTGCTGTGCTTCCAGATCCGTTGTACCCGGATCGACAACAACGTAATCCTGAAAGTAAATCACTTTCTCAAGACTACTGGTCTTCATCGCCAACAAGTTACCCAAACGACTGGGCATTGCTTTAAAGAACCAGATATGAACAACCGGTGCGGCAAGTTCAATGTGACCCATTCGCTTTCGCCGTACGCGAGAGTGAGTCACTTTTACGCCACAACGATCACAGATCATACCTTTGTATTTCATGCCACGGTACTTTCCGCACGCGCACTCCCAGTCCTTTTCAGGACCGAAGATTCGCTCACAGAACAAGCCGTCCTTTTCAGGGCGATACGTTCGGTAGTTGATCGTTTCGGGCTTTTTGACTTCGCCCATCGACCAGCTGCGAATATCGTGCGGGCGGGCAAGACTGATTTTTACCGAAGCATAATCGTTAACGCGTTCGTAAGAGGTGTCGGCAATTGCCATAATCACCTGCTCCTTTTGTTAGTCGTTGTGTTGTTCGAACTTAATGCCAAAATCCAAATGACTTTTGTATTTTTACGCAGCGTTAGCTACGTCGTTTTTCCAATTGCATATTCAACGCCAGACCACGAATCTCGTTGGTCAGTACGTCGAAGCTGGCCGGCGTACCCGCCTCCAATGTGTTTTCACCTTTAACCATGGATTCGTAAATCTTGGTACGGCCTTCCACATCGTCACTCTTTACGGTCAACAATTCCTGCAGAATGTATGCCGCACCGTAGGCTTCAAGTGCCCAGACTTCCATCTCTCCAAATCGCTGGCCACCGAATCGAGCCTTGCCACCTAGAGGTTGTTGAGTAATCAACGAGTAAGGTCCGGTGCTGCGAGCATGTACCTTGTCGTCGACAAGGTGGTGCAACTTCAGCATATAGATATAACCAACCGTTGTTTCCTGGCCCAATTGATCACCGGTTCGACCATCGTACAACTGAGCCTTGCCATGACGCGGCAGACCAGCTTCTTCGAGAGCGTCGTTGATAATTTCTTCGCTGGCACCATCGAACACCGGTGTGATCGCCTGGAATCCAAGCTTCGAACCCGCCCATCCAAGGTGCGTTTCCAAAATCTGCCCAACGTTCATACGACTAGGTACACCCAGCGGATTGAGCAGAATTTGCAATGGCGTTCCGTCTTCCAAAAACGGCATGTCTTCAACAGGCAAGATCTTTGCGATCACACCCTTGTTTCCGTGACGGCCAGCCATCTTGTCACCAACCGAAATGGTTCGCTTGGTGGCGATGTAAACTTTAACCATTTGCAACACGCCACTACGAAGTTCGTCACCACGCTTCATGCTGTTGACAATCCGATCGCGCTTGTCGATGGCTAATTCAACCGCTGGCCACATTTCCTTGTGCAGATCGTTAACACTCTTGATACGAGCTTCACTCTTGAGGTTCGCAGTAATCGTTTGCAGACGGAAACTTCCCGCCTTTTCGGCGATAAACTTCGAATTCTGATCGCGTGTGAGTGGTGTATCGTTTTCGTCGGTCAATGTCTTGCCAACGATCTTCTCCATTTCTTCGATCATCGACGTAAACGCCATACTGACTTCGTCGTTGCCTTCGGTCTCGGCAGCCTTGAGGTCTTTCTCGAATACCTTTCGCTCTTCTTCTGACAACGACATGCGTCGACTGAAGCGTTGAGAATCGATGACGATTCCTTCGATGCCGGATGAAACCTCCAACGAATCGTTTTTCACATCTTCACCGGCACGACCAAAGATCGCGTGCAACAATTTTTCTTCGGGAGTCAATTCCGTCTTCGATTTCGGCGAAACCTTACCGACCAGAATATCACCCGGCCTGACATAAGTACCAACGCGGACGATTCCGTTTTCATCCAGATTTCGCAAGGCTTTCTCACTGACATTGGGAATATCGCGAGTGAACTCTTCTCGGCCCAGCTTGGTCTCACGAATTTCAACGTCGAACTCTTCAATGTGGATCGACGTGTAAGTATCGTTTTGAACCAACTCCTGCGAAATAATGATCGCGTCTTCAAAGTTGTAGCCATCAAACGACATGAATCCGACCAGCACGTTTCGACCTAAAGCCAACTCCCCTTCAAACGTGGCTGCTCCATCGGCAAGCACCTGATTCTTGGTAACCTTGTCACCAAGACTGACAACTGGCTTCTGGTTTAAACAAGTACGCTCGTTAAGGCCCTGGTACTTTTTCAGATCGTAAACGTCGTTACCAATTTCAATGCGCGTAGAATCGATGTAAGTAATGGTTCCCGCCCTGCGTGCACGCACAACCATGCTGGAGTTCTCGGCAATCGCCCGCTCCATTCCGGTACCAACTATCGGTGGCTCAGCCACCAGCAACGGAACCGCTTGACGTTGCATGTTTGAACCCATCAAAGCACGGTTCGCATCATCGTGCTCAAGGAACGGAATCAATCCAGCCGAAACGCCAACCATCTGGCTAGGCGCGATGTCGATGTATTGAACTTCTTCAGGCGAAACCAATTCAAAGTCAGCTCGATATCGAGCAATGATATTGCCCGCCAATTGTTTCTCACCAACAATCTCACCATTCTCAACTCGCGTGTCGGCCGGTGCCACGTACGATTCAGATTCTTCATCCGCACGCAACCAGACAACGCTTTCGGTGACCTTTCCTTTTTTGACTTCCGCATACGGAGTAACAAGGAAACCGTAACTGTCGACACTGGCATAGATCGCCAAGCTGGAAATCAAGCCAATGTTTGTGCCTTCAGGAGTCTCGATTGGGCAAATTCGACCATAGTGAGAAATATGAACGTCACGCACTTCAAAACCAGCACGCTTTCGATTCAAACCACCAGGCCCAAGTGCCGACAAACGACGTTCGTGAGTCAACTGACTCAACGGATTGGTTTGGTCAACGACTTGCGACAATTCGCCACGACCAAAGAAATATTCAATTGCTGCCGAAATACTCTTGGGGTTAACCAAGCTTCGCGGCGTCATGTCTTCCTGATCCTTCAAGCTCATTCGCTCTTGAACGGTACGGCGAAGCTTCAAAAAGCCCTTCCGCATCTCGTCGCTCGCCAATTCATCGATCGTTCGCAAACGTCGATTGCCCAAGTGATCAATATCGTCAATGTGAGCATCACCGCCGGGTGTCGCTAATTCCAACAAGTACCGAATCGAAGCCAGAATATCATCCGGTCGCAAAGTCATTTCCTTCTCGGAAACACCAAGATCAAGCTTTCGATTGATACGAAAGCGACCTACTTGCCCAAGGCGATAACGATTTTCGTCATAGAACTTTTCGTGGAAAAGCGTACGCGCTTTTTCCAGTGCCGGAGGATTACCTGGACGCAATCGCTGATAGATTCGCAACAGCGCTTCTTCATGCGAAGAAGTTACGTCATCGTTGATGGCGTTGAAAATCAACAGATTCTTGGGAGCTTCCATGATTTCGCACGCCTTGACACCGGCTGTACAAATCAACTCCGCCTTGTCATTGGAAATCAAGCTTCCCGCGTCGACAATCACTTCGCCAGCTCGCTCGCTACCAGCCGGATAAAGGATGTCATCCACCGCATGCTTGCCAGCCAACTTGTTTGCACTTCGCCGATCCACAACTTTAACTTTAGCTGTGTCATAGAACGCACGAATGATCGCTGTATCTTCGCCGTACTTCGGATCCATCGCCCGCAGCAATGTGATCGCAGAAAACTTACCACTCTGATCGATTCGAACCGTCATCGAATCTTTCTTGGTGCAATTAACTTCAATCCAGCTACCGCGCTCAGGAATCACACGACAACTTGGAAGTTTACGATCAGAAGTCGTATCGTTTTCGAGAACAAAATCGATACCAGGGCTTCGATGCAACTGGCTAACCACGACACGCTCGGCACCATTGATGATAAATTCACCGCCGCCAAGCATGACCGGAATGTCGCCCAGAAACACTTCTTCTTCGACTGGCTCTTCCTTGTTTAATCGCAGCCAAACTCGAAACGGCCGGCCATAAGTCATTCTCAACTGCCGACATTCACCAGGCGTATAGCGAGGCTTTCCAAGTTCATAATTGACATACTCAAGCTTAAGCTTCTTGTCATAGCTCTCGATGGGGAAAATTTCCTGCAGCACACCTTCGATACCGTGCGCCTTTCGCTTGGTCGATTCCGTTTCAAGCTGCAAAAAATTTGCATAACTGGCTGTTTGAATCTTGGTCAAATCTGGCGGAAGTTCGTAATTACGACCACTTCCAAACCGACGAACCTGCTTTGGTCTGAGTCTTCGTTCAACAGGGGTTGCCATACTCGCAATACTCCAAAGTGAATTAGATTCCAGTCGCCTGGAATCTGTACTTATCGTGTGTAACTCGAAATAGAGAAAATGCGATTGCCGGAAAAATTCGACAAAACGCTAACCAAACGCACCAACCAGCACATGCCCGCACTGAACAGCCAACCTCGACCGCGTACAGACAAAACAAGACAAGCCCGTGATAGCAAAATTCTACCACCGGCTGCCTGAAGAGCCTGTCGCCTACGACGATGCTGCAAGGGTCGTTTGGCACTCGACTTTTAACGAACGAACAAATTATGGATAGACTTGGAACAACTCTTGGGTCACGTGGCCATCCTATCCCGTGACACTCATTAGCTTGACGACCTTGGGATCAGGCCGCCAAAGTTCCTACTTCAGCTCGACGCTACCGCCAGCTGCTTCAACGTCTGCTTTAAGCTTCTCAGCTTCGTCCTTGGCTGCACCTTCTTTCAAGGTGGCAGGACATGCTTCAACCATCTTCTTGGCATCCATCAGTGAAGCACCAGTGATAGCCTTAACCACTTTGACAACGTCGAGTTTCTTGTCACCAAAGCCTGTCAAGACAACATCAAAATCTGTCTTCTCTTCGGCGGCAGCTTCACCAGGACCGCCTGCGGCCATCACTACAGCACCGCCGCCAGCAGCAGCTTCAATACCGTGCTCTTCTTTAAGGTAATCGCTAAGTTCTTTGGCATCCTTCAACGTCAAACCGGCGATCTGATCACCCATAGTTTTAGTTGCTGCGGAAAATTCCATTGTGGCTGTTTCTTCTGACATCGTTCGTTAACCTTTCTTCTGTATGAGCCGACACCCGCGGGAATGACTCTGGCTCGAAAATTTAATTATGTAATTGACTGTTAGTTAATTTTTTTGCTGACCAAAATCCATCGACAGCGATTATTCGCCTTCCTTGTCATCGACGATCTTTTTGACCTGACTCGCCAGCTTCGACCCCGGACCCTTCAGCTGTGCAGACAGCTGACTTCCTGGACCAAGAATCTGCCCAACGAGCATGCTCAATTGTTCAGCGCGGCTAGGCCACTTGCTGATCTCAGCGACTCTTTCAGGCGAAAGATTTTCGCCATCCATACAACCGCCGCGTGCTTCGAACTTTTCGAACTCTTCGCTCTTATCAAGTTCAACCGCTTCCTTCACCAGCGAAACAAAATCTTCCGCCCCCCACATGACAGCTGCCGTACCAGACAAACCCTCAAACGCAGGAGCCAGAGATGTACCCTCGGTCGCGCGACGCGCGAGACTGTTCTTAACCACAAGCAGACTAATGTCTTTTTCACGCAAACGCTTGCGCAATTCAACCGTCTCATTGGCACCCAATCCAATCACATTGGCGAGCACACAATCCTCGATGCCTTCCAACCGGGAAGCAACGTCTTTGGTTAAGAGATCTTTTACAAACTTACTCATCGTATTCGCTCAACTTCTTTTTTATTAATCGACCTGCACCAAACCCTTATGCAGCAATCCGTATCCCCGGGCTCATCGTAGCGGCTATCACCACACCCCGGACATAAACCCCTTTAATCGAACTTGGCTTGAGTGACTCAATGTGACTCATGAACGATTTGATATTATCTTCCAGTTGCTTAGGCTCGAAACTCAAACGTCCAACAACCGCATGAACATTGCCACCGTTGTCGTTCCTGAATTCAACCTTTCCAGCCTTGTATTCTTTAACTGCCGTTGCCACATCAGGCGTAACGGTACCCGCACGCGGAGACGGCATCAGCCCTCGCGGACCCAAAACGCGACCCAACGGCCCAACCACGCCCATCATGTCTGGTGACGCGATACACACATCGAAATCCAGCCAACCGCCTTGAACCTTCTTGCCCAACTCAGCGTCGCCAACCTCATCGGCACCAGCTTCTTTCGCAGCAGCAGCAGCGTCACCTTTGGCAAACACTATCACTCGCTGACTCTTGCCAATGCCGTGCGGCAACACAATGGACCCACGCACCAGCTGATCCGCCTGCTTGGAATCAATGCCTAAACGCATGTGAATCTCAACCGTTTGATCAAACTTCGTACCGTCAAACTGCTTTACCACCTTAACGGCTTCCGCCAATCCAACCGCATCAACAGGAACCTTTTCAATCAACGCGCGATATCGCTTCGAATTATTTGCCATATTCTTCTGCTTCTTGTTTTCGTGTTTCTAAAGTCTGTTTATCTATCCTTCGATCCATCCGTTGCGGCCGGTCCTAGCCCTCAACTTCAATACCCATACTGCGGGCAGTTCCTTCAATCATGCGGCAAGCATTATCCAAATCAGCTGCATTGAGATCAGCTTTCTTCTTCTCAACAATGTCCTCAATCTGCTTGCGAGTAACTTTCGCAACCTTTTCGATATGAGGAACACCCGAACCCTTTGCGATACCAGCAGCCATCTTCAACAGCGCCGCCGCAGGAGGGCTCTTCACGATGAAATCAAATGTTCGATCGTTGTAAACGGAAACAATCACCGGAATCGGCGTTCCATTAAATTCTTTGGTTTGGTCATTAAACTGCTGAACAAACTGACCCAGGTTGATACCAAACTTACCCAGCGAGGTACCGACCGGAGGTGCCGGAGTGGCCTGACCACCTGGAACCTGAAATTTCGCTTGTCCGACTAATTGCTTTGCCATTTCAATTCATTCTTTGTTTTCTAAATGTCTTCAACTTGCCAGTGATCCAGCTCAACTGGGTTCGGCCGTCCAAAAATATTAATCATCACGGTGATTCGTCCGTTTCGCTCATCGATGTTCGAAACATCACCTTCGTAATTCTGGAAGTATCCTTCCTTCACACGTACCCGATCACCTTCCTTAAACTTGATCGCGGTTTTGATGGCAGGCTCATCGCCATCATCATCCTCAACAGGCTTCGACGTTGAAATAATCCGATCAATCTCTTCCTGCTTCAACGGCGCCGGCTTCCCAGCTGCACCCGTAAAATCACCAATGCCAGGCGTCTCACGGACCAAGAACCACGTTTCATCATTGATTGCCATCCGAACCACAACATAACCAGGGTAAAGCTTGCGCTTAACAACCTTCTGCTTACCTGATTTGGAAAACTCCCTTACGTCTTCGGTGGGAACCAAAATCTCATCAAAATATTTCTCATAACCTGCCTGCTTCACCCGACGAATCAAAGCTTCACAGATCGATTTCTCACGGTTCACCTGAACCTTCAGGATGTACCAGTTAAATTCCAGGTCACCCTCAACAACCACTTCCTCTTCAACGAATTCTTCAATAGGAGAGGCATCCTCATCACCATCTTCGTCTTCGTCGTCATCTGTAATCATCTCGGCAGCGGTAAAGCCAAATTCATTCACTGGCTCATCGCTAACCGGCTCTTCTATCTGCTCAACACTTGCTTCCGAATCAACCTCGGCCGCAACATCTTCAACAACTGCCTGCCCCGAATCGACAGATTCAGATTCAGCGGCAACCTCAGACACAGCATCACCTACGCCCGCCTCAACAGCATCTTGCACAGGATCGGCTTCAACACCGTCTTCGGAAACCATATCGTTGTCCACCATCACCCCAGTCTCTTATCCGCTGTAACGAATCCCGATGGCCTGAAACAACCAAGTCCAAATAACGTCAAACAGGAATAAAGCACCAGCCATGGCGAAAATAACAAAAATCACCACCATCGACGCACTCCAAAGCTCCTGCTTTGTCGGCCACGACACCTTATTCATCTCTGCTTCAACAGCAATCAGGAAATCTGCGAACTTGGAATAATTAACAATGCGGTAGGAAAACCACAAAGCAAGCACACCAAAGATCATCAGAAACACATAACGTGAACCTGAAAACGCCTGATCAAAAATTCGCATCCGGTGAAATTCGAAAGCCGCCAAACAAGCCAGAACCGCGATCGCCAGAAAACTAACCTGGCGCACAATCCGACCCTGACTCGGCTTGTATACACCAAAGCGAAACAACTCCGACCAAAAGCCACCAAAACTGCTTTCATTTTTCGGCTTCGCAATTGAACTCATCAGCTTACCTCGACCGACCTGACCAAACAGACACACACTGCTGCATGTCAACCAACTTCGCAATCAACAACTCAACGACAGGAACAGGGGCGGAGGGACTTGAACCCGCAACCGCTGGTTTTGGAAACCAGTGCTCTGCCAATTGAGCTACACCCCTCTGCTTCTTTCTCCAAACACCAGAACGGCCACCCCAGACTGCGAACAAAGCGCCGCACACTCCTGCCCGACGCTTAACGCAACTCCGTGGAACCAAAATCTACTCAACGATCTTGGTAACAACTCCGGAACCTACCGTACGACCACCTTCACGAATCGCAAAACGAACACCATCGTCCATCGCGATCGGCTTATGCAATTCAACGGTAACCTTGACATTATCACCAGGCATGCACATCTCGGCTTCAACCAGATTCGCCGTACCAGTCACGTCCGTTGTACGGAAGTAAAACTGAGGCCGATAACCGCTGAAAAATGGAGTGTGACGACCACCCTCATCCTTACTCAAACAGTAAACTTCAGCTTCAAATTTCATATGCGGGCTGATCGAACCTGGCTTCGCCAGAACCTGCCCCCTTTGAATCTCGTCTCGCTTAACGCCACGCAGAAGGCAACCAACATTGTCACCTGCACGACCTTCATCCAACAATTTGCGGAACATCTCAACGCCCGTACAAGTTGTTTTCTGCGTATCCTGCAAGCCGATGATCTCAACTTCTTCGCCCGGCTTAATAACACCACGCTCAACTCGGCCAGTACAAACCGTTCCACGACCTTCAATCGAGAACACATCTTCGATCGCCATCAAAAACGGCTTGTCGTCTTCACGCGGAGGCTCTGGAATATTCGCGTCGATCGCGTCCATCAACTCAGAAATACACTTACTCGCTTCAGCATCATCAGGCTTCTGATATGCAGGCAAAGCACTGCCGCGAACGATTGTCGCGTTGTCGCCATCGAAGTCATACTTGTTAAGCAATTCCCGAACTTCCATATCAACCAACTCAAGAAGCTCTTCATCGTCAACAAGATCACACTTGTTCAAAAACACAACCAACGCCGGAACATCAACCTGACGAGCCAACAGAACGTGCTCTTTTGTCTGAGGCATCGGACCAGCATCAGCCGCAACTACCAGAATCGCACCATCCATCTGTGCGGCACCAGTAATCATATTCTTAATAAAGTCAGCGTGACCCGGGCAGTCAATGTGAGCGTAATGGCGAGTGTCAGTTTCATACTCGACGTGAGCAACAGCAATAGTCACTGTCTTTGTCTCATCACGGACCGTACCACCCTTGGCGATATCCGAATACGAAATCGGAGTCGCAAGGCCCTTGGCAGCCTGGACTGCAACAATAGCACCTGTCGTGGTCGTCTTCCCATGGTCAATATGCCCGATGGTACCAACGTTTACGTGTGGCTTTGTACGATTAAAAGTTTCCTTGGCCATTTTCTAATTTCACCTGCTTGATATTCACCAAGTCAATAAAACAAACTCGACCAATCAGGTCGAAACAAAACTTAAAGTAACGATTAACAATGAAGCTGCTGACGGGATTTGAACCCGTGACCTCGTCCTTACCAAGGACGCGCTCTACCACTGAGCTACAGCAGCGGTTCACTCCAACATCAACTCTTCATTAAGCGGGTGAAGGGAATCGAACCCTCACGACCAGCTTGGAAGGCTGGGGCTCTGCCATTGAGCTACACCCGCAAAAAGGCACCCTTCACTTCTATCCAACCATGGATTTTGGCTATCCTTATTCCACGAATAAACGCACTTCGCGCACGCTAACGGTGAATTTTGCCAATCAGAAAGTGTATCAATTATTGGGAATTCCCCAATGGCCTTTTGAAAGATTAAATCAGATATTTCGGGCCGATTTGCCATCACTGACTACCCAAAATCTCGAATCTGCCCTTTCAAAATGCCCAAAAACCAACTCTAACCAACTAGCTATAAATGGGGGGTGCAGGATTCGAACCTGCGAAGGCTGAGCCAACAGATTTACAGTCTGTCCCGTTTGACCGCTTCGGTAACCCCCCCGCAAGGCTCGTTCACTCTTAGAAAATCGGCGGGGATGCCAATAATCAGATTCTATCAAACCTTTGATATACAAAGACTTGCGGCTTGTGGGCACGCAAGTCAGAGCCAGCGACAGGAGTCGAACCTGCGACCTGCTGATTACAAATCAGCTGCTCTGCCAACTGAGCTACGCTGGCGCATGCGTGGCGTAAATCTTAATGATTTAAGGCATACCTGCAATACGAAAAGACAAGTTATCGGCCACAAGAGTTCGCCGAGATTAAAGATTCTGAGCAAACCAAGTTTACCACGGCGCCCAATATAAACCATTGCCACGAAACCCGATGTCACCGCTGGGCAAGCCAACATTGGTGAAATGGGAAGAATGAAAGCCGCCAATATATTTCGGGTACTTTGCCCCTGCATCTGCGTCCCGATGAATTCTAGGATCGTAGCCCGATCCACCAAACGGCCATTTGGGTAAACGAGAAGCAATCGGCTGGTTTGCAAGCGAATTTGCCTGATAACCCGAACTAAGTTGTATGTTCGAATTGGCGTACGCGGGAATGGAATCAAACGCTCGGGCTCTGTGCCGCCGAAATAGCTGGGCTTCGCAGTCAGATGAAACAGCCAACAAAGTCGCGGCCGCGAAAAAGAAAACCAAACTCTTTGGCCAAGCGAAAAACTGAACAACTTCCATGTTGTACTCGGGTCGTATTTTTGATTGAACGCTATCTTCCGTGACAGCATCTTTCAAAATTTCGACACTTTCCGAGCAATCAGTTGAATCCGAGCCTCCACGCCAAACGAACCATCACGACCCAAATATCCAGATCCCAGGCAAATCAACCAACATGCCCAGCACACACGAAAAAAACCACGCAATGATATTGCGTGGCCTGAATTCAACTATATTCCTTCCGGTTTACTTCAACAGCACATCCGGAATATCGATTTTTTCTTCACGTGCTGCCGCTCGCAATTTGCTCAGTGCACGTGCCTCAATCTGCCGGATGCGTTCTTTGGTCACGCCCAGCATCGCTCCGACTTCTTTCAAAGTCTGAGGCTCCTGGCTGTAATCCAACCCAAAACGGCTGATAATAATCTTCTGCTCTCGGTCGTCCAAAGACTCCAAGATCCGATTGACCTGCTTTTCTCGGTGACTTTGTGCCGATTCAAGCATATATCGATCGCTTCGCTGGTCCTCTTTGGCCAGGAACATTTCTTCGGAAGTCGGGCGGAATCGATCCTTTTGCTTGAATTCGTCTGGAATCGTTCGAGCAAAATTCTTCATGATCGCCCAACTGGCGTACGTACTGAACTTGTTGCCGCGAGCGTAATCAAATTTCTCAACCGCACGAATCAGCGACATGTTGCCGTCACTTACCAATTGAAAGAAATCGTCTGCCGAACCAACGTGCCGCTTCGCAATCGAAACTACCAGACGCAAGTTTGATCGAACGATCTTGTTTTTGACTTCGACAGCCGCGTCATACAAACGCTCAATCTCGTCCATATCGTTAGCCTTGGCCCGCATCGGGTCCAAGTTCTCACGCAACTGGCCAGCCTTGAATTTCAGAAAGTTAAACTTGCGGAACAAGTAACCTTCCTGCTCGCGAGTCAACAAAGCGTGCTCGTACAACGAAGCCAAATAGCGAGGCAAACCTGCGGGCGGCTTGGTACGCCGAGTCGCCTTTTCAGGAACCGGCATTTCGGATTCAACAATCTTCTTATACGCACTTTTGCGTCGGAATTCATCGTTATCCATGAAATCCAGCGGCAAATCCAAAATGTAAGTCGCACGCACTTCATTGATAACGCGATAAATCGTGGTTTTCGTGCGGCAATAACGCTTACCAATCTGCTCGGCACTTCTGCCAGACAAAAAGGACTCGTAAATCCGCTCTTTCATTTCCATGTTCAACGGACCTGTCTGATCCGGGAACACAGCGATATCTGGATACTGCTGATCGAATTGCTTGATCGTATACCGAATCGTCTCAACGCTGCGATCCATGGCTTTGGCAATTCGGCGAGTAACCTCGGCAGGACAACCGCCCGCTTTCGCCAATCGACGCCCACGTTCGATGATCTCGTCTTTGTCTTGCTTGGTCAGCTGGCTGAAACGCTTGCCGCGTTTAACCTTTTCGCTGTTATTTTTCACAAACGAATCAACACTGCTGTGCAAGAAACCAACTCTCTTGCGACCGCCATCAAAAATGAACTTGCGGCTGACTAACCCCTGCTGACGCCAACGTGAAATCGTTTTGGACGATACGTTAAACATCTTGCTCAATTGTTCAACGGTGTGGACAGGTTGCCCTACTTCCACCGCTCGAATATTGGCTGACTCCGACATGTCTTCAATAAAGCAACAAAGATCATGTCTTAGATCGGCACCCTTGATTCGAATGATTGGGGACTGCTCAGCACGAAAGCCGGTGATTCGGAAGCAAACGTATTCGTAGTTGTAATTACGATCGGTTTGCAATTCTCGCAGTAAATTTTCGGCACAGTCAATCTGCTCAATCTTCTTTTCACGAGGCGCAAACCGTACCTGTTGATCACGTAATTCACGAATCGACGGACTTTTGTAATCGGAATGCATAATAAATACCTCTTTGTTTTGCACCTGAGCGAACGCATCTTTGATGCGAGACTTCCTTCGTCAATTCCCTCAAGCAATCTGCTTTCTCTGCGAGCCTCCGTTGTCGCATTGTTCCTTTGTGTCAGACGTCCATTCCTCGTAACTCCTTACGAGAAAGAAAATCCGACAGTTCGGCGAAAGCCAGAATCCAACCGCGATTCGCAAAGCACCAGCGTCAGCCAATGGTTTACAAAAAAATTGCTAGCGTGAAAACCTGATTTTCACCTTGAAACGAATCCACTTCATTGAAGAAGCAAAACTCATTCCATAGTTCGCCTGTGAAGGTGAACTGTTTCGGTCGTTTCCTAAAAAACACCTAATTTCGTGGAAAGTGCTGGAAATTTTCGCTAATTTCTCAGCGAATATATGGAAACCGTTCCACGCATTCAGTCGGCAGATGTCCGAATGCAGTTTCCAATGGTTAGCGGATATAGACGAGTTTCTCAATTTGAAACAAATCAAAGTCTCAACGTTAGTCGATGACTATCTAGAGACTGTAGTTTGGCAGTGATCGGGTATTCGCACAACTCGGCCGTTTATTGTGAAAAAAATCTGAAGAATATGAAAAAACATCAAAACTCCTGTATTTCGGCACTTTTCGTTCTTGCAATCGGTTTCATAAGTCTGAACCAGACCGCTCACCTGAGCGCAGTCGAAAAATATGACCTGACCCACCAAATTCGGGCCGACCAAACGCTCAACGTCACAGCTCAAGTGCAATACCTGGGCTCGGTGATCGTCGATCGCGCCGGTCAGCAAGAAAACCAATCCGTACTGCCGCTGGATGTTCGCGGAAAGATAAAGTTTGACCAACGAATGTCAGGCGGAAGCACAACCAGCCCACAAGCAATCCGCTACTACGACAAAGCGGTTGCGTCAATCAAAGCGGGCAAAGGAAGTACAGACATTGCTCTACGTGACGACAATCGAATCGTTCTCGCGCGTATGAAAACCGAAGAAGCCGGTAATAATCAATTCCAGATTGCCGGTATTGGCAGCACGCTTCGTCAAAAAGAATACGAGCTGCTAAAAAATCCGGGTGATCCGCTTTCATACGCAACCCTGTTTGACAAGCGGCAAGTCAAGATTGGCGACAAATGGAAACTGGGAAAAGGCCAACTCGCCAGTCTTTTGTCTATGAATCGCATTATCACATCCTCGGCTACGATGATGCTCAAGAGTGTCGAAAACGATGTCGCCAAAATCTATATCTATGGCAACGTAAAAGGGGAAGTCGACGACGCTATCTCTCAACAGAAAATCAAGGGCATTGCCCAGTTGAATGTGAACGAACAACGGATCACCGCTCTGCGTCTTTCAATTGATGAAGAACGACGCAGCGGTCAAGTCGCACCAGGCTTCGAAGGCAAGATCAAGTTCGACGCTCGCCTTGAGCCAACTGCGGAAAACATTCTGCTTGACAAAGATCGCCTGGCCCAACTGCACAAGGGACAAAAGATCAAATTCAACTTCCTGTTTGATCGGCCAGATTGCGAAATCCAGTTTCATCACGAAACTGACTGGCGCGTGATCGCTTCTGAAAAAGAAGCCGCTGTTTTACGATATATGATCGATGGTCAATTGATCGCTCAGTGTAACGTCGTGCAGCTGCCCAATCGCCCAGCCCAAAATCCATTGAAGCTATCCCAATTTCAAGACGAAGTTTCCAAGATTATCGCCGATTCTCAGGCGAGAATTGTGGCTGCAGATACCTTGACGACCGAATCAGGCTTGGAAGCATTGAAGATTTCGGTTGATGGTCTGGAATCCGATATCCCGTTCCAGTGGATCTACTATCATATCGGCAACGACGACGGCAGACGCACTACTTTCGTCTTCACGCTTGAAAAAGACGCCGTTGACTACTTCAAAAACGCAGATCAAGTGTTAGTTCAATCTGTCAATTTCAAAGCCCCAATCGCGTCCACAGCGAAAGCCGTTACGCCGAAAACTACAGTCAATCGAAAGTATAAGTAGCCAGTTAGTTATTCGATCAACTGAAAACTGGCTTTTTACTCATCATCATCATTGGCAAACAAGTCCCAAGAAAATTCTTCTTGAGTAAGACCAGCCAAAGTGATCGATGCTCCCTGGAACATCAAAACAAGTCCATTGCCGTTGTCAACGATCTGCAAATCTTCCTGCAATTCGGACAGTTCGAATCCTTCAAACAACAAAGTGTCTTCTCCAATCACAAAGTCGGTCACCACATCTCGGCCGGCACCCTGCCCAACCACAAATTGATCCTGGCCCTCTCCGCCGGTCAGAGTGTTGTTTCCTTCACCGCCAACAAGAGTATCGTTTCCATCGCCGCCACTTAAGATATCGTCACCGTTTGAACCGCTCAGAACATTGTCAGCGTCATCTCCAATGAAACGGTCATTCCCTTCGCCGCCAACGATATTTTCGATTCCGTCAAAGGTGTTACCAAAGTTGTCCGCGCCCGCAGCAAGATCAACGCTGAATGCGAATCGACTCACTTCGGTTCCGTCGATTACATGAGTATCGATGCCTTCACCACCGACAAATACGTCACCAGTTCCGTCGTCAAATCCTGCCAACAAAATATCGTCGCCGTCGCCACCATCCAGCTTGTCTTTTCCACGGCCACCATCGAGAACGTCATTTCCTTGCCCGCCTTCAAGTACGTCGTCTCCAGCATCGCCAAGCAGAGTGTCATCTCCTTCGCCACCCACCAGGACGTCATCGCCTCCCAATCCGTTCAATACATTGTCGGCGTCATCGCCAACGAATTGGTCATCATTTTGACCGCCAACGATGTTTTCAATTCCTTCAAAAGTATTGCCGAAGGAATCTGTTCCAGCCGTAAGATCGATGTCAAATGCAAATCGCTCCACTTCGGTTCCGTCAATAACAAGGGTATCAACCCCTTCACCGCCGATGAAAACATCACCCGTTCCGTCATCAAACCCGGCCAACAAGGTATCATCACCCTGGCCACCGTCTAAAACATCTCTTCCCCGTCCTCCATCAATGATGTCGTTTCCTGCAGCACCAAAGATATGATCATTTCCTGAATCGCCCGTTAGCACATCATTGCCATCGCCACCGGATAACACCAACGTGAAGTCAAACGATACCGTTTCCAACAGTTGCCCACGAAGACGGTTTTCCGAGTACAGCTCGAGAGTCAATGAGTTTTCACCTAGCGGAATCAGCCCTCCATTAAATCGAGGATCGGAGTCGCCAAACAATGAGTAAGGTTCAACGTTTTCTTGTTGTGTAATTTGACCATCATTCAAATTCAAGAAGACACTTTCTACTTCGCCAAAGAAAAGGCTATCTTCAGGAACATAAGCCGCAAAGGTCAAGTTCTGATTACTACTGACCAAAAGCTCATCACCTGACTGTATCGTTTGCAGCCGAGTGTTTGTGTCAGCATCAATAAGATAGAATTCCAGTTGGTCGGCAAGCGAAGTAGAATCAACCAGCGTTGCCCTTCCAGTAGTATCAGCACCCAAAGTCGCAACCGTCGCGTTGAACAATTCGACACCAAAACTTTCTTCAGATTCGAAGGCTCGATCAGACAAAACCGGTACTGAGATCACTTGGCTGGTTTCACCAGGAGCAAAGGTGAGACTTCCATTGACAGCCGTGAAGTCACTACCCGCAACAGCCGTTTCTTCAAACGTAGCGAATTCGACGGTTACTTCCTGATCACTTGCTTCTGACAAATTCACTGTAAATTCAGCCGCCGCGTCGGATTCCGATACTTTGGCATCAGAGACAAGCAACTCGCCTCGATATGGATCCTCAACGGTGATGGTTATCGTGTATTGATTGTTGGATTCATCTGATTCAAAAACAGAGTTTTCCGGATCAACAGTAAATTCGACGATGTACTCGCCTGCTTGCTCAGGCACAAACAGCGAGTCGAATCCGTCACCGCCGCGCGTATTAAGAAAGACACCTTCGACCGGCCCGCCAGCATTGCCAACCAAAGCTCCAGCCCACAGGGCAGTTTGGGTATTGACGTCACTAGCGGCAAATACGTCTGCTTCTGCGTAATTGTGGTACGTGCCGAGACCAAAGTTCTGCCACAGACCGGAGAATTCAATTGCCTGTCCAGTTTCAAACGTCTGCCCGGCCCAAATATCAAACACGGACGTATCGAAGGCTAAGTCTGCTTGCCCAACTTGCAACGATACTCGAAATTGATCCGTAAGTTCGACACCCGCTTCGGTATAGTGCACCAGACTGATCGTCAATCGATCCCAGCCTTCTTCAACCACCCACGAATCCTGCAGGCCATTGATCAGTCCACCCAGACCGTTGGCCTGAAAATTGTCGACGCGAGCAGAAAATCGACCGTCTGAATAATCAATGACGCTGGCAGAACTATCATCGGTCAATTTATTCAAATAACCTTCGGCAGCGAACACTCCAATATCCGCACTGGAATCAATTGAAATTCCAACAACCGAGATTTCGTCACCTGGATTGACAATCAATGCGCCCAACGATGAGACCGTTTGAACATCGCCATTTACCGCTATCTCCAGCTGGCTAATGGTGGACAAGGAAGTTGATTGGTCGTAATTGGGGGCTTCATAAAAAGCCTGATCCGCATCGGCAAAAGGCGTTGTTAACACCGAGGCCGAAAGCACACAACGACGCTCAAGATTGTCATAGGTGAAAAAATCACTTGCGAATTTGCGAGTTGGTTTCATAGAGGATTTCCAGATTGCAATTCATGTCTATTTCAACGCTATTACATTTTCCTTACCTATGTGACGATATTCGTCTGTGTTTCAGCGGGTTTTTTTTCAACATGGTTGCGTTCAGTCAACGTATTTGTCGAATTGTGATCGATTTGTCGAATTGTGATGGCCTTCTTTCTCAAACCCCACCAATCGGGTAATGTTTTAGGCTGAAAATCTGCACACACGGGCAAATCATCGATGCTGGATCTATTCGACAAAATCAACGAATCAGTCAACTTTATTAAATCTCAATGGGACCATTGTGCCAAAGCAGGAATCATCCTCGGTACTGGGCTTGGCTCACTGGTCGAAAACATCGACGTCGCAGCTTCCATTGACTATGCCGACATTCCAAACTTCCCAAAATCAACCGCGACCAGCCACAAAGGCCGGCTTGTATGCGGAACGTTGAACGGCTTGCCAGTCATTGCAATGGAAGGCCGATTGCATATGTACGAAGGCTATCCGCTCAAAGAAATCACCCTGCCCGTTCGAGTCATGAAAGCCATGGGCGCTGATCTACTGGTCGTTTCCAACGCTTGTGGCGGCCTAAACCCGAACTATAAAGCGGGCGATATCATGATGATCGAAGACCAAATAAACCTGATGGGCGACAACCCTCTTATTGGGATCAACGACGATCGACTCGGGCCCCGCTTTCCTGATATGTGCGAACCCTACACCCAGTCGCTAATCGAAAGAGCACTTGCCGTTGGCCGTAAAGAAGACATGGTTGTGCACAAAGGTGTCTTCGTGGCCGTTGCTGGCCCCAACCTGGAAACGCGAGCCGAATATCGATTTCTTCGCTTGATCGGTGCCGACGTGGTTGGCATGTCGACCGTGCCTGAAGTAATCGTCGCCGTGCACAGCGAAATGCGTGTCGTCGGTTTCTCGATTGTCACTGACATGTGCCTTGCTGACGCATTGGAACCGGCGAACGTCGACGAAATCATCCGCATCGCTGGCGAAGCCGAACCACAATTGACCAAACTTGTGATGGGCGTGTTGGCTGAAGAAAATTAGCCGGAATCTTTCTCGTTGCGAAAGGTCTGCAGACTCCTGCCATTAATCCAATGATCTCTGAACTTTCCATCGATCAAAAAGCAACCGAAGCCGCAAATCATCTTGCCTCTCTGGCAAACCAACCCATCCCATTTGGAATCATTCTTGGTACCGGATCAGGCATCGTTGCCAAAAAAATGGTTATCGAAACTGAAATCGACTACGGCGACATTCCGCACTTTCCACAAAGTACCGCCTTGGGACACAAGGGCAGCCTTCTGTTTGGAAAATTGAACTCACACCATGTCGTTGCGATGAACGGTCGGTTCCATTTATACGAAGGCCACAATGTCGATGATGCCACGCTGGCTCTACGTGTGTTACAAAAGCTGGGAGTCACCAATCTGTTTATCACCAACGCCGCCGGTGGTTTGAATCCCAATTTCAACAGCGGCGACATCATGATCATCAACTCGCATATCGACCTGATGTGCCGCACATCGCCAAACACGAACGTACAATCCAAATGCGAACGACCGTCCAAACGAACCGACATCTACGATCTTGAAATGGCCGAAAATGCACGCTCAATTGCACGAGCCAACGATTTCAACATCCAAACTGGAATCTACGGAGGCCTGCTTGGCCCCAATTATGAAACGCGAGCAGAATATCGCATGCTTCGACGAATCGGTGCGGATGTTGCCGGCATGTCAACGATCCCAGAAGTTTGCATGGCGGCCACACTTCAAATGAAGGTCCTGGGACTTTCGATTGTCACCAATGTCGCCAAACCTGACGTCTTACAGCAAACCAGTGGTCAGGAAGTCATTAATGCAGCCGAACTGGCCGCACCCAGAATCCACCAGATTATTCTGGGCAGCATCAACAAATTAGGGCGTTAGATTCTCGCAATAATTAACAAAGCAGCGTCTTATTGGCCGCCTTCAACGGGCTAGCACATCAAATCAACCTAGGTTGTTGAATTGCGTTTTGCTAATTTCACTCGCTACCAATCTTTCGAAATTACGAAACGGGGACCCAAGGATGCGTTCTTTTTCTGTCGTTGCAGCAATCACATATATTGTCTTTGCATTTGCCAATTCAATATCGCTCGCTCAGACTTCTCAGCAAAATCCGGTCACGCCTCCCCGTGCCAACCTTGCCCCAGCGGCCAATCAAAACGTGGCTCCCATGACCAAAACCATGGCCCCCGATTGGTACGCAAAACTGAGCAATGAACACAACCAGTTTTTGTATCAGCTACTCGATTACTGGCAACAGAAAAGCGATCTCGTCAAACGATACCACAGCCAATTCACTCGTTTCGACTACGACACAACGTATTGCAACTGGCGCGATCCAAAAAGTAATCAGCTAGCCGCGGTAACCATCATGCAAGGCGAGATTCGATTCGCTTCGCCCGACAAAGCAAGTTATGAAACTCTGCAAGTTTTCGATTTCGGCGGCCCTCCTGAACAAGAAGGCCAGGATCCAAAATACGTACCCAGAAAAGAGGAAGACAACCGCGAGAAGTGGATCTGTGACGGAGCGGCCATCCACGAATACGATTTCAAAAACAAGAAACTTTACGAAACCAATATCCCACAGGAAATGCAGGGCAAAGGCCTGGTCAACAGCCCAATTCCGTTTCTCTTTGGCGCCAGCAAAGAAGACATCCTGAATCGCTTTTGGGTGCGGGTAGTCACACCCGAAGGCGCAAAAGATGAATACTGGCTGGAAGCCGTGCCTAAGAAAATCGACGACGCCCGCAACTACAAAAAAATCGACCTCGTCATCTCGCGCGACGATTTATTTTTGCCGAAAATGTTGCATGTCTACGCACCCAACTACAATCCAAAAGAAAACAATTTCACCAGCCGCGTTTTCGAATTCAACAATCGAAAAGTGAACGGCACGCTCACTGGCCTCCAAAATTTCCTTGGCCGATTCGTACGTCCTTCAACTCCCATTGGCTGGGATCGCGTGAAGCGTAAATCGATTGAGCCATACCAGCAATTCGATCCAGCAACGCTCAATCGCCCGGCTCAAAATAACGGTAACACTCAGATCAAATAGCGGCGGAACCTGAACGAAGACTTCTTCGTTCACGGCATTTTAAATCGATGGATTGGATTTGCACCGACTAAGAGATTTCCTCGGCAACGCCAAAATCACTTACTGGTGCCGATGAGCACTGGCCAATAACCAATTACCAGCCCAACGACCAATCCGATCGCGTGCGCCCAATTGGCAACATGCAGACCAAAGTACTGTTCAGCCAACGGCGTCATGCAGAATACCATCCAACCTAACAGAAAAAACACGGTCGATTGCGGGATAAACAAATTACTGGTCCGATCGTAACTCATTTTCATCATTACAAATCCAAGCAGCGCATAATTGACCCCCGACATTCCACCCAGGCCGTGGATGTAATAATTGCCCAAGTAAAACGGAGCCGAGCCACCAACCGATTCAGGAACTATGCACTGGACTAAATTGGGAATCGCTGCACCTGCAAGAACGATCAACCCAAACCAGAACGATCCATATCGATGTTCGATCTGCCCGCCAAGCATGTACAGAAAATACATGTTCATCAAAATATGAAGCACGCCAAAGTGCAAAAAGATCGGCGTCACCAATCGCCAAATCTGTCCTCGTTTAACACTAACCAATCGCCAATTGATCGCATCCCGATCTTGATTGTTTTGCAGAAATACTGCGTCGCCATCTTCACGCGTCTCAGAAGCGAACGCCAACGCACGATAGGTCGCTTTGATTCGGTCTTCGGCTCGGCCGAAACCGGTGAATAACGCTACAAAACCGCAAACTGCAATTAAACAAATCGTTAACGACTGGTTTCGAGGCACTTTTCCGCCAGAAACCTTTACTAAGTTCTTGGCCATCCGCTGTCGCTTGCGGATTTCTTCCTCTTGCAATTTCCTTGCGACCGAAATCGCATCAGAATATTTCTTGTCGTCCGGATTGGCGCGAAAAACTTCTAATTCCGACGAAGCTTTGCCCAGCGCGTCTTCTTCCTTAATCCAGACCTCGAAGTCGTCTTTTTCTTTTTCCAAGTGAGCAGCAATGCCCTGCGTTAATAAATAAGCGGCAAATGCCTCAGCTTGCTGTTGGTTCGCCAGACTTCCTATCAATCGCATCGCTTATATCTTTAACAGTGTATCACTCGATTTTTGCCAGCCTCTCACAACGCTAGCAACGCCAACTTAATGCATCCAACGCATGCATTGTGGACGCCAAGATTCATTTTGCATATCGCACTTGTTAGCAATTTCAAATTATTAGACAGTTCCCGTCCCTTGTCGTGATACGAACTAACCATAAAAAGTCGTAAGCTTTCAATGAAAAACGAACCCACTTTTGAACGCACCGATGCAGAAAACACCACGACTGATTCAACAGCCCAATTCGTAGCCACCGACGCCAATTCAGACAAAATCCCTGGCAGGTTCCTACATGGTAAATCAGGCAAGTTTGCTGACGGCATCGATTCCGATTTGATCACCAAGACCAAGAATCAGATTCGCAGCCTCGTTTCCGAAATTGCCGAACTTTCCAGGACAGCCACGGATCGAACGGACTTCTTTCGAGGCTTTCTAATTCGAACGACTAGCGCACTGGCATCCGAAGGCGGTGCCGTCTGGCTTGCTGACGAAAAAAACCAACCGCTGGAATTGGTTTATCACGTCAACATGGAACAAATCAGTTTGGCCACCGATCCTGTGGCTCAATCAAGACATTCACAACTTTTGAATAAAATTCGTGAAGAAAATGAACCCACTCTAATTCCACCAAACAGCGGAACCGCTGATATCGCCGAAGCTGGCAATCCTACGGACAAATTGTTGCTGTTTGGGCCACTGGTCGTTAACAACCAAACCATCGGACTCGTAGAAATCTTCCAGCGCCCCGGCGCCGGACCGACAACCCAACGCGGCTATCTGCGATTCCTGGCACAGATGTGCGAAATCGCCAGCGACTTTCTAAAAGACAGTAAGCTACAAAATTTTGGCCAGCAACAAGCGCTTTGGCAACAACTCGATTCGTTTGTTAAATCGATTCACAACGGACTCGATCCCGACCAAATCGCATACGTACTGGCCAACGAAAGTCGGCGCATTATCGGATGCGATCGTGTCAGCGTCGTCTTGAACAAATCTGGCCGTTGGCAAATCCAGGCTGTCAGCGGACTCGATTCAATTGAACGCCGAGCCGACCAAATTAAAAAACTGCAAACTCTGACACGGGCCGTCATCAAAGGCCAGGAGCCACTTTGGTACAGCGGTGACGATCAGAATCTGTCGCCTCAGATTGAAAAGCGATTGCACGAATATATCGACAAATCGCACACCAAGATGATCGCCGTTTTGCCGCTAAAAAAACCCACCGATTCGTCAACCAGCGAAACCAAACAAAATTCAAACGTAAAACCAATTGGAGCCCTGATCGTTGAACAACTCAAAGATTCGACAATCGACGGTCCATTGAAGCGGCGAGTTGAAGTGATTTGTGATCACAGCGAATCCGCACTGGCCAACGCGGTCGAACACAACAGCCTGTTCCTGTTGCCGCTTTGGAAAACCATCGGCAAAATGCTGCAACCATTTTCTGCGGCACAGCTACCAAAAACCGTCACCATACTAAGCGTTTTGGCAGGGATCATCGCATTCTTCGTTCTCTTCCCCTACCCTTTCACCCTTAGCTCCAATGGCCAACTTAAACCGCAAATACAAAACGAAGTATACGCCCGGATCGGTGGTATTCTTCAAGAAGTTTATGTTCAGGAAAACGATGGCGAGCGTGTAAAGCAAAACGATGTTCTCGCCCGTATGAGCAACAACGATCTTGACGTCCAGATTCAAAATCTCGAAGGCAAAATCAACCAAACCAACGAACAGATTCGAAAGTTCCGCAGCGCACAATCCCAGCGGCTCGAACGATACGACAGCATCATGCTCGATGGTGAATTGAGAAATTCTGAAGAAGAATTGGCCAGCCTGAATCGCGAACTTGAACTCAAGAAAAAACAGGCCAATGAGCTGCTGGTCCGAAGCCCGGCCGATGGGTTCGTCGTCAATTGGCAAGTGCGAAAGAATCTGCTCAAACGCCCTGTGGACCGCGGACAGAACTTGATGACCGTTGTTGACCCCGACGGCGGCTGGCAATTGGAATTGGAAATACCGGAACGGCGACTAGGCCATCTTTTGAAGTGCACCAGAGAAAACGACGAACCGCTCAAGGTCAGTTTTGCGCTCGTCTCGCATCCTGGCAAAGAGTTCAAAGGCGAATTAACTCAAGTCGATGAAAAACTGCAAGTCTATGGCGATGACGGCAATTGTGCCAAAGCGATCGTCAGCTTCTACAACGATCAAATTCCTGCTGATCTGCTGAAATCAGGTACGCGGGTCAACGCCAAGCTTCAATGCGGAACTCGCAGCATCGGATACGTGTGGTTCCACGAACTGTTCGAAACGGTTCAAATGACTTACAAGTATTGGTTCTAGATCGACCGTCAGAAATTCCGACAGTCTTGGTGCTGCACGAAATTATCATCCAATAACGTTTCGGCTGAAGCGAATGGCCACTGATGATATACACGATCCTGTTTTACATTCTGCTACTGCTTTTCATCCTGGCACTGCTCGTTAGCTGGCTTTCGAATCTGTTTGGATTGCCGGGCAACTGGTTCATCGTTGCTCTGACGGCCGTCTGGTTTTTCTTCACCAGCGCAGCCACGCACTGGCACATCGAACTTGGACTAGTCGTTTTGTTTGCGGTTCTGGCGGGAATTGGGGAACTGATTGAATTCGGTGCTTCCGTTTTGGGGACCAAGCATGTTGGCGGCAGCCGTCGCGCTGCAACTTGCAGCATCATCGGCTCCATCGTTGGAGGCATCGCAGGCGGTTTCATTGGCATCCCAATTCCAATTCCACTTGTAGGCATAGTAATCGGCAGCGTCTTTTTTGCTTGCCTGGGCGCCTTGATTGGGGCGACTATCGGAGAAAAATGGCAGGGTTCAGAAATGGACAAAAGTCTGAAAGTCGGTGGCGCGGCTGCGGCCGGTCGATTTGTCGGTACAATGGGCAAGATCGCGATGGGCTCTGCAATCGCAGCTGTCGTTTTGTTGAGTTTGTTTATCTGACCCTTGAATTTTGTTTGTCTGACCTTTTTTGGCGGCCGGCGGCCTCGCAACCAATGAGCAACCACCAACTTCTTGATGCTTTAAAACTTGCCCAGTCCGGTGATTGGGACGCAGCCCATGACATCGTGCAGGATCTTTCCAGCCCTGGCGCCGCACGGATTCACGCCTATCTGCATCGCGTCGAAGGTGACGATTCCAACGCAAGATATTGGTACAACCGTGCCGGTGTCGATTTCCCAAACGCGTCCATCGAAGACGAATGGGAGCAAATTTTTGCAGCTCTTTCGGGCAGCTGAACGCCGCCGGGCAAATATGGTGCACCAAGCGTAGCACGACGTGCATTTTGTACACCTATTTTCCTTCGCTAGCATATATAATGCTTTGTCCCGATTCTGCTGCTCGATTCAAGCCTGCCGAATCCAGATGCCGATTTCAATAAGGAAGCTTCACGTTCTTTTTGTCGTATTTCCAGGTCAATCCTATGAAACTTTTCGCGTCAACAATAGCTTTGTCTTTTCTCCTTGGAACGGTTTGCGCCCAGGACAATTCAAGCTTCTCTTCTTCTGACAACAACTACGTTTTACGCGAGTGTACCGTCGTTCTGATTGAGGACATTGACCTGCCGGCGCTAGAAAGCGGGCAGTTAACCGACATCATGGTAAAGCCGGGAACCAGCGTCACAAAGAATCAAAAGGTCGCCCAAATGAATGACACACGTTCTCGGCGCGCACTCGAAGAAGCACAACTTCGCCACCGAATCGCCAGCGAACAAGCCAACGATTCAACTGAAGTTAACGCGTCTTTCAAACGAGCGGAACTTGCGAAAGCAGAATACGACAAGACCCGAAAACTTCGTCAAACCGGTTCAATGTCCGAACAACAAACGCAACGCAGTAGAGTGTCTGCACAGATTGCCCGTTACGAATACGATGGCGCGAGAAAACTTCGAGATCGAGCTGCTATGGAAGCTGCCGCTGAAATGGTCACCGTTCAAGCGTCCCAGGACAGCATCAACCGCCACGCCATCAAGTCACCAATCACAGGCGTCGTCTACGAAGTTAACAAAGACGCTGGCGAATGGGTAACTGCTGGTGAAACCGTGATGAAAATTGCTCGTATGGACAAGTTGCGTGTCACGCGACTGGTCGACGGTTCTCAATTCCATCCACAACAATTGGCTGGTCGCAAAGTCTCCGTAAAGCATATTACTGCCGGCAATCGAGAAGTCGAATTTACCGGCGAAGTTGTATTCGTCGATCCGCAAAAACGACTGAACAATCAATTCATGCTCTGGGCCGACATAGACAATCGAATGATCACCGGCAGCGGTTTCTGGGTATTGCAGTCTGGCGACGAAGTTAACATGACCATTCATCTAGATGAGTCAGTCGCACAGTCAGCTGGACGAAGTGTTAGCGGCGGATCAACCAAGTAACGTTGACGCGTTAGCGTTGTTAACGCACCGGATTAGAGGTCGACATCCATAGAAACGGTTTACCGTTTTCGTCCATTCGTATTTCGAAATCCATCCGGGGCTTTGTCTGGTTCAATACCTTGCTTAGCAGATTGATGTAGTTCGAGCTTTCTTTGACAAACGTAACGTTCGATTTGGTCAAATCGATCTCGGCAATCGCCATCGAATTATGATCGAAAAGCATCGAGACATTGGCTCGTGCTTTAACGGCATTGATGGCCTGATCAAGTGGCGCGTTTCGTATCTCAATCGGGAATTTCTTGTACATGCCAGGAAGCGCAGACCTTGGCAGATTGTCGGCGGGCCAACCGATCGGCCAGAATTCTTCTACATTGCGATAGTCGAGCAAGTGCAATTCAACTTCTTGCCCCTGCTTTCGTTTTGGAACCAGCACCAGACCCAATGGTCGGGCGATCGCCGCCAATGCTGTTCCAGCTGAAAATCCAGCCAGCTCATCTATGACTTTTTCGCCGCCAGCAAGTGCTCGTTTGGCTGTTTTATCGGGTACGATCCTGATACCGACCATTCTCTTGATGCTTTGAACTACTTCACTGGAATCTACGCCCAGGGTTTTGCTCTTCAATTTCGCCTTCAAAGCTGAATTCAGATCAAACAGCTGTTGCGACGTCAAACCAAAAGCCTTTTTTTCGGCTAGAGAAACATCAGCTCCGTCGTCACGAAGTTGCTGAATGTAATCCGCAATCGCAGTTTTCTGGTGAATCGTAAACGATCTTGCTGGCAAAACCAGTTTGCCTTTGTTGATCGCTCCCTGAACCTTCACTCGCACCGAACCCGCAAGTTCAGATTCAGTCACCTTTACGGTTCCAGATCCGGACGTTTTTGAACGCACACGATCTGCACCAACTTTCGAAAGCATTTGCATCCAACGTTGTTGAGTCTCCACCGGCTCAAAACGGGATGCGGCAATTTCCAGCTCGATGATTCGACGTTGAGCTAGAGCGTCATTCGAAATGACGGCACTAACCGAAAAGACAATCGCCAGCAAAAACAAACGTCGCATAGAAAACTCCATTTTTGCCAACACGTCGCCTTAATCGCTGACGGCGTATCGACCAATACAATAGATCGCGTTGATTAAATCTTTCACGCCAATCTTTTTACCTTCGGCGTAAGTGCGATAATTATACGAGATTGGGACTTCAACAAAATTGAAACCGCGTCGTGCAACTTTAGCTGTGATTTCCGGTTCGATTCCGAAACGATTTTGATCAATGCGAACGCTTTCGATGACTTCTCGAGTAAATGCTTTGTAGCAAGTTTCCATGTCAGTCAACTGGATTCCATTCACGAAATTCGAGGCCTGAGTCAAAACCGCATTCCCCAAACGATGCACAAATGATTCGTCTTGTTGCTCTTCGCCTAGAAACCGCGAACCGTAAACCACATCCGCGTCTTTGTTGAGCAGCGGAACCAACAGTTTCGGAATATCACGTGGATCGTACTCTAAATCCGCGTCCTGGATAACCACATAATCGCCTGTCACATGCGAAAAGCCTGTCCGCAGTGCTGCGCCCTTGCCCTGGTTTGGCTGCTTCAGGAATACCTTCAACCCTTTAATGTCAGCCAATTTCCCCAGGATATCTCTGGTACCATCCTGGCTGTTGTCGTCCACAACAATGATCTCAGTATTCAACGGCAGGGCAGCAACGCGTGTCAAAACGCGGGCAATGGTCGTTTCTTCGTTGTAGACCGGAATGATGATCGACAATTTGAATTCACTTGCCTTTTGAAAAACGAGTTCGTCAAGCGATTGACGGTACTCGTCAAGTTCCGAAATGACCATTCCTTCGCAATTTTCGAGTCGCGACAGGATTTCGTCGTAGCGTCCACAATGGTCTACGATAACGTTCTGTGAATCGGTAGTTACTGACATTTTAATATTCCGTATTTTTGAACTGTGCTTCTGTTAAGGCAACGCCCAACAGCAGCCGTGAACTTTCTTTTGGAGTGGCTGGCCAACTTACAATTCCAGTCGGCATTTGGTCCGAAACGACTCGTTGGCCCGGGTGCAGATAATCTCTGCTTGCCGGGTCATCAAATCGACTCTTTTTGCCCCAAACTTCAGCCAATCCGTCTTGATAAAGCAAACACCAATCGTTCTGCGTTTGCATAAAATGTGACGTTACTTCGTCAAAGCGTTTTACTATCGCCAGATCTGGTTCGCCGTATTCGAGAACTCGTCTTTGATCAATTGCGGGTGAATCGGGACTTCGAAAGCGTGCAATTTGATCCTGGTCGCCATACAGAAAATCAAAATGCATATCGACAATCTGTTGCGGGTAACAAGTTCGAAAGCGGCCATCAAATGCAACTTGACTTCGGTTTCCGGCATCTTGTTCGTCACTGCATAAAGCAGCGATCGTGTATTGTGCCCAGTTATAAGTAACTACTATTTTTCCGTGGATCTCGTGCTCATGCATAAACGCAAACGCATCGACTGGATACTTACTTCGATCAACTTCTATCTGGTACAGCCGGCTGGAAAGCGGAATCGAGACCACTCCAATCAACAACAACACAACGCCGTATGCTGCAAACCCACCAGCGGGTCGGGCAAACAATGAAGTCGACGACGACTCTGGTTTTGTTTGAAAACGCTTTAGCGCTGATTGCAGATGTGGTCCAAGCCAGAATCCGCACAAGATTGTAAAGAATGGAACATGGCGAAAATGGCTGAACGCTTGCCACAGCGTAACCGCAAATATACAAAGCTGAACGAAATCTCGTTTGCGGTTCGAAAATGCAATTGCGAAAACAAACACAGCCGCCAAGCCCCAGAACTTTAGCCCAACCAGACTCAACAGTTGTCCATTGGACCAATCAACAATCTCTGGACGTGGAGCACTTAAGGATTCAAGCAGCCACAATGGCAACCGATATGAATATGGATTAAGCAATGTCGTAGCCAAAACGGCCACGATCATTAGGCCCATTCTTCGCACGAGCCCTAAACCTTGCCAGCCATGTGATTGGTAGGCTTCAAAAGCTCTAAGTGCCAGATAGGCAACAACAATACAGGCACCGGCAACAAAACCGCCGTGCGAATTTGTCCAGAGCATCATCAGTGGCACCAAAAGCCACAACGAAAATGCCTGTAACCAGGTTTGATTGATGTTTGCTTCGTCGTCTTTTTTGATTTTCAAATGCCACTGACTGCGCCAGCCAGTAAAACAGAACTGCAGCAATAGAACCATCAACGTGAAGTATAAAAAGCTGGACAGTTGCGGGCGAAAACTCCAGTGGTATCCCAGGTTCGCGGCAACGAGCAAGGTGATTATGCAGGTCGGAATCAGTGTTACGCCTTGTCGCAAATTGAACCACGCAATCGCACCGATCACGGCCAAGCTCAACAGAAATTTCGACCACAACAAACCAGCTGGACCGAAATGATCGACGACCCAAGCCATCGCGACTTCGGAGAGGTTTTCATGATTGATCCAACGGAAACCTTCGGCAGTAAATGAATACGATGTTGATTCTGCCACCCAACCGGATTCGATCGTATCGCGACCAAATTGGACATGCCCCCACAAATCGGGGTCAGCAACACTTGGCGACATCGCCAAAGCACCTGCCAATGCAACCAGGAACAAGACGCCTATATTGAACATCTTTTGGAATTCAGAATTGCCCGATTGCTCTGGCAACTGTTTGATTTCGTCGTTTGGCTGTTGCTGGTTCATTTGCGATAAAACGGTGATATTGGGATGCAATGAACCGTAGTTTACTTTTCGCAACCAAGCCCCGTATCATTCACCATTTCACCGATCCATCGGACAGTTGTATCGATCAAATCGATCTTAACGACTGGAAACGCATATCCCCCGATCTCTATCTATCCTACTGGTCTCTGCGCACATCCGCATTCAAGAAGGGCCGGACCATTTTTGACGACCTGTTGCGGTTTGATTGAGATTCGATGTCGGTGATTGATGATGAACCAAAATGCAGGTTCAATACATCACTCGATACTGCCTGCCGCCACATAGACCGATCGCCGGCGGGTAAGCCAGTCCGGTGGTCGTAGGCAAGCGTCTGTCTATTCAAGCAGCCTAAATTGGATTAGCTGCCAGTGTCGATGACAAATGAAGTCGTGTGCTGCGATGTCGTTTTTCCGTTATTGATACTCCAATCAATTACCATCGGTTCCGCATCTTCATTGCCTTTTTGCATAGACATTTCCTTCGCCAGCGCTTCATCCAAATTCAATTGCACCCGATAAGTGTTTTTCTTTAGCATTTTGACATCAACTGGAATTGCTTTGCCGTCAAAATCACACTGAATTGGAGAGTCTGAAATTTCCTGCCCGCGATTTGCGATTTGCACGATCGCAGAAGCCGTCAAGGAATTACTCTTGCGTTTGAAGCTCAACACTTTCGGGCTTATCTCGTCTTTCGCCAAGTCCTGAACGACCAGAAAGTAACCGTCCCGGTTCTTTCCTGATTCAGTCGACAGATAAACCTCACCTCGAATCGTGCCCTGACTGAAAATCTTATCGGATAATTTCGCCTTCAAAACACCACCCGATTCAGTTCGCTCCATCGAAAAATCAAGGTCCCCTAAATTTTCTGAAGCTTTGGCTTTGATATCTTCAAACTTCACAGGAGCGGAATACAGGAACGGAATCGAAAGCTCTTGATATTCATCATCGGCTTGAAACTTCAGAAAGCCCATAGGCTCCTTGAACGCTATGAAGCCCTTCAATTTAAATTTCAAATCGGCTCGCACAACCGTCGAACCATCTTCCACAAATCTAATTTTTTGAGTAACCGTTTGATTGCGAGAGCGAGAAGGCGTCTTGATTGAAAAGTGGACGGTTTCCTGGCCGCCAGCTGGGATCACGTAATCTTGAGGTCGAAACGAAGAACAAGAACACTTCTTCGAAACGTCAGAGAATTTAACGTCCTTATCAAGTGGATTCTTCAATGTCATCACAACATTTAGTTTCATTGATTTGTCCAGTGTCCCCAAATCCAATTCGGCCAGATAGATCTGATCTTTTTCCATCAGCTGGCCGTTTACCCGTACGGTATGGGCCACACGATTTTTAACCGGAGCCTTAAGACCAGAGCGCTGTGCATGTAGAGGACCACAAATCAGAAATACAAAAAGCACGAAGCAGGAAACCTTTGTTGTAAAGCTTGTTTTCATTTTCGTTACACGATTAAGGACATTTGCGAATATCAATGTTTGATCTCTTTCAGCCACAGGTGGTTCAACCAAGGTCGTTTCAACTATGTTTAATTCTCTCTCATTATAGTGCCGAGAGCCATAATTTTTCGTCCTTTTTAGCTGCCAAACAACCACCTTATAGTTATTTTTGTCAGCAGCCGTTTTTTTCGTCTAAACCACTACTAAAATCAATTTCGATCCGATTTTCGCCGGCTCGAATCGCCACCCTCTCAAAGGCAAGATAACGCCGTCTCTATTTACACTTGTCACGACTAACGAACTTCACCACCGTAATATTGATCTACAAGATAGCTGAATACCGAAAACAACACAAAAACTATCGCAGCTAAAACACTAACCCAAGACGGTACCGAATAGATCATTTTTTTCTTTTGTCTCCTTTGCCAATAAAGTACTTTTATCGATATTCGTATTCCCCTGCCAAGCTTGTGAAAAATCGAATCAGCGTCCGCCGCATTTTGAAGGCAAACCACAACTCGTCGTTACAAGACTCACAACCTGAACCCTTCATCCCATTTGTGCATCGATAGTGCCAAACCAGCGCACAAAAAAAGCCTCGCATACTCGCGAGGCTTTTGAATTCTTGAATTCAATATTCGACGTTAGTCCCAATCGAGAGTACCGCCAGTTTGGTATTCAGTAACTCGAGTCTCAAAGAAATTCTTTTCTTTCGCCAGATCCATTGTCTCGCTCATCCAGCCAAATGGGTTTGTGCTACCATACTGAGTTGGCAATCCAATTCGCTCGAGGCGACGGTCCGCGATGTATTGAACGTAATCGCGAAACAAAGCCGCGTTCAAACCCAAAACACCGTTTGGCAGACAATCCTTGGCATAGTCGATTTCCAATTCAACCGATTCACGTACGCGATCGACCATTTTCTGCTGGAATTCTTCAGTCCAAAGATGAGGATTTTCAGCCTTGATGCCGTTGATCAAATCAATGCCGAAGTTCAGGTGAATCGATTCGTCGCGCAAAATGTACTGGAACTGCTCACCGATTCCTTTCATCAAGTTACGACGATGGAAGGACAAGATCATCACGAAACCTGTATAGAAGAAAATCCCTTCCATAATCAGATAAAAACCGATCAGATTCTTCAGCAGCGATTGGGCACCTTCGAAAGTATCCGTTGTGAAATCGGGATCGAGAACTTCTCGAGTCAATTCCATTTCGAACATGTCTTTCTTTTGGATCGCCGGAACTTCGTTGTACATGTTAAAGACTTCGCCTTCGTCCAGGCCAAGACTCTCGACGACGTACAAAAACGTGTGTGAGTGAACCGCTTCTTCAAACGCCTGACGCAACAAATACTGACGACATTCAGCATTAGTAATATGCTTGAAAATCGCAAGAACCAAGTTATTGCCGACCAGGCTTTCTGCCGTCGAAAAGAACCCTAGGTTTCGCATGATCACATGACGTTCTGCATCCGAAAGCTTATCGCTGCGCCAGATTTCGATATCCTTGTTCATCGGAACTTCGGTCGGCATCCAGTGATTAGCACATCCGTTTACGTAATGCTCCCAAGCCCATTTGTATTTCAATGGCATCAACTGATTCACATCGACCTGATGGCAATTGATCAATCGCTTCTCTTTGGCATCGACTCGCTGTTCACGACCACTTTCGACGATATTGGTTAAATCTGTCGCCATATTTTATCTGCTCCTTCTCAGTTAATTTTTGAATCCATTACGCTGGAGGTAGCTCGAAACCGCCGCAACAACTTGCGGCGATCTCAAACTCACGTTCCAGCCATCTTCACCCATCTATCTACTTACTGGCAAGCTTCGCAGTCAGGATTGTCGACACTGCACTGCTGAACTTCCGGTTGTCTCGACACCACCATGTCCGAAGATGCACTCTGGTTCTTCATCCATCGCGGCTGGACACCAAATTTATTGATATCAACGGTCGATTTTTCGACTTGAGTCGCACCCAATGACCGCAAATAGTAAGTCGTTTTTAACCCTTTGGTCCAAGCCAATCGATACATTTCGTCAAGTTTCTTACCGTTTGGCTGTTCGATATAAAGATTCAATGACTGCCCCATATCGATCCACTTTTGGCGACGACTGGCACATTCAATAATCCACTTGGGTTCAATCTCAAACGCGGTTGCGTATCGTGCCTTGATATCTTGTGGCAAGCCTTCGATATCACCCAGCGAACCGTCGTAGTATTTGATCGCTTCGAGCAATTCGTCGCACCACAAGCCTTGCTCTTTCAGTTCGTTGACCAGATTAATATTGATCTGAACAAATTCACCAGAAAGATTACTCTTTACGAACAAATGCTTGTAAGTCGGTTCGATCGACTGCGTGACTCCAACGATAGTCGAAATGGTAGCCGTCGGAGCGATCGCCATAACGTTGCTGTTTCGCATGCCGTGTTTGGCAACCAATTTGCGAATTGGCTCCCAATCCAAACTGGCAGAACTATCCATATCGACTGGCATTCCGCGCTCTTGTTCGAGCAATTTGATCGTATCAATAGGCAACAGACCGCGATCCCATTTGGAACCTTCATAACTGCCATAGGCACCGCGTTCGCCAGCAAGATTGCTGGAAGCTTCAATCGCAAAATACGAAATCGCTTCCATGCTCTTATCAGCAAATTCAACCGCTTCGTTGCTGGCGTAACTAATTCCGCAAGCCGCAATGGCGTCCTGAAAACCCATCAGCCCCAATCCAACCGGACGATGACGCTGGTTGGCGTTCTTGGCTTCGGCCGTTGGATAGAAATTAATGTCGATTACGTTATCAAGCATGCGAACGGCCGTATTGACCGTTGCACGCAGCTTTTCCAAATCCAACTTACCGTCGGTAACATGGTTGAGAAGGTTGATCGAACCAAGATTGCAAACCGCCGTCTCATCAGCTGACGTGTTTAGCAAAATTTCAGTACAAAGATTGCTGCTGTGTACAACGCCTTTGTGGTCCTGGGGCGAACGAACGTTTGAAGGATCCTTGAACGTAATCCACGGATGACCCGTTTCAAACAAACGCGTCAACATCTTTCGCCACAATTCCTGGGCATTGACGGTCTTGTGCAGCTTGATTTTTCCGGCAGCCGCCTGACGCTCGTAATACTCATAGCGTTCTTCAAATGCCTTGCCGACCAAATCATGCAAATCAGGTGCTTCATCCGGACTGAACAACGTCCAATCTTTCTTTTCAAACACTCGTTTCATGAACAGATCAGGAATCCAGTTCGCTGTATGCATGTCATGCGTACGGCGGCGATCATCACCTGTGTTCTTGCGAAGATCGAGAAATTCCTCGATGTCCATGTGCCAGGTTTCCAGATACGAACAAACCGCACCCTTTCGCTTTCCGCCCTGATTCACGGCCACTGCTGTGTCGCTGACCACTTTCAGAAACGGAATCACACCCTGGCTTTGACCATTGGTACCGCTGATGTGTGAATTGGTTGCACGAATATTCGTCCAGTCATTTCCTAATCCACCAGCCCATTTGGAAAGCTTCGCATTGTCCGCAATCACTTTGAAAATGTGATCCAAATCGTCGCTGACGGTACTCAGATAACATGAGCTGAGTTGAGGATGACAGGTGCCAGAATTGAATAGCGTCGGAGTCGCCGACGTAAATCGAAATGACGAAAGAATATTGTAAAACTCAATCGCACGGTCGTTTTTCTCTTCACCTTCTGCGATTGCCAGCCCCATCGCCACTCGCATCCAGAAATACTGCGGAGCTTCAATTCTGCGCCCGTCGATATGCAGCAAGTAACGATCATAAATCGTCTGCACACCCAGATAAGGAAACAGCGAATCACGCTCAGGAACAATCGCTTGCGACAACCGCTCAAGATCGAACGTCTTAAGCTCGGCAGAAATCCTACCTGCTTCGACACCGATACCGATAAAACGGCCAAACTGCCGATGGTAAACTTTTGCCAGATCCTTGCAGGCACTCGATTTATCAAGTGATTCACGGTAGATGATGTTCAACATCAAACGACTAGCAACCGTATCGTAACTCGGATCATTTTCGATCCGAGACCGGGCCGCCAACACCATCGCTCGACCAATCTCTTTGGGAGTGATCCCATTGTAAAACTGCTTTTCGACTTCATCGAACAACAGGCCCGAGTCACAAGACTCCTTAACACCTTCACACGCATCCTCGACCTGGCCTCGCAAACGATCAAAATCGACATTCTCAAGTCGACCATCGCGATTGACCATGATCTCCGGAAACGCATCGGTACCAGAATTGTCCATCGTTTCTTCGGCACGCAATTTCCGAACTCGCTTGCGTTCGGCGCGATAGATGATGTAGCGGCGAGCTATCGAAAAATACTCCGCCCGCATCAATTCCCGCTCAACGAAATCCTGAATTTCTTCGACGTCGACGCCGCTATCAGTTTCCGCCTTGTCCTTAACGCTTTTGACCACGCTTTCAGTAATGCGTTCGATTTCGGAAAGATGTTCCGATTCCATCTTGTCCAGCTGATCCAATCCTAGATCCGCCCGAAAAGCTTTTCTAATGGCTCGACCGATCAACTCGCGATCAAACGATAAAGTTCGGCCATCTCTTTTTCTAACTAACATTTCCTGACTTACTTTCAACATTCCATCGATCTCCAGGTTCTATTCCATTCATTGGATTTGGGTGCCGACATTGCACATCATTGACCAAATCAAAACCGCTGTCATTTCAAACAATAACTGTGACTCAACTGGTCACGATTCTGGAAGGATTTTTGAATACTCGTGCAGCAACGACACGCTTGGCATCCGTGCCGAACTGAATAGAGATCTGATTTCCCCAAAACCGAAACCCACCGGTTTCGACCACTTAACTCCCTCAAACCCCTCCGCTGGGTGGGTCCGACGACTTCTCGACTTCGCCTATCTATATTCTAGTTCGAGTCATCAGAGTAAATTGCCTTAAATTGAGCGAAGACCCAATATATCGGTATCAATTAATGTGTCAACACAAAATGTTGTGCTTGCGTTTAGATCGAATAAAACCGTGAAATCCCTTAATGATTCCGATTCAGATTTTCAAAATGGGCAAAAAATGTCAAAATCGGCGGTGCCCATTGGAAACAGCATCTGCCCGTCAGAACTCGATTTCGTGGGTACGTTGTTTCAGCTTGCTCAATTATCAGCCTGCAAAATCGCATGCCGGATCTCAAACAATTTGTTGAAAAAGCTCGTTTTGGAATCGGCGATAATTCGAAGAAATCCAAACGGGTGATCGCAAAATTACTGGCAGCGAGCACAACGATCGATCGCCTGAATTTCGACAGCGTTGCAGCTCGGGATCTCGAGATACTGTTCTCCAGTATCGATCAGGAATTTTTTGGCGGCAAAGTCGCTCAGCAGTTAGCCGTCAACAATCTACCGCTCAGTTTCCGAGTCTCAAAACGCATGACAAATTCGGGAGGAATCACAACCACGCGTTTTGACAACCGAACTGGCAAACCAAAAGAATTTGAGATCGCGATTTCATCCACGCTGCTGTTTGAATCATTCAAAGACGAAAAACCGATCGTCGTTACCGGTTTGCTTTGCGGTGACCGCACACAAGCGCTCAAAAGGATCATGGAACATGAGTTGATTCACCTGCTCGAAATGCTCTTATGGAGCGAGTCCAGTTGCGCGCGCGCCCGTTTTCAAAACATTGCGTTCCGATTGTTTCGTCATCGCCAATCAACACATCAACTAATCACTCCCAGCGACACCGCTGAATCCCATTACAACATTTCAGCTGGCGATTGGGTGCATTTCAGCTTGGATGACAAAACCGTATTCGGCTTCGTCAATCGGATAACCAAGCGAGCTACGATACTAGTGCCCAGTAAGAACGGCACGCCATACAGTGACGGAAAAAAATATCTGAAATATTACGTACCGGTCAACCGACTTCGAAAAGCAGCTTGACGATTGAATGCTTACGGATTGTTTGGCGCAACGGTTACCTTCGTCGTTTACGTCGAACTTAGGCTCCGTGGTTATCCAGCGCTGGCTCGGGATTCTCTCTGTTGCGAATTAGTTCAATCCGTGCCTCATAGGTTTCAGCCTCTGCGGTTTCACCAACGGCACGACAAACGTCCGCTAGTTCCTTGTAGGCTTGGATCAAAATCGCTGGATTCGTCGGCGCGTCGATATCATCGATAAATCGCTCTCTCAGTTTTTTGATCGCCGCATCAATTTCTGGATGTTCGCTGACCAGCGAAGCACATTTCTTGCTCTGTCAGCCAAACACCATCCCGCATAGATCTTCCCAATCACCAAGGCAATCGAGCCCTTTGGGCTGCAACACAAAATTCAGGTGTTGTTCTTCCTCGCTGACGATTGTAATTCTTCTAGAACGCGCGCCCAATTTAGCAGACAGCTCAAACCGATTGTGTCCAAAACCAAGATGCGTGATTCCGGCGGGCAGATCGATTTCAATCTGGCCTTGGCTATTGGACTTCGACAAAAATGGAAATCCATGAATGCCTTCGCTCTTGGCAACACGTTTAGGATCATGGAGATTTTCAGAACTAGAATTCAACGGCCAGCAATAAATTTCAGAAACCGATCGTCGAGGGTGCCGGCTCCAATTAACATTTGGGTTAGCTGTCACTACGACACCTTCTAACTTTTTCCCAAACGCGTTTTCAACTTCGATGTATACGGTTTG
>CAYONX010000021.1:0-60255 GCA_964405425.1 uncultured Pirellulaceae bacterium | reverse complement strand
TCGGTGTGAAACTTCGGTGTTAACAACTTGTTGACCTAATTTCTTCGAACGATGGATTTGACTGTAAAGAGTTTGCTGTTCGATGCAAGGAAGATAAGGCTGAATCATGAGCCAACCTCTCCAGGGGCGCGAGATTGGAATGTTCACTCTTCGCTTTGTGTGTTTTCTGCACCTCCATCTGTCATGTTGGAATAATCTGGCAGTGGGGCACGCTTCGATGTATCGGAACAGCCGGCAAGGCCAACGACCAGCATGGCAACTAACCATGTTGAGGCCAATCCGGTAGTAGTTTTCGCAGCCAAGTCGAGTTTAAAACTCATCTAGTTTCTCCCGATCAGCGATCATGCCCAGCCTTGATCGGACTGTCTGGTCGGTTTCACCACCGATAAAGCGAGATGAGCCATCGACGAGCGCAAAATTCACTCCATTGCCAGTATGCCAGCTGTTGAAAGAAAAGGCGAAATGTTCTTTGAGCAGCGAATCATCATGCAAGTCTTCGAAATTCAATTGGTTGCTGTTTGCGTGATAAAAGTTGAAGGGAAGGGCTGTGGTTCCCATAAATTCTGAAAGATCATTCACGGGATTAATTTGCGCATTTGAGCTGCTGCTAATATCCATGGTTCCCGATCCAATCGCCCAATGGTCCGCCCCAACGTTAGTCGTACTGTCTCCACCAGCTTCATGGTGGAGCGACGTATCAAAAATGCATTCACCAATCAGAATCGTGTTACTTGTACCATCAAGAATATCGGCCATTCGCGTTTGGGTTTCCAATTCAGGATAAGGATTGTTCAGCGAAGCGTGGTCGATAAATGTTTGTGTCGGGGCCATCGCACCCGATCGAAATGCTCGCACCATTGCTTCGGCTGCAGGGTCACCAGAGCTTTCAGGGTGCAATTCCAAGCGGTTGGAACGCAGGTCATTTTGGTTGCCAGGGATCGATCCGGTAGCACATGCGATATAGCTGGCAACGGCGCGGCCAACTGGGCCTGGATGCGAATCAATTCTGTCGGGGGCTGGTTCCGAAGGACATCTGAAGATCGGCAGAACCGCCTGTAGAGCGACGATCCCGTCGCTTGACCAGTTGAAGTTTTGGTCTGCGTCAGTCAGTTGAATTTGACTGTATAGTGTTTGCTGTTCGATGAAAGGAAGCAAATACGCATGCCATCCCGTGCCTTCGCCCAGGCGAGCACCTGGCGGCAGGAAGCCTTGGCTCGATTCAAAATTGTGTGTGGCCAAAACGATCTGACGCATGTTGTTCAAACACGCGGCTCGTCGCGCTGATTCGCGAACCTGTTGTACGGCAGGCAAAAGCAGACCAACCAAAATGCCTATGATGGCGACAACCACAAGGAGTTCGACAAGAGTGAATCCGGAGCGATGCAACTTTGGCACGACAACCTACCTTTTGCAGAAGAATCAAGACAAGTGCTATGGTGAATGTCAAAGCGAGAAGAGGATGCATTTTATCTTTTTTGCATCGGTCGTCCAGAAATTAAATCTGTTTTAGTTTCAATAATTGTTATTGATAATGAGGGCTAATATATAGTTTCCACTGCGCCGCTGTTTACCTAACCTGACATAAGTTTAGGGTGGATAAGTAAAACTTACCGAGGTGACTAAAGCCTCTTGTATTGGAAGCTAGAATTCGCATGTGATTGCCGGGAGCGTTTGCAGCATGTCGTTGTAGTGCTTTTTGACTCGACTTAGATCGATTCGATTTAAGAACGATGAATAAGTCAAATAGCAGAGCAAAAAGCGAATGTCAGATGCCCAAGGCGGCAGAAATTTCGCTGGCTGGCAAATTCCCTGGGCAGCAAATTTTGCCAGGATTGGAATGTCTTCGATATCCAGCTTGCCGCAAAACAACAGCCGCAAACAATCGGCGCGGCCTGCTGAAACTGCGGTGCGAAAGAAATTATGCACACGAATTAGTCCGTCCAAATAGACGACATCTTTGGTGAAAGGCGCGCCTCCGGATAATATACCGCCTCGAAATACCCGTCGGGCATTTTCGAATGCCTGTTCTGGATCATCGGTACGGTCGAGAAAATAGTTGAAGACTTCGATGAAGTTCGCTCCATCAGCTGCCATGTGAATAGCGATCACTCGGTCAGCAAGGCGGCGGAAGCGGTCTAGATCCATGCTGCCAGTGATGAATTCCGCAAAGACGGCTAAACCTTCCTGGGTTTTGGTTGTGCCGGGATGTGCCGCGGCCAGGATTTTCAAATGTGGTTGGGCGAGTCCATTCAATGAGGTCGCAACATGAATGTGGGCCTCGTGATGAATCAGTTGACGAACGTCGTTTTCAGAAAAATTTGCACCATCGCGAATTCGGATACGTCTTGGGCCAGCCAATGCGTTGGCTGAAAGTTTGTCGACCACGGAAACTTTTGGAGCTGATTCGCCAAACATTTTCTCGGCAGCGGATTCCATCGCTTTCCCAACGTCTGCGGCGGTCACTTGGGCGCTTTGACTTTCGCCAAGATCAATGGATTGGAATTGTGCAAACAATTCATCGAATTTAGTGGCCAACCCCAGCGGCGTGTTTTCTTCGTCGATCAATTCCTGCGTTGGTGAGCCGTACAAATCGACACTGTACTGAAAAAATTCGTTGGTTCCGACGCTGGCCAACATCCTGGCACTGGTTTCAAGCCGATTGGCAATCTTAAACAGCCAATCGTTGGTAGCCGCATCGAACTCAAATGCGGATTCGGCGATTTTCAGTTTTTCGAAAACGATCGATGGGTCGTATTTTTCGTATTCCACGACCGGTAGTTCTTCGCAATTGCAGCGAAAGAATTGTTCTCGCACCGAAAGCGGCCAGCTCAGATGAGTCAAGATTCTGACGCTTCGTGAGGCATCATAAAGCAATTGGCAGGCGCTTGTGATCTTGTCGGTTTGGCTGTACATATTCGGCTGGTTGGCGATAGGTTGATTAGCAGTGATTGTGTTAGCATAACAATCATTGTTAATCGTGATCAACTATAGATTTACTCGTTAATGAAGTTGGAAATGTCGTTTTTGTCCCGGCTTGCCGATCGATTGATTCTTTGTCCGTCAACGCATCCGATTGATCCAGAAGGAAAGCGACGAGAAGTCGTTACCAGCGGTCCTGGTAAGGTTGAATGCTGGGTTGGAGCGTATCCACAAGCGGCAACGGAATTTGATTTGGTGGTCATTAAGTTTCCTGGAACGGGCGGTCGAGCTGAACGCGCGAGAATTCATCCGGCAGAAGTTTGGCCCGATCTACGGACGGAAGTTTGGACCGTGAACCAAAAAGGTTACGGTGGCAGCGACGGTCCGGCGTCGATACAGAATTTTGTGGATACATCGCTTTCGGTTTTTGATCATGTGGTAAACGCCCGAAAAGGCGTACACGTTGTAGCTATGGGAAATAGCCTTGGTTGCATTTCAGCTCTGCATCTGGCGGCACGTCGTGACGTGGTTGGAATCATGTTGAGAAACCCGCCGGCTCTACAGCAAATGATCTGTACTCGGCCTCGATATGCGGCTTGGAATTTTGGATTGTCGCGATGGATTGCGGCGCAGGTTCCAGATGAACTGGATTCAGTTGCCAACGCCGCGCGGTGTACTGCACCATGCTTGTTCGTTCAATCAGAGCTGGATCGAGTGGTGCCGGTCGAATATCAGAACCAAATCATCGCAGCGTATTCGGCGCCGAAGCGTGTATTTTCAATTGCGGGCGCGGATCATCATGAACTGGTTACGGAGCATCAGCAGGAGGAGTATCTTGACGCATTGAAGTGGTTGCGAGTTCAGCTGAATGTTTAAGTTCGTTCAGTAGATTTTGATCAAACAGACAGAAGCTATATTCACGCGAGTTCAGCAGTTTCGCCATTGGTTGTTGTGCAACAAGCTCGTTCAATTTGTTAGTCTCGGCGGTTTTTGAATCGCCAACTTGTTCTTGCAGCTTCTGATTGATTTCTTTAATAGCATCGTGACGCGGCTTTCGCTGTCCCGGCGGAAGTTCCTTTTCAATCCACTGCTTTTTTTCTTGAACCCATTCATTCGATTGATCGTTCGAATGGTCAACAAAACGTTCCGGATGAAATTCAAGGTCACGGATTCGATGTTTCTGGCTTCCAATTTGAGCATTGCTAATGGGTGCAACATTTTGCTGAATGGTAAAAGTGCCGGTAATCGTTAGATAGGCTGGCAATTCAACGGCGAAGAAATCGGCGGCGATCGCGTCCGTTAGTTGGTCGTACTTGCTGCCACCGATTCCGTGGATGAACATGTCGCTATACAGCAAACGGCACAACATCGTTGTCATAAGAGCTTTGGGTCGAATCTTTTGTCCGTCCAAAATCGTTTCGTGAAACTGGTCTAAGCTGCAATTGGCACGCAGAGTTTTTTCGTAATGGCGCAAGTCGGAAAACACTTGCTGGTTACCGTTGGAACGTACGAACAGGCTTTCGCGTTTTGGTGATTGCGCTGTCCAGATCCAAAACGGGGTTTCCCACCAACCGTCTTGCTGTGAAAGTTCTGGCACGGGATGAGAAGTGCTTTTGATTTTGTTCGTGGTTCGATAGACACGCAAATTACGGTTATAGATCTCATGGAATTCAGAAATGCGACTAACGATTTCGAAAACGCACGCCGCAAACGATTTGAATTTGGCAACGTGACTGATGGGGATTTCGAGCGATTGAAGGCCAAGTTCTGATTCCAGCCGATGCCGGCCTTTTGAAATTGCCTGACCGAGGTTTTGGTTGCCAGAATTTTCCAGGACATGCGGCCACAGTCGGCTGACGACCGGGGTTTTTGTGAATGGAGAAATTGCCTGGGCAGCATGGTTTGCGAAACCATTGAACAGGTCCATGTCCAGGACTTTCCGTTCTTCGTACGGGACGATAGCAGCATTGGCGTCGAAAGGAATTTGCTGCGTTGTAGATTCAGACCCTGGCGCGTTGACGTAGTTCGATTGACAAATGTCGTTGTCTACGACCAGATTGATCGGGACGCAATTGAGATTGGCGGCCAAGTGCGAAAGGATGAAGTTTTTGTACCAGACGCCGGGATGAAAGAGTGACGGTTGGTGTCCTGCCATCAGGATGTTTTGGCGGTGAGCAAGATCAACGTCACGATACTGCCGCGTGAAATTCAAAGCCTCGTTCTGGATTTCTGTTCGGCCAAGCCGGCGCAGTTTTACCAGATCTGCGGATTCGAAATTGGCATTCTGAAAATCGGTGGCAAGATTGTTTTGCCAAGTTGGTTGCCACTGGGCCAGGTGCGGCAGATGGAGCACTTCTCCGTGATTCTTTGGTGCTCGAATGCGGCGATAACTCAGCGACGAGTTAATGGAAGCCAACACTTTCACCTTTTCTTTTTTCTGGGCAATCCGACGGCAGGGCCAGGAAAGCCTTCTGTAATATTTTGTGGTAGTATTCCAGGCGGATCGAAGGGTCGTCCAGGTTGTCGCCAAATGATCGGTCTTCATCAAGGTAGATCAGCGGAACTGCAACTTCTTTGACCGTCAATTTCTGGCACCAGGCTTGTACCCACAACTCCAGCGGCATGGCGTAGCCGGTTTCGGTTAGCTTCAGTTTTCGTAATGCGTCAATCCGATAGGCTTTAAAACCACAGAAGGCATCCGTGATTGAGTAACCAAGTTTCTGATTAAGCAGGTTTGTGATTTGGCGATTGATGTTGCGACGATCTTCGGGTGCTTGCGAAACGTCATCGAGAGTATTCAAGTAGCGGCTGCCTGAAATTATGTCCGCGTTTGATTCTGCGCTTAGAGCCACAAAGCTGCGGATAAGTTCTGGTTCATGTTGACCATCACAATCAATGGTGACCAGGATGTCGTATTCGTTTTCAACCGCGTATTCAAACGCGGTAATTAGTGCTCCACCGTAGCCCTGGTTCGTTTTATGTTCGACCAGCGTGATATCGTTTCTTTGTCGCAGCAGTTCAAGTGTGCCGTCGGTAGAGCCGTCGTCAACAACCAGCATGTCATCGGAATAATGAGCGACCTTGTCCAAAACTGGACAAACCGATTTGACTTCGTTGAAAACGGGAAGAGCAGTTAGAAAGCGTGAAGACATAACAATCCGAAAAAGCGACCTTGTGAACGGACTATTCTATTCCCCGCGCATTGGGCGTCAACGTAAACGCGAATCGCTGGCATGAAAGTCGGTTTATTCCTGATTTCAGGCCCAACTTATCGGGTCGGACTCTTTTTGCGACGGCCAGATTTCCAATTCGTTGAATTGCTCACTTAATCGGTCTGCAAGCATTTCGATTGCAAATCTCTCGCTGGCATAGTGACCGACCAGAATCAGGTTCATTCCCAGTGCGGAGGCTTCCAGGCAAGAATGAAAGTCTGCTTCACCGGTAATCAGCGTATCGCAGCCGGCTTTGGCGGCCGCGTGAATGAAGCTGCCACCGCTTCCGCAAGCGGAAGCAACACATGTAACTTTTGCTGCGGAGTTTCCAACGTATCGAATTTTATCTAGCTGGTAGATTGGTTTTAGTTGTTCCAAAAATGCTGATAAATTGGTGGTTTCGCATGTCCCGTATCTGCCAGAGCCCAAGCCTTGTGCGTCATTGTTGAATGGCGTCAGCGGTGTAATGTTTGTCAAGCCGACCCGCTGGCAAACGCTTTGGTTGATTCCAGTCGCAGCTGAATCGAATCCGGTGTGTGGGCTGTAAATCGAAATGCCATGGTTGATTAATTGCCACAACAATCGAGTGGGTGTTTTGTCGGTGGTTATTTTCTTTAATGAGCGAAAGGGCAGGGGGTGGTGCGATACGATTAAATCGGCCTTGCTTGTGATCGCTTCGTTGGCGCTTGAAGGCGTGATCGTCAGGCAGGTCATGATTTTATTGACTTTTGCGTCCGGGTCTCCGACCAGCAAGCCAACGTTGTCCCAGTCTTCTGCAAGACGGGTTGGAGCGAAATCGTCCAGGAATGTGCTGACGTCGTTAATCGTAATCATGGCTTCGTATAATGCGGGGTGTGATGGAATCGTATTTTATCGGATAATTGAGTTAATAAGAATGACGAGTTTTATTTGGTTTGGCGAATGCTGCAGTTAAAAAAAGGAATCCGACTTGAAAGCTTGCGGTTACCGCTGAAGAAAGCGTTGACGGTTGCTGCTGAGATAGGTGCCGATGGCATTGAAATTAATGCGCGGTCGGAGATTAAGCCTGCGGAATTGTCGCGTACAGGCGTGCGTCATCTTAAAAAGATGTTGGGCGATTTGAATTTGCAGGTGGCGGCCGTCCATTTTCCTACACGGCGTGGTTACGACGAACCGGACGATCTTGACCGACGACTCGATGCAACTAAAGCGGCGATGACGATGGCTTACGACCTTGGTTGCAATGTTGTCACCAATCGAATCGGCCGCATTGCGGAAGAAGCATCCGATGAACGTCGTTCGACGCTGGTCCAGGCTTTGACTGATTTAGGCATCTTCAGTCAGAAATCGGGGGCGTGGCTAACGGCTCAATCTGGATTTGAGGATCCCAAGATTCTCAAAGGCCTGATGGATTCATTGCCACCGATGGCATTGGGTGTGGATTTTGATCCAGCTCAATTGGTGATCAATGGTTTTTCGCCCGTCGAGGGCATGGGGATGCTGGCAGAACATGTGATGCATTTCCGGGCGCGTGATGCCGTCCATGATTTGAGTTTAGGACGCGGCTTGGAGGTCCAACTTGGACGCGGGAGTGTGGATTTGCCGGCGCTGCTGGGCAAGTTGGAAGAGCACCAATATGCGGGATATTTGACGATCGAACGTGATGAGCAAGCTGACGCAGTATTGCAGTGCTCGCAATCGGTCGAATATCTGAATAATTTGTTTACCTAGGGTACTTTTCGCGATCTCGCCAGCGATAATTGACGTATTTGAAACAAGTGCATTATGTACAATTTGAGTGACTTACTTTTTTGTATTTGAGACGTGATGAACAGAATTTTGATTTCCGGTTTGAGTTTGTTGTTGATGGCGAGTTGGTCTCAATTGGCCAGTGGCCAGGATGCTTGGGGGCACTTGAAGGGCCAGATAAAGGTTTTTGGAGAATTGCCAGAGATACCACCCGAGAAGATCAACAAAAATACGGCAGTTTGTTTGGCCGATCGTGAAGCACCGCTGGACGATAATTTGCTGGTGGGCAAAGTCGGCGGATTGCGTGACGCGTTTGTAATGATGTATTTGAAGGATGAGGAGCCGGCTGTACATCCGTCTTACGCTGAAGCGATGAAGCGGCCGGTTGTGCTTGATAATAAAAATTGTCGATTCGCGCCGCACGCCTTCTTTATTCGTGTTGGCCAGCCATTGCATTTAAAGAACAGCGATAAAACAGGTCACAATTGTCACGCTAAGCTGTTTAACAATGAATTCAATGTGAACGTACCACAAGACGATTTCGTTGAATTAACACTTAAAGAACGGGAGAAAGTTCCAGGCACGATCGTTTGCGACATTCATCCATGGATGGATGCTGTGGCGTTGGTTCGAAACGAGCCGTACGTTGCGATCACTGATGACAAAGGCAATTTTGAAATTAAAAACATTCCTGCTGGTGAATGGAAGTTTCAATTCTGGCATCGAAAAACGGGTTACATGCGTGATTTGGAAGTGCCAGGAAAGAAGGTGGGGCGTCGTGGCGAGATTGCAATCGAAATTGAAGCGGATGCGACCTTGGATTTAGGTGAGCTGAAAATTGATGGCAAAGAATTCAATAAGTAACCACGCGTGGGTGTTTGGCTTGTTAGTGTTGTCGTGCTTTTTCGGTTGCAACCAGAGGCAATTGACGCCTGAAGTTGAATACTCAGATTCCGATGTAGAGCTGATTCGTAAAGAGATTGAAGCTTTTGACTGGGATTAGTCTGGTCGTTGGCGAGTTTGGTGATTCGGCGTGACAATTTGTCCAGTCGCTTCTTGAGGCCGGATTGCTGAAAATAGGACATGCTTTATTCTGGTTCGTCGTTCATGTTTCAACAATTTCGAATTGCCGTATTCTGCGTTCTTGCGATTGGTCTGTTATCAGGCTGTGAGCAAAGTGCTGAAGTTCAGTTTCGTTTCAATCAAGTCGAGTGGGTGCGACAGGAGCGACTTTATCTGGACTCCGATCAACATTTCGATGAGCGGTACAAAAAAGAAATCGGCACGATTTTGACCGCGCTTTTTGGTACGCCGGACGAGCCAGAATTTCATTTTCTTTACGAAGACGAAGAAGATGACCCAGCGCGGGATGTGATCAGTCTTGAGAATTTGAAGCTGGCCGCAGGGCCGGTAAAGAGTGGTCGGCATGGTGAGCCAGCTGGGTTGTACCGGGAACATTGTGTTCAGTGCCACGGGATCACTGGTGATGGTCGCGGACCAACGGCGATGTTTCTTAATCCGCCGCCACGTGATTTTCGATTGGGGAAGTTCAAATTCAAATCGACGCCATTGCGTCGGCCTCCGCCCGATGAAGACCTGTCCAATGTGATTCGTCATGGGATTACAGGTACGTCGATGCCTGCTTTCGCCACATTGAAACCGTTCGAGGTCGAAGCACTTGTCGATTACGTAAAATATCTTTCGATTCGAGGTGGATTGGAGCGTCGCTTGCTGGCCGAAGTTGATGCGATGGACGGAGACCCATTGCTTGATCTGCGACTGGCTGGAAGTGAAGATGAAGGTGAGCGAGAAGCATTTGGCGACCAGTTGGCAGCGATTGTGGAAGAGTTTTGGATCGAAGACATTGTCGAACGATGGGCGGATGCGGATGAGAAGATTACAGAGGTCCCGGTTCCTCCAGAAATGTTTGACGTCAATAGTAAAGATCATTCTGCTTTTGTTGAAAGTGGCCGCCAGCTTTTTCGGGGCAAGGCAAATTGTGCCCAGTGTCATGGTCCCACCGGATTGGGTGATGGGCAGAACGAGAACTACGACGACTGGACCAACGACTGGCTGAAGACGGCCGGTGTGGATCCGAATTTGCCTGAAAGCTACCAGGATTTTATTGATGCGGGCGCATTGAAGCCTCGGTTTATTAGTCCAAGGAATTTGCAATTGTCTGTTTTTCGTGGCGGCAATCGACCCGAAGATATTTATCGCCGGATTGTAAACGGAATCGAAGGAACACCGATGCCGTCAGCGCCAACTTTGACATCCGATGAAATTTGGGCTCTGGTGGCGTTTGTGCGCCAGCTGAAATTTGAAGGGACGGACGCTGAAGTGCCTCACCTGGTCAATTCAAGTGTCGATTAAGGAATTATCTTGAATCGGTTTTGGAGTATCCTGTTTTTTCTGGTGCCCTTGGGTGTCCTGGCCGCATTCACAATGGCTGCGTTGGGTGTGCAGCCGCTGGGCGGTGCGTGGTTGCCAGAAAATTACAGTGAGTCAGGTGTCGCCATCGATAGGCTGTGGTATTTGGTGCACGCTATCTGTGCATTTTTCCTGGTGCTGCCTGGCCTTCTAATCGCATGGGTTCTGTGGAAATACTCGGGTGCCAATGTTGATTCGGCCAAAAGTTTCCGGTCGCACGTTGGATTGGAATTGGTTTGGACTGTTATTCCGGCTGCCATTTTGGCCGGTTTGGCCTTTTATCAATTGAAGACCTGGTCGGCTCAGCGTGTCGACCGACCCACGATTAAAGTGGGTGAACAAGAATTACTTAAGCCTGAAGATGTTCGAGTCATTGCCCGGCAATTCGGCTGGACGTTTGTTTATCCGGGCGAGGACCAGAAGTTTGACACTCTTGATGACGTTCAGATTGAAAACTTGATGGTCGTACCCAAGGACGAAACCATTGTGATGAAGTTGGAAAGTAAGGACGTGATTCACAGTTTTTTTGTACCGAGTTTGCGGTTGAAGCATGATGTGGTTCCGGGAATGATTCAATTTGCGTGGTTCAAACCGACTCGCACCGGAACGTTGGATGTGGTGTGTGCCGAACTTTGTGGTTGGGGGCACTACAAAATGAATGCCAGTTTACGAATCGTCGATCGCAACGAGTTTGATCTATGGATGGCTGAACAAGAGGATCGGATTAAAGCTCCTGTGTTGAACCCTGTGAATGACGGTGGGCCTTGATGATGGAAAATTCGCACGCCCCTCCGAAATCGTTTGTCGGGAAGTATTTGTTTTCGACGGACCATAAAATCATCGGAATTCAGTTTCTGTTTTCGTCGCTGATCTGGTTTGCTGTTGGGGGAATGTTGGCGCTTGCAGTTCGTTGGCAATTGGCTTGGCCCTGGTCCGACATGCCGATTTTTGGCCCGCTGTTGTTTGTCGAAGAAGGCGGCAAGATTTCGCCTGAATTTTATAATATGCTGTTCACGATGCATGCGACGATCATGATTTTCTTTGTCGTGATCCCAATCTTGTCAGGCGCTTTTGGGAACTATCTGATTCCGCTGATGATTGGTGCTGATGATATGGCTTTTCCAAAGCTGAATATGTTGAGCTATTGGTTAATGTGGCCAGCTTTTGCGTGCATGATCATGAGTTTTACGATGCCGGGCTATGGACCGGGTGCGGGTTGGACCAGCTATGCGCCTTTGAGCACGTTGGTTGAGGCTGCCCCTAACAGCTCCGGCGCACAAACGCTGTGGATTATCGGGATATTGTTTGTTGGGTTTTCGTCCATGTTGGGGGCGATCAACTATCTGACGACGATCTTGCAGATGCGAGCGCCGGGAATGAGTTTCATGCGGTTGCCGATGACGGTTTGGACTTTGTTTATTACGGCACTGCTACAAGCTTTTGCGTTACCGGTTTTGACTGCGGCGCTGGTCATGCAGTTAAGTGATCGGATGTTTCAAACGGGATTTTTTACGCCAGCGGGTTTGATTGCGAACAATGCAGAAGCTGTTGCTGGTGGTGGGCAACCTTTGCTTTGGCAACATTTGTTTTGGTTCTATTCGCATCCGGCGGTCTACATCATGATCTTGCCAGCGATGGGGATGGTGTCGGATATGATCAGTTGTTTTTCCCGCAAGCCGCTGTTTGGGTACAAAGCGATGGTCTACAGCGTGTGTGCGATTGCCTGCATGGGCTTTTTGGTTTGGGGCCATCACATGTTCATCAGCGGGATGAGTAATATTCTGGCGATTTCGTTTATGGCGTCGACCATGTTGATCGCAGTCCCAAGTGGCGTGAAAGTGTTCAATTGGATTGCGACGATGTACGGTGGCAATATTCAATTGACGACTCCGATGTTGTTCAGTATCGGTTTCGTTTCGATGTTTGTGATCGGTGGATTGTCGGGTGTCGTGATGGCGGTTCCACCGGTCGATATTCACATTCACGATACTTACTACATAGTTGGACACATTCATTACGTGCTTTTTGGTGCGAGCATGCTTGGCGTCATGGGCGCGATCTATTTTTGGTATCCGAAGATGTTTGGTCGCATGATGAGTTCATGGCTGGGGAAATTGCATTTTCTGCTGACGTTTGTTTTCCTGAATTTAACATTCTTGCCGATGCATTTTCTCGGCGCGCGCGGGTTTCCACGACGCTATGCTGCGCACGATCACATCGATGAATTTGCAGAGCTGATGCCGCTGAATCAGTTTATTACTTACGCTGCCTTTGCGATGGGAGCTGCGCAGTTGATTTTCGTGCTTAACTTTTTGGTTTCGCTGTTCTTCGGCAAGCGAGCGGAAGAGAATCCGTGGCAGTCCACTACGTTGGAGTGGCAAACGGCCAGCCCACCACCGCACGGGAATTTTGGATTTCAGCCTGAAGTTCAGCGTGGACCATACGAATACAGTCAGCTTAGCAGCGATGAAGAAGATTTTCAGCCGCAGTCGACCAACAAGACCAATGCTTGAATTGAATAGCCAAACCGAAAGTCGTTGGCCGCATCGAGTCGGTTGTTTGTTGGCATGCATAGTTTTTCCATTGATCTGGGTCGGAAACCTGGTGACCACAACGGATGCCGGCATGGCGGTTCCGGATTGGCCCAACACGTACGGCTACAATCTTTTTTTGTATCCGTACCGGGAATGGTTTTTTGGTCCCTGGGATTTGTTTGTCGAGCACGGGCATCGATTGCTGGCTTCGTTGGCAGGGTTGGTCGCAATCGTTTTGGTGGTTGTGTCCGTACGGTATGAACCAAGGAAATGGGCCCGCTTGTTGGCTTTTTCGATACTTGGATTGGTGGTCGTACAGGGCTTGTTAGGTGGGATTCGCGTTGTATTTGACGCCCGTTGGATCGCGAAAGTGCATGGCTGTATCGGGCCGTTGTTTTTCGCATGTGTGATTGGTTTTTGTGTGGTGACGAGCCGGTGGTGGGGACGCTCGGACGAATTGGTACTGGCAAACAACAGTCGGATTCTAAGATGGGTGCCGCGAATTGCGGTGGCAATGCTAGCCGTCAGTTTTCTGCAACTGGTTCTGGGTGCATTCGTCAGACATGTTGACGATCTGACATCACCAAAACAGTTCGCGATGTTGATCGGCTTGCATGTGTTGATGGCAATCGCCTTGGTAATCGGTACGTTGATTCAATATTCGTTGACGCGGCGAAGCGATTTACGGCGAAGTGGCATTAAGGCGTCGATCAACATTTTGACGGTGTTGATTCTGATTCAGTTTTCAATGGGACTGGGGACTTGGGTCGTCAAATGGGGCTTTCCTAGTTGGTTCGCCAATCAACCTTGGGCTGCAAATTTTATCGTGATGGAGAAGTCTTTTTTTCAGGTGAACATTGTTACAGCGCACGCTGCAATCGGTTCTCTGGTTCTGGCATTCTGGACGATTCACGCGTTGCGGTCTGGGCGAGCGCTGTGGGGGCGTTGGGGGCGTGGCGCAAACGGTTCTAATGAGCCGGCGGCCAGGGCGGCTGTTTCTTCGCCCGCTTGAGGCAGGCTCTTGTCATTTTTCGACTTTTCCATTTCGCGCAAGTGAAGGTGCAGATCTCGCAGCTTGAAATTTTGAGATCGGATGTTCATGCGAAAGATATGCTGCTTTAGAAAATAAAGATACCCGCTGCGAACAATAGCAAAGCTGGTAAACAGCAAGATTATTGAGGTAATCAGAATCTCGTCGCCGGAAAAATATTCGTAACCAACGAACACGATCCATGGTGCGAACGCGATCAGAACGAGCAGCCGAATGTTAGAGCGAAACAAACGAAACTGTTCTCTTTCGATTTTCTCCCGGTTCAAAGATCTAGATCCGTCAGCGCGGGTGCAGTTGTATGTGTAAAGAGTGGCTATGCTTTTTGGTAGTGTTCGAATCAGGAGTTCTGAGGCGAAAGCGATTGCTGCGACAAGAGCGAAGCCCAATGCAACTGGCCAGAATCGACCGAATTGCAAACCGATCGCGACGGCAAGTGTTACCAATAAGAGTGTGGCAATTGAGAATTGACTGCCCCGATGCATATCGGCATTACTCTCATTCAGGTAGTTGACGCCGTATTGGCCTTGGTGGACCAATATGTTGAATCTGTCTACTAAGTATACAGATTCTTCAATTGGAATTCCTCTAAAAAAACCTGTGATTAGTCTCACAGGTCTTTCTGTTTGTTTTTTGGCGCACTTTCAGTTCGCTGATACTGACGTTGGGACCTGGAATTCTTCGGTTTCCGATAATCCATCACTTTGGATACGTGAAGATCGTCAATTGCTGAATAAGTGAAAAGATAGAGCCGTTGTGACTGGAGCGAGAATATTATCGCGATTCAGGCCGGAAGAAAATTTGAACAAGTCGGCATAAGAATTGGATTCAGCATCTAACAATGGGTGCGAATTATCTCGCCACATATCGATCCGGCGATTGTCAAAGGCTATCATGATGGGTGAAATTTTATTGAACCGGGGGTTAATGTGAAATTGCATCGAGTTTGTTTGCTGATTGTTTCCGTATTTGTTTTTCCTGTTTGTGTTCTTGCCCAGCTACCAAGCGAATTACAAATCAAGGCGGGTAACCAAGCGATAACTGAAGCGAGGTTGCGTGCGCATATAAAGTTTCTGGCAGATGATTTGCTTGAAGGGCGTGGGCCGGGGACTCGTGGTGATGATTTGGCCATGGCCTATATCACGGCTCAGTTTCAAGCGGCTGGATTAAAGCCTGCAGCTGGTGATGGCGGCTGGATTCAATCGGTGCCGTTGGTTGGAGTAAACACGAAACCGCCGAAGAACATTGAATTCAAAAGTGAAGGCGGCAATTTGAAACTGAATAATTACCAACAGTACATTATGACCAGTGGTCAGCCGGCCGAAGCAAACGGATTTACAGATGCAGAAGTTGTCTTTGTTGGTTACGGCATGCAAGCGCCGGAGTATCAATGGGACGATTTCAAAGACGTTGATGTAAAAGGAAAAGTTCTACTGGTTATGAATAATGACCCGTCAACGAATCCAGAACTGTTCGCTGGACGAAGTCGACTTTATTACGGCCGTTGGGATTATAAATACGCCAAGGCGGCGGAGATGGGAGCAGTCGGTGCGCTGATTATCCACACCTCACCATCGGCCGGATACCCGTTTCAGGTTGTTCAAACATCCTGGACCGGCGAACAAATGGCACTCGATACTGGGCAGAATGCACGGTTGCCCATGGAAGGCTGGTTGACGGAGGATTCGGCTCGAAGCATGGTCGCGCTATCGGGCAACAATCTGGATGAGCTTCGTCGGATGGCGGAGAGCAAGGATTTTCGGCCGGTTGATTTGAAAACGAAACTGTCTGTGCAGCTGAAATCGCTGGTGCGGAAAGCGACGACCGGAAACGTGTTGGGCTTGATGCCTGGCAGCGATCCGGAATTGAGCAAGCAGTGGATCGTGTTTACGGCCCATCATGACCATATCGGCATGACAGAAAAGCGGGATGAAAAGTCTGACAATATTTATAACGGTGCGATCGACAATGCGTCGGGAATTGGAAGTTTGCTTTCGCTTGTTCAGGCGTTTGCAGGATTGCCAGAATCGGAACGTCCCAAGCGTTCGATTTTGTTCGCTTCGGTGGGCGCAGAAGAGCAGGGGCTTTTAGGTTCAGAATATTTGGCGTTGAATCCTCCTGTTCCAGCCGGTCGTTTGGCGGCCGTGATAAACATCGACGGGATAAATATTCTAGGGCGTACGCAAGATGTTGTCGTCATTGGAAAAGGCAAATCGGATATGGATCGGATTGTTAATCGCATGGCACGCTGGCAAAACCGTGTCGTGATTCCAGACCAGTTTCCTGACAAAGGATTTTATTATCGCAGCGATCAATTTAGTTTGGCGAAAGTTGGCGTTCCCGGCGTTTATCTGGGAACGGGAACGAAGGTGATTGGTCGTCCGGACGGCTGGGCCATACAGAAAATGCGAGAGTGGACGGAATCGACGTATCATCAAGTCACCGACGAATATCAGGACAACTGGGATTTAAGCGGTGCCGTTTTGGATACTCAGTTGCTGTTTCATATCGCCTTGCAAGCCGCCAATCAGCAAGAATTGCCGGCCTGGAATCCGGGTGACGAGTTTGAGGCGGCACGGATGCAGGCTTTGCAAGCGGTTAACGAGTAGTCGCACAGGCTCAAGTGCGACATTTTGGTCGATATTGCTGGATTATGGCCGTTTGGTGACAATATTGGTTACTATTTTCTATAGATTAAAAGCCTGTAAATCTATGATCTTGGATTCTGAACGTTGAATACACTTACCAGCACCAAAACGACAGAAAAGCGAACTGACTGGGCTGCCTATATGGGCGCGTATGCAGAGTTAACCAAGCTGCGTATTGGCATCATGGTGTTGTTCACTTTTTGTGTGGCGGGCGTGCTGGCCGCTGGGCTGAGTGTAAATTTGCTGACGTTGTTCTATGCGACAGTCGGAATGTTTCTGATCGCCGGCAGCGGAAATGCGATGAATATGTATCTGGAACGGTACACTGATTTTCTAATGCCGCGCACAGCCAACCGACCTTTGCCGGCAAAGAAGTTGTCTTCAATGGAAGTGGTTGTGTTTGCTACCGTCTGCTTTGCGGTTGCGGTTGCGATTTTCTTTACGTTGGTCAATTGGCAAACAGCAGTTTGCGGAATAGCAACTTGGATTTTGTATGTTTGGGTTTACACGCCGTTGAAACGGATGACACCACTTAATACCGAGATCGGTGCGATTCCTGGTGCGATGCCCATATTGATGGGGTCGCTGGCGACAACCGGAACCGTTGATGGCATTAGTTGGTCGTTTTTCCTTGTTCTGCTGATTTGGCAGTTTCCGCATTTCATGGCCATTGCCTGGATGTATCGCAAACAATATGAACTGGGCGGATTGAAAATGATCACGGTAACCGATCCGACTGGCGTTTCGGCGGGGCGTAAGGCTGTGTCGTTGTGCATCGTGATGATCGGTTTAAGTTTGCTGCCGGTTTTGACTTTTCGCACCAGTGTCCACGGTATCTTGTTCGCGATTGCGGCGCTGGTGATCAGTTGGCCGTATTTGAAGGCCTCAATTAAATTTTCGCGTGACCGCAATGATCAAACGGCTCGCAAGCTACTTAAAGCAAGTGTTCTTTATTTGCCGCTGTATATGTTGATCGTCGTTATTGGCAGCTTGTCCTGATCGGACGGTATCGTGGATACTTCGTCGACTCTTTTAAACAACCAATCCAATTCGGTGTATGAATTGCGTTACCAACCCGCATTGCCAATTTCCAACGGTCGATTGGCGATGCTGTTGTTTCTTTCGACGGAAATCATGTTCTTTACCGCCATTTTGGGCGCGTACATCGTACTGAGATTTCCCCAGTGGCAAATCTGGCCGACTCAAGAACAAGTTCACGTTGAGTTGTGGATAGGTGTTTTAAATACTGTGATTTTGTTTGGATCCTGTATTTCATTGTGGCTGACAACGCGCCGGGCAGCCGTTGACCAGACCGCTGCGGCAAAGTTTTGGTTGCTGATGACCATTGGCTTGGCTGTGGCATTTCTTGGTGTCAAAGGATACGAGTATTACACCAAGTTTGAAAACGGTTTGTATCCAAATGCGAATGCGGCGTTGATATACGATTCCGCAGATCAAAACTATCTCTCGCAGACGGTCGAACAGTTTAGAAAAATAACGAGCGATCTGGATGCTGGTGTCCAGTCCAGTTCGGACGATGCGAAACTGGAAACGTTGAATTTGATTCGTTTGGGTGTGGTTGAATGGACGCAGCATAAAGTTGGTAGTGCTTCAGATCGAGCGATTCAGAAGCAAGCGATCGAGGCCATGGCTCATCAGATATTGCCACTTGAAGTGAACGAAGAAGCTGGCAAATATCTGGTTGAAGAAATAAATGAAGTGAGAATTGCGAAGCAGCAATTGCAGGCGCGGCTTGAGCAAACCGAATCGCAATTAAAGACTTCACAAGCAAACTTGCGTGAGCTGACGCCGGGTAAAGAAGCAGACGCAGAATCGCGTGCTGCTTTTGCCGACGAATCTCAAAAAGCGGAAGATCTGACGGATAAAATCGGCGACATACGCAAAGAAATGATTCCTCTAAAGAACCGTTTGAGTGCTGTCGATGCCTTGTCAGAATCACATAACGGTATTAACCAAACGTATGGAATCAAGTTGCCGTTTGTGATGCCCGCAGGTAAGGCATGGGCGAATACGTATTTTTTGCTGACTGGATTTCACTTGTTGCATCTAATAGTCGGACTTGGTGTCCTGTTGTTTTGGATGTTTGTTCGATTTGACAAAAACCGTGTACCCTGGCTGAAAAATTTTGGTTTGTATTGGCACTTTGTTGATTTGGTTTGGCTTGTCATTTTTGTGATCGTATATTTGACCTAGAGATTGCCTGGTTTGAGCCAGGTAGAATTTGGACGCTGGTTCCGAGAAAGATGGATTTATGAATAAGACCTTACCGATTGTTTTGTGGTTGATTGTGCTGCTTGTTGGTGGAGTGGTTGGCTATTTGGCAATCTCCAATCGCCAGGTCGACCAGAACGGCGTCGTCATGGTTGATCAGGACGGACACCCGGTGTCGTCATCTCAGCCGGGCGTTGCTTATGCCGACGTCAAATGGGAACACTTGCAAAGCATTCCGCGTTTCCAGTTCACCAATCAGGACGGAGAAGAATTTGATACAGCGGATATTAATGGGCGGCCAATGCTGGTGAGTTTCTTTTTTGCCAAATGTCCAACGATTTGTCGTGAATTGAATCAGCAAATTCAAGTGCTGCGTGAGCAATTGAAGGATCCTGAATTGATGTTTTGCACCATCAGCGTCGATCCGGAAACCGATACGCCGGAAGTGTTGCAGCGTTACGCGGCGGATTTTGATGCCGAGACATCGGACTGGAATTTTTTGACGGGGCCGATGTACAAAGTGAAAGAGCTGGGCTCACATGCATTCAATGTCAGCATCGACAAGTTTACGCATACGGACAATATCTTGTTGGTTGATCGTTGGGGGCGGTACAGGGATCGATTCAAATGGGATGACAAGTTCGATATGAAGCGGTTTTTGAAAGTTGCCAAAGATGTATTGGCGGAACAATCGCCACCGTTTGGGAAAGTGGTGCATACGCGAAACGTGATGGCTGGTGTTGCGCCGCCGGATCTGGATGCGGTTCCATGGATTCGTGAATTTCATCTGACCGATCACAATGGCGAGCCGTTTTTCTCTCGCCAACTGACTGGCAACGTCTGGATCAGCAACTTCTTTTTCGTAGATTGTCCGGGGATATGTGTTGAACAAAGTCAGTACGTTGCAGGATTGCAGCAGCGCTTAGGCGATCGGCCGGTTGAATTGGTCAGCATATCAACCAACGCTGGTTCCGATACGCCGGAGCGGATGAAAGAGTATTCAAGGAAGTTTGACGCGGATCTTGACCATTGGAAATTTTTGACTGGTGATCAGACGCTCATTGAACGCACAGGCCCGGAGTACTTCAAGGCATTTGCATCGGGTGGGCATCATTCATCATTGTTGTTTGTGGTAGACAAATGGGGCAACGTTCGCGGTCAATTTGATTGGCGGGAACCGGCGGCAGAAATTGCTTTGGTTGATTTAGTGGATGCCTTGAATGCGGAAGTGGCGCCACCTGGAAAGTTTGAACGCATCAGCGTTGGAAAATCACCGGACGAAGATGGGAAGTCATCTCACTAGTTAAATGAACCGAGCTGCAATTCTTCAAGACGCGAAACCCAACGAGGCTCTAGCCCGAAAACTCAAAATCGGTGTTTGGGTGGTTACGATTTTGGTGTGGGCACTGGTTGGTGCGATGCGTCGCCCTGAGAAGATTCCACTTCCCGAAGGAATCTCGTTGGCGTTTTTGCCAACCGTGCACGCGGTACTGAATACACTGGTTGCTGTTTTATTGGTGTGTGCGCTTGTAATGATCAAAAAAGGAAATGTTGATTTGCATCGCAAGGCGGTTTTTGGAGCGATGATTTGTTCGGCAGTTTTCCTGATGTGTTACGTTGCCTATCACTTTACCAATGACGAAACTAAATTTGGTGGTGCAGGAGCGATTCGAATTGTCTATTTTGTTCTCTTAATAACGCATATTGTTTTGGCTGCCATCAGTTTACCGTTTATCCTGTTAACCTGGGTTTACGGGTTTACTGACCAGTTTGAAAAGCACCGCCGGATGGCGAAGTTTGTGTTTCCTGTTTGGCTTTATGTTGCGGTATCGGGGCCAGTTTGTTACCTGATGCTCAGGCCATATTACTAGTTTGTAGTCGAGCGGCTAACGATGGATAAATTCAGAACTTTTCGTTTCCTGGTGCCAACACTTGTGCTGCTGTTGGCGGCTTGCTTGCCGTCAGTCGCGGACGCGTGTCCGAATTGCAAGAACGGATTGGATGAAAACTATCTGGCGATCGCTTTCGGATTCAGCGTGCTGTTTATGATGGGCATGCCGTTTTCTATTTTGGCTGCGTGGACATTGTATTTTGTTCGAACTGATAAAACTGCCAAAGCCAAACAGTCTTCAGGCGCTCTCGAGCCAATCCAATAGTTCCTGCGACGCGGCTTCAAAACAGGCTGTGTAAAAATGGTCGGCGTTGGGTATGTAGCGGACTTCAAAATTTTCCTGATTGATCGCATCAAGTTCAGGGCCCATGACTTTGAACGCAGCGTTGTCTCGCATTTCCCTTTCACCGAAAACCGCCAAAGTCGGTACCTGAATTTGTTCCTTGAACGACAGCCAGTTGTATCGATCACGATCACCGTACTTGTTCAAATATGCGTTTGCTGAAATCCAGGTTGGAAACGGGAAATCGACGAACATTAAATCGTCGCCCCGATTTGCTTCGACAAGTTTTTGTGCGGACGTGATCCAATGAGCGAACCGATCACCGCCTGACGATTCCAGCAGCGAATTGTAACTAAGTTTGGTTGCAGAATAGGCAGCAATTCGCTTGACCGAAGGATGAGGGTGATGGGCTTGAGCGTAAAGCGATTTGATGGCGCCCAGGCTGTGGCCGAGTGCCATGATGTTTTCGAACCCTGATTCTGACAGATATTGAGCCCAGGCATATAAATCATATTTGCACTGGTCAATGATCTCGAATGCCGCTCCGATCGTTTGTGTCTTTCCCATTCGGGGAGTAGCGTTCAAGTAGTCATGCCCGCGTGTATTTACCAGCAGCACCGAAATATCTTGCGCTCTGAGTACTGCCGCAAAATGCTTGAGCAGCCGCGATTTGTAGAAATTGCCGCTGAGTCCGTGAACAAGAATCGCCGCTTGAACCGTGTTGGCGGGCCGCGCCGGCGCTGCGTGGGCGAAAAAGCCGTCCAGTCGAACTTTGTCTTCAGTCAGTATCGATACGAGTTCACCTTGCATAGGTGTATTTCTAACTGCTGTCGGCGCATGAAAAAACCCGGAACAAGGTCCCGGGAATGGTTATTCGTATCAGGCTTCGGAATTGGCGTGCTGAGGCATCGCACTTAATTGCGAAAGCAGCTGAAGCACGCCATTCAAATGAGCCAGTCTTGGGCCGTAGCGATCAACGAATTCGTTAAGCATGAATTCGCCATCGAGCAGGTTTTCGAAATTATCGTTGACTTCGTAAGTCAAATTCTCGAGAAACTCGGTTTGGACCTGGCTGAGCGCTTCGGCAGCGGCACGACACTTTCGTGCAAGCAATGGGTTCGCTTCTTTCCATTGTCCAAGTTCGTTTGCACGTTGACGTTGGGAAGCACCCATTTGATCAACCAGGTCTTCTAGTAAGTCGTTGGTGCGATCCTGTCCGATCACCAACTGCTGTAGCAAAGCTGTTACTTCATTTCCATTATTCATTTCAGGATTTCCTATCGATGGCTCGCTAGCGTTTTGTGATACGTCGATTCGAAAAATCGGTGAATAGTCGTTTGAGTCACCTGCCATGTAAATCTCCGAACAGTTTTTTTGCGTCTGTCACTCCAGTATAAACAGGCCGTACAGGAGTGTCGAGCATTAAGGAGATCGCGAATCGCGTATTTAACAAGTTTGAGAAATCGCTAATGTGAAAAAGCACTTTAAGCCACAGATCTTCACATTGCTTTTTCTAATCAGGGAAAATGTTCCTTTGTTAACGCCAAATTCAATTAACTGCCGAATCGCCCCAATCTAAAGTCCAAACGATGGGCACTCCGATTGATCAGACAAGGTTTCACGCCTTGAAAAAGACCACAAAAATATCGCCGGAATTTAATTGACAGACGGTTCCCGGCAACTCCATAAGCAAAGTCTAAATTACGGGACGCCGCAACATTGTCAGATATTTCGCGCAATTCGAAGTACGGATTCCTTGCCGTAACCGAGATCGAAGGACTTGGTTATTGTGGGGGGTTGTTAATTTTGACCGTTGGCGGTCGCCCGGTCGAATTTCACTGTACCGCACCGGTTATTGCGAATCGCGCACAACAGATTCTTTATGGAGTGACGCTTAAGCAATTTCTTGTTTGCGATCAAATTGGGAACGCGTTGTTAAAGAAGTCGCGTTCCAAGCTGGATATTGTCATCACCGATCAAGCGGAATTGTGTGAATTAGACGCTTCGTTCAGCTTTCCGATTGTTCTTGCAGCTGCAGAAGATGATGGATCCAACGCGATAGGGGTGACGCGCGAGCTTGATGGAAACAGGTATCAGATCATTGGCGGTGAAGTCGAACAAGCAGAGGGTTTGCTGAAGCTGTTTATTGAGACGTTACCGTTGTCAGAGCCGTTTGAAAGAATCTACCAAGCCATTGGCGAAGCTCGTTCCGATGCGGCTTAATCTCTCATGGTTCGCATCGTTTTCATTGTCAAATTTTGATGAAGCGTTTCGAAATGCCAAAAACTATGGTGAACGATCATGAATAACATAGATTGGCAGTCGCAACTGGATTCACCTGTTTTCGTGGAGTTGAAGGAACTTGAGCTTGAGGAACCAACAGCTCCCAGAATTCTGAGTTTCCCGGTCACAAGAAACAAGGCAAAGATATCCACCTATTTCTTTGAACCTGAAACCGCTTTGGCGCCCGAGTCTCAACGACCAACTGAAACACCAGTTGGTCCAATTGCCAAGCCAAAGAAATCTGTGAAATCTGCACAGGATCGAAAGCCGGCCAAGACTCGGATTCAGCCGCCTAAGGATGTGATCAAACTTGGCGACCGACTTTTCTACATGTTGCAACCTCCGCTCGAAACGTTGTTGCAGCGTAACACGATGGAGTTGCCATTTGAGCCTTTCGAATTTCAATATTCTGGAGTTGCGTTTTTGTTCCCCCGGCATTCGGCGATACTGGCTGACGAAATGGGGCTGGGTAAAACCATGCAGGCAATTACCACAATCCGAATGTTGCTTAGAAGTGGTTACATTCGAAATGTGTTGTTGATTTGTCCCAAGCCCTTGGTGACTAACTGGCAACGAGAATTTCGTTTGTGGTCGCCAGAAGTGCCGGTGTCGCCAGTTGCTGGCAGTCAGGGTAAGCGAGCCTGGCAATGGCATAACGACAAAACCGCAGTAAAGATTGCCAATTACGAATTGGTGGTACGCGATGCCGACGTGGTAACCAATCTGGACGAGCCGTTTGATTTGGTGGTCGTCGACGAAGCCCAGCGAATTAAGAACAAGAGCAGTGTTACCAGTCAAACGATTCGAAACATTAAACGTCTGCGCAGTTGGGCTTTGACAGGGACTCCTATCGAAAACAGCATCGAAGATCTATTTGGCATCTTCGAATTTGTTTCGCCCGGTGCGATTCATCCAAGCATGTCACATCGAGAATTGAAGCATGAATTGAACGATTTCGTTTTGCGCCGAACCAAGGACCTGGTCATCAAGGATATGCCACCGAAATTGGTTCGTGATACAGAATTGTCACTTACAAGTGAGCAGGCGGACAATTACGCCCAAGCAGAAAAAGATGGCGTAATTCGTTTGTCGGAAATGGGTGATGAGATTACGGTCAAGCATGTTTTTGAGCTGGTGTTGCGATTGAAGCAGATTTGCAATTTTGATCCAGCGACTGGCGCCAGCAGTAAGCTCGAACTGTTGACGGCCGATCTGGAAGAGGTTGCGGCCAGTGGCGAAAAGGCGATTGTGTTCAGCCAGTGGGTGAAGACGCTTGATCGAATTGCCGACGGAGTTCAAAAATTCAATCCGCTTGCGTACCACGGTCGAATTCCCTCAAAGAAGCGCGACGGGATTCTGGATGAGTTTCGAAATTCGCCGGACCGACACGTGCTGTTGATGAGCTATGGAGCTGGTGCGGTTGGGCTGAATCTGCAATTTTGCCGTTACGTTTACCTGTTTGATCGCTGGTGGAATCCAGCCGTCGAGGATCAAGCGATCAACCGTGCCCATCGCATTGGTGCGGTCGGCAGCGTCACGGTGACGCGAATGATCATGGCGGGCACGATCGAACAGCGAATTCACGAAATTTTGGATGCCAAGCGTGAGCTGTTCAACGAAATTCTGTCGGATCAAGCCACGGCTGGCAGTCGTGGACTTACACGAGACGAGATATTTGGGCTGTTTAATCTGAAGACGCCACAGGGTACCATAGCTAATTCAAAATTAGCGAAATCTGCTTGACCCATCTTCAATCAGTCAATTTGAATGACCGGCAACATCGACAGCAAGGCTCCCGCGAAATCCAATAGCTATCCGCCCTGGGCTCCCAGGATTTGGTCTGGCTTGAGGCCGCGCGACCATTGGGATTTGTTGGCAGAGAATCAATTCAGTATTCATCCGTCACGATACCCGATGACAGGTTTGGTGAGCATCTGGTCATTATTCAACGCGGGCATGTCCCTCGTACAAAAGATCACTCACCAAAAACGAATCGATCAGACCGAGATCGCCGAGCCGCCCATATTTATTATCGGGCACTGGCGAAGCGGGACGACGTTGTTGCATGAGTTGTTGTCATTGGATTCGAATTTTGCCTACCCAAGCAACTTGGAGACTTTTGTTCCTCATCATTTTCTGGTTTCACAGCCAGTGGTGAAGCCGTTGCTTCGTTGGTTGTTACCTGGCAAACGACCGATGGACAACATGTCGGTTGCTCCTGACTTACCACAGGAGGATGAATTCGCATTGTTGCTTTTGGGCGCTGCATCCCATTATCGACGTATGGGTTTTCCAGGTACGACCAACGAGTATTTTCGGTACCTGGATTCGCAGAATTTGGATCCTCATCAAATTGAAAAATTTGAAAGATTGCTAAGGTACTTTTTTAAATCGCTAACTTACAAACATGGTCGTCGGCTGGTTTTAAAATCGCCTCCCCATACCGGGCGAATTTGTTCCCTGGCGAATTGGTTTCCTGGTGCCAAATTTGTTCACATTAGTCGGGACCCATTTGACGTTGTTCCTTCGACGATGCGGTTGTGGAAGATCGCGGATGATGTTCACGCGTATCAAAAGCGCCGGTACAGCGACGTTGAATTGTTGGATTACATTTGTCGGTGTAAGGATGTGATGTACGCTGCTTATCATCGGGACAAAGTGGTTTTGTCGGAGAACCAACTGGTTGAAGTTCGGTTTGGCGATCTGACGGCGAATCCAGTTGATACTATCCGTTCAATCTATGAGTCGTTGGAGCTTGATGGATTTGGGCAATTGGAAAAAGCGATCGAAGAGAATTTTAGTAATCGTCGCGAACATAAGAAGAACGTTCACAATATCGATTCATTCGTTGATCGAATCGCGGTTGAATGGTCGGATTACATGCAATGGTTTGGGTACGAGAATCGCTCGACAAACGATCAGCAATCGTTTGTCGCCTGAATTGCGATTTTACTAACCGTCGTGGTAAAGCGACGAAGCAAACTATTGGTTCAGCAATTCCTGATACAATTGCTGTCGTCGTGAAGAAATTTGAGGGTCTACCTGCTGTAAGCGATTTTCATCGCGCAGCTCCTGGTCACTCATTCTCAATCGTTTGGCCGTTGCGAATCGCTCCATCAGATAGTCGGCCAGCGATGTAAGCAATATCGTTGAAGTGCATGTCATTAATGGGATAAAGATGCAATCGACCATGTTAACAAGCATGCCGTCGGCAGCTTGAAACGACAGGTTGGCGAATTGGCTTCTCATGCTCCAGATCGTCATGCAGAACACGATGCTGATTAGCGCAATCTTGGGGACTCCAAGAACGCTGCGGAACAGATTTTCAGCTGACAGCAGTCGTTGGATACCTCGAATGGGATTCAACGAATCGCTACGAAATATTCCTTGTCGGTTGGAAGCTGCCGCAGGATTCTGAATCAAGTGCGAAAGAACGCTGATCAATCCAATCGCCAACAACAGCGGCAGGACCAGAAACCCTGCTTCCATCGCCGCCGTTGATATCTTTGAATTGAAATCTTCAACCGTGGTCGCCGCGATGCTGGAATCTGCCCAGAGCTTTGCAGTAAACCCGACAAAATGTTTGCCGGTGGATTGGATGGTCAAGTAAACCAGGCCCAGCGCACAAACCAAGTGAATTGCACTTGCCAATTCCTGGCTCTTTGCGACGTCGCCATCACGTGTGGCCTGTAACATCCTGGTTGCCGTGGCTGGATGTTGGGCATCATGGTTCGATTGTGTCACGGGGTTGTCTCCGGACTGTGCATTGCCGACATGGAAGCCTGAATTAGTTCGTTGACTTGTTCATATTGGTCCATAACAAGCCATACGCAGCCACTCAGCGTCAAAAACGCAGCAGTCAGCATCAAGCCAATGTTGGTTGAGAATCCGACTTGAAAGAGATTAAGCTGCGGAAGTGTGCGAGAAATGATTCCAACCAGAATCGTCGAAACCAACAATGCGGCGACGGCCGGTGCTACCGCACGAATGGTTAACTCAAAACTCTGATTCAATATCGTTGTGATCATGTCGACCACTTGATCACTGGGTAGCGAATTTCCAATCGGTAACGAGGCAAAGGAACTCATCGCTGTTGCAAGCGATAATTCCATGCCACCGGACAAAATGAACACGCCAGCAGCCGTTAAACCAATCAGCTGAGTCGTTGGGTGTTGGCCAAAACTGGCGTCCGGGCCGAATACGGATTCCATTTGCATACCTGACAATTGACTGATGGCGGCACCAATCATCATGGCTGCCGAGAAAATGATTAACATGCCTAAACCGATCGCGGTTCCGATAAGCGCCTCGTTTAAACACTGGGATACGACAGACGGAACATCGGTGTTTGCCTGGCGCGCGGCAATGAATTCTGGCAAAAGGTTTGGTGCGACAATGCAAGCAATCAACAATGCGAGCGAAACACGTACGGCCATTCCGACTGATTTGTGTCCAAGTATCGGGGCCACCAGAGTGATTGCCAGCAAACGGGTGGCGAGATAAATGAATCCGACCGCGAGACTCATCGAATCTTTGTCCTGGCTATTTTGTCAGTACCTTGAAGAGAGCTTTCTCGAATATCGGTTTCAGAATTTTGAGTTGATGATGACAGGTTAAGGAAATGTGGTCGCTCAAGAAGTTCCTTGCTGTAATCGACAAGGCGACCGCTTAGCCATGGCAAACAAAATACGAAAGTCAGAACGATAAATACAATCTTGGGTACGAACGAAACCGTTTGATCCTGGATTTGTGTCATCGATTGGAGCAGGCCGATAACGATGGCGACGAGAATTCCGACAATCAACATCGGTGCGACAAGCGTCAAGCTGTTCAAAGCCGCTTCCTGTCCAAATTCGATAGCAAGATCAGGGTTCATGTTTTCCGTTGCCTCAGACAAATGGACCAAAGCTTTGTAATAACATGCCAACAACCATATTCCAGCCATCAACCATCACAAACAAAATCAATTTCAATGGAAAGCTGACCATTGTAGGAGGCAACATCATCATTCCCATCGAAACGGTGACTGTGGAAACCACGAAGTCCAATACAAGGAACGGCAGGAAAATTTGAAAGCCGAGCAAAAACGCAACTTTCAATTCGCTGACGATAAACGCCGGCAGCAGAATGTTAATCGGAACTTCATCAATTGTTTCAGGAAGGTTGGACGTGCCACCGGCGGAGTGTTTATAGAAAACGGCGATCGAGTTGGTGTTGCCAGCGACTTCGATTTGTTGGGCCATGAATTTTTTGACTGGTTGTATGCCATGATGCCACGCTTCTTCCCAACTGACAGAATCGCTTTGGACGTAGGGATCAATAGCGTCGGTTTTTACGTCTTTCCAGACCGGAGTCATAACGACCAATGTCAGAAATAATGAAAGTGCGGTTAGGACTTGGGTTGGCGGAAGTTGCTGGCCACCAAAAGCTTGCCGCAGCAGGGTCAGCACGACGATGATTCGAATGTAGCTGGTTGTCATCAACAAAATGGCGGGCGCCAGGCTCAGCGCGCCCAGGAGCAATACAAGTTGTATTGACGAGGACGTCCCTTCGCGCTGAGTTAGTGATTCCGCTTGAGTCAGCAGCATGTTCACCAATTCGGAATCTTCTTCACTTGATCCCTTTGAGTGCGTTTCTGCAAAATTGGCCGCATACGAAACAGAACGGTCGTCGATTGTGGCTGGAATAGAATTAGCGATCGCAATCGAGTCTGCTTCCAGCGTGGCGGTCGAGGCTGGTGCGTTTAGGCTTAGTTGGTCGTAGTTGTTTTGCGCGTCGACCAATTCTGTGGAAAGAAAAAGCCAGAGCGAAAATGAAACCGCGATAATGGGAATTGAGTTCTTCAAATTTGCCTTCGTCGGTTAAGACAGCCTATGCTTCGAAGACTGAACTGGTTTTTATGCCGCCGGCCGGTTGTTGCAACTGCGTCAAAATCCGTTTCAGTTCGTTTGCTGGATTGGTGTTGGGGATTGAACCTGCAGGCTTGCGACTTGCGATGTTATTTCGACTGGGGCGTTTGCCGCCACATACCCCGATCAAGTATTCGACTTCATGAGGATCGGTAATTTCGCCAATCGATTGAGTGCCCTCTGGACTATTGATTAACAACAGGAGCTTGCTTCCCAAACGGACCAATTGAAGGTTTTTCTTGGCTCCGAATGGCGTTTGTCCTAATACTTCGACAACTTCTTGTGGCAGGCCACCGTCTCCGTAGCCGCCTGACAATTGCCGAGACAACCAAACGAATACGAAGTACCCACCGAGCACCAGCGCAAGTGAGCCAAAGACCTTAGGCAGATCCAACGTGGCAGCTTGCGATTTGATGTCCTGCAGCCATGCCGGAGGATTGACAGGTAGTTCTCCTGGTATTGCCGCTTCCACTTCGCTTAGAGCGTTCAGAACTGGTTCTGGAGCGTTGTAATCTGGCTGCTGGTAATCCGCTTGCGCGAAGAAATTGTCTCGAATGACGTTGTCGTCGTCGGTTGTGGCAAATGTATTGTTTTGTTGCGCAGCGGAAATGCCGTTAAGGATGAAGCAAAGCGGAATCGCAATCATAGCCGCCTTGCGAAATGTTTTGAAAAGATTTGAATTTGGGTTCATTTTTTGATCCCTAAAGTCGATAACGATCTTGGGCCGGTATATCCTTGATTTTTTGCAAATGCACGCGGTCTTGTCGCGGAATACACAGATACACACAAGGCCAGTTGGTGGTGTGAGTGATAGCAAGCAAGTCGAAACGCAATGCTAGCCCGCGTTGCGAATCCAGTTCTTCAAAACCGTTGCGGCAGCTTCTGGATCGCTATCGATCAAATGAGAAAGTTGGCTTTGCAATTCTTCTTCATGGATCGTCAACTCGGCAGTTGGAGTACTTGCTGCCTGGGTTGGTTTTGGATTTCGGTTTAGCGAGACAAAAATCAAACCAAGAATCATTGCCGTGAGCACTGGCCAATAGGTTTGCAATAGGTTGGCTACGTATACAGCCGTTGCATCCGGCGTTGAATCCGCTGGCAGATCAGGAAAGATCGCGATCGGTGGCGATGCTGTCAGCAGATTGGACGGAATGATGGTTTTAATTTTCGAAACGATCTGGGACTTTAGAACTTCAAATTTTTCTTCATTCGAAGCCGCTGTTTCGTCTTCCATTGGAAAGTCAGCAATTAATTCGTTTGGCACTCGAATTTCAATCTTGATGATTTCAGGATTGGTAAGCCTGGCTGTGCTTGAATCCACCAGATTGCTTGAGTCCGTCAAAACGGGCATCTCGTAACTTGCCTGGCTAATCATGGGATCAGGGGTGGCTGGTGGGGCCAGTTCTGAAGCTGAATTTGTGACCGATCCACCGCTGTTTAAGGTGATTTGGGCGGGTGATGGTTGTTGAATTTCTATGGATGGTGCGGCCGCAATTTTGTCCGTCGGCTCATCAATGGATTCTTCCTTGGCTGAACTTGTGACTTCAACACTTATTTGCAGCCCTGGATAGGTGGTTTTAAGTTGCTGAAGTTGTTCACGATAATAATGGCTTCGTTGCGTTTGCCAGTTGACCAACTCGATCAATGCGGATTGTTGAGAATCTGAAAGATCGTGATATGAAATTCCGGTGTTTGCATCGGTGACAAATATTTGTGTTGGTTTGAGCGTGGCAAACGAGCCGCATACGATGTGCTGGATGGTTGTGACATTCTGAGAACTCAAAACTGAACCGTCTTGCATCGTGATCAGCAGGGCAGCAGATTGGCGATCGGGTTTGAATGGCGAATCCGATTGGTGTGCATCCATTTCAAACAATACTTCTTTGACCCCGGGCAGTCGCAAAACCATGTTGCGGACGTATTTTTTCTTGCGATTCAATTCTTGCTGCTGCTGTTGGGTTCTTAACAGAAAGGGGTTGGGGGCTTCTGCTTGAATCGTGTCATAAATTTGCGGCAATGCTTGCTGATCATTGATCGCGGCAAGGTATTCCGCTTTTTTCTTTTCTGAAACGTGAATTTGCCCGTCCTGTAGCCGGTAATCGTTCAAGCCCTTGCTGCCAAGTGCCATCAAAACGCGATGAGTTTCGTTTCGCGTCGTCGCATAATCATCGAAAAGGCTACAGAAAACGTCGTCCGGCGGACGGTTAAGCAGGGTGATCAAAACAACTACTGTCACAAGAATAAGGGCGATAAGCCAAATTCTCACATCAGTGGTCTGGATCCAGGACCCTATCGATTGCTGTGGTGCGGTTTGTTGCATCAATTTACCTGACACTATTTAGCGCTTTCGATTGAAAGGCTTTCGCACCGCTTTTAGCGAAGTCGCTTGATTAGTGTCAATGGAATTGAAAATGCTATCACTGTGTTGCTTAGAGAGTAAGCACACCGCTTGCCGTTTGTTCCTGGCGGATTGTTGGATTCGTTTTATCAGCAAGTTTTTTATTGATTTCTGTTAACAGAAACGACAGCATCGGCTGAGCAGATTCTGGTCGATCTGCAATCGAAGACAGGACTTCCAGCGCATCTAACAGCTCTCCTGACTCGTACATGGCCAGCGCTTTGTCGTAGCTCAGATAGTAATCAGCGTTTTTTGAGTACTCCGTCGAATCGACAGGAGTATACAGATCGGTCGTATTTTGAATGCCGTTGAGTTTTGCTTCGCAAATTCGTTGGGCGACGAAAATATCTTTGATTCGACTTGCGGTTTCACCTGAGATGACCAGATTCACACCCAATTTTTTGGTTGATTGTTCGATGCGGCTGGCGATATTCACCGTGCTGCCTTGCGGCCCATACTTCAATCGTTTTTGCGAGCCAGAATTTCCGACTTGTGCGTTGCCAGTGTGGATTCCAACACCTACTCGCAATCGCTGATTGATTTCAACGGACCAGACGTCGTTTAAGCTGGACATTTCTTTTTGAATCGACATTCCAGCCTGGACAGCGAGTTGTGCATGGTTCTCCTGGTCGACCGGTGCGTTCCAAAACGCCGACATACCGTCACCGTAGTAGTCGATCACGACGCCTTTGTTGTCGTGAACGATTTGCGTGAAACGGTTCATGACATCTCGCAGCAACTGATAAGTCAATGTCGCACCAATCTCTTCGCTGATACGGCAAAACCCTCGCAGATCGGCAAACAGTACCGAGATTTCTCGTTCGCGGCCGTTCAAAATATCAGGATTGTCTTCGAGCTGTTGAGCGACTTCTGGTGAAAACGCCTGTTCCAACAAGACTCTTTGTCTTGCCCGGTCGGCTTCATGAGACAGTCGGATCAGGCCTGCCGAAATTGCATCGGCTATCAAGTTGACGTATTTTGCTTCAAGCTGGCGGATGCCTTTTCGTTTATTTGTGGCACGATTATTTCTGAAGCCGTACACAACTCCCGCGACATCCTGGTTCGCATCGACGATAGGACAAACAATTGCTGAATGTAGATCATCGCATTCGAGATTCTTTATCAGTGCCGTGTCGTGATAAATGGACAGCCCTGATTCCAGTGTTCGATTGACAAGATCCTTGCGATAACAGATTCCTTGTTCAGGAAACGGGATATGTTGTGCAACGATGGACAGTTTGTCGTTGTTTTTTCTCAGGATAATACATCCGTCCAGTCCGCCCGGGTTAAAGACACAGCGAGCTGCAAGCTTAAAAAACTTGGCTTGGCCTGCCGTTGAACGTTGCAATTGGCCCAGCGATTCAAACCACGATGAAAGAGTTTGAGCGGACGGGGCAACTGCTTGATTGTCGTTTTCGTCGACGACTTCGGTTTGCCGAGTTGTACCGATAGACTGGAGATGTTGGATCGAGCTATCGAGTGGGCTGCGCGTTTCTGAGGCGCAAATTTGAATTTGTGTTTCGCCTGCGCCAAGCGAACATGGCAATGATAGTTCGCGTTTTACCAAATGATGTAGCCGGGAGTTGTCATCCACGACCATTGAGCCACCAAGGTTGGTTACGACAATCTTCTCTTCGCCTGATTCGCCGGCAATGATTTCGATGTGGCATTGGTAATCCGATACCAGATCATCGTCAATTACGATCTCGTTATTCTCATGGCCGGATCCAATATTAAAGGCGGCTGAACGGGTCGAAACCTGAAAGTGTTCGCGGTGATTTAGGATGGCTACTTCGAGCATTTTTGCCTGCTTTTTACAATTTATCTCTACTCTAAAGAATAGATTTCAACTTGGTCTGATTGACACAAAATTGTTAAAGCGACTCATACACCGGGTCGATTTAGCGCTGGAGGTAGATAGTTAGTGGTATGTCAAAATTTAATGATTTTGATGGTTAAAACGAACACACTGACGCTTGCGATTAATCGAGTTGGAAATGGCACTTTATATTCTTGGGATAGCAATTTGTGCGGCGGCAGTCCTGCAAATGGGTATGTGGATTTCATCCTCATTGTCCAAGGAATTTTTCAATCGATCACAATTGTCAGCCGCTTCGAAGTTGGTTGAAATTCAAATCAAGAACGCTTCGACCAGCCGATTGGATGAATTGCCTGGTGGAGACTGGAAGGGGTATCGAGAATTCTATGTCGACCGACTGGAAAAGCACCTCGGGTCCGTGACGTCTGTTTATCTGAAGCCGGTAGATGAGAAACCTATTGCTTCTTTCAAGCCTGGGCAGCATCTCTCGTTCAAGTTTCATGTGCCCGGCCATGCCAAGCCAATTGTCAGATGCTATTCGTTGTCGATGGGGCCAGGAAAAGACTATTACCGAATCAGTGTGAAAGCCATTGCGTCGCCTCCAGAGCAACCAGAATTGCCGCCCGGAATCGCAAGCAATTTTATCAACCATCAATGGATGGAAGGTGACCGGGTTCAAGTTAAGGCTCCCAGTGGTTCATTTTTTCTGGATGAGCATTCCAAGGCGCCGGTGATATTACTGGCTGGAGGAATTGGTATTACTCCAATGTTGAGCATGCTTGAACATTTGAACAACAAGTCGAGCGATCGGCTTGTCGTTTTGTTTTATGGAGTGAGGAATTCCAAAGAACACACGTTCAAGAATCGAATCCAGAAAATTGCCAGAGAGCATCCGAGCGTTCATGTCGTCAACTGTTACTCAAAACCTGGTCCAGATGATCAGGAGAATATTGATTACCACGTCAATGGGTTTGTTAGTGCCGAGCTGATCAAGCAATTGTTGCCCAACAACCGGTGTCAATTTTACGTGTGCGGCCCACCTGCTTTCATGAATTCTGTTCGGGATGGATTGGTGGAATGGGAAGTGCCTGAGAGCCGGATTCTTTCTGAGGCGTTCGGTCCGGCATCGATCAAGAAGGAAGAAGTAAACGCTGACGCAGGCGACAATGCTGCCAATCGTTCCAAATCGACGGTCGTCAATTTCGTTGGTTCCGAAAAGCAGATTCAGTGGAGCGAGCAATTCGATTCAATTTTGGAGTTGGCTGAAGCAAACGATGTGCCGGTCGATTCGGGGTGCCGGGCCGGAAGTTGTGGTACCTGTACGACTCGTGTACTGGCTGGCAAAGTTAGCTACCCCGAAGGCATGGTTCCTGAATGCGGAATGGATGAATGTTTGCCGTGCGTTGCCAAACCAAACGGAAAACTGGAACTGGATATTTAGGGCAAAGGTCAAGCAATGAGAATAATATTTGCCATGGTGACCATCGCTTTGATGGCGTTTCCGGTCGCCGATTCAATGGGACAGGCAGTGCAATGTGATCCGACAAAGGTCATGTCAGCCGAAGCGTGTGCTACATGCCACTCCAAAGAGTTTGCGGTTTGGCAACAAACTCCCCACTTTAGTACTTACCAGGATTTGTCTCGTCGACCGCGAGCGAAAGAGATTTGCAGCAAGCTCGGTCTGCGTAGCGCGAAGCGAAGCGACGTATGTATCCAATGCCATTTCACGCTTAAGGAAAGTAACGGAAAAAACAAACCCGTTTCTGGTATCTCTTGCGAATCATGTCACGGCGCTTCCAAGGATTGGTTGACCAAACACAACGATTACGGGGGCCCCACTGCAACCAGGGAATCCGAATCAGCCTCACACAAAACTCAACGACTGGCAGAATGCGAATCGTTGGGTATGAGGAACACCCGCGATTTTTACTCGATTGCGAGTAGCTGTTTTAATTGTCATACCGTCCCCAATGAAGAACTAGTCAATGTTGGCGGGCACAAGGCCGGGACGGTTGATTTCGAGTTGGTTTCCTGGTCTCAAGGAATGATTCGTCATAATTTTTTGCGTGGTGAAAACACGACGAACGTTGAATCTACGCCGGAAAAGTTACGGCTGATGTACGTTATCGGATTGATCGCCGATCTGGAGTACAGCACCCGTGCAACGGCGCAAGCGACCAGCAAGTCAAATTTCGGTTTGACTGTTGCCAATCGAGCGGCGACAAAAGCCGTCAAGCTGTACGAGTTGCAGCAAGAATTAAATCACCCGGACTTAGATCAGATTTTGAAAACGTTTGCACCCGCGGAACTTCGAATCAACAACCAGACGCAACTAAACGAGATTGCGGATCAAATCCGTGCCATTGGTCAGCGATTCGCAAAAGAGAACGACGGGTCACAATTGGCAGCCGTCGATGGGCATTTACCGGATCCGAAAAACTATAAGTGGAAAGCCAGCCCGCGATAGATCGTTTAAGTTGCTGACAATTGTGTTCCCGGGAAAGGAGGCCAGGGGATGAGTTCATCGTTACAAATGATGCAGCGCCCCCGGCGTTGGACCGAGCCATTCGACCCAGAGATGAGTTCTCAGGCCGTCGAATCCGTTCTTTCCATGCGCCCATTTTCGCAAATGCAGCGAGATCGTTTTCCTCGTAATTGTACGTTGGAGGGCATCATCCAGAACGATTGTCGGATTCTGAATCTGACCAACGGCGATATCATCGTACGTGAAGGTGACTACGGCAGCAGTGCTTATCTGGTCATGGATGGTTCGGTTACGGTGTCTTTGAAGAGCCTGCCAGCAGAAGTTCTGGGGCGAGTTGAAGCCAAACGCAAAACATTGTTTGAGTCGTTTGCGCAACTTTGGACCAATGCTCGACACGCGGAGGTACGCCAGTATCAAAACAACACTCAGAACAGCGCCGTTGGGCAACGTGATGATGGTCAAGGCACACGAGTATTTCTGCACGATATTCCACGAGTCATCGATCCGCGATCATCCGCAATAATTTCTGCTGGAGAAATTTTTGGTGAGCAATCGGCACTCACTCGTACGCCGCGTTCAGCAACCGTTGTCGCAAACGGCGATGTAGTTCTTCTGGAAATTCGCTGGCAAGGCCTTCGGGATCTGATGAAAAACGATCCTGCTTTGAAAAGCCATGTCGAATCCTTGTATCGACAAAACAGTCTCAACGCACATTTGCGTGAAGTAAGCCTGTTTAAATCTCTTGAAGGAAAACAGGTTAGCGAACTTAATGAAAAGACAGAATTTGTGTCCTTCGGCAAATTTCAATGGAACATCAATTACCGCAGTACTAAATCCAAAGATGTTGCGAAACGAATTCTTGACGAGCCAGTGATTCTAAAAGAGGGCGATTACGTTAACGCACTTTACTTGATTCGAAACGGATTTGTGCGGATTTGCCGAAACCATGGAGACGGGATCCAGACGGTCGCCTATATGGGCAAAGGTGGCATCTTTGGTCTGCGTGAAATCGTGCACAACTGGAAAACAGGCACTCAATCGGCTTGGCGGCTGAGCTTGCGGGCGGTCGGGTATGTCGACGTATTGCGGATTCCTGTCGAAGTTATCGAGCAATCCGTGCTAAGTCAATTGGATGCCGAGCAATTGCCAAGGACATTTGACGAGCCGTTTAAAAATGATGACGACCAGGAACGACGCGGTGGGTCCAGGCAAAAGGAAATAAGCCGAGGATTACTTGAATTTCTCGTCGAAGAAAGGTTCACCAATGGCTCCAAGGCCATGATGATTGACTTGAATCGATGTACCCGATGCGACGATTGCGTTCGAGCTTGTGCTTCGACTCACAACAACAATCCACGGTTTGTCCGGCAAGGTGAAGTTCACGAAAACTGGATGATCACCAACGCATGCATGCATTGCGTCGACCCCGTTTGCATGATTGGCTGTCCAACTGGCGCTATCGGTCGTGACCATGAGACCGGCAATGTGATGATTAATGACAACACCTGCATTGGTTGCAGTACATGCGCTAACAGTTGCCCGTATAGCAACATCAAAATGGTTGAAATCAATGATCGACGCGGCAACAAAATTGTTGATGCAGAATCCAGTGAGCCGATCTTGAAGGCCACCAAATGTGATTTTTGCACGGATCAACTAGCGGGACCAGCATGCCAACGAGCTTGCCCACACGACGCACTGGTGCGAATCGATTTGACGGATCCTGCTCCTTTGGCCCAATGGAGTCTTTAGTCGCTGATGCTTCAAGACAAGTCCATCGCCAGAAACCAATTGCCTCGACGGCGAATGATCAACGCTGCGACAACGCTCGCAATCTGTGCGTTTCTGGTGTTCATTTTGTGCATGATGGAAAGCAGCTTGCATCATGCCAGCTACTTGAGCGGCTATATTCTGCTAGGCAGTATCCTGTTTTTGACGGCCTTCAACTTACGAAAGAAGCTGACATTCTTGCCGGGCATAGGTACCGCGGCCATGTGGATGCAGATTCATATCTACGTTGGTTGGAGTACGTTTATCGTCTTTGCGTTTCATATTGGCTGGAGAATACCCAATGGCTACCTCGAAGGGTTCCTGGCGTTATTGTATTTGACGGTCGCACTTAGTGGTGTCTATGGCTTGTTCATTACTCGAATCATTCCCAAGCGACTGACGGCGATTGGAGACGAAGTAGTATTCGAACGCATTCCTTCATTGCGATTGCAATTGGCGCACCAAGCCCGTCAAACTGCGATGGGGACATTGGGACATACGGATGTCATTCCGCGTTTCTATTTGAATCGTCTGCTTACTTTTTTCGAAAAGCGGAGAGGCTTGGGCTATGCGTTGTTTCCCAGTGGAAGAAAGAAACGTCAACTGTTGGGCGAGTTGGAACAACTTGAAAGGTATCTTTCGGACGATCAGCGCCCCGTTGGAAAACAGTTGGCAGAAATTGTTGTACGGAAAGATGATCTTGATTATCACCACGTGATGCAGGGCCGATTGAAATTGTGGCTGTTTTTGCACATTGGTTTTACCTATAGCCTGGTAGCCATTTCAATCATTCATGCCGTTTTGGTCCATGCCTTTGCTGGGGGCATCGGATGATCCGGAAACTGACTCCCGAGAATCGGCAACCGTATGACCGCCCCAACGACCGTACCTCAAAAGTGATGGTTAAATCAGGCGAACATGATTCGCCAATTTACGTCCAGCAAAGCAGTCTAAGATTCAACCGTAAGAAGTTTACGGTTGCCGTTACCGGGTTTGTGATTGGGGCTGTGTTGATTTTAATGCAGTCGCCATTTCGCAATCAGTTGATTAGTCCGGGTGAACTTAGTTCTGCTCACGCCCAGATTATCGCATCGGAAACAGGAGAGCAATGTTCGGCTTGCCATGACGCTGGTAAACAGAACTTTAGTCAATGGATATCGTCAATGTTTCGTTCTGGCAAAAAGGTTCAGGCATGCCAGTCGCAACTTTGTATGAAATGTCATGCCCAATCGATTAACGAAGAATTTGCGACCAATCCTCACAATATTTCGCCTGACAAATTGAAACTTATGACGGAAAATCATGAGTCTCAATTTGTATCATTCAAAAGCAGTTTTGATCCGCCGATCGATGCGATGGGTAACATCGAATGTAGTTCATGTCATCGGGAACATCATGGGCAAAGCGACTTGACGGCAATGACCGATCAGCAATGTCAGACATGTCACGCTTCTACTTTTGGCAGCTTCGAATTGGACCATCCGGAATTCAAGAACTGGCCACCGAAACGAAGACAACGGATCGCGTTTGATCATACTTCGCACAGCTTTAAACATTTCCCGGGCATGAATACAAGTTTTGAATGTTCGGCATGTCATGTCGACGATCGATTTCAAAGTGTCAAATTGTTGGCGAACTATGAAGCGACTTGCGCGCAGTGTCACCAACAAGATATCGCTGGCAGCATCGAACCGGGTGTTCAGTTGTTGGCCATGCCGATGCTTGATTTGGATGCAATCGCCGCTGAGAAACTGGACGTTGGTCGCTGGCCGACTAATGCGACTGGCGATTTTGATGGACGTATTCCTGAATTGATGAGATTACTGCTTTTCAAAGACCAATATGCCAGAAAAATTCTGGAGAAGCATGGTTCTGATTTTGAGTTTGGAGATTTTGATCCAGACGACGCTGTCGATGTCGACGAGGCCGTTCAATTGGCCTGGTCAATCAAGTATTTGATTTACGATTTGGCTTCTGGCGGTGAAACTGAGCTGCGAAACCGACTCGAATTTGCATTCCAACGTCCGATTTCCGAAGACGAATGTCAAGTTCTGACCGGCGGCCTGAGTTCGAGTGTTTTCGCCGAGGCTGCAAATTCGTGGCTGCCCGGATTGGCGCGGGAAGTTCCAGATCATCGTGCACGCCGCGTCAACGTTTCGGATGTCGCAGTGGCGATGGGGGCACGCAGTGCGTTTCGATATTTCAAAGACGACGATCCCGGCTTGCTGACGAAAAATCCTTTAACGGGATTGATGGGTGTAAAACCGAAAATCAACAGTGCCGGCGACTTTGAGAATTCTGGCGAGGCTCATTCGTCGACGCCAGTGGAATCCGAAGAATTAGCCGCAAACGATTTGCAGCTATTGGAATCCAATTGCCCGCAAGAGCAGCCGACCAACAATTGGTTGACAAATGAACCGGAAGAAGGAAATGTAAACAGAAGCGATCCCGTTTTCGAAGATTCAGTTGTCGTTGACGGGAATGCTAAGGAAAGCGTATCCAATGCAGTTGTGGACATTCCAGAGGAGCAACTATTAGCCACCAATCCACTGACTAAATTTTCCGACTTGCAAGCGAATCCACGCGCACCTCAACATTCATCAGGCGATTTACGAAACGCTGCTTCGAATTCGGGAATGCCGGCCGCGCAACCGGTAACTGAGCAGCAGCTAACGATTAAGCGACAGCCTTTTTCGCCCGTCGATGACGCTCAATTACTTGCCACCAATCCGCTCAGTCTTCAAGGGCCAAGTCAGACGTCTGAGTCAAACCTGAATTCAAGGTCGCCAATTGAAAATGCTCTGCCGGACAATAAACAACAGCAAATAGCACGTGAGTTTGCCGATCGGGTTGCAGATACGAAAGAATCTGAACAAATATCTGATGTTCCCATCGAAGATCAGTTTCAGATCGAATCAGATGGCAGTGAAAAGTACGTAAGTTCCGCTCAAAAAACGGGTTGGTTTCGAAATGATGATCTGTACCAAATCAGTTATCGACCGAAAGGACACGCGGACGTTTTTCTGTCGACGATGATGGAAGTGGTTGGATCGACCAAGGAAATCGAAAACAACCCGGCGGTATTGCCGTATTTCAACAAGATGACTTCCGAGTCGTCGGTCGGTTCTTGCAATGATTGTCATACGCTCGATAGGGTTGATCAGCAAATAGAAGTGAACTGGAAAGCTCAGTATCGCGATCCGCTGATTCGATCTTTTACTCGCTTTTCACATGGAGCGCATCTGACGCAATCTCAATTAAAAGACTGCGTCTCGTGTCATTCGATCGAACAGACGCACCTTAACGCCGATACCTTTAAGCACTTTGACGCGTCCGACAGCATCAGTAATTTTGCATCCATCACGAAATCGAATTGTACGAGTTGCCATTTCGAAGGTTCAGCAGACAACAGCTGTACTCAATGTCACAATTACCACATTGGTTCCCGTGTTTTGATGCGAGACAATTAGAGTGCGATTTACCAATTTGGTTGGCGTTTTTCCAGGAATGCATTGACGCCTTCAAGCGCCTTTTCGGTCGAACGCGCGGCCGCAGTGTTCGCTGAACCGATGCTCAATTGCGTAAACAATTCCTCACCGATAGTCTGATTCAACATTTGCTTGGCCAGCAAATGAGTTTGGTGAGAGCCGCTTGCGATCTGGCTGGAAATCTCCTGACAGCGCGCCCAAACCAATTCGCTGTCGACCGTTTCGTGAAACAGGCCGATACTCCGCGCGGTTTCTGGCGGCAATTCATTGGGCGACATCAAAATGCTCGATGCGCGTCCTGCGCCGATACGGAATGCCAACAAGGCAGTCGTGACACCTGAGAACAAGCCAAGTTTTGCTTCGGGCATCATCAGCTTCGCATTGTGATCGGCGACCACATAGTCACAAGCAAGCATTAAGGCTACTCCGCTGCCAACGACCCAACCGTTAATCCCGCAAACAACCGGTTTGGGGTATCGAAGGATGTATTCGATCAAATCCTGAAATGCTGAAACATCCGATTGATGTAACTGGTTGGCGTTCTTGTCTTCGGCGGCTTCTTTCAATTCGCGCAAATCAGTCCCAGCACAAAATACCGAACCCGTTCCAGTCAGAATAACTGTTTGGACTCCAATTTCCTGGTGCAGGTCTTCGAATACCTGACGTAAAGTTTCAACCATTTCGCGCGATAACGCGTTGCGGCAATTGGGCCGATTAATAACGATCGTCGCGCTCGGTTTGTCTTTACGTACTTGAACGTTGTCGGAAATCGCAATCATCTTTGGTCACACTACGGTAGGATTCGGAAGGCTGAGTTCGGCTTTTCGTTTCGCAAGACGGCAATAATATGATTTTTTTAGACGTAAATCTCCTAGCCTTCTTCGAACGCAGCGTCGAACGCTCTGGAACTTGGTGAGAAATCCAGGCCGCGAGTGAATTCACAAGCTTCTCTGGCTCCAAATTCGCGTTCCATCCCGCTATCTTCCCACTCAATCGATAGCGGTCCTTCGTATTGAATATCGTTGAGAGCGCGAATTATTTCTTCGAAATTAACTCCGCCACGACCAGGAGAACGGAAGTCCCAGCCGCGTCGATGGTCGCCAAAATTCAAGTGACTGGCAAGGATCCCGCTGCGGCCATCGAGTGTAGTGATGGCGTCTTTGATATGGCAATGGTAAATGCGGTCAGGGAATCGCCGAATAAATTCAACCGGATCAATGCCTTGCCAAAGCAAATGGCTCGGATCAAAGTTGAATCCGAATTCCGGACGGTTGCCGACCGCTTCCAGTGCGCGCTCAGCGGTGTAAATGTCAAAGGCAATTTCAGTAGGGTGAACTTCCAATGCAAATCGAACGCCACACTCTCCAAATACATCCAGAATTGGATTCCAACAATCGGCAAAATGATTGAACCCGTCTTCAATCATGGATTCTGGAACAGGCGGGAACGAGTAATTCAAGTGCCAGATCGACGAACCAGTAAATCCATTGACAACATCGACACCAAACTTTTTGGCGGCACGTGCCGTGTTTTTCATTTCTTCGGCAGCACGTTGATTGACGCCGCTCGGGTTGCCGTCGCCCCAAACGTGAGCTGGAAGGATTTGTTCGTGTCGAGCATCGATTCGATCGCAAACGGCTTGTCCGGCTAGATGGTTGCTGATCGCGTAACATGCCAAGTCGTGACTTTCCAGCAATTGTCTTCTTTCGCTGCAATAACTATCGTCGTTGATTGCGTTTTCTACTTCAAAGTGATCGCCCCAACAAGCAAGCTCAATGCCATCGTATCCAAATTCGCTGGCCTTACGGGCCATGTCAACAATGGGTAAATCTGCCCATTGACCGGTAAACAGGGTAACACTTCGAGCCATGAATCTCTCCAACGATTTAAAAATGAATGAGCCGATATTGTGACTTGATGGCTCGTTGGATTCAAGCGCTCAATGCAATGCGAACCCTAAAATGCGAACTTGAAAATCAAAGGTGGAAAACAGAGCAGGGGAATCAACAGCGAGGTCAGCCCCAAAATCCAACGTCCCACACCTATCTTAACAGTGTCATCGGCTGTAGGCGGATGATTGGTGCCCATTAACAGGATCAGCAGCACCATGATGATTAAGAGATAGTGCTGGAAGCAAACCATGAATGCGATTGCCAAAATAATGGTCCCTTTGGCAATCCAGCTTGCCGATTGGCCAAACAACGTATAGGCGATGTGTCCGCCATCAAGTTGACCAACGGGCATCATGTTCAAGCCAGTGATCAGCAGTCCGACCCAAGCTGCAGCGAAAAACGGATTCAATTGGTTGATCCAAACGACCGGATCACTTGCTTGGTATCCTTCTACACCAACCGATGCGACCATCCACTGCATCAGAATTGGTAATCGGAAACCAATGCCTCCGCGCGGTGGGTCCATTAAGTTCAATTCCATCACGCCCAAATAGGCTAATGGAATCGCAGCCACCAACCCGGCTAGCGGACCGGCAATCCCAATATCGAAAATCTGTTTTCGGTCGGCAAGTGTGCCCTGCATACCAATGACCGCTCCCAAAGTCCCAATCGGGTTGAAAGGAAACGGCAAAAAAATTGGAACCGTTGCCGGAACGCGATAATAAATGGTGGTAAAGAAATGCCCAAATTCATGTAGTAGCAATATCAGCAAAACGCTGGCCATGTACAAAAGGCCCTGGTCCCAATTTTGCAGGATCTGCATCCGAATCGCCATCAGGATGGCATCGAAGTCACCGGCTTGCAGTGGCACCAGCGGACGCCAGTCGGTTATGCCCACCCAGAATGTCGAAAGGCAGGTCAGAAAGAACAAGAGGAGTGGGATCTTGGTCTTTCGTTTGGGCAAACGTCTGCGCGCAATCTCGCTGGCGGAAGTTATTCCTGATGATCCAAATTGAGTTTCCTGCGCGTCGTTCATGCGAATAAGGATACACAAACCGCAAGTAGGCGACTACCGCGCGTGCAAACCCATAAACGCATTCTGGAATTCGAAATTGGTGCCGTGAGTGACAATTTGATTCACGAGCACTCTGACGGCCGAAGACGTTCCCTCATTTTTGAATAAAGACCAGTTGGCCGATTAACATCCAAATGGAAACGAAGCTAAGAACAAATACTGAGTTAAGCAGATCAATTGGCATGGATCTATTCCCCGAAAACAAGGTGAAACCGATCCCTCCATGAAAAAAATTAAACACAATCATCCCGATGTGCATCTAATGTTATCGGAGTTGCATTACTTAGAGACCAAAAAAATATTTTCAGGGCTCAGCCTTTATCTAATTCAAAACGGCTGCCCAATGGCCAGTCTTTTAGAAATCGTTACAAGTTGAACTTGGATTCACAAATGGCGCTGGATTTTCGTTACGATCTGAAAATCCTCACTTCGAAGAACTGAATAAGGGTATTGATGACTCGATCAAAAATCGTTGATCGGGAATTCCAACAAGGACGCCAATGCTTCAAACGCATCTCGAGTCTCTCGGATCAATTTCGGGTCGAGAAGATCGTCGGGCGACAGTACTTCACGATAATGTTTTTCAACCCAGGCCTTCAGTGAATCAAATAAGTCGTCGGTCAGTTGAACTTTTTGATGCATGGCCGATTGCTGGTCTTCGTTCATTGCCACTCGCAACCGCAAACAGGCAGGCCCGCCTCCGTTGTTCATACTTTGCTGCAGATCAAGGAAATGGACTTCGTTGATCGGGTTGTCGTGATCGACAATTTTCTGCGTGCATGATTTTGCATGTGCGTTTTGTTCACAATTTGTAGGACAGATCAGAGCCATTTTACCGTCAGGTTTTGTGACAATCTGGTTGTTGAACAGATAGCTGGATACGGCGTCTTGGATCGGAAGTTCAGAATTAGAAAACGAGATGACAATCAGCTCCTGGTTACAAAGTTGCTTGAACTGATTCTCGATTGCGGCAATGGTTTTCTCTTGATCAACGAACGCATATTGGTGACAAAGCAATATATTCTGGTGGCCGACTGAAATAACATCGTTGTGAAAAACGCCAGCATCGATCGCATCGGGATTCTGTTGAATCAGCATGAATTGGTCTGGCGTTAATTCGTGCCGACGAGCGAGCGCCTGACAGGATTCCAAAGTTTGACGCGCGGGGAATTTTTTTGGTCGCGGTCGGTTTCGATTCAGAAATTCGCATCCGTAAACGAACAATTCGAGTCCAGCTTGATCGAAATTGCTGCACAAACGCGTATGATTGGCGGCGCCTTCATCGGTTAGTGCCATCGCGGAGCGTAATGGCTGGTGGACGGCAAAATGTTCTTCGTCGGCAAAGATCGATTTCAATACAGCGGTTGTCGATTCGGCTTCGATAGCACGGTGTAAATTGCTGGCGAGATTAGCAGGCGTTAGATGCAAACGACCGTCTTGTGTGTCCGCTGACGGAGAAACCGTAGCTGCGTTGGCGGTCCACATGTTTGACGCGCTATAGCAAATCGCAACCAGAACCGGATCCGTCCGATGTGCCTTTTCGATCAATTGTGCGTCGCTGCCCGTGAACCCAATGTGCCGTAAGAAAGACAGATTGGGGCGCTGTAGAGGCGGTAGCACGGCTTGTGCGATACCAAGATCGCGCACAAATTTCATTTTCTCAAGGCCTTGAATCGCGGCGGCGCGTGGAGACGAAACGGCATGTTGGTGGCTGATCGAAGCTACGTTGCCGTGAGAAAGGCCGGCATAATTGTGCGTCGGGCCGACTAGTCCATCGAAGTTGAATTCTGTGGTCGCCATTGGATTGTCATTCGGGTTTGATAGGCGGATCAAGGGGTTTGCCGGTTTCTTCAGCAGGATAATATCGCACTTGCTTTGGTGCGGTGATGCCGCCGGACACAATCGCTTGCAGTGTTTCTTGAAGATCCCAATCCAGCGGGACAACACTGGATTCAGGGACCATCAGCATGTATCCGGAAGTTGGAACCGGCGTCGTCGGCACGTACACGCAAAGGATGTTTTGACCCGTTGTCAGATCTTTCGTTTCTGATGTCACAAAGGCGGGTGCTTTCATGCCCGGGTGAGGGAATTCAACAAGTACAACTCGTTTAAATTCGTCAGCCCCGAACTGGCTTCGCTGGACCGCATCGAAAACATTGTTGACGATCGAGTAGATCATGTTGACGCCGGGAACGTTGTTTAAAAACCAGTTAACGAAGCGGTGTAAGCGGGAATTGAAAAACATGCCTACGATGTAAAGCAGGCATGCGACCAGCGCCAGGGCGACGAATGGAACCGCAACTTGCTCAACAACAAATGGCAGATCCTGATGATCGGCACCGAACCAACGGCTGATCAGCACTTTGGTGATCGGGCCAATGGCAACCTTGTAAAGCAGGTCGTAAAGCCACTTGATAACAAAAAAAGTGATAAACAGCGGCAGGATAACGAACAGACCAGCGATAACGCGGTTGCGAATCAATCGCAACAGGCTGAACGGTTTTTGCTTTTTGTATACCACTGCAGAATGTTTAGCTGTTATTTGAAAAGGAATTGAGCCATAACGGGATAATGGTCGCTGATATCTCTCTCATTTTCAGGGACTTGATAAAAGTTCTTGAAATGAGCTTCGCCATCTTTTCCGCCTTGCAGCACCAGATTCTTGAACGACGCAATTTTTGAGAACGAAAGATCGGCGGAATTCTTTTCGTCTTCAAACAACGTCTGGTTGACCAAAATTCGATCAAAATGTTTACCACTAATGTGTGTATCACGCGCCGAAGCGGGAAGATATGTATTTAAGTCAAGCAGATCGTCTGATTTGTCGTTGGTTTCCCAGCCGGATAGAACGCCCAGATCGCTGCCTTGATTTATATTGTCGGTCAATTCTTCAGAATTGAAATCGCCCAGAACCACGACGTTGGTGTCACTGGCGGCTTTCTGGTTGATCCACTGGCGAATCAGTTTGCATTGTTTGATTCTTAAATCTGCTTTGTCAGCTTTCGCACGCAAATGGACGGTCAACAGCAAAAGCGACTCTTTGTCCTCGCCTTCGCCCCATTCGAATCTAGCGAACAAGTGTTTGTTCAAGTTGTAGTACTTATTGCTGGCGAACATGTCGCGTGTTTGTTCTCGAAACGAATGTTCCACCAGCCCACTCTGGTAAATCACCGCGACATCCTGTTCGGTGAAATTGTCCCAGCCTTCGATGTATGCGATGCGATAGCTGAGCCGATATTGATCTTTCAATCGTTTTGTCAGTTGCCGAACCACTTGACGGTTTTCAATTTCTTGAAGTGCCAAAATAGTCGGGTTCATTTCCGCGATGACGCGAGCCACATTGTCGACCTTCCAGGCCCAGTCTTTTTCTGAAGGAGCAGATAGTTTCTTGGATAAATCACTGCGGTTGTCGCCTGTGTAGGTGTCAAAAAACCATTCTACATTCCATGTCGCGATGGAAATGCTTTTTGGTTTTTCGGTGGCGTAGACAGTCGACGCGGAGAGCATCAGACAACAAATCAGAACGTATTTCATTTATGGGTTTTGCTTGGAGACCAATTGGAAGTTCAGTCAAAAGCTTAAATCAATTCGATCGTCTTGGCTACGAGTCGAATACAAGTCGAGTGCCGGCGTGGAATCGCGGGTGGAATGGCAGGTCGGCTGGGACGAGAAGTTTTTTATAATTTACCAGCGTCCGAAGTCTGTTTTTCAGAATCCGTTTCGGCAGATTCTGAACTTTCTGCTGCTTCCTTGGTAGCTTCACTTTGATCGGAAGCGCTCGGTTCGGCATTTGCATCGCTCTCAGCAGCTTCATTAGTATCGGAATTTGCATCCGTTTCAGCAGGTGTCTTGCCGACGCCATCGCTTGGAGCCTTTTCTTGTGCTGTTGCCGAACTAGCGGGTGCGCCGGGGATTGGGAGATCGGGACGAATGGTTTTGATGATGTCTTCGCTAACCAAATAATACCAATCACCGTGAATGACGTTTAATTCCTGGGCAATTTGTTTAGCGTTGCTCATTGCTTTCTCCCACGCAGCAACGGCACGCAGATAGGCTCTGTTTTCGTCTGACTCGTCTTCTTCGACACCGGGTGGGCGAACTGGTTTCTGTAAAAATTTTGAGTCAATTCCAGAATTCAGCATAACAAAGTAATTTAGTTTCGACTTGCCCGCGGAATTGGGGGAGCCGACCGATCCAATGGAAACGGTGGTGATGACTCCTTCGTTAGTAGCGATCCGAATCTGCCCGTTGTCCGAAGCGATATCCCATTGATCGTTTCTAAACCCTTTGACGTAGAAGCCGTAGTTCGACATTTCCGATAACGATTCGGTGGGCGTTTGCGAAGAGGGCTTCATCATCGCTTCGGCCACTGCTTGGGATTTGCGACGAACATCATCGGTGAAAAAGAATGCCAGTGGCTGCAGGGTTGCTGAAAGCTTGGCATCGATGGCGGGCGTTGTTGCAGCTTTTGTCAGTTGACCTCCGCGTGGCACCACCAACGATTTTACAGCTAGTCGGCCTTCCTGCGGCCCAAGAACAGCATTGTAAATCAACGACAGTTTTGATTCGGTTTCCTGCGAATTGATTTTATAGTTGTTGATTTCGATTTGACGAATCTGTCGTCCTTGTCCTTCCGCTTGAATTTGCAACCTCAGTGCGTTGGCTGAATTCCAAAGCGCAAAGTCGGTTGCCAGGGCGCGGGAGTCGAATTCGATTGTGTAGACACGCGGCTTGCCAGGAATTCGAACGTATCTCTTTTTAGGGTCATCTTTTAGTGCCGAACCAACAATTAGATCGGCAATTTTCTGGTTGTTGCGATCGGTAATTGTCAGTTTCTTGCCCAGCGAATTGGGGTTTTGATTGCTGTATTCGATGGGGTCGACGACACCGTACTCGATATGGTCTTCCTGGTTTTCAGAAATCACGTCGAAGACGGTACGTTCGTTCAATGAATTAATGACAACGCCAACGCGACGAGATTCAGACGCAATGAAATTCTGTTTCTCAGGGATCAGCCATTTTTGCCCTCTGCGAATCAATGTCATTCGGTCAAGGGCTCCCTTTTCAGAATTGAAGTCAATGATGTCAATGCCTCGGACGCTGTCAGCAGAATATTCTGCGAACAGCGGCTTACCGACTTCGGCATCCACGACGGCAAATTCTGGCCAGGGGAAGTAGTACATGGCCGCACCGACTGAAATGACAGCCAGAACAAGCATGATCAAAGTTGTATGCAGGGCCGATTTCATGGCGCTCTCTTATTTCAGTCTTCTTGCCTTCGATATGCCTTCGCGTTCACGCAATCTTCGTCGCGTGAAAACGATCAAACCGACCAGCAATGGCGGAATCGGTGGAATGAACACGGCATAAAGTTTAAATTTCTTTTGAATTTCCTGAATCTTGTTTTCAGCATCAAGCTGAATGCTTCTTAATTGTTCGCGGTGAGAATTACCCAACTCTTCCTGCTTCTGGGCCATGCGTTGTTTTTGTTGTAATTGAATATTTTCGAATAACTGTTGCTTCGCATTCAACTCGTTAATGTCGATCGGGTCACCGTTACTTCGTTTTGTTTCCAGCTTTTTAATGTCGCTTTGTAGTGGACCTACTTCTTCGTTGATATTTGCCTGGATTTGAGCTTCAGCTTGAATGCGTTCGATTTCCAGATCTTGAGTGGCTTCGTACACATCTTGCATCGCTTCTTCGGTTGTTTGTTCAACGACTTGAAGCGTCATGTGTCGAATTTTTCGGCTGCGCAAATCAAGGTAAGTTTCTTCGCCGACCATGGCGTCGACCAAATTCAAAACGAATGCCATGTTTTGAAAACGGTAAGAAGTTCCACGCTGGATCGGATTGTTTCGAATGTCGACAAAGTAATCTGCCAAAACGTCTACATCACAGACATAGATGACGTTGGTGTTGGATCGGGCAAGGGGAAGTTTTTCTGAAACCGCTTTTGCGGAATTGATTCCAGCGATATGAGCGGCAAGGGGGAATTCTCGATCAGCATTTCCCCGACGCGTTTGCAACGCGGATTCGGTTTGTGGGTTGAACATTCCGAGTTGGGCAATGGCGGCCCAGAATTCAAGTTGCGGCAATCGACCAGCTTTACCGGTTTTTACAAGGTAATCGAACTCCAGTGAAGAATTCGGTTTCTCGCTTAAATAGCCTGAGTATTGGAAACAAAGTTCAACAATCCCCCGAGTCGCCGGATGGGACTTACTGTATAGCGGATCGATATCGTCTCGTAATTCCTGAACGACCAGACGTTCTGGAAGATTCAAAACAGCATCACGTGTGTAAGGGTTTTCCGAAGCCAGTTGCCAAACCAAATAGGGAGAGGATTGCTGGTCGCGAGTAACGGTGTCAATGTCCAGATCAAGGGCATCCCAAAGTTTGCGAATATCGCCCGTTCCGGCTCCGCCACGATTCATCATGCGTGGCCACAGCGTTCCACGGCCTTGCAGATGGCGAAAGTTTTCCGGGTTGGGAAACGGGTCTTCGAAAATGACAGTTGGCTGACCAGATTGAATGGCGGCAATCAAGTTCGTCATTTCAACGGGTGACAATGTCGAAGGCTGAGCTACCAGCAGCAGGTCGTAGCGACGTTTTTCCGGTTCGCCTTCTTCGCTTTCCAGCCACAAATTCTCCTGGCGAGTGTCACGAGCAATTTCCAGATTGTATTGTTTAGAAAGTTCTCGAACAATTTTCAGTGTCGGGATCGGAAGATTGCCTTCGCGAGTCCGAATGTTGCCGCCAACGATAAACAGATCGGTATCCAGGATGCCGATTGTTTTTCGCTCCGATTGCGAAACGGTGTTGATGCTGCGCATCAGTTCGTATTCTACGGGCATGCCGTAGGGAAAGAACGGGATAACGACCCTTTCCAAACCGCACTCGAAAGCTACACCCAGAATAACATCTTCAACTTTTTGGGCACCACGAGATTCGCTGGCAATTTTTCTGGGGCGAATACCGTATTTCTTTTCGGCGTCGATCGCATCTTTACCAATTGGCTCGATGCCCTGATACAGGTTCACCGAAACGCGATTGCCACCCAATGCATCAAACTCGCGAAGCAAGTTAACCAGATCGTATTTTGTTTGGACGTATTCAGTTGGAATGTTGTTGGATACAAAGGCATTGATTTTGATTTTTGGTGCCGTTTCGTCTTGAGCCAATTTTGCCAGGATTTCCAGAGTGGTATCGGAAACGGTGCTGACCTTCTCACGCGAAATGTCCATTCGAACTTTGTTTAGCGGACTGTGTTGGGCGACGAGCACACCTGATATCAACATCGCCCCCAGGCTGGCGGCACGCACCAGATAATGCCAAAGCATCGACGTACCATCTTTGCCTCCCAGCCAATGCCGACGCCCGATCAGAATCATGCTGAGGTAAATCCCAAGAACAACAATGCCCAGAAAATAGAAGATACTTGGCAAACTGATCAGGCCTCGCCCAAACGGCTCAAATCTCTGAAGCAACGACCAATCAAAAAGCCGTTGAATCCATGATGAATCGGAAAGGATGACGTCTGAGTTTGAGAAGAATGCCAAAGGGGCATTGAATGCGGCACCAAAAATAAACCCAACGGTCAAGTTGCTGGTCAAAAACGATGCGACCATGCCGATCGACAACATTGCAGTGCCCACGAACCAGTAGCCGAGGTAAGTCGAGAACAACAGGAGGCTGTCGAGTTGACCGCCGGTCATTGCCAGCAGGACCGCGTAGTTTGAAAGTTGCGAAAATAGAAGCGAAACCGTAAACACCAAAACGGCTGCAAAATATTTACCAATGACGATATCGAAATCTTTGGCTGGCAAAGTCAGCAGTAGTTCGTCGGTCCCTTGCCGGCGTTCTTCTGCCCAGATACTCATCGTGATCGCCGGGATAAAAACCAGCATGATATAAGGCAGGAACTTGTTCAGTTGGTCAAAGTTGGCAAGGTTAGTGGTGAAAAATTCATGCGGCCAGAACGCGGCGAAAGAAGTCAACAAGACAAAGATACACAGAAAAACGTACCCGGTCGGGTTGCTGAAATAACCAACGAAGTTTCGTTTCATGACGGCAAACGCAGCTTGTCGCCAAATGCCCAACGGCAACATCAAGATGATCAACACCAATACAAAAATGATGTTGACCACGACCATGTAGACAAATTCGACCAGCAGCGGGAAAAATGAATTTTGCATGGGTTACTTTTTTCTATTTTGTTCTGAATTTGGTCGAGGCCACTTTAGTCATTTGTTCTTTCAGGATCGAGTCGGACTCCCGATTCAGGGTCGTGCCCGGTCAGTTTGGCAAACACATAATCCAGTCCCATATTGTCAGGGTCGATATCTTTGAGTAGCCCGTCATAAACTTTACGGCCTTCGTTGATCAGTACAACACGATCGGCCATCGCTTCAACTTCTTGTAAGATGTGAGTCGAAAGCAAAATGGTTTTTTCCTGTCCAAGTTTTTTCATCGTTTCGCGGACACCACGGATCTGGTTTGGGTCCAATCCGGAAGTTGGCTCGTCAAGAATTAAAACCTCTGGTTCGTGCAAAAGCGCCTGGGCCATGCCAACACGCTGGCGATATCCTTTGGAAAGCTTGTTTATGGGTTTGTAGATGACGCTGCTTAAGCTACACAATCCGACTACTTTTTCGATTTGGCGAAGCTTCGTTTTTTTGTTCATCCCGCGAGCTTCGGCAAAGAAGTCAAGCAGACTGTATGGCGTCATGTCCGGGTAGAGCGGTCCAGTTTCTGGCAGATAACCAAGCTTGTTGGAGCCGGCCAGTCGATCGTGCGACATGTCGTGGCCCGCGATTCGGGCCGTGCCCTCAGACGGAGCCAGATAGCCGGTTAATATTTTCATCGTGGTGCTTTTGCCGGCACCATTGGGCCCCAGAAACGCGACGACTTCGCCGGCATAAACTTTGAAGGAAACTTCGCGAGTGGCCGCGAAAATGCCATAAAATTTCGACAACCGCTCGGCCTCGATCATCGGCGTTCGGTTTTCTTGTGTTGCGACTTCGTTGTCGTTTTCACTTACTGTCTGTTCGTCAGACATGGATGTACTCTGGGGATGGGGCTACCAGGTTCAATAGCCTATGATTTTGTGCACAAAGGGACGTTATGTCGAGCGTTAGCCTGAGAATTCTACCAGAAGATCGTGCGAGAACCGCCGATTGTCGGCTTGGCTTGCTCCAATTCTTGATACGCCGATTCGTGTTTCAAGGTTCGTGCGAAATGCGGAATCGGACGCGTGGCAGGAACTCAAGTTGAATTCACTTGGTGGCCAAATATAAGAGGTTCTGTGATATTCAGTTTCGTTTTGAGCGATTGCGACGCTTCAAGAACGAGTTGAATTTTTCGAGGTACTCCCGAGGAACCTGATCGACGGCACCGTTTTCGTTGAGTCGGAATTCTTTATCTTTTTTGACGTTGGCTTTGCGGCTTCTGGTTTTTGGAGTGATGCCAAGGCTTTCCAGTCGTTGAGAATAATCCTGTTTTGCTTTTGGATTACCTGCTTCCGCGTTGGCCTTCATTTTTTGCCATTCTTTCAAAAACTTATCCAGATCTTGTTGGTTCCAATTCATCTGGTCCAGCAATTCTTGATCCGGATCGTATTTTTGATCCTCTAGTTGGTCCAGCACCAGATCGGTGACTTTTTTCGCGTATTCGAGATTCGCTTTTTCCTGATTGGGAGTGCCTGAATCTGGCGGATCCGAACCCGGGGTGGTGGTGTCCCCGGATGTGCCGCCGCGACGTGCTTTTTCAGAAACTTCAGAATCGCTCGACTCGTTAGTTTGGCTGCCGGCATTTTGGGCATCGTCACCGGATGATGAAGCGTTTGAAGGTTGAGACTGGGAAGCTGATTCGGAATCAGACGGTTCGGAGCCTGATTGGTCGGTGTTTCCACTATCGTTTTGATTGGATGGTGTACCTTCAGAAGGCTGTCCGGGCTGTTTGCCCGATTCAGATTCTTGAGATTCGGAGCCTGGTGAATTGGATTGCGAAGATTCTTGTTGCGACGAACCTTCTTGCGAGTCGCCTGATGGCTGCTGCTGGGAATTAGATTTTTCTGATTCGCCGGATGGTTGGGAATCGGATTTAGAGTTTGATTCTTGCGGGTTCGAATTCTGCTCAGAATTTGGGTTCTGGTTTTGTTGCTCGGCGCCTGAGCCCGATTGGCCATTTTCGCTACTTGGGCTGTTTTGATCTTGATTTGGATCTTGCGAATTTTCGCCACCACCTTCAGGAGACTCTTGCGGGTTTGAGTCTTGATCGCGAGGTTGATCGCCGCCGCGAGCGTTCGAATTCTCAGAAGGCTGGTTTTGCTGGTCGCCTGCATCGCCGGCGCTAGCGCCTTCGGTCTGCGAATCCGATTGTGGTGTTTCTTGTGGATTTTCGGGAGCCTGCGTTGGGCGTTGATTGTTCGGATCGTTATCTGGATTGACTGCGGGCTCTTGATCGCCGTTGGGCTGGTTCTGAGATTCTGGGTCACCGAACGGGTTGTCGTTCTGGTTATTGTCGCCAGGGTTTCGATTCTGGTTTTTTTGGTTTTCGAAGTATTCTTTCAGTCGCTCAAATTTTTCGCCGTCATGAGCATCTTGATCTAAGGGCTGTTGCTCACCGTCTTCAAGAGAATCGTCACGGAATTCGTCTCCGCCTGCTTCGCCATCGAGATTTTGATTGTTGTCTGAGCCTTGTCGGCCGCGTTGGTTCGTGCCGCCTTGTTCGCTGCCTCCGGAACTGTCAGCGTTGCCGTCGGGTGAACCTTGATCTTGCGCATCGGTCAGATCGCCTTCACTTCCGTCTCTGGATTGGGGATCCGAATTCGGATCGGATGCCTGATCAGAATTTCCTGATGCGTCGCCGTTTTCCGAATTGGATTCATCGTTGCGCTCGCCGGACGATTCCGATTGTTTTTCGCTGTCAGAATTTCCGTCTGACGTTTGGTTCTGGTCGCCCGATTGCGACGATTCAGATTGGTCGCCTGAATCTCCTTCTTCACCTGACTGAGGATCGGAACCTGAATCAGATGGTTCGCCGCTATCTCCAGTGTCCCCAGAACGTTGATCATCCTGAGAGTCGTCGGTTGAATTTTGTTCGTCAGACGTTTCGCTTTGGTCGCCTTCTTGTGACGATTTCTGACCTTGCGGATCACCAGATTGCTCATCGGTCTGATCGTCAGTGTTTTCGCGATCGTTTTGTTCAGGCTGCTTCTGTTCAGGCGATTCAACAGCTTCGGTAATGATCAACGTGTAATTTTCTGTTCGCGTGACGTTTGGATCGGGAAGATCGCTGGCAGTTGAAACGCGATTGTCGGCGGCGGTTGCGTAGAGAATGGCTTTGTCGCCCGCTCTTAGACCGATGTCACTTGGTGTAAGCGATGAGCGGACTTGGGCACGCTCACCAGCTCTTTTGTCTTGCCGGGAACTGAACAGGTTTTGTTCGAGGATCTGGCGACCGTCATGATCGACAATCATGTCGATCGATGACAATTCGTAATCCAGATCCGACGCCCAGATTTCGACCGGCAACGCTTGGTTGACCGGCACGGTTACTTCTTTTGTGGCGGGCGAAACGATTTCAATTTCGGGAGCCAGATCAGCGATCACGCGAACAGGATAAATATTCGGACGCTCATTCTTGAAATCGTCTTTACTGAGAAAGTTAACTTTGTAGTGCGTGAACAGAGCGCGATCCCGGTTGGAATTCAGGGCGACTTTCATTCGCCCGACTGCTTGTTGATCCTCGGATTTCATCTGGATCGTGCGCAGTTCGCGATATTGATTGTTGTCAGCCGATGTGTGCTTTGCGATCAGTGGAACGATGTAAGCCAATTCAATTGGCAAATTTGCCAGGACGGAAACTTCGACTTGCGATCCTTCGACCGCCTGAATTTCGCCTTGGCCTTCGATGATTTGTTCAGGCAGTCCGGTGTATTTTGGCGGCGTGATATGGATGGACTGAATGGTGATCGACGGGTTGGGGCGGACGTTGATTTTGTATTTGGGCGAAACGCCGTCGCCGGCTTCGACATGATAGGTCAATGATTGCTGGATTCCAGATGGCCCGTTTTCCAGGATCCTTGAGAAGGTGCTGCTGTCGGTCGAATTCATGGTGACAACCGCATCTACGATTTGCGAATCGACCGATGAGTAAACGATTCGAACTTCGTCCTTGTCAGTGACTCCGCTGATCTTTGCCGTGATTTCTGGCTTGTCGCCAAAAAAGACATCCGCGTCTTTAGGTGTGAGTACTTCGATCGAAACTGCGGCCGGTTTGGAAATTTTGGAGGCCGGCGAAAGGACTCGCATGAAAGTCGGAAGAGGATTCTTGGGTGAAAAAATCGAATATGCAATCATCGCGGCGACTAAAGCGACCAGAATGAATCCGACTCGAATCAGGCTCGATTTATCGACGGCCGCTTCCGGAGTGATCGTAGAAAGATCGGTAGCGGCTTTCTTGGATACTTCGCCCAAGACCGCACGGTGGACTTTGTTTTCTGCAGGGTTCTTTTTCAGCGACAGATAATTAAGCAGACTGTTCTTGAATTCTGGTTTCGCTTCTTCGATCATCTTGGCTGCGAAATGCGGATTGATCTTCTTGAAGAAGTAAGGCAACAATTGAAACCATGCGATGGATGCGGTGCCGACGATCAAAATCACCAAGGCTGCGATTCGTGCGGTGATGGTCAGCGGCCAGATCCAGGCATCGACAATGGCCACTGTCAGAAAGAATCCCGTTAAGAAAACGGCCAGGGTCAATGAACCGGTGGCGATGTCAGATACGCGAACTTGTTGAGTTGTTTTTTTGAGCTGATTTTTGACGTACCCGTCGATGCGCGACGAATTGGCCGTCTGAGTGCGCTGCTTGGGTTTTTCCAGTTGGGTCGCCATGAAAATTAACAATCAAAACAGTTTGTGAACGCATTGCGGGTCTCGGCAATGTGTTCCCGCAAATCCGCTATAGCCGTAAAGAATTATAGACAATTCTAGGCCCTGAAAAGTTTCACATTTTCCGAAAGAAGAAGACGGCTGCTAGTTTCACCGTAAATTAACAGAAATAACGGATTTGATGGATTTCAGGGCGAGATTCTTGACCGAGGACAGTCTTTGGGCCGACTCCAGAGCAATTTAATTTATTGCGAATTGGTTAGATAATTCTTTCTGAATTTTTGACGGAGGATCCGTTCGCGATCGGCAGGAAATTCATTGTTCAGTTGATCTTGTTCAGAATTCGGCAGCTCGTTGAAGACGTCAATCAGATTAGTTGGAGTGACTGGATCGAATACCGCATCGAATACTGCCAGTAACCAGTTAGCGATCAGTTCAGATTCAATCTGACTCAATTCACCATCCAAAGAAAGTGACAGCCTGAGAATCGCTCCTCTTTCCAATTCCATTTTGGCGTCATCGGAGAGGAGCATTTTGGTTTGCAGTGTATCTTGCTGAGTAACAATTTCTTCGATCACTTCGGGGAATGATTTATTCAATTCTTTCAGTAGCAGGCCTGTTGTGTAAACGTTACGCATTTGGGCGGACAGGTTTTTCTGCTTTTCCGCCAGCCAGCCAATTTCTGCATATCTTTCAAACCCAATCTTGTCCAAAAAGATCTGCTCAATCTTTTTTTCGCGGACAGGCACCGTGCGCAACAGCATTAACTTGATAATCTCAAAGTCCTGCTTCGGTAGTTGCAATTCGAAGTTGTTGTAAATTTGCTCTTCTACAATACTCCTGATCTTGGCGATCCGCTGCTTCGATTGCTTAAGATCCAAAAGTTCGGCTTTGTCGGATTCTGGTATTTTGTTTAGCCAATAATAGTACTGGTACAGAACTCGTTTTAAGTTGTCTGAATCTTCATGAGCACTAATATCGGCAAGCAAATTCGCAACGCGTTGCTTTTCGCCGGGGCTGGCTCGTTGAAAATTGGCTCGATTGATTCGCAGCTGGCTTTTTGCGCGGTCGCCGAGCGATTCCAGATCAGTAAGGGTTAGCGGTGGGTTGGCGAAATTGCGAAACCGTTCTTCGTTTTCCATCTCCTGACTTTCAGTCACTCCAATCAATCCAGACGCCAGTCCATCGGCAACCACCACGCCGTCGTCGGAGACGCTCAGCCGGGAAGTTTCGGTAGCGAGCAATTCAAGAAATTCGATGGATACATTCTTGTCTTTGTTGTAGATATCAAAGTCTCGAATCTGATCCAGGTCCTGCTGCAGCTCCTGATTCGGACGGTCTTGCACGTAGTGACTGGCCAGGAATGCACCGGCCGATGCCGCGGCGGGGACAAGAATTAAGGCGAGTATTCTAAGCGGCCACGTCCAGAAGCGTTGGCTCTTTTTTTGCGTAAAGTATTTCGCATCGTCAACGACCATCTTCATCGTGCTTTGCGTAAACGATTCATTGGCCTGGGAAGCTGGAAGAATATCCAGCACGTCCCAGGTCTTTTGCAGCTGCTGCATTATGCTTCGATATTGCTGGTCCGTTGCCAGACGCTCTTCGACTTGCTGTGTTTCGCTGTTGCCAAGTTCGCCGTCCAGATAGGCGGTTAGCTGCAGCATGATCGAAGATTCACTGGGGTTGCTGTTCATGGCTGCTGAGTCCTGAATTCTTCCGTGTCAGTAGGATCCAATTTTCCTTTGGGGATATCAAAGACGATTCCGCCAACAGGCAAATGACCTGAATCCAAATAGGGTTCCAGAGTTTCACGCAGATTGTTGCGGGCTCGTGAAAGCAGTGATTTTACGGCCTGAGTGGTCAACTGCATCGTTTCGGCGATTTCGATATAGCTCATGCCTTCGAATTTATTTAACAGCAAAGCCATTTTTTGCCGCTCGTTTAGCGTAGCAATTGCTTGCTGGACGATGACGGTCATTTCCTTTCGATCGACTTGACGCGTCGGCATCAAGCCACTTTTGGCTTTGGCCATTCTATCGAGTGGTCGAACAGGAATTTTGCCGCTGGGCGAATTGGTTAAGTTCACTTCTTTACGTCGCGATTTTTTTCGCAGAGCATTGCTGGCGACGTTATGGGCGATGGTAAACAGCCATGTCGAAAATTTTGCACCCGGGACATATCGTTCACGCGCTCGGTAGACTCGCATAAAGACTTCTTGTGCAAGATCTTCAGCCTGGTCGCGGTTGGTGATCATGTGACCAAGGATCCCAACCAATCGAGCTTGGTATTTTTCGACGATTTCTTCGAACGCCGCTGCGTTGCCATCGCGCACTTTCAGCATCAGCCGGACGTCAGGGTCCAACAATTCGTACTTTTGAGCTTTCTGGATGGCGGAATCGCTTAAGGTCAACGAAAACTTCCTGTTCAAAAAAATCTGAAACGACGTTCCCCGTCGCATGTGGACTTATAAGTAAACAAACAAACGGCGCAATGGTTTCGATTGTCGCATTCAATTTCTATTTTAGCTATCGAAAGTCTACGTCGCAGGTTTGGCCTGTAATTGCACGGTTTTGCGGCGTAGCTGGCCGCAAGCGGCATTGATCTGGTCCCCTTTTCGTTGGCGAAATTTTACGACGATGCCCGCCGATTCAACGGTTTTTCGGAAACGAGCAACCGATGCAGGCGATGGAGTTCGGTAGGGCAGGCCGGCAACTGGGTTGTAGGGAATCACGTTAAGGAAAGCGATTTTTCCCTGTAATAGATTGGACAGCTGGCGAGCATGAATTTCCGAGTCATTGATATCGGCTAGCAACACGTATTCGAATGTCAGCTTGCGACCCGAAACATCAAAATAATGATCTGCAGCGCTAAGCAGGTCATCAATGCCAACTTTTGAGTTGATCGGAACGATTTGGTTTCGCAGCTTGTCATTGGGGGCGTGCAGCGAAACGGCCAGGTGAAATCGACAATCTTTTTCTGCAAGCCGCCGGATTGCCGCAGGAATCCCGACGGTTGAAATGGTAACTCGACGAGGGCTGATCCCAAGTCCCTTTTCGTTGCTGGCCCAACCCAATGCTTCGAGAACGTTGTCCAAATTGGCGAGCGGTTCACCCATACCCATCATGACAATGTGACTTAGTCGTTCATCTTCAGGAAGCAGATGTTGCAGGCGGATCATCTGCTGCAGGATTTCGCCGGACGTCAGATTCCGTTCGACTCCGTCCAAGCCGCTTGCGCAAAAGACACAGCCCATCGCGCAGCCGACCTGGCTGCTAACGCAGATGGATCTACGTTGGCCATCGCGCAACAGCACACATTCGA
>CAYONX010000020.1:59335-60455 GCA_964405425.1 uncultured Pirellulaceae bacterium | reverse complement strand
CCTCGAATCTGCTTCAGTCAAATCGAAGGCACGCAAAGTTCGCTCCAAGATGTTGTTTAGCAGGAAAATGATGTTATGCTCAAATCCCACGAGAATCAGAACATGATTGAGCCAGGATCTGAGCAATGCGAATGCAATTCGGAGTTCTCACCATACTCCTTGCAGTCCTGGCCGTAAGTGTATTACTCGGACTGACTCACAACCAGATTCGAGAGTATTTTTATCCAAAATCAGCTTTGATGTCCGAGCGAGAATTTTGGAAGGTCATAGACGACGCCAGAAAACATGGCACTTCAGATGACAAGCTTCGCAAAGGACTGGTTACCGAACTGGGAAAGCTTTCTGATGACGATGTTCGGCGGTTTGCAAAACGATTCAATGAACGAATGGCTCATGCTTACGACATGAAGTTGTGGAGCGCTGTGTATACGCTTAACCAGGGTTGTGGCGACGATTCATTTATGGATTTCCGGGACTATCTAATCATGATGGGCGAGAAAGATTACACCCAAATCGTGAATGACCCAGACTCGCTTGTTGACTGTAAACTAACGCCTGAGGGAATTCACTATTCGGAAATGGCTTTCTCGCAAACGATATTCGAATTGGGTCGTCCGGAAATCGATAAAATGCAATACGACATACCAGCAATAAGAGAATTCTATAAACATAATCTTGGAGCACCTCTCAAAAATAAAGGCTTCAATGGCGACGATGAAAAAGTCTTGCAAAAGGAACTACCACGCATCTGGAAATATACACAGTCCAGAAAAGCCGCTGTTGGCGACAATTAACACAGTCCAGGCGAATCGTTTGGACAAGTGTGTCACGACGAATGTGCGTAAACAACTATCCGACTTTGTAATCACGTGTTCTTTACACCCCCGTTCATCTGGCTCTCAATCGCACTCGCAATCGGTGCGCTGCAACGTTCTGCAACTCGGTCAGGATAGCCAAAACGTGGGTCACCGAGACTGCCGAGATAACTGGATACACCAAAAATTCAGAACCGGGCGAAGGCACTTTCAGATTCAATCAACTGTTCCCAAACCCGTCTAAATTACTCCGCAGGCATGAGCATCCATGCTAGCGAGGCGATCAATTTTTTAATCCTCAACAG